>CAOMRW010000089.1 GCA_948485625.1 uncultured Clostridia bacterium | reverse complement strand
TATGAAATTGAGCATGTAATACTCAGCACAAATTCTAGACGTCGATTAAATTACAAGATGAATGAATTCTTTGTTAATGGTTCAAATTTAGAACAAAATTATGAAGAACATAGTTATTACAATTATTCTATAGAAAATGTATCAAAACAAACGCGTGCATTAATAGATGAATTACGTAAAAAATATGAATTAAACACTCCTGAATTATTTATTGGAGAAAGCCAACCATTAGTTTTAGAGTAATTGATTTATTTTATATTTTTTATTTCTATGGAAATGGAGCAAGCTATAGAATTTGTACCTTTAGCTGATTATCCAGATTATGAAATATTATCTTTGTATCCATTCACTATCAGAAGAGCAGATAATCATTATGTTATTGCTGAATCAATTAATCAAAATGGTTATCCAAGTGTATGCTTAAATTGTAAAAAAATCCAAAAGCACCAAATTATAGCAAAACAATTTATTCCAAATCCAAATAATTTCCCAGAGGTAGACCATATCAATAAAATTAGAGAAGATTATCATTTGAAGAACTTGAGATGGTGTGATAGAGCAATGAATAATAGAAATAGAGCTTCAAATCATCCAGGAGTAGTTTATGAATTTGTTGATGACATACCAGATGATGCTATGGTTGTTGACTTCTATGACACAAAAACAGAAAGGAGAGAATTTAATGAAGATGAATATTATTACTACTACAATGAAGAGACAGCAGAGGATATATTTTATAGAAGAATAACTGATGAAGTATATAGAGTACTGCATATTAATAAAATAAAATGTGGGAATAAATATGTTAATTTGAATGATAAAAATAATAAAAATATAAAAATGATGATAAATAGATTTAAAAGACAACATGATATAACAGTCTTAGAGTAAAAGCTCTAAAAATTTTTTTGGAAATGAAATGAATAAATACAGAAATCCAGATAGTGTAATTATTGGAGCAGAAGGAGAAATGTTTAACGAAGGAACCAAAACAGAACATACAGTTGGATTTAATCATTTTGGAATCTT
>CAOMRW010000088.1 GCA_948485625.1 uncultured Clostridia bacterium | reverse complement strand
CCATTATAACTTAATCTATTCTTATTGTTTACTGAATTATCACACCACCTCAAATTATCAATTCTATTATCTGTTTTATTATGATTTTTATGGTCAACCTGCGAAAAGTTATTAGGATTAGGAATAAATTGCATGGCTATTAGTCTGTGCTTTTTGTATGGATAAGAATTTAAAGAAACAACAACATATCCATATGCATTAATTGTCTCTTTTAATATTTTCCTATTTGTCTTATTTCTAATAACATTTGGATATTCAACCATTATTTCATAATCATTTTCAAAATTAAGTAGAGGGACAAATTCAGATGTCATTTATGTAAAAATAAAAAATTTAAATATATAACATCTTCTTGTATGGTAAGAATATCATCTCAATCACAAATGATTCATTAATTGGCAACATAACAGGAATATTAGAATATCTAGATGAATGAAACTCAATCCAAAATCTTTGATCTGTTGAGTTGAGCTTAAAATATTTGATGGGGATGAAGTAGATTTGACTGTTTCCCAAATAGTATTTATTTGACTGTTCGGCTATTGAAGAATAAACTTTACAAGAATGTCTATCCCATACATTATAAAAATTGATTTCTCGAAGCCATTTCCCTTCATCCTTTCCATCAGATATATTTTTATATTTACTTACATTATTTTGGAATGGTTCTTTCCCAATGTTAAATACATCAACAAAATCATACTTTTGATTAACAGAATTATTTTGATTATTATTTGAATCGACTGGCCTGTGAATAAAATCGATTTTAAAATCGACATAATATGCATATCTTTCCTTGTAGAAATTATAATTATTTTGATTATAATCGAAGGAGGCATCATCTTTTGGTTTGGGCTGATTACATGGTGAAAATATTGTTTCTATAAATGTCATTTTCTCACAATCATAATAACCATCCATTTGTATATCTCTCTTTTCTAATCTGTCTTTTTCTTGACAAAATGTTGGCCTCACACCATCAAATTTTTCAGCCTCCTTGTCATCCAATTCTTTCCTTTTCTTGTTGATAGCTTTCCTTTTTTCATCTTTATTTGT
>CAOMRW010000087.1 GCA_948485625.1 uncultured Clostridia bacterium | reverse complement strand
CGTTGGGTTTGTGGAGGAGAAAATTATAAAGAAAAGATAATAAATATTTTGCAGTATAAAATACTTTATTGTATTTTTGTTCTACAAATTATAATATAATGAATCGAATTGAGTTTAGCCAACAATTAATCGTGCAACGTGAGTCTGCGGGTATAGGTAAAAATGAACTATGTCGTTTGACAGGGTTTACATTTAATCAATTGCAGTATTTAGAGAAAGCGTCAAATAATTATAATATAAATCTTGTTTGTACTTATTTGGCGGCTATAAAATCTAAAATGGTTTTGTTAAAAGGCAAAAAAAGGAAAGTTATTTGTGATTTTGAAGGTTTTGCAGATTGGATGACATCCACTCGTAAACTTGAATATACTCAGCGTGCGTTAGCTGATAAAGCCGGAATAACGTATGTTACAATCGCTAATATTGAATCGAAAAAACATATTGTTAGAATAGATACATTACTTAAAATTGTAGATGTCTTAGGATATACAATAAAAATTGAAAACAATGAACACTTCGACCCCTCATCAAATAGAGAAAAAAGAACTGTTTACCCCTACAATATCTGACGAACAGATATGTGCAAAATTTAGGGAAGGGGAAAATATATATAATATTGTAAATTGGTATTCTAATATTACAGGAAAAGGTATAGAAGAATCTAAAGATATAATTGTAAGACTATTGTTCGATAGAAGCGATATGGGTGATTATGCAAAGGAAGTTCTGCTTAATACTGATTATTATAATTATATTATGGAAGGTATAACTCCCTCCCCAGAATCTAAGTCAGACAAAAGATGGGGCTGGTTATTTAAATTTATGGGTATTGTATTGGCATCGTTTGTACTCTTTGTCATTTTTTTAGCTATTGGTAATGCTGGTATAGCCAATGTATTATTTTTCATTTTTGTATTAGGCGGATCATATTCTATTGTTTGGGGGATGAGTGAGAGAAATAATGCTCGAATATTTGGATATATTATGAGTCTAATAATAACTATTATTGCCCTTTGTGCTATTTGGAACGCAGCCTTTAATTGGGAATCATAAAAAGGACTTGGAAAATAAAACTGT
>CAOMRW010000086.1 GCA_948485625.1 uncultured Clostridia bacterium | reverse complement strand
GGGTTCTTGGATATATTGTGGCTCTGTATACTGGTAAAATTGTCTAGGCTGCTTTCTCATTTGTTTTTGTACCACTTCTTTTATCATCTTTTTTTGTTCTTTCTTAGCCCTTTCATTTTTGAATTCTTCTCCTAATAATTTTAACTGATTTAATATCTCGATGTTAATTGTTGGGTCATAAATTTGTGATGAAGAAATTTGAGGTTGAACTTGTGATTTTGTTCTAGTGATTTTTTTGGGTAGAGGTTTTGTTGGCTGAGCAACAACTGGTGATTCATCTGACTGCTCTACGACAGGTTCTTCTTCCTGTGGTTCGCTGGGTGGCTCAGCTGGGGGTTCATCTGGTGGCTTGGATATGGGTTCATTAGCTGGCTTTGCTAATGGTTCTTTGCGAGGTCTAACTATATATTTACCTTCTGTTTTACAAGGCAAAACATCCCAGTCTGGATCTTCACGACCATTTAACCATTTTTGAATCACTTGTAATCTTTTACTTCCTCGTAGATGATTTGACATCTTTAATTTGCAAAAAAAAACCAATTAAATACTATCTTTTACCATATTTTACCATATTTTACATTTATAACATATCATGCTGTTTTAAGAATTTATTTACACTCATATTTACTTTATGATTATTTGTATTTTTTAAGCACACTAATTTACAATTGATTGAATTTATATTTATATGTATAATCTTATAATTTACATCATTGTCATAATAAAAAACACCATCACAGTAATAATAATTTTTGAATTCATGTCTTACTCCTTTTGATTCATAGAAATCAACTTTTATTGATTCAATTGGTATTTCATCAACATATTCATATTTGGTTCCATTTCTGGAAGAAACTAAATTATGCATATTGTCAACATGTGATATCCATCTTAAATTCTCCAAATGATAGTCCATCCTGTCGTGGTTAATATGGTCTATTTCAGGCAAATTATCTGGATTTGGAATGAACTGTTTTGCTATTAATTGGTGTTTATTATATGATTTTCTATTTAAATTTACTCTTGGATAACCACTTCCTGTATTACTTTCTTTTAATATTTGGTTTGTTATTTTATTTCTTATCATGAATGG
>CAOMRW010000085.1 GCA_948485625.1 uncultured Clostridia bacterium | reverse complement strand
TTAATATACAGGGAGGGAGGTGTTAGTCATGTTAGTTAACAAAGCTTATAAGTTTAGACTTTATCCAAATAAAGAACAAGAAATATTAATAAATAAAACTTTTGGATGTTCAAGACTTGTATATAATAATATGCTATATAAAATAAAAGAAAATAATGCTTTAACTAGATTTGATATAAATAAATTAATACCTTCTATGTATGAAGAATATTCATTTCTTAAAGAGGTAGATAGCTGTAGTTTAAGATGTGCAGTATTTGATTTAATTAATGGATTAACTAGATATAATAATAAACAAGGAGACTATCCTAATTATAAGAAAAAAGGAGCTAAAAGAAGTTATAGAACAAATAATATAAGAAGTGAATATAAAGGAAAAGAATATAATAGTATAAGTATAGATTTAAAAAGAAAAATAATAACACTTCCTAAACTAAAAGAAGTAAAAATAAGAGGATATAGAAATTTAGATAAACTAGAAGCAAGAATAATAAATGCTACTATAAGTAAAGAAGGAAATAGATACTATGTAAGTGTAGTAGTAAGTGAAGAAATAAAAGTAGAAGAAAAAAAGACAAGAGGAATAGTAGGAATAGACTTAGGAGTGAAAACATTAGTAACAACAAGTGACTATGAATATTATGGAAATCCGAAATATTTAACAAAGTATGAAAAAAGAATTAAAAAAATACAAAAGAAATTAAGTAGACAAGTAAAAGAAAGTAACAATTATAAAAAAACAGTAAGTAAATTAGAAGAGGTGTATAGAAAGTTAAAGAATGCAAGAAAGAAGACAGCAGAAGAGATAGTAAGTAAGATAGTAGATAACAATGATGTAATAGTAATAGAGAGTTTAAATATTAAAAGAATGACTAGTAAAGAAAACAAGAAGAAAAATTTAAGAAAGGAAATCCTAAATAGTACATTTGGGAAAATAAAAAACATATTAGAATACAAGTGTAAATGGAAAGAGAAGATATTAATAAAAGTTAGTCCATATTATAGTAGTAGTCAAATATGTAGTAATTGTAACAACAAGGATGAAAGTATGAAAGAGATAAATAAAAGAGAATACAGATGTAAAAAATGTGGAAATAAAATAGAAAGAGACATAAATGCTAGTATAAATTTAATAAATGAAGGGATAAGGTTACTAATAGAAAAGAAAAAGATAACAGAATAAAACTGATTAATATAGAAAAGAAAAAATACCCTAGCGACTAGGGGAATATAAGCCTGTGGAAAGTGTAGGTAACGAACTTGATGAAGCAGGAAACAAAACTCGTGAGG
>CAOMRW010000084.1 GCA_948485625.1 uncultured Clostridia bacterium | reverse complement strand
GCTTTTATTCATCTTTTTTAATATTTATTAAAATTGCATTGTTGCTAAAAATATTATAAGTTGTATATTTTAGGCTTTTGGTCCTAAACGGGGGCCCAAACCTAACTGCACCTACGATATCACTGGTTTTTCTGCAAAAAAATCTCTAACTTTCCTAGTCGTCATAAATAATCTCATTATCTTCATTATCAGCCATTTCAAAACCTCTGTCAAACATGGAACTTGCTAGATAAAGCTGAGTTATGTTTGCATTAATTTGTGTATTTGAACTAGTGAATAACAAGGCCTCATTATTAAGATAAACTGTTGGTGGAGTGATAGTATACATAATTTTAGCATCATCATATTCAATATAAGCATGTACTCTCTTTTCAGAAGTTTTATTTTGATATATTTCAGTATATGGATAGAATAAATTAGCATAAAATTTATTATGCCTTGTCATAAAATCATATCCAACAGTGGCTTAGCCTGTGATAAATCTATATTCAATTAAATCTTGGTTGACAGGTTCATTTTTCTCTTCGAGAGCTGCAATTCTGGCTTCATAAACGACTATCGTAGTCTTTAAACTCGTATTCTCAGCTTCTAATGTCTTAATTCTGCATTTGAATACATCTAAAGCCTCATTTGTTTCATCAACAGTAGGATAAATATTCAGTATTTTTGTTATCTCTTCGTCATTTGTATGTGAGTTTTCTTCAATATGATCATTGATCGATTATAAATCATAGCATCTCGTAAATATGCTGACTCACAAAGAAAAACATATAGCATCCACACAAACAAAAGGGAATCTTATCGGGACTCCTAAGGTTGACTTCATTTGCTTGTGCAAATTATCTATCTCTCCTTCAATCTATATAAACACTGAAGTTTGGTATTAATATTAGTGGATCTTGCATGTTTTATTTTTATATCAAAAAATACAAGAAATCAATTGCTTTTATAAAAATATTTTTGTTGCATCTATATTCGGTTTTGAATCAATATCTCATTCATTTACAGGATAATTGTAAAGTATATATACATCAGCATAATGATATATTACTATATTTATTTAAAATATGATAATAAAACATTTGCACTTACATTTTCAATCACATTTTCACCTCACATTTCAGTCAGTATGATATTGCTATTTTTATATCAAAATGCTCTATATATTGATGACAGTACCATCTTAAATATTATAAGATAGATAATTTAAATCAATTTATCACATAAAAATGCCATATAGAGTTTGAAGCAAATACATATTTGCAGATTAATATCTCGAATAATTCTGCTAACAATCTCAAACGCAAATAATAACAATTAAAGTGCCATGAAAATACTTAAATAGGCATTATCATTACCAAATTT
>CAOMRW010000083.1 GCA_948485625.1 uncultured Clostridia bacterium | reverse complement strand
GGTTGTAATTAATGAAATATACAAGAAAAATGAAAAGAGAATTAAAAAATGCTGTAAACCCATTGGAAGAATTATTAATTATTTTAAAACAATACTTTCCTAAGTTTTATGATTTGTTAGATAATCTTACCGATAATAGAAATCATTCCTATATTACTTATGATGTTAAAATTTGTATTATTACTAAATTGTTATCTCTTTGCTCTGGTATTAGGTCTATGAATGATTTGGGTAGAAAGTTTAATACTTATGAAACTATTAACAACATTAATAATATTCTTAACTCCAATTATATTGAATTACCTCATAAAGATACTATTATCAATGTCATTAAAGAACTTAAATTCTCTGATTTGGAGTTTATTCAAACTTATATGATTAAAACTCTTATTAGAAGTAAAATGCTTGATAAATATAGATTTAATGGATTGTTTCATGTTGTTATTGATGGTACTGGTTTATTTTCTTCTAAAATAGACTTAGGGGAACATGCTATTACCAAAGTTTTTAATGAAGGACTAGATAATGAATATAAACTTTATTCTTACTATGCTTTAGAAGCTAAACTAGTTTGTGGAAACATGACCTTTTCTCTTGCTACTGAATTTGTTTTAAATGAGACTTACACAGATAAACTTGGTAATACTTTTAGAAAATTTGATAAGCAAGACTGTGAATTGAAAGCTGCTTATAGATTGTTAGGTAAAATCAAGAAGAGATTCCCTAAACTTCCTATTATTATCGGTGGAGATGCTCTTTATATTGGCAAACCTTTTCTTATGCTATGTGATAAATTTAAGTTTGATTATATTATAAGGTATAAAGAAGAACCCGCTAGTTCAATCAAGAAAAATTTCGAAACAATTTAAAATCATTGAAAATAATTATCAATATCAAAATGAAGTTATATATGGTGAACTTACAAAAAAAGATTTTTATACTGTTAATGTTATTAGTTTTGATGAAACTAATGAAGTTGATAATTTCAAAACTAATTTCACTTATATAACTTCTTTATCTATTAACTCTAAAAATAAAGAAGAAATTATATCTCTTGGTAGACAAAGGTGGAAAATTGAAAACAAAGGTTTCAAAGAGCAAAAATCTTCTACTTTGGATATTACTCACATATATACAAAAGATTGTAATGGAACAAAGAATATTTATTTATTAATTCAATTTGCTCATACATTACTTACTTTATTAAACAATGGGGATACCTTAATTAAGAATTTAAAGACTACAATAAAAGAAGTAAGCGAACTTATTAAAAACAAACTTACCTCTTTCAACTTAAGTCTCAATCTCACTCGTTTTATTCAATTAAGACTACCTTAATTATACACTATTTGTTCTTTGAAAATATACACTTTTTTTGCAAAGTTTCATTTTTTTGCTTTTGCATGCCTTTAAAAAGAAGAATTTTCTTGTTTCTTTTTCATAGATACTTGTTTTCTTCTTTTT
>CAOMRW010000082.1 GCA_948485625.1 uncultured Clostridia bacterium | reverse complement strand
GTATCTCCATTATATAATAATGGTAAAATGTCTTCTTTAATAAGCAATTATTCTAATAAAAATTTCTATTCTTAATGTTGCTGAAATAAACTTAACATAATTAAATTATCTTGTAATCACAATTAATGCTGAAGAAAATGAATTTCATCAATGTATAGATGATATTTGTTAAGCATATCTCTATGAAAAAATTCGATCTTTCTACTTAGACATAAAATGCTGTGTGATAGTTGTTTAAATTACTGGAGAATTTGTATCAAATGCTAGCTTAATATCTTTAAATATTCCATTGCTAATACAAAACATAGCAGAATCTTCCATTTTGTTGAATTCAATATAAAAATCAATAGATATATTAGTAGTAGGAACAAATTTTATATAATTATTATCTTCACTATCATTAATGTGTTTCATTAATGCTTTATTCATACTAATGATGATAAATAAACCTCTGGATTTCCCCCATTTCTATAGGGGGATTTCGTCACCATCCACCATAAATTTGGGGATTTTGGTGAATTGGAAAGCCCAGATACTAAGATATTTTGATTATTTTTATGATTGAATAGCTACAAATTTCAGAAATATTGTTTGTAATTTGTTCTTATATCGATTACAATACTTTTTAATTTGCAATGTTAATTAACGAATGGGTTCTGTCTTGCTTAATAGTAGTGGACCTCTGAATAAGCGGAAGAATACCTAACCTGGTGGAAATTTCTCCCCAATAATAATACATTCAAAGTGTTTGAAATGGTAAACGAAAAACTCATGATGAACAACTTATTAAGTCATATTCCCTTAAAATTATAGTAAATTATGTAAAATAATTATTAATATGTTTAAAAGAACAAATTACATGCAGTATTTCTGAATTTTATAACTATTTTATCATAAAAATAATCAAAATATTATAGTGCCAAGGTTTTAAAATTCACCAAAATCCACAAATTTATTATGGATGATGACAAAATCTCCCTATTGAAATGGGGAAAATCCAGAGATTTAATAGCAATTTTGTTGATGATCATTGGAATGATAGCAAACAAACTTGATTCATTTCCCTGTGATATCAGGATCAAATAAAATTACAAACTTTTAAGACTTATTGGATTTTTGTATTTAAATTGTTTAGCCATGAAATTATTTAAGAATAGATCTTAATGAAACTTTTTAATAATAAATCAATAATGGATTTTTTTATGAATTTTAGTAGTTATTTATTTATAGATAGAATAATTCTGTTTTAAAGTTTAATAGATGTGTTTATTTGGACTTGTTTTCAACTTAATGAAATCATATATTGAAAAAAGGATATAGCTCTAAAGGACTTTTAATCGAAGGTTGTGCTAAAGATCTACTGTGCAAGTTTGAAAGAAAGTAAATTTATCATGGTCGGATCCCGTATATCAATTATGATTTGAAATAATTTCATTCAAACATTCAATGAGGCATTGAATGTAATAATATGAATACTCAAACAGAAATAGATTCTAATAAATTGTAATGCCAAT
>CAOMRW010000081.1 GCA_948485625.1 uncultured Clostridia bacterium | reverse complement strand
GGTTGTTGCTGTTTTGGCGTAATCTTAATGTTAACATTAGTATTCTGCTCTTGCTTTATTGTATTATCTGTTTCACTGCTTAATATTCTTGCTTGTCTTAATGTCATTACTTTATTATTTCATTAAAGAAAAATAATTTTATTATTACTTTAATTATACCAAATATAGAAAAAATAATTGGCATAAAAGTTTACATTTATTTGGCCAACCAAAAAATTCATTTATATAAAATACTACAATAATTCATGCGTCAGATAAAAAAATATTTTTTTTGCCTATAATGTGTATAAATTATTTATTGCTCTTTTTAATAATGCTCTTACTTTTAAATCTTTTTCGTATTTTTTTCTTATACTTTCTAGTTGTTCTATATTATTAGGATTATTTAATACTCTTCTGTAATACTGTACGCGAGAATTGATTTTCCTTAATGTCGCAGTTGCAAATGTTTTTCTACTTTTTCTTTCAACCTCTTGCTGTGGCGAAAAACTCATTTTACTTTTTCTGTTAGATAAAAAATGAGTATTACTCCAGAGTTACGTAAAAGAATATATGACCGAACAATAGAATATTTATATAAGAATATAAAACCTGTAAGAGATTATGTAATAAAACAATCTATTAAAAAGCCAGATGAAGACATACTTCATTATATAATGAAGCATATAAGGAAGAAAAGTAAACTGTGGAATGAAGATGAATTAAGACTCTATTCGAATCCCATATTCGAAGCTGCAGAAGCCTTTTATAATACATTTCGAACACGTTTAGATGCAGACGTAACTGAATATAGAAGGAGACATGATGAATATTTTAGACGACAACGTGATGAGCAATATAGAAAAGATGAAATGGTAAGAAGACAGGAAGAATACAGAAATCATTACAGATTAGCTAGAGAGAACTTGTTATCATCAATTGATAGAGCAGTAAGTTTCAAGTCACGGCAGCAAGCAAACATGATGGCACATATGAAAGTATTATTGAAAGCAGACCAAGACAGAATTTATGCAGAATACGTAGAGGCATATGAACGTAATAGGAAAGAGAATCCGGATGAGTTAAGAAAAATTGCACATGAAGATACAATTATGGATAAGCTTAATAAATTCGTTGTTGAGCACGCAGATGATGAATTACTTCCTATTAAACAATTTATTCCAATATTAGATGGATGGCGACAGGCAGTGCACACTTTTGGCAGGCGAGAAGACTTCGTTAATGAAAAGTGGTATGAGCTATATAAGACAAAATACTTCGAACAGCCGGGTACAACTGTAGCATATACAGAACAACCTTATTCAGGATTAATTGGCTTCAAGGGAAAGAATAAAGTTGCAGCAATAAAGGCTTTACAACCTACATTGAAAGAAACAACAACACAGGTAAATTCATTTCCATTAAAGCAAAACAAGAAATACCAGTTGCATAAAGTAGCTGCAAGAGGTACATACTTAATAGACCTAATGTTCTCAGGTAAGTTAACATATCTGGTGGCAATAAATATCAATACAAGATATCTTTATGT
>CAOMRW010000080.1 GCA_948485625.1 uncultured Clostridia bacterium | reverse complement strand
CAAACATTAAAAGGTGGAAAGAGAGGAATAGTAGATAAAATAATTTCATATGATACACAAAAGAATAAATATAAAATTAAATATAGTGAAGGTACAGAAGATGTAATCCCAGCAAAGAATCTAAGAGAAGGAGCACCAACTAAGCTATCTAATTTAGAAATTGATTTTTGGTCGAAGAAAAGAAATATACCAAATGGAATAAGAAAGTGGATATAAAAATAGATTTAATACAAATAAAATGTCTAAACAAATAATGAAAGAAGTAGAATCCTTAATACAAAAAACAATGCGCAAGAATCAGAAAGAGATAGAAGGAGCATTAATTAAGCCTTTACATCCTTTATATCCTTTTAGTACTAATGGAATTTACTTTTTAATAGGACGTCCTGGTTCAGGAAAGAGTTATTGGATATTTAAGCACATACTAATAACAGAAAGATTATTTAAACATCCTTATTATCATAAAATTATATTTTGTTCATCAAGTGGTAAAGCAGATAAAACAGCAGAAGCGATGAGTAAAGAAGTAAAGACTCCTATTGTATATGTAAATGAAACAGAGTTAATGAATTATTTAAGAAAACATTTAAAAAGAAAAATTAAATACTATGCTATGGTTAAACATGTATTATCTAAAATGAAAGAAATGAATGAAGAAATGCAAAGACTAATAAATAAACATTCATTACAAGAGATAGATGATAGAATAGTTTATATCGCAAATAAGTTAGTCAAATATCAAACCTCATCTTATCCTTATAATACTTTAATCATATTAGATGATTGTGCAGGAAGTGATTTATTAACTCATAATAATACTGAATTCTTAAGATTATTAACTAAAACAAGACATTATAATATAACTTGTATTATGGCTATTCAAACTATTAGATTTGTACATATTAATGCTAAAAGAATGGCTACAGATATCATATGTTATAGTGGATACTCAGAAGAAGATTTTACATCATTATTACAACAAACAAATAACAACCTTAATATCAAGAAGACAGTAAAAGAATACTTACAACATAGAGAGCTTCATGATAAATTTATTTGCAATATAACAGCTAACAAATATTACTTTGAATGTTAGTTTTAATTATAAAATAAATGACAATGGAAACAGTTTCTGATACTGATATAATTGAACCATCTTCAAAACAAAATTCTAATGGTGGATTTTTAGGTAAATTTATTAATAAAACATGGAATACAATTAAAACAGGAGTTGGAAAAGCTAGTAAATTTGTTGGAGATAGTACAGTTGGTAAAGTAGGGAAATGGGCTTGGAAAAATAAAGCACCTATATTAAATACGATAGGAGGAGCAGCACAAGGTTTTGGAGCGATTACAGCTAATCCTACAGCAATAGGTATAGGTAAAGGTTTATCTACGTTAGCAAGTGGAATAAGAGAAGGAGAAGTAAAAGCAGCATTACAAAAAACAATAGCAGAAAGACAACCTAATCCGTTAGGTAGTAATATAGGTTATGAAGATTTCCCTAGGATTCATTATTCAAGGAAACCAGCTGCTTATAAAATATATCAGAA
>CAOMRW010000079.1 GCA_948485625.1 uncultured Clostridia bacterium | reverse complement strand
TTGCAAGCAGGTAGAGAACTTAGGGTAATTGTAAAACCAGAAGAAATAGATGACTTAGAATCTTATAAAATTGCAAGAAACATAAAAGATAGAGTTGAAGAAGAAATGCAATATCCTGGAACAATAAAAGTTGTAGTCATAAGAGAAACAAGAGCAGAAGAAATTGCAAAATAAAAATAACCACTTTCGGTTCTTTGTCAAATAGTGTTGGTGGACAAATAATTTGATACAAGTAACTAAAATTTTGGAGAATGACTTTTAATCATTCTTTTATAATACCTTTAATTAGAAATATTCTAGCAATAAAATGATCAAATCTTCTATATCCAAAAGCAATTCTTTTTAAACATTTAATGAGATTATTAGTACCTTCAATAACTCCATTATTAATATCGAAAACAAAAGAATTGTAAATGTATTGTTCATATTCTCTAAAAAGTTTTAAAGCTCGTTTCATTTTATCTGAAATAAGTGGATTAGGATGAGTAATAATATTCTTAAATTTATTAAAATCTTTATCTTTAATAGAATTAATAATACCCTGATAACAATTATAATCTGCTTTAAGAGTTTTATCAGTATTGATAAGGAAAGTAACAATTTCTTTTTGGGATAAATGTTTTCTAAAATGTTTAGAATAATTTTTTTCGTCAGAAAGATCATTTTCATTTTTAAGAATAAGTTTCCAATAATATTTTAATTTATTATAATTAGGATTAGATTTATTACATAATTTAACTCTAGTGATATTTAAAGCGTTATAAACTTGAGTAACAATATGAAATCTATCAATAACAATAGAAGCATTTTTGAAAAGTTTTTTAGAAAGATAAATATAACCTTTATAAAAATCAGTAGAAATTAGTTTTACTTTTCTACGTTCAGATAAAGGATAACGTTTAAAATATTTTTCTAAGTCAATAGATTTTCTAGAATCTAAAATATCAAAAATATCACCAGAGTTATTATCTAAAACAATAAATGCCATTTTACCTTTAGTATCTTTAGTAGCTTTAAATTCATCAAAATTCATAGAAGAAGGAAGATGAGGATGTCTAAAAATGGTTTTAGAAGAAATATCATTAAGAATTTTATCAACATAAGAGACAGAGACATTAGTTCTTTTGGAAATATCTTTTTCGCTAGATTTAGACATAAGTTCGAGTTTGACTTGGAGAATAGTATTATTAGAGATATTTTTAAATCTATCAACTAAATCAGTTTGAGCAATAAAAGTATTGTTACAATGTTTACAGAGAAAACGTTGTTTATGAAGAATAAGTAGAGAAGAACAATTAGAGATTTTAGGAATTTTAATTTTACAATTTTTTCTAAAACCCCATTTAATAATGTCATTAGAGGAATTATTAATAACACCACATAAAGGGCAAGAAGTTGGTTTATAAGTTAAAACAGCTTCAATAATATTGTAATTTTTTCCTTTAATAGAAGTATTAGTCATCTTATCAGTGAAAATAAATATATTTTTATCTTTAATATTTAACAAATTTAATATATAATCATTATTAGACATGTGATCACAACCTTTCAATGTTTATTCGTTAATTACATTGTAACAGATTACATGTCTTTTTTGTTATTAAAAAATAGTGTTATATTTCACCAACACTATTTATAATACAACC
>CAOMRW010000078.1 GCA_948485625.1 uncultured Clostridia bacterium | reverse complement strand
TCAGACTGTTGACAAATAAGTTCAATAGTCTTTTCTTTTTAGAAAAAATATAGTATAATAAATATGTAAGAACGCTTTATTATTTCCAAATTTAAAGCTTACAGTTCTTACTTTTTTTATGAAAATCTGATATAATATAATTGGAAATAATAAAGAAAGTAAGTGATAATATGATGACTAAAAGAGAAAAAAGACAATATCAAACCGAAATGGTAAATTTAGAGGAGATAATACCTCAAAATCATTTCTTAAGAATAATAGAAAAATATTTTGATTGGAACTTTGTATATGAAGAAGTAGAAAAACTATATTCAAAAGTTGGAAGAAAAAGTATAGACCCAATAGTTTTGATAAAGATTCATATAATAAAGTTCCTTTTTCATGAAGATAGTTTAAGAAAAACATATGAAACATTAGAATATAATATGTTATACAAATGGTTTATCGGATATGGAATAACTGAAAAAGTACCAAATCATTCAACATATTCTAAGAATTATAAAAGGAAGTTTTGTAAGTTAGAAAAAGATTTATTACAAGTAGTATTTGATAAAGTAATCGATTTATTGGAACAACATAATTGTTTAGACTTAACCGCAGTATATATAGATTCAACAAATACAAAAGCATATGCGAATAAAAAGAAAAATCACAAAGAGATGGTAAATATAGAAGCCAAGAAATATCAAAAAGAACTAGATTTAGAGATGGCATTAATAGAACTACATAATAAAGAATTAAGTGAAGAAGAATATTTAGAAGAAGTACAAAGAATAGTAAAATGTAATGAAGAAGTTGAGATAGAAGAAGTGATTGGTGAAAAAGAAATTATAGTTAGCGATACAGACAAAGATGCAGGAATGTTATATAAAAGCGATAAGGAGAAAATGTTTGCCTATAATACAAGTGTGATATGTGATAATAATAATTATATATTAACAGTAAATACTAATCCAAGTAATATGCACGATTCAGTCGCTTTTTATCCTTCATTTGAAAATTTAGTTAATCACTTTAATATAAGAGATATAAAATACTTTGTAGGAGATGCTGCATATATAACTAGTCACATATGTAAAACATTAATAGAATTGGATTTAATACCAGCCTTCCCATATAGTAGATTAGGATATAGAAAAAATATGTTAAAAAAGTATGAATTTGTCTATGATGAATATAATGATATTTATATATGCCCAAATGTGAAAGATTTAATACCTAAAGGAATAACAAAAGATGGATATAAAATATATAAAGCAGATAAAAAAGACTGTCAAAATTGTCCATTTAAAGATAAATGTACAAAAAGTTCATATAAACAAGTATTAAGACACATTTGGGAGGAGTATAAAGAAATGGCAAATGATTATAGACATCATTTAGATGTTCAAGAAATATATAAACAAAGGCCTCAACATATAGAAAGAGTCTTTGCAGATGGCAAAATGAAATATGGGTTAACCAAAACATACTTTAGAACAAAAGAAAGGGTCCATCGCGAATTAACCCTTCTTTATGCATGTATGAACTTAAAGAAGTTTGCCTTGCATAAATCTTAATTAATGCTTATATCCTTCTTAATCTTTTATTTTATTTAAATTTAACAATAAAAAAGACAAATAAGCAAAAATTAATACCTATTTGTCAACAGTCTG
>CAOMRW010000077.1 GCA_948485625.1 uncultured Clostridia bacterium | reverse complement strand
TTTTCATTCCAATTATCGTTCCAAAGCCATGGATTGTTGCTAAAATTTGGTTGAATACACCAGAAGAACAATATTATTCGAACTTGATTATACGAATTCCATTTTATACAAACTTCTTATTCTGCGTAAACGAAGTCGCTAATGCTTGCTGCATGTCTGTTGGAAAAGGATGGGCACCGTACGTTCCTGCTGTTGTAAAAGGAGTTTTGACAATTGTCGCTTCAATCGGTTTGTATTATACTGGCAAAAGCGATCCAGTTAGAATCGTTTACGTTTACAATATACTTGATGGCGCAACTTTCATTATTGATGTTGTTTTCTTGTTCATAATTATTATTCCGTATATTCGTAGAGAAAGAATGATCAATGAAAAGGAAGGAGGAAGCGAACTTCAAGAAGAAGTGTATTAAATAAAATATAGATATGCGCTAATTTGTTCATTAAAGAAAAATTTCATAATATAAAATTATATTGATATAGTCCACTGAAAAAGCCAGGCCAAAAATGTAAAAGGTAGGCCACTTTTTTTATCAAATTTTCAATAGTTTATATTCTCAATAAAAATTCATAATATATTTGGCCTGAATCACACCAATTATTTTTTGTTGTAGAGATGAATATTATGGTGAGTTCAAATGGTATTTTCAATCACAATCTTTAAATAAATACGAAGAGATGATATCAGCATGATTCAGACATGTCGAATCAGATAATAAAGTATACATTGACTCAGATTTATCAAATTCTGTTTAAAACGAAGAAATAATGAAAATCGCCAAAATAAACCATAAAATTATGCATATTATGCTACTGCTTTTGCATAAATATTTATCGTATACAATATTATATAAAATATCACAGAATTCTAGCTTGAGATATTGAAGCACACCTTTGTTTATGATGATGCTAAATAATATTATCAAATAAAGACACTCATATTTATATTAATTTTTAAAATCTGAATTTTTTATGACTAAACACACCTTCTATCTTATTAATTATAAATGCTCTTTATGGCTTATAAATTTATTATTTTAGAATTTGATGTTAATGCTAATTAATTCGAATTTTATTCTTAGACAACAACCAAATTGCCTCTTAAAATAAAAATTTTTTGAATAAAACGACCATTTATTCACACAATTAATTAAAAAATGAATGTCATCTTTAAATAACTAAATAAAAAAGAACGAGTTGAACAAACCAGTATTTTAGTGGAAATATACACTCTATATTTCATTAGACTTCTAATTTAGCATTTTTGATTCGAGATATATATCGATCGAATCTTAATCATTCTAAAAACTTTGGCCGATTATTTGTTTAATTAACTATTGAATTCAATAGTAGATAGTTCATATGTTGCTGTTTTGATTTGCTTGACTCAGTATTTGTCTGTAAATTGACGATGTAAAAATATATGTTAATCGGTCTGCAATATCTTCGCTGGTATATGAGAAAAATTATTGTGATAATGATTCTAATGTTGAAAAATTTGGTCTAATGGAAAAGTTGATAAAAGATAAATCAAATAGCATTAATTTCTTTTTCTATTTCATTAAGAGATGAGTATGATCCGTTTCTTAATAATGCTATTTGTATGTAAATGCGTTATACGCATTTTTATGCTGCTTGATTATGTTGATGGTGTATCGAAT
>CAOMRW010000076.1 GCA_948485625.1 uncultured Clostridia bacterium | reverse complement strand
TTTTGATAAATGCATTTGATAGTATTAGTGATGACACTCTTCTTAAAGCTTGGGAGTAGTATGTGATTATGGCGATTTTCGACCTTCGGTCAAAAATCTCCCATAATCCAATTAAAGAACTTCGTTATCTATCCAAAAACGAAAAGCATTCATATAACTATAATAATCATATAGGTTTCATCACTCTAACATTTACGATTCATTACTGTTTTATTAACATTTCATTTAATGCATTTCTTCCTTATATTTATACAGGAAAGATTCATTCAGTAACAAATTTATTTTACCTAAAAGTTCGTTCATTTTTTCTAATAGATTGCTAAGAAGTTAACGTTAATACCTTACAATCCATGCTAACAGAAAACGCGAGTTTTTACAAGTTGCATTTAAAATCGATTTTTTATTTACCATAAAAAGGAACCCTCAAGCAATGTCCTTCACAGCCACAACAGCCAACAAAGTTTTGTCAGAAAGAATTCCATCAAAGCCATTAAATGAACTCTCATATGATTATTTATTATACTTCTTATCACCAACTTATTTACCATTTGAATGCAGTTATTATGCATGTGAATATGTTAGGCATGAAAGATACCTAGATATATATAATAAATACAGAAAGAGCCATAAAGAAATACTGAATAAGATAGATGAAGAGATTGAAGAGATAAGAAAGGTGCTGTATAAATTAATTTGTAAGGAGGTCGGTGAGAAACAAAACAGTAGATATTCATACGACTTATTATTTGATAGAGTATGGAAAGAAGAACCAGAAAAGCATGAAAGAAATATAATGTATGACCTGAAAAGATACGTTACTGGAAATGCTAAAGAAATAATAGAAAAGCTAGAAAAAGTAAGAATAAAGAGTAGGAATGAGTTCGAAAGAAGAGAGGAAGAGCTAGAAAGAATATATGCAGAGCAAGAACTGGAATATTTGAAACGACTTGATGAAGAGAAAGAACGGAAAAAACGAGAAAAGGAAGAACAAGAAGAAAAAAGGATAAAACAAATAGAAGAATATAATAAGGCCTGGAAAAGATTAAAAGACCTTTCATGGAGTGCAGAAGCTAAATATATATGGCAACACAGTAACCTTGATGGAATCAGTCAAGAATGGTTAAATGAAGTGAAAAGGCTATTCGAAATAGTAGGAAAGAATACCAGTGACGAAAACATAATATATGAAATATCATACTTAGCCGAACAAACTGATTGAGAATTTTTTTGCATTTACATAAATGAAAAGCAAGTATGCTGCAATTATGGTTGTTTTCGACCGAAGGTAGAAAATCATTATAATTACTTACTACTTATCTTTATGTTTTTCCAAATGGTCTACTAATATTCGCTATTTAAACCTCGTGCAGGTACCACTCAGAAAACGCGTTTTTCTCACATACATAAAAATTATTTTTATCTACCCTAAAAGGGGAACTCATGCCAAAGTTTATGTCCGTTACCAAGTTCGTTGAATACTTCTATAACAAACTCAAGGCCGAAAAATTTAACGTTTCATCCGCAACATTGTATTTCGAGGATAAAAAATGCTTCATTAATAAATACCGTAATAGTTGTATTAAGCCAGTATTTATAGAATTTAGGCAGCCATTTATTAATCCATCACCGCGAGCAGAGAATGACAATAGTGAATATCATTTATGGAAATATATGACCCATAAGGAAATATTAGATGAATTCGGTGATGTGCTTATTATCTCATTTAAGGAAAGCAAAAAGAAGACTTTACCAA
>CAOMRW010000075.1 GCA_948485625.1 uncultured Clostridia bacterium | reverse complement strand
GTATTATCATTTGCAAATATACCATAATGATTATAATTAATTTGTTTTTCTGTTTTCATATTTTCATTAAACATCAAGCCACTAGTTCCCACAGCATTTGAATTAGGATTCTTATATCTATTCATTTACTTATAAATTAAACAAAAATAATTATATATCTTTTTCTTTTTTATTCTGCTGTTGTTAAATCGTAATTCCCAATACGAACAAGTGGTGGCATTCCATTTGGTTGAACTAATATACTTATTGATGAATCATACAATAAACATAATAAAGGTGGTGTATCTACTTCGTTTGCAAAAGTATTATTTCCTGTTTTCTGAGAAACATTTATCTCGAAGTTTATTGGGCTTAAACTTGTTAATCCCTGTTGATATGTGTTATCTGTTTCTGTTGGTAAGCCTATAAAGAAACTAGTTCTATCATCAGTATAATTTCCAAGTGTAGCATTATATGCATATTTATTAGTTAAACTTGCAACAACTTCTTTATTAAAGCCTGATTGTTCTCCATTCATATTCATGGCGTTCTGACAATATTCTAAAAACTCAGGATATTTTTCATTTGTACCAAATTCTCGAGCTGGTATATTACCATAACCACCCGCACTAATATAAAATAAATCAAACAAAGGATTCTTAAATACAGTTTTATGTCGATTATGTAATGGGAACAAACAAAATATGCTATCAACAAATCTGGGAGTAATTGTACATGTTGTTTTATCATTGATATTCTTTAATGCATTTGTTGTAGTATATATAGATAATGTTTGAGTTGGAAATGTTAAAGGATTTGATGGGTTACTATATCTCTGAACTAACGAGTTATATATATTATCACTAATTCCAAAGCATGGTATAATAGATAAGCAGTCTGTAATAGTATATTCAACAACATTGCTAGTTCTTGTTCCTGCATTCAATGTATATGTTAAATTAGGCGCTGCACCTGCTGATGTAGATTTAAACCAACATGATATTGAATCACCTATTGGTTTAAATTCAGTTGTAATGTCTTCAAAAGTATATTTACAATATGTGCCAGGATTATTTTTCAAATCTAAACTTGGACCTAATGGACAATAAACTAATCCTGCACAGGAGAAGTATAAACGTAATTCTATTTTACCTGCAAATGCTGGTAAGTATTTGATGTTTGATAATGGTAAGAATCTTCTTAAATCTATTTTGAGATGTATTGTATCCTCAGCTATTGTATTATTATCCCATTCAACAATAAATCCACAACGACATCCTTCTTTATTATTCCAAATATCTTTATGTCTTGCTTTAGAATAAATATCTGCTCTTTTTGTTGTTTCATTAGCACAACAAGCAGTTAAAAACGATTCTTCACAAGCAAAGTTTTGAGTATAGATTGTGATACCATTTGCAACAATTTCATATTTCTCTACAGCATCTCTAGCATCTTTAAATCCATACCATATTCTATTAAATCTTTTACCTCCTACATTAGCAGCATTGCTTAAATTTTCATTTATATTTACTTTTATTTTCATACTTGCTTTGATAAAACCATTATATAAATCTGCAGTGTTGTGACTGTTTGGTGATATGATAATTGATGTATATGATCCTTGTTGAATTGGTGGTGATGGAGAATATGATGTTTGAGGATTGATTGAATATTGTTTATTGGTATCACTCATTTGTATACAATTATCAACGACATCAAAATAAGAAGCAATTTGGGTGCATGCTTCAGCAGACGTTTGCATAATCAATTCATTGTTGATCATTTGATTATT
>CAOMRW010000074.1 GCA_948485625.1 uncultured Clostridia bacterium | reverse complement strand
GTTACTATTCACAGCCAATTTTAGAAAAAATAAAAAGAAAGTAAAAGAAGAAAATGTAAAAAATAAGTAAATATGAAAAAAATAAGTAAAGTTTATGTTAAATTTTGCTTGTTTTTATGTTGATAAGCAAAGTAAAAATATCTAGTAATCCACAACTTTGAAAAAGTTGATTAAAATGCTTGAATTTAAAGGAATTTATGAGATACTTAACTTAATTAGGAGTACTAAAAAATGGATGCAAATGAATTAAAAAGAGAAATTGATTATAGAAAATTATTATCAGTTAATAATGAACTTAGGAGTAAATTAAACTCAGCTAATTTTCAAAATACTATGCTAAGAAAAAAACAAGAGGGAATTATAAAAAAAGAAGTTGAATTAAGAACAAAAAAATTAAATGATGAATTAAAAGATAAAGATAAACAAATAGAAGCCTTAAAAAGAGAACTAGCAAGAATGTCATCAAAATTAAACAATGATTCTACAAATTCAGGATTACCTACATCTATGACACCAATAAACAAGAAAAAGCATATACCAAATACTAGAGAAAAAAGTGAAAAAGATAAAGGAGGACAAAAAGGTCATCCAAAACATAAGTTAAAGAAATTTAATGAAGAAGAATTAACAGAAATAGTAGATGTTAATATGAAAGAATGTCCAAAATGTGGAAGTAAAAATATAGAAGAATTAAATACTTATGAAGAAAAAGATGAAACAGATTATGATGTTAAAATAATAAAGAGGAGATATAAATTTAATAATTATAAATGTAATAAATGTGGGTATGAATTTCATAGCAATATACCTAATAGTTTAAAAGAAGAAAACCAATATGGAACAACAGTACAATCATTAGCAGTATGTTTAACAAATGAAATATATACACCATTTAATAAAACAGTAAAACTAATAAGTGGAATAACATATGGAGAAATAAACATAAGTGAAGGATATGTAGCAAAGTTACAAAAACGAGCATATAAGTATTTAGAAGAATTTACTAATGATTTAAAAAAGTATTTTCCAAAACAACCAGTATATGGGTGGGATGATGGAGTAATCATGGTAAATAAGAAACAAGGTATATTAAGAGTATACTGTACTGAGAATGTGGTACTCACACTAGCCCATACAAATAAAAATGAAGCAAGTTTAGATGAAGATAATATATTACTTGAAACACCTAGAACAACAATAGTAATGCACGACCATATCATACATAATTATAATGAAAAATATTCATTTGAGAATGTAGAATGCATGATACATCTAATAAGGAGAATAAGAAAGATATACGAAGAAGCAAATCATCATAAATGGTGTGAAGAATTAATAAAATTACTAAGCGAAACTAATAAAGAAAGAAATAAATTAATAAGTCAAAAAGAAGAAAAATTTAATAAAGAATATATAGAGAAACTTAGTAGGAGATATGATGAAATCGTAGAAGAAGGAGTTCTAGAAAATGAAGAAGATACAAATAATTATGAATTTGAGAAAGAAATAAAATTCTTAAATGATATAAAGAAGTATAAGAAAAACTACTTATTATGGGCATATGATTTTAGATTACCATCAACAAATAATGAATGTGAAAGAGCAATAAGACCAGTAAAGTCAAAACTAAAAATATGTGGTCAATTTCAAAATATAGAATATGCTCAGTATTATGCGACAATAAGAAGCTATATAGAAACATGCAAAAAGAATGGAATTAATATAATAAATGCGTGTTCAAAATTAATGTTAGGAGAACCATATACTTTAGAAGAGATAATAAAAATAGGTAAAGAGAACTCTCAAAATGAGAATTAATCTTTAC
>CAOMRW010000073.1 GCA_948485625.1 uncultured Clostridia bacterium | reverse complement strand
AATCATATTAGAGCATTTTTTTTTTTATCATGATTTAAATATATTCAACATTAAATCTAGAAGGACAAGCATGTATGCTTACTTACATGAAGATGACGATAAAGATCCAAATCAGTCCAAACAGTTATTACTTTAATTTATCCCAATAATGGTGTACATTATATATATATATATGAGAATCAATGATAAGTATTAGTAGAATTATTATGTTAGGAAAAAGTAGAAGTTAGATTTAGATTGTTATCATACAGGGTAGGAAATCTATTGTGATATCAGATCTATGGCAACCAATAATCAACATAAAAAGCCCTAGCTATATGAAGAATTGTTTAAATAAAAGTTAAAAACAGCAGAAAGTATGAATGATGGTGAAAACGGCTGTTATTCTTAATTTATATCATTGGCCTAATGTAAACTAAGAACTTACATTATCAGAAATAACGATGACTATTGCAATATCATCATATATCAAGCTAATTGCTACTCATAACCATTGAAACACATGATTATCATTGAAACGACTCAAGAAAAACTCTAGTGAATCATATTATATGAGTCTTGTAATGGTTTTTAGCCCTAGAAATTTTGGAATTTCTTTATATTAAATTGTTTCTGCAACATGTGTAGTCAAGAAGTTCAATTGATCATGTTATTTCAATGAGCAAAGTCAAATAATCAAGAGATAAAATAGAATTAAATATATCAGGGAGTCGAAAGGTGTGAATCAATTAACATATGATGATGTTCACATCAAAATAACTATCAAGATCAAGAGAGTTACAATTTACTGACAATTCACTCAAATTTAATTGGATCTACTTAAGAAATTTGCAAAATATTGTTAAAAAACATATTTTCAAAAATCTGCCAACTTCTTGAACTTAAGGAGTTGAAAAAGATATTTTATGAATTGTTTTGTATAGAGGTTTTTAATGTTTTCTATATCTATTGTAATATATGATGAGTAAAAAAAAATTTACAATAAAATGAAGATTTTTATTCATTTGTGGGATAAATATGAAACATATGCATCAATATAATACTATGCTTTACTATATTTCTAGGCTTTAAATGCTCAATGACCATTTTTCTGCATTTGATCTTTTTAAAAGAAAATATGCTGTCATTTTGATTGGTACTGGTCATTTTGAATTAAAAAAAAAAATATGTTAATATTGATTATTATCAACCTAAAATGGCCATTAACTTAAAGAATGACTATATCTATTTAAAATATGATGATAAAACATTAGTTATTACATTTCCAGTCATGATTTTTCATATCACATTTCCACAAAAAAATATTACCTTTTATAAATCCACATGTCCTGCATTTAAATAATACAAGCCAGACAATTTAAATCAATATGCCCCATAAGAGTTATATACTTAGTTTGAAGAAAATACACAATTGCAGATCATTATCTCGAATAACTCTGTTATCAATCTCAAACGCTCATAATCACATTCAAATTGTAGTATAAATAATTGTATAATCATTATTATCGTCCAATTTCATCATCATCTTATCATTATTCTTTATTATTATCATTATTATCCTCATTTTCATCTTTATCATCATTTTTATCTTTATCTTTATCTTTATCTTCACCATTATCTTATTTGCCATCATCATCATCTTCTTCTTCTTTGTCATCATCATCATCTTCTCCTTCTCTGTCATCATCATCTTCTTATTCTTCTCCTTCTCTGTCATCATCATCATCATCTTATTCTTCTCCTTCTCTGTCAGCATCATCATCATCATCTTCTTCTTCTTCTTCTTCTCTATCATCGTCTTATTCTTCTTTGCCATCATCATTTTTTTATTCTTTCCAAATATATTTAATCTTTGTG
>CAOMRW010000072.1 GCA_948485625.1 uncultured Clostridia bacterium | reverse complement strand
TTAATCCTTTCCATCCTTGAATTAATAAGAAATATGATATGTTGGTATGACGACAACGACGTATTTGTTGACTAAAATAAGATTCTTCACTTGAAAATAATTTATTATTAGAAATATCATCAAATAAAATTATTGTATGTAAAACATCTTTATCAAAATTATTTATTTTTAAAACATCGAACATATCATATTTTTGTTCATCAATTATTCTATTTTCTAAATGATCTCTTTTAATTGTGTAATATAAGTTTTTAGCGGCTATCAATTCTTTAACGAAATCAATTGCTTTAGATTCACTTATTGTTTTATATGGAATGTTTATTAAATGTTTTAATGATTGAAATGTTAAATCATTTTCATCTCCATTTTTTGTAATATATATTAATAAATGATGTGTTCCTAATAATGAAGTTTTAATAATTTCTTGAAGTGCAATAACTGTTTTACCCATTGATTGCTTACCAACAATAACATTAACACTATTATATTTTATGTTTAAATCTGGATGAATTGCATTTATTAAATTTCCATTATTCTTTTTTGATGAATTCTTCAATGTTTCATTAATTACGTTATCACAAAGTTTAAGGTTTAAATTCATATTTAGTTATTTATAAATTATTTTTATTCATATTGAGCTTGTAATTGTTGAAGGTCTTGTTGTAATAATTGAGTAGCGACGTTTTTGATATTGTTAATTTCACTGGTTATTTTTCTAACAATTTTAGTTGTTATTGCATTCTTAAGTTGTTCTTTTTGTGTTGATAACATTGTATTAACATAATTTTTAACTAATGTTTTTATTTCCTTTTTAGCAAATAACCATCGTTCAAATTCTTTATAATCTGCTGATTGTACGTTTTCAAAGTTAGGATTAAAGTTTGAACCTTTAGTTGCTCGTTTAATTGTTAAATAATCTTGTTTTAATTGTTCTAAGGAACCTTGGATTTTATTTAATACTGGGTCTCTTACTAAATAATTATAAATTCCTGATAATACATTTGATTCATAAGCTTTAATATTATAATGTGAAACAACTACTTTTCTAACATATTTAGCTAATTTTTCATTGCCGTTTGCTATTTGGATAAAAGCAGCTTTAATTGCAGGATATACGATATATTGACCAATTGCACGGAATGGTGATAAAGGACCTGGTGCATGGAAGTTATACATTTTATGATATTTCTTAAAATCTTCATCTGCAGCTGGATCTTTTGACCATCTAGTAATATTTCCTGTTGTATCATAAGTTGGATTAAAGTATTCATCTCTCATAAATGAATTTACAGTTTTACCTTTTCTATTTTCTCTTTCAGGGTATTTTTCATAAAATTTTCTACGAGCTAACCAGTCTGATTGTTTGGTTGTATAGCCATTTACTGCAACAATAGGTCCCTCTGAGCCACCACGTCGTACAACAAATTCATCTATTCCGTCATTGTCTAAATCATAATTACCTCCCCAATATTTTTTATTACCACCTGTTGGATTTTCATTCCATAAATCAAATTGACCAGGCATAAAATTATTTCTTCTTACTATATCTTGATGTTGTTTGCTACTTACTAATTCATATAATGGATTTAATCCTCTTATAGGTCCTTTCCTTCTTGTTTTACTTGGTTCAATACCAGTATAATTAAAATCACCTACTTCACCCTGATATTCTAAAGGTAAGTCGTATTCAATTGCTTGATTTTCATTATTGTTATCCATTGTTTAAATAATTTAAAAAATAAAAAAAAATAAAATTGAATTATTAGAATATATATTTTTATTCAATTGAACAATTATTTAATATTGGACAATATTTTGATATAAAACTATCATCATTTCTATAAGTTGCAGGTATAATAAAAACTCTAACTAATATTAAATGTG
>CAOMRW010000071.1 GCA_948485625.1 uncultured Clostridia bacterium | reverse complement strand
CGTTGAGTTGTAAACTAAATTCTCACAGATAAAAGAAAAGGTAATTATTAAAGTAAATGCCCGTTTTTAATTGATAGAACGTGTATTTTTTTCTAAAATTTATTGATTATATAATGAAAAAATGATAATCTACCAATTGATGAAGAGAAATTAAGTTTTTAATACCACGCAAAAAAGTGACGAAAATATCATTTTTTTAAAAATTACAGAACTAAATTCTCGTCATTAATAAAAGAAATTATAGATGATTTTATATGTTTCATTTGTCATTTATAATTTGTTTAGAACATTAATAATAACTATTTTGTTCTAGTTCATTTATTTTAGATTCTAATTCTAAAATGTAATCATTAATATTGTCTATTTCAGAGATTGCTGATTTGAAATAGACTAAAATTTCTTTAAGTTCAAAAGTCATAAAGAAATTGTACTCTATATACTCTAATAACTCTTTAGAGTATATTTTTATATCTTGTAAATTAATAATATTTTCATCAATCATTTTTAGTTCCTCTTTCTAATAAAGAAGAAGATAGATTAACATCATCTGGATGAATTAGTTTGATACCCAATTTGTTTATTATTTCTTCATTTAATAAGGTTTGAACTGCCTCATAAGGCGTTTTATTATTTAGAATAATTCTACTAGTAGAATTAATATGAGAAGCTAAAAGATTGCAATCTTTTTGAGTTAAATGATTGAATGAATTAGATTTAGGAATAACGTATCTAATATATTCATGATTTTTTTCAATACTTCCTTTTTGGTAAGAAGCAGAGGGATCACAATAGAATACATGAGATAATACTTCTCCAGTTTGATAGTCAATTTCTATGCTGATAGGATTAAAAAACTCACTTCCATTATCAGTAAGTATTACTTCAAATAATCTTTTAAATTCATCATTTCCAATTAACTTTCTAATATAAATAAATACGCGTTCTACGCATTCCATTGTTTTATTATCCATTAAAAATATAAGCATAAAGTTATACTGACGAAATAGAAGAGTGAGAAAGACTTTTCCACCTTTAACGCCTTCAACAGTATCCATTTCAACAATAGAAGCAGAAGGATTTAAAGTTATATAATCTAAAAAATCTTTATGAGTTCTTCCAATTCTAATAATAGATTCTGTTCTTGTTCTTCTTTTCTTATCATCTTTTCTAGGTTTATATTTTACTTTACGAGTCAAATCAATATTTCTAAAAGAAAATAAATTATGATTCACATAAGAATAAAATGTTGGTTTAGAAAAATATAACAAATCAGGATGATTGATAAAAACGTGATTAATACTTTGTTTTTTCTCTTTAATTAAAGGTGTAATGATAGTGTTAATTTCATAAATTTCTTCTTGTGATATTCTTACGCCAACTCTAGATTCTGATCTAAAAGATTCATATTCACGATTGGCATCTTTAGCTCTGTAATAATATTTAGAAAATCTGCAATGAGACTTTTTATTGCATCCATTACAGACGTAGGGTGAAACTTTAAGTATAGGACATTCTTTTTCCACAAAATTTTTGCATGATTTATTGCAACTTTTATAACCATGATTTTCACAAGTGTCAGAATGGATACAATTTGCAAAGTAAGAGTTATATTGTACACTTTCTTTTTTAAATCTGTGATTAAGTATTTCTTTTGAGATAGTAGTTCTATGTTTTCCAATTTTTTCTCCAATTTGAGTGAAATTAAAATTATCTTTTAACATATCTTCAATATATTCTCTTTCTTCAAGTGTTAAATGTTTTTGTTTCATTATAATAAACCTTCCTTTCATGACAAATGAAACAGGATTTATTATAATCACTTAAATTATATTTACAAAACTAATTTCTCTAAATTTTTAAAAACGAGAATTAACTATTTTATTTAACAA
>CAOMRW010000070.1 GCA_948485625.1 uncultured Clostridia bacterium | reverse complement strand
AGGAAGAAGAAGAAGAAGAAAAAGAAGAAGAAGAAAAAGAAGAAGAAAAAGAATGGCAAATACATGAAGTTCATGATTGTTTAAATGAACATATTAATTTGATTTCAGATGGATCTACATCTGAATATGATGAAAAAGTCAATAAATCAGGAGATGTATTTGACAATCATAAAAAAAAAAAACTAATCAAAAACAAAAAAATCATATACAAATAGATCATCATAGATTAGGATATCTAAACTGGATACCTGAAAATCGTATCTCTGAATACAGTGATACCGATCCATTAGAAAATGTTCTTGAAGATGATAATAATGATGATAACCAGTTTTATTTTGGTGATTATAACTGGCGAGAAAGAGCAGAGTTTTTAGATGCTGAAAAAATCAGGAAGGAAATAATGAAAAACATAAATTTACATTCTGCAGATGTACCAAAAGGGAAATTAGAACAGCGATCATTAATTATACAAGAATTTCTACAAGAATATGAAAGATCTATACATCAATATAAATCCAAAAGCGAATTTGTCAAATACTATATAGAACGAAATTCAAATGATCAATCTAAATCTCCACTTGTAAAAGAATATGAAAATATATTGAAAAATGAAGAAGCGATTAGAGCAAATAGAAGAAAAAGAAAGAAAAGGAAGGTAGATGTCGAAAAAAATGATCGTGAAAAAAGAGAAAAGAAAACGCCTTTTTTGTATGGATATTCATCTTTAATGGCGAAAATTGCTTGGTTTGAAAGTTCTGATGAAAGTAAACGAAATGAAATTCTAAATAGTGCAAAAATATATGATGAATGGGGAGGAGAACGTACAGATGTTTCCGTGGTAACAAATGAAACGCTTGATTGTTTGCTTTCATTAGTCCTTGACTTTCCTACAATGAATGCGTCACAATATACTTGTTACTTGAACTCTAAATATGGGCCTCATTTTGAAAAAAATATTAGCGTTCGAACCTTTTATTCATTTCTTCGTATGTTGAAATTAACTGTTAAGAAAGCTTCCTTTGCTCCACCAAATAGAAACAGTGTAGGTCTTAGGATATTTCGTGTAGCATGGAGCATGTTTATGGAAACAATACTGAAAGAAAAAAATATTTTATTGGGATTCATTGATGAAGCTGCGGTTATATCTAATCAAAACAAAAGTTATGGAAGAGCATTTGCTGGATTGACACCTGTAATTAATTGTCCATTGAAAAAAGTTAAGATGTCAATTCTATCAGTCGTGTTTCCAGGATTCGGAACATTATATAAATTTTGTCATAAATCAGTTGATGGAGCTGAATATGCTCAATTCTTAAGTGATGTCAATGAATTCGCAAGAAAATATATTTGTAATAATCAAGTCGAGATTCTCATCATCGAAGATAACTGTCCAATGCATAACACAAAATGTGTAGAAGAACAAATAGAACGTTTAAAAATTTCGCTTATTCCGATTGTTCCTTACAGTCCTGCTTTAAACGGAGTAGTAGAAGGATACTTTGGCTTCATTAAATTAAAAGATATTCAAGCAAAAGGAGATACTGAACTGGCTCTAAGGTGTTTCATTGAAGAAAGCTGGAAGAAAATATCAAATGAAAAATTCACAGTTGAAATTGCTCAAAATCTTTATCGAGAATGGGTGTCAAGATTGAAAGAATGCATTGCTGGAAAACCACTAGTATCTGAGCATATCAAAATCAATGATAAAATCAATATTGATAATTTAATTGATATCTCCGTAAGTCGAATAATAAAACAAAGTGAATAAATAAAGAAATAAATTAAAAATGCATTATACTTTTTAATGATATTTTATTAGAAAAAGATTTAAATCTGATTTTTGGCGAAAGATTTCATATGTTTATTATATCAAAACTTTTTGAATGAATTTT
>CAOMRW010000069.1 GCA_948485625.1 uncultured Clostridia bacterium | reverse complement strand
CCATTATTTAGCAAATATTTATTGATAGTACACTATGAGCATTTTGATGATTATATTATACGTATTGAAATAACATTATGATTATTTAGTAGTATACAATTGTGGTGATTCTAGACCTAAAGTTCTAAAATCCCCCCAATTATGATTCTCCGCTCTGACGAGCTACGAATCAGCATCATGATCAGCGCTAATTTTGGACTTTCATTTCGGTCTTCATTTTTGATTTCATTATACAGACCAAATATAAGATATAATAAACCTTATTTTCACATTAAATATACCCATTTTTGGATTCATTTTTGACTAAAATTTGTGTCTGACATGTGATATGAAAACCACTTAGATATATATTTTTTATACTATTTTTTAAAATTTTTATACCTCACAAAAAGTCATCAAAAATAATTTTCAAAAAAATTTTTTGAAATGTTATATGAAATAATATCTGGTATAAATAAATACATATTTTATAAAATTTTATTCTTTTAAAAAAATGAAACTATCAGAAATTGATAACCAAAAATTATTTCAATTATTTGAATTAATTATTAATGAAAAATTAGCACATGATTTTAATCACTATTGGACATCAAAAGAAGACTGCATAAGAGATATAATAGATTTTGCTCAACAAGAAGGTTATAATGGTGATATAGATAATTATGACGCCATCTATTGGTTTTTTAAAGGTAAACGTAATAATACTACACAAGAAGAACACCAAAATGAGTCAAAAGATGAATCAATCAAAGTAGACAGTAAATCACAATCAGATATAGCTAAACAAATAATGAAACAATTAAAGAAATCACCAACCAACTGGTATATTGATTTTAATAGATTAGATAATGACGGACGAAAAATATTATTACCACAATTAATAGATTTCTTTAAAGAACACATAGATAAATTACCAATTATATCTAAATATAAGATAGCTTTCAAAGTTGATAATCAATGGCATTCTAAACAATTAACTCCAGAAGTATACAAACAATTAATGAATAATCTTAATGAAAATCATTTTATATTTGACATTGAAAACGTCGTACCTGAATACTTTTATGAAAAAGGCGCAGAAAAGATTCCTGAATGGAGCCTATTTAATGCTGTCAAATTTAGTGAATTCAAATCATATAATACTAATAATGATATCGGCGGCAGCTTCTTTCAATATGTAATTCATGAAAAGTGTCCATTAAATGTAATAAAATATTTAAATAAATTACAAATATTCACATCTCTTGTAAATAAGAAAAATCAACAACGAGTAGAATTAGATGATTGTTGCTTCATTTATGCACTTAAACAAACTGGATGTTATGATGATGATACTTTAAATAAAATGCGCTTAAGAATTAACTCTAGATATCAGTAGTTAACGGTAGGCTCCGCTATCGCACAGCCTACCCTCTTCGCTCCGCTCGAGACTACTCCAAGGGCTCGCGCCCCTGGACCCCATTCAAAAAGTTCTATCGTTCGCGTATTCAAAAAGTTCTCTAATCAAAAAAGTTCGTTATTCAAAAAGTAGTATATAAAATGGCGTGATTTTTTAACGTCCCGTGTAAAAAATCCCTCCATTTGGCTAACGCCAAAAGTCAGCTGAGCTGCCATTAATTTTTTCCCGCTATTAAATGGACACACCATCAGATTTAAAAATAATGACACAGTATAAAAAGTTCACTCTAAGGAATCCAATCTATACATCACGCGAAACACAACAAGTATATGACTTGCTAAAGCAAGGCCCAAGCTAAAGCTTGTGATGCATTCAAAAATGTTAGGACATGTGATTCGCATGGATATGTCATTGGCTCTGCCAACTTTGCTAAAGCAAATCATTGAAGTACTAGATGAGAGAAACAAATTTAGTGGATTCAGATATGCTAAAT
>CAOMRW010000068.1 GCA_948485625.1 uncultured Clostridia bacterium | reverse complement strand
TTCAACTTTATTTTTAATTTCATCTAATTGACTATTTAATACTAATTCATCATTTGTTCTTTTACCAGCATAAGTTAAATTTGTAGTATATTTAATATCATCATTTAATCCTTCAACTACTTGTATAAATTCAATGTAATTTTTAGTATGAGCTCTACATCTTAAATAAATATTTTCTTCAATTAAACAATAATTATAATCATAAGAACCATGTCTATAAGTTCCTTGTTTTGCAAAAACGATATCAAATCTTTTAGTTTCTTCATTTCTAATATATGTTCCTACTAGGTTAATTCCTTCTAATGTTGATATTGATTCTATTCTAGCCATATTTCCAGCATTTGTTATTTGATAATAATCATTTAATTTATAAGTTAAATCATTATATTTTCTTAAAGATTCTAAATCTTCTTTTTTCGCATACTGACTTAAATCAACTGATTCTCCATCTCCTGTTCCACCACTTGTTTTAATCTCTTCTATTTTTGTATTAATTGTTTCAATATTTGTATTTATTTCTTCAATATTTTCTTTATTGGCATCAATTTGCTCTAAAATGTTTACAGGAATTCCAGTTTTAAATGTATCAATTAATTCTTTTACATATTCATTTACTGGTAAATCATAATAAGCAACAATTCTATTTGAAAGTTTAATTTCGTTTTCTTGTGTGTTTTTATCAGTTATCTCATTAACTTGAAAATAACTTTCATCATCATTGTCAAACTCTAACTTGAAATCAAATTCGCCAACAATTTCTAAATGTAATCCATTTGGTTGATAGTAAAAACTGAATCTTTCAAATACAACATTTGATTGTAGTTCATTTTCTTCGAGATTCAAATTAAGGTCAAACAGAAAATCAACACATAAACGATGATATTGTTCAAGATGTCTTTTTCTTGAGAAGATATAGAAAATGAAATGTTTATTAACTGTGTCTACGTTTTGTAATTCTATTGTAATAGTTTTTTTGGTCGAACCATCTGTTGTTATTGAAATATCTTTTGCAGCACTTCTTTGAAAACCTAATAATGATAAATCAATAGGTTTTAAAACTTCTATTGGTATATGATTGCTCATAGCCATTGCATATAAAGAATTAACAAACAAATTGGTTAAATCAGAATTTTTCGGGTAATTAAGTTCTAAATCCAAATCAGTTGCATTTAATCCTTCATATGTTACATTGACAAATTGATTTAACATTGTTAAAATTTCTCCTAAATCTGAAGTAAAATCATATAATTCTTCTTGTTCATCAGCTAATAACGCAACTTCTTGGTTATCAGCTAATAGCGCAACTTCTTGGTTTTCAAGAGATAATAATGAATATGTTCCTCCAGTTTTTTCTGTTAAATCAAGATGTAAATTTTCCAAAGTTTTTTTCCAATTTTTATTATATGTTGTTTGTTTGAAAACTGCAGCAAGTTTCTTTTCATCTATGTCAATCGTTTGTTCTTTTCCATCATTATCTTTATATGTATATTTATATGAGAATCCGTTTTTGAATACAACTGGTTTTGATAATTCTAAATTGTTATTATTTAATGATAAACCATATGTTGATAAATCAGCTGTTCCTCCACCTCCTCCTGTTCCACCAGTTTCAACTTTTTGTTTTACATCAAGAAAGTCTTTATAAAATTTAGCCAATTTAATCGCATTTTTTGAGTCTAAAGTTCCATAACCTACTCTAGAAGGATATTCGAATGCAGCGTCAAATGGAAAATAAAATCTTTTTTGTGGAACAAAATAATCTTTTTCATCTACATCACCTTTTAATTGCATGCTTTTGAATAACATACGATCTTTGAATAAATGAACTGCTTTATATAATTCTAACGCATCGACCTTTTGTGTCATAGAGTTTGGGACATAAATTTCTACCCCTT
>CAOMRW010000067.1 GCA_948485625.1 uncultured Clostridia bacterium | reverse complement strand
GATATCCCCCAGAGTGTTTAGAATAGATATTCATAAACTTTGCTTTAGGTACCTTAACGTCATGTACTATCTTCCTTAAATAATCTAATGCGGCTTCTTCTGTGAATCCATATCGTTTTGCGAGTGGAACAAATTTAGAGGCTGATCTCCAAGGAAAAAAAGAATGAAGCTCATTAATTGTTTTAAAATGCTTTTTGTTCATTTAAATTAGTCTTAAATGTAAAGCATCTTCTTAAATGGTAATAATTGCATTTCAATGACAAATGATTCATTGTTTGGTACCAGAACAGGAATATTATTATGACGCCCTGAATATAATTCTATCCAAAATCTTTGATCAGTTGAGTTCAGTTTGAAGTACTTGATAGGACTGAAATATATTTGACTATTACCTAAATAATATTTATTTGATTGTTCTGCTATTGATGAATAAACTTTACATGAATGTCTATCCCAAACATTTTTAAAATCTAATCTTCTGCACCATTTATTATTAAATTTATATGGATTATTTTGGTATGGTTCATCTCCTATATTAAATAAATCTGCAAAATCAGTATTCTTATAATTAGAATCTGTTCTATCACTTTCTATAAATTTAATATTGAAATCAACATAAAATAGACCTAATTCGACAAAATCATTTTCCCCTGGTATTGGTTTTGGTGTTGGTGTAGGTGTTGGTGTTGGAATTTCTTCATAATCTGTTATCTCTGGTGCCATATATATAAATGATGGTTTGGATTTTATACTCTTTTCTAAGTTCTGCGGTGAAAAAATGGTTTCGATAAATGCTTTCTTATCATAATCATAATATCCATCCATTTGAAAATCGTTTCGGCTTCTATCAATCTTATCTTGGCGGAAGATTGGAACAATCTTTTCTTCATGCTCTTTAAACCAATTATCGATTTTTGTTTTATATTCTTGATACTTTTCTTTGGCATTAAATAGAAATGTTAACACATCTTTTACAAAATAAAAACGTCCAAATATTGGATTGATATATTCTTTAGTGATAGCTATATATTGTTCATATATTTCTTTCAGGGAAGCAGCTGTTACTTTACACTCATTTAAGAATGCTTTATTATATTTTTCAAAAACTTCATCTAATTGGTTATTTATATCATCAAATATTTTTCTCATATCATTCTCAGTCGATAACCAAGATATAACATGAATTGTTAATTCTATTTTTGATTTTTTTGGTAATAAATCGTATATTTCATCATTAGTTAAGTCTTCATTTCCTTTCTTTGCCTTTAGTTCATCAAAATCTTTCCTCAAATACTTTCTAATGCTAAAATCAAATTCTAATTTTCTTCTTCGTGCCATTAAATAAATACTTCTCACGCCTACAATTGATTCCCCTCTATTTGATGTACACCATTCTTGAGGAAAATTAAAGTAATATCGATTAGGTTTGCTTGGATCTTGTTCTCCATCTTCTAAAAAGTAAGCATATTCAATTGGTATAGGTGTTGTTTCTTCTGCGGGATTAAGTGTTGGATACATTTTTATAAAAATATAAAAACAAAAGTGCAAAAACCAACCCTGAGAGGCCTTTTTCTGAATTACTTATAAAAGAGATCTACTCCAAATGAAATCCTTATTGAAAGGAGCCGTCCGTTAACTAGGGGAAGTTAATGGCCTCGATCAGGAAGATGGAAACTTAACTTAATAAGTTTTTTGTTTGCGGAATAATTGTTAACGAACAACTCACAACTTAGCCACAAATCCAAGTTTTCACAGATTTCACTCAAAGTCCACTCTTTCTCATAACTCAGAAAAAATGCGTTCCGGATATATGTCGAACCTAGGATGTTAGGTAGGGAGTTTAACCATTACGACACACGCATAAACAAAGATGGAAACTCGATTTTGAATAAATACTTTTAT
>CAOMRW010000066.1 GCA_948485625.1 uncultured Clostridia bacterium | reverse complement strand
GCTTGAATTAAATTGAAAGTGCCCGAGAATTTACCTTATCTTCCTTTTTAAGAAGTAATTGCCCATATAAAACGTTAAAGAAGCACAAAAAAATTGAATTTTTTATAAAGTGTGGTATACTACCACTTGTATGGAAAAATTGTTGCACGTCAAAAAGTGCACGATACTTGGTCTTTTCGCGACTAAGTGCCCGTACATATTGAATTTTTAGTGAATGTGGCTTGTTTGCCAACGAAAGAACAGAAGCAGTAACTTCTGTTTTTTCGTTTAACTTTAAAGTAAACTTTTAAGAACAAATAATAGCCATTCTAACCTATTAGAAATATTATCATTAAGTAATGATGATATATATTCATCATCATAGTTATTATTTTTAAGTATATCCTGAATCGTTTCTTCTAAGGTATTATAATCTTTTAATAAAGAAGATAAATCATTAATCAAATCGTTATATGTTATTGCTCCTAATATTAGATGAAAATCAAGTATTTTATTTTTCATTGTCATCACCTAAAATATCTTTTGGATTTAATGTAACATCGTCTGGTTTTATATATTTAGCATTAAGTTTTTTGATTAAATTCGGATATATTTCTTTAGTTAATTCATAAGGTGTTTTATCACCTAATATTTCTCTTGGGATATTATTAATGTTATCTTCAAGTTTTTGAACTTGTTCTTTAGTTAAATTTTGAAACGAAGTTTTTTTAGGTAACACATAGCGAATGTATTCATGGTTCTTTTCTAATTCCGCTTTTTCTTCAGGACTATTAGGATGACAGTAATAAACTGAGGATATTTTTTCTCCAGTATCTAAATCATATTCCATATGAACTGGATCATAAAATTCACCACCGTTATCTGTTAAAATTATATTTATAATTTCTTTATAAACGTCAATTCCTAATATTTGTTTTAATATAGTAAATTCCTTATCAACTTGTTCAACATTACATTTATCTAATATCTTAATAATCATAAAATTAGTATTTACTAATAAGAAAGTCATTAATACTTTAGATTCATTTCTTCTGCCAATAACTGTATCTAATTGCCAAACTATAAGTGTTTTGTCTTTAGAGATTCTTTCAACATAATCTCCATAAGTTCTACCAATTAGTAAAGCACTTTCTCTTTTACTAATCTTATTTTTATTATTTTTTCTCTTTTTATATTTAACTTTTCTTGGCAAGTCTGAATTTTTAAGATTAATAACATGAAGATCAACATATTTATAAAATGTGGGTTTAGAAATCCATAAGATATCTGGATGATTAATATAAACTTGATTGACACTTTGATGTTTATCTTTAATCAAAGGAATAATGTTTTTGTTGATTAAATTAATATCTTCAGGTGTCATATCAATACCTTCTCTAGAACTTGTTAAAACTTCTTCATAATGTTTTTGAGCTTCTTTAGCATTATAGTAAATGTGCCAATTAGTACATGATGATTTATGTGGACAATTATTACAACAATAAGGTGGTAATGATAGTTTGTCACACATTTTAGTTGCTTTACCAATGCCATTATTACTAAATGGAAGATAAAGGGAACTTTTAATAATTCTATTTCTTTTTACTTCTCTAGATATAGTTCTTCTATCAACATTAATTGATTTTCCAATTTCAGTAAATGTGAAGTTTTTGTTTAATAAATCTTCTATTATATTTCTTTGTTCTTTACAAAGTTGTGAATATGTTTGCATTTTTCTCTCTCCTTTAAATAGCAAACAAACCACGGCTACATATTCTACAACAAAAAGAGAAAAAAATAAATAGTGGGGACCTGTCCCCAAACCCCTGAGGTTTATCGCTTAAGGTTACCAGAAAAGGAAACATAATAAAAAAGAAGCGTATATACTCCTTTTCCGTATAACATTGCTTATGTGCTCAGGTTGCTCC
>CAOMRW010000065.1 GCA_948485625.1 uncultured Clostridia bacterium | reverse complement strand
TACAATTTGTAACTTTTGATCCGTTATTTTCGTTATTAAATATACGTTATTTTTTTGAAAAAAATTGAAAGGAAAAATTGAATACAATAACGTTTAAAAAAAATAGTCTATAAATATCTCAAAAAAAAGCATAGTAAAGTTATAAATAAAAGTGATTTATATTATTGGTATTTGATAAATTAAACAGCATTCATATATAAAGAAAAAATAAATTAGTAAAAAAATAATATGTTTAAGATATCAGAAATGTATGTAAGATTGCAAAATATAAGCGTTTGATAATTGTATGTGTATGCATGACATTCATTTTGGCACTATTTGTTTTGTTCCTGTTTTATGATCTTTGAAATAGTATTGATAATACTGGAAAACCAGAAGGTATTTGGAAAATAAGAATACGCAATATTACAAGTATATTGGATTACATTTTGATTAATCATATTCATTTAGCGCTGTTTTAAAATGTCTTAGCGATAATTCTAATAATATGTGAAATTATGAGTAATTAAATTGAAACTGCGAAAAATGATAGACACTATGTTATTATATGTTTTGTGTAGATCTTATCCTTGCATTTGTATATATAATAAAATATTGTTGAAGATCTTCTGATCTAATTAAGAACGAAGGCTTGATTAAATGAAAACTTAATGGATATAAACTGACTATCTAGCTATTTGGATGTCGAATTAAGGAACAGATTGAACGATTTTAGATTAGCATTTCAGTTTTTTGGTTTTAGATTCTTTAACGGTCGCTAGGAAACTGCTTTTTTGTCAATTGATTTTAATTGGTGTAAAATGGCAAAACGAACCTTTGTATTAATCTTTATGAGGTTAATGAATTTAAGGGAGATAATGATGTTAATGGATGAACTAATGAAGCCAAAGATGAATAACTAAAAGATTGATGAGTTTGATTAAGCTGATGGAAGAGTTGAGGAGATGGATTGAAGAATTGACGAAATTGATGAGACTAGTGAAGATGATGGAGGAACTAGCAAGCCTAATGACCTAATGAAGCTGGCTAATGAACCAAAAAGGTCGGTTGATGGCATGTTGTAAAGTTGGCTGAGAATCCAATGAGGTTGATTAGCTGATATGAGAAATTGAGGTGTTAATGGAGTATAATGATGAGATAATAAGGCTAGTTGAGGAATTGATGAGGCTGAATGTGGATTTGATGAGATAATTGAGGCCTGATTGAACTAATTGTAGAATTAATGAGGTTGACGAGTCTAGTGAAGCTGGTTATTGATCATATGAAAGCGATTGAGGAATTGGTGAATCTATTGGATTAATTGCAGGAATGATGAGCTTGATGGAATTTGTTGAAAAGCAATTGAGTTTGAGGTCATAATAAGGCTAGTTGAAGAATTGATGAAACTGGTTGCGAATTTTAATGAAACTGATTGTAGATTTGATGAGTTGATGACCATAAGGAGCTTAGACTAGGATTTGATGAGGTTGATAAGCCTGATGAAGCTGGCTGAGAAGCTAATGGAAGAGTTGCTGAGGCTGATTGAGAAACCGATGAGGTTAATGGAGGAGATAATGAGAATAAAGGATGGAGAAGCTAATAAAAAATAAAGTTAAAATTTCAATAGTTTTTTTTATCGTCAATTGGTTAACAAAAAAATAAAGATTTCTTTGTTAACAAGAAAAAATGTTAACAAGAAAAAAAAATTTTGATAACCAAAAATAACGGAACAAAAGTTACAAATTGTAGAGAACGGGGTGTAAAAATGAATCTAATAGGCAAAATCTATAGAATCATTTTGGCAACCAATAATATATATATATCATTAAAAGAAAACGCAAATTAACCTTTTTCTCTTATATAGTTTATTATTCTATTCAACTCATGTAATTTGATTTAATGATGACTTTTTGGTTTTGAATATAAAGAAAAGGCATACAATCTTTTTGTGAATAATTTTTT
>CAOMRW010000064.1 GCA_948485625.1 uncultured Clostridia bacterium | reverse complement strand
AATATAATTTTATGTCTCTGGTATTACCTACATCTAAACAAAAGCCCCAATCATAACTAATCATCTCAATGGTGTCAAGAATTGGAATGACGTCGAGCAACCATTTATCAGTCTTTTTAATCACATTATCAACTTTGAATGATAACCTTGTTGCTCTAGATGATTCACCTACATATATATCTAAATATATCTTCTCAAACATATCTGTTCTATCCATAACATTCGGAGCCATCTCAAAGTAATAAATAACTGCTCCATAATAACCAGGATGTAAAGCATTATCAATGCCACTATAAAATGACCTATCATAATTAGTATATGTTAGGTTCCATTCATCCTCATCATGTATCTTCCCATCATTCATCTCAATACTTATCTTATGTTTGTAGTTCTTCAACAATGAGAACATTAAGCCATTCTCCTCATCAGCCTGTATCAATTTATCATGCAAGTCTGTTTTCTTAATAGTAACCCAGCTACCGTAGCAACCATCTGTTTTCTTACCAGGTCGAAGATTCCATTTATTAATGACTTTCCCATTAAGATGACCTTTCGCATTATCTCCTGACCAATACCCCTTATTCTCAAGACTTTTATCAGTATTCCATTGGAGGTTCCATGTATTGCCAAAACAATGTTCCTTGAAGACAAAGTTTAATTTATCAGGTATTTCATAGTTATCAGGTACTTCATATACCATCTTATAATATTCATCCTCTCCTATTGTTTCTTCTGTGATGATAGATGGTTTATAAAAGTAGTGAACATCGCTTTTATGGAGTTTTAATGCATTTTCAGCTTCAATGATAGAACATTTTATTGCCTTATCTGTTTTTAATGCAGTTGGTTCATATTCATTCATAATACTTAGTTCACCATTTAGATATAAAGTATAAGGGTGAAAAGGTAGACTTTTGTCGAATGCTATATAAAACCTATCATCTGTTAATGAGTTATCATTGATGGTACAATAATCATTCTCTTTATCATATGTAATAACTGGACAAACTATTTTACCATTTCTGGATGTTATATAGAACTCTTTGATATACCTACCTTCTAAATCATATATGACATTCTTTCTTAATACTATCTTGAAGATAGGCTTATTATATTCAATAAATGCTTGTTTTTGTAAATCAGGTACAAAGATGCCTAATAGGTTGCATTCGATATTATTAATAGTATTAGATAAAGAGTATACATCCTTGTTTGTAATAACAAATTCAGGTATACCATTCTCTAAAGTAAAATCAGCTTCGTCAAGTGAAGTAGTTGGTTTGCTGTTTTCTATTTCTTTACAGTTTATCTTTCCATTCACATATAAATCTCCTTTGATTGTAAATTTACCTAGTACTGGTTTCTTTTCATCTATCTCATTTGGATTTTTAATAACAGGTACACCAACACAGTCTAAAATCTTATCCCAAGCTTCATTTGATGTAATTTGGTCTGGTATTGCTATTGCTCCGTTATTGTTTTCCTCTTCTAATGATAATGTGCTAACCTCACTACATTTAAAAACATAACTACCAAAATCTTCATTCCATACTAATTCACCAAGTAGTAGTAGTGCAAAAAACAACAAGTAGAAAAAAAAAACAACAAGTAGAAAAAAATATTTTAGTAATTTTTATTTTTATCACGAGTCGTGTTGACGTGGGCTATTAGCGTAGCGTTAGCACTACGGAAACCGACTCGTATATACTACTTAACAAGATGATAATTTATTCTAGGTTAATATAAATTATTATCATATTTTATTTAAAATTTGTGATATTTATGATAAGACGGTCATTGTTGTGAAAAATCAAACTTTGCTAAATGCAGAATACAATCATCCATTTGTTTTTTAAAAAAAACAAAATAAACTTTTTCTGAGATTTTTGACGGTTTGACACTCAAAATGGGAAATATAAAAAGTGACATAAATAAATATTTATATAATAAAATAATAATATA
>CAOMRW010000063.1 GCA_948485625.1 uncultured Clostridia bacterium | reverse complement strand
TCTCATTTTTGACACTTTTTAAAAAGTAAAATCTCTCTATCCCAATATTGGTGGGCTTTTGAGAGATTTTTGTTTTTTTTAATTTTGAGTAATATTTTTAATTTTTAGTTTCTTTACAAATTTTTTTAATATTTTTTTCTGTTATTATTTCATAATCAGTCCTAAAGCCAAACTTTTTGTGTAATAAATCTGTTAATTCTGTTCTAGTATAGTTAGGAATGTAGTCTCCATCTTTTAAAGTTAAATTCATATTTTGTAGTGTTTCTATAATTTCTGGTGCTGTATATTTTTCTTCAAGTTCCTTTTCTAAATATCTATAAATAACTAATGCTAAAAAACAAGTTAGGAAATGCGCTTTAATTCTATCTTCTCTTGTTAGATATGCTGGTCTTGATTTAAATTCACTTTTCATTATTCTAAATGATTCTTCTATTTCCCATCTTCTATGATTTACTTTAACTATTTCTTTTGCTTCATCTTCTAGATTAGTACAAACTGCATAGTATCCATCATATTTTGATTCTTCATCTATAACTTTTTGATTAATAGAATAATAGGCTTCATTTGCTACTTCTCCAGTATCTGTTGTATTAATTATTTCTATAAATCTTTTGAAATCATTTTGTTTTGGTTTTCCTATTTTTTTAGGATTAGAATCAATTAGTTTCTGTGCACGATTAATTTGATGATTTCTTATGTTTTCTTGATAATTTTTATATTTTAATGAAAATGTAACTATTAGTCTTTGTTCTAAATCATTATCTTTAATCCACCTTTCTTTATAGAATGTAGTATTTTTCCATTTATCTGATAACTCTTTATCAGTAAATAATTTTGATATATCAATAACTTTATCTGGTATATTAGAAACTTTCCATCCTTTTTTGTCTAAAGCCCATGTTTTATATTCTTCTTTTAATTGTTTGACAGATTGAGTAGTTATAAATTTACGAGTGTTTGTATCATTAAATTTTCTATTTGCTTTAGAAGCAAGACCAGCATCAGTACAAACTACAATAGTTGATAAATCAAAATCTTTAACTATTTTTTCTTCTAAAGGTTTTAATGTAGTATTCTCGTTTGTATTACCTGGATTAATATCACAACAAAGTGGAATACCATCCGCGTCCATAAATAAACCAAACTGTACAATAGGATTAGGTCTATTTTCTTTAGAAACCCCATATTTTCTTAAATCATCTTCTTGTTCAATTTTAAAGAAGAAATTAGTTAAGTCATAATATAAAACTTTGTTATTTCTAGGTTTGAAATCACAACTATTTTTATATAATTCTGACTGAATAAAATTACTTTCTAAACAAATCTTTTCTAATGCTCTTATTATATGTTGATATTCAAAATTAGGGTTTTCTAAAAATTTATTAGATTCTTCTAAGGTCTTTAGCTTAGAAGAAGGAAATATAATTCTTCCGTAAATTAACTTAGATAGAATATCATTTAAATCAAATTTGAATTGATATTTATCTGAAATAGAATTACATATTTCATTTAATTTTAAATTATAATAAATCTTTTGTAAGAATAAGTAACCAGCATTGTAATTTATGACAACATCTTTAGGTATTAATTGATTTTGATTATAAGATTTAATAATTTTTCTAGTGCCTTCTTTTTCTTTGATAGTTAATTTGAGAGCATAATCTTTAGCCCATAGGTAAGGATCTTTGTTTCCTGCTTTAGCTTTAACTTCTTCAAAAGTTCCTAATTTTTCAACGATTTTAGTAGAATGCTTTTTATCTATATAGGTAGACTTAATAATATAGAATAAAGTAGCATTTTTACTTTTGGAAATAGATAATCTCATAATACCAACAACCTTTACTATATACATTATATCATACTACTCAAATAATACTCAATATTTAAATTTGAAATTTGACAAAAAAATAACCATTTCATAATGGTTTGCGAAAGTTTGTAATTTTAAAAGTGTTAAATTCCCG
>CAOMRW010000062.1 GCA_948485625.1 uncultured Clostridia bacterium | reverse complement strand
CGGAACTTAAACACTTTTAAGAATCAAAAATCTAGGAAGCCATTGAAAAATGGTTATTTTTTTGTCAAATTTTGCATTTTGACATTGCATACGTCGGCATACGTCTGATATAATATTATTGTAAGGTCGTGTGTAATATGAATATTAAAATTACTAAATCTAAGAATTCTGAACATTATTCTATTATCTATAATGTTAAAATCAACGGAAAAAGAACTTCTAAAGTATACGAAAATATTGGAAATTATAATAATTTAAAACTACGTGCTGGTAATGAAGATCCACTTCAGTGGTTGAAAAATTATGTTGATGATTTAAACAAGAAACAAAAAGAAGACTCTTTACCTGTCATTATCAAAAAAAATCCAAATAAACTGATAGATAAAAATGTTCAAGCATCTTTTAATATTGGCTATCTATTTTTACAAGATTTATATTATAAATTAGGTTTTAATAAAATTTGTGAAGATATATCTAATAAATATCAATTTAAATTTGATTTAAATGATATTTTATCTAAACTAATTTATTCAAGAATTCTATTTCCAGCTTCTAAACTTAAAACTTTAGAACTATCAAAAAATTTTTTTGAGCAACCTAATTTTGATTATCAACACATTGAAAGAGCTTTACCTATACTTTGTAATGAAAATGATTTTATACAATCCGAACTTTATAAAAATTCTAAAAAATATGCACCTAGAAATAATAGAATTTTGTATTATGATTGTACTAACTTCTTTTTTGAAATCGAATGTGAAGATGATTTCAGAAAATATGGAAAGTCAAAAGAAAATCGTCCTAATCCAATAGTTCAAATGGGATTATTTATGGATGGTGATGGTATACCATTATGTTGTGAAACAACACCAGGAAATACTAATGAACAAACTACTTTAAGACCATTAGAAAAGAAAATTATAAAAGATTTTGAACTTGCAGAAATTGTTGTATGTACTGATGCTGGACTTGCAAGTAAAGCAAATAGAAAATTCAATAATACTAACGATAGAAAATTTATAACTACACAATCTATTAAACAATTAAAAGGATTTTTAAAAGATGAAGTTTTAGATTTAACTAAAGGATGGAAATTAATTGGAAGTGATAAAACTTACAATATTGAAAATTTAAGAACTGACGAAAAATTAATTAAGGCTTATAAAGATAAAACTTTTTATAAAGAAAGATGGATAAAAGAAGATGGTATTGAACAAAGGCTTATTGTTACCTATTCTGTTAAATATCAAGAATACCAAAAAAATATTAGAAACAATCAAATAAAAAGAGCTGAAAAGTTGATTGAAAAAAATCCTAAGAAATTAGGAAAAGCAAAACAAAATGATCCAAAAAGATTTATTGAAACAATAAGCACTACTGAAAAAGGAGAAATTGCGTCAGAAACTTATTATTCTATTAATCAAGATGTTATAAATGAAGAAGCAAAATATGATGGTTTATATGCAGTTTGTACTAACTTAGAAGACGAAGTAAAAGAGATTATAAGAGTTAATCATCAAAGATGGGAAATTGAAGAAAGTTTCAGAATAATGAAAACGGAGTTTAATGCAAGACCAGTATTTCATTCAAACGAAGAATGTATTAAAGCACATTTTCTAATATGTTTTCTTGCATTAACGATTTATAGATACTTAGAAAAGAAATTAGATGAAAAATATACAGTTGGCGAAATCATTGATACCTTAAAAGATATGGATTTAAAATTAGATATGCCGGGAGTATATTCTCCAAACTATACAAGAACAGATTTAACAGATGACTTACATGATAAATTTGGTTTTAGAACTGACTACGAAGTAATAAATGAAAAAAATTTAAAAAAAATTTGTAAACAGACTAAAATATAGTCAACGTATGCATTTTTGATTCATTTAAAAATCTCTCTAAATCCTTATAAACAAAGGATTTGAGAGATTTTACTTTCTAAAAAGTGTTTAAGTTAAG
>CAOMRW010000061.1 GCA_948485625.1 uncultured Clostridia bacterium | reverse complement strand
CAATTCAAATGTCATTAGAAAAAGCTATTGAATTTATACAAGATGATGAATTAGTTGAAATTACTCCAAAATCTATTAGATTAAGAAAGAAGATTCTTGATTCTAAAGAAAGAGAAAGAGCTAATAGAAATAAATAGAATTTAGTGAACAAGTGGGACAGTTTTTATCTGTCTCATTTTCTAAGTAGAAAAATGTTAAATTATAAAAACGACAGAAAACGACAAAAAAGTGAAACAAATTTGCACTGTCCCACTTGTTTCAAAGGTAGGAAAAAATGAATAAAAATGAATTAGAAAAAATAAAACAAAAAGCGTTAGAAGAACATATTCCAATAATAATGGATGATACATTAAAAGTGATAGAAAAAGAACTTAAAAATAATCCACCAAAAAGAATATTAGAAATAGGAACAGCAGTAGGATATTCTGCAATGTGTTTTTCAGAATTTTTAGATGACGATGGATGCATAGATACAATTGAAAGAGATGAAGAAAGAATTGAACACGCAAAAATAAATATTAAAAATGTTGGTGTAGAAGATAAAATAAATATTTATGAGGGTGATGCAGTTGAAATATTACCAACTTTAAATGAAAAATATGATATGGTATTTATTGATGCTGCAAAAGGAAAATATCCTTTTTTCTTACAACAAGCTTTAAGAATGATTAATTCAAATGGAATTATATTTGCAGATAATATTTTATATAAAGGATATGTAATGAGTGATTATAATAAACATAAACAACGAACAGCAGTGAGAAATTTGAGAGAATATATAAAAGAAGTATCTGAGAATCCTGAGTTAGAAACTGAAATATTAGAAGTTGGAGATGGATTAGCAATTAGTAGAATTAGATAATAAAGAAAAACACGCTTTTTGGAAAAATAATTCCAAAAAGCGTGAAATTTTTTTAATAACTTAATAAATTAAGTTAAAAGGATCAATTGATTCTTCAATGCCAATAAAATCCTCGACAACATATTTCTTTTCGATTTTCTTTTCGATATACTGATATCCATAAAGATTTATGTTAGGATAATCAAGAATGATTGGGTTTGGATAACGATTTTTATCATGTTCATCATGCATCGAAGTTTCATATTCAACTCTAGTATGAGTTGCCATTGTTCTTATTTGAATTTCAAAAGGTAATCCATATTGAGGAGAACGGTAAGCTATGTGTAAAGATTGATATGAGTGAAATTTTGGTGTTTTGTAGTAATCTTTAACATTTACTTCTAAGCCGTCTGGAATTATACATTCTTCTTCAGTTGGAATTACTACAGAAGGATATTCACTCGGATTAAACCCTAAATCTACTAAAGGTTCTGCGCTAAGAGGCATATATCCTTTTTTTACAGTGAAAAAATAATTTACCTCATTTAATATCTTATAACACATAGCAACTGACTCGTGAGTATCATATTTTCCTAAAACGAGAATTAGTCTTATGCCAATTGCATCACAAAGTCTTTCTAATGAATATTTCCGACGAATATCTTCTGATTCAGCATTAAGATATGTAGTTATAAAAAGTCGTATTTTTTCATTAAATTTTTTGTAAGATTTTTTTCTACGCTGAAATACAAATGCGAAATCATAGTTATTTTTTCTTTTCCATGATTTCATATGACTCATAAATTGAGAAAAATCTTTTTTTATTGGCATAATTGTTCTTTGATTATAGATGTTTTGATACTCAGTGAGTTTGTTTGCATATTTGATATTATATGCAAGTTTAGTATCTCTCAAAGCATTTATGTGGTTCCGATTAGCTTCTTCAAATGAAGTGATTTCCTTGGGACATAAGAATAAATTAATGTCAGGGAAATATGGAGTGATTTGTTCTTTATTACTCATGGCTTGAGAAACCTCCTTTTGTTTTTTAATTTTTTTATTAAACGTTAATGATATAATTATAACATATATTTACATAAAAGAAAAGAGGAAAATGTTAAAAAATGTAGGTTTGTCAAACATATGTCACACTTAATTGAAAATACTAGCATTGAAAT
>CAOMRW010000060.1 GCA_948485625.1 uncultured Clostridia bacterium | reverse complement strand
GAATATGCTTACTTTTTAGAAGATGGAGAAAGAGATAAAACAAGACCTAATCGTTTTTATTTTAATTATCCTCAAGATTGGGTTACTTCAAATAGAGGAGAATCGATAATAGGTGTAAGAAATATATGGACGAATTGTAGAAGAAGAAAAATTACTTATACAATAGGAATCAGGAAGTATTATAAAAAAGATTATGATGACTTAAAACTAAATAACCCTAATCAAACATATGATGATCTTTATTTATCTATTCCTAATGATAGAAAATCAGAATTATTTTATGATGTAATTTCTTGGATACCGACAGATAAAGATTTAAGAGAAATATTAATTGATTTGAAATATTTTTTACGAACCGAATTTGAAAAATATAATGTTGCACCATTAGCATTAAATAAATTTCTTCATTCATCTATTGATAAACAAAAAGAGAAATTAGAAGAAGATATCAATAAGAAAATGGATGAAACATTACAACTTGATATTGAAATAGCAAATAGTACAAACTTAGATGAGATCGCACAAAAAACACTTAAAAGACAGAATTTAATAAAAGAAAGCTGGGATTTAAGAAGAAAAATTGATGAATTAGAGGAATCAAAAAAATATATTGGACAACCTGTATTTAATTTAAGAGATGTAGGAATGGACGGATACTATGATTATGATAAAAAGAAATTTATTGAAATAATGTACTCGATGTGGAATGAAGATGAAAATAACCCATTTTATGTTGATTTATCAATTAGTTTTCGTATAAGACCTTTTGAAAATGGTATACAAGATAATACAATTAATGCTATTTATGATTTAGCAGATGTATTTAATGTTGGATTTGAACCTTTTCAAAATAATCCTAATAAATATATGAACTTAGAAATCCCTATTGAAGACAAAAAAGGAAATATATTGAGATATGAAGGAAAATGGATGAGAAAAATAATATTTGAAGATGTTTGGGATAGAGTTAGTTGTAAAATATATTCATCAATAGCAGAACAATCATCAAAAGGTTACTTAGGGAATAGCAAAGTTATATTTAACCCAATCAAATACTTCAAGCTAAACTCAACAGATCAACAATTTTGGATAGAATTTTATTCAGGTCGTCATAATCAAATACCAGTAAAAATACCAAATAATGAATCATTTTATATTGAAATGCAATTCATGCCGTTCAGTAAGAAATTGATGTATGTTTAAATTTAATAAAATGAATAAAAAATATTTTAAGACAATTAGTGAGCTTCATTCTTATTATCCTTGGAAATCATCATCAAAATTTGTTCCTTTAGCTAAGAGATATGGATTTACTGAAGAAGAAGCACTAGATTATTTAAAGAAGATAGTACATGATGTTAAGGTACCTAAAGCTAAGTTCATGAATATATATTCGAAACACGCAGGTGGTTATCAAATGGACACATTCATAAATGATAAAACAAAAGATGGATTAAATTATCTAATGCTGATTAATATCAATACAAGAAAAGCATATTGCTATCCAATGAAAGGTAAAGGAGCAAAAGAAGTAGCAAAAGCACTTAATAAATTTTTGGATGATGAGAAAGAAGTATACTCTATTACATCAGATCAGGATGCTGCATATTTATCTAATGATGTACTTCAAATAATGAAAGATAATAATATTGTTTATACAACTACAGAAGACAATAATCATAATGTATTAGGTATAATTAATAGATTTATGCGAACGATAAGAGATATGGTAGGTGAAAACAGATATATAAATGAAAAAGAGATGAATGATTTAATAGATTCATACAATAACTCACCTCATAGATCGTTAGATTATAAAATACCTAATGAAATGACTAAAGAAGATGAGAAGGAGTATGTAAAAACGAAATCCCATAATAATCCATATGATTTTAAACCTAATGATAGAGTAAGAATTATTCAAGCTAAAGAACCTTTCGCTAAACGTAGAAATAAAGTTAGTAAAGAAGCTTATATTGTAGATTCTAAAGCAGGTAATCAATTCATAATTAAGTCAAAAGATGAATCAATAGATAAGTTACCAGGTTATAGATTAATCAAAACAACAAATAAAAATAT
>CAOMRW010000059.1 GCA_948485625.1 uncultured Clostridia bacterium | reverse complement strand
CCTGCGACCTCAAAAGTAAATATCTTAATCAAGAATGTTATGTTTATACAGCCAGTAGGACTCGAACCTGCATTATTCTGCTTTATATATTTACTTTGACAATTTTTTACGTTTAGATTTAAGAGTAAGCCAGTTGTTTTGAAACGTACGTTTGACTTAATTTAATTTAAAACGTATTATTTTATTATTAAACGTCTAATTTAATTCAAGTTAATATAAACGTAAAAAATAGTTCACTTATGGAAGAAGCTGTCCATAACATTGATCAACTCGTTGGTCTTGATAATTCAATCTCTATCATGACTGAACCAATGGTTCCCTCTCAATATTTTAAAAAAAAAAGGCACCTTGTGTTTCCAGAAAGCCACAAATGGAATTTCAGTGCTTTATCACTTTTGTTAAATGAAAATGACGATTTCAAAGTTGATTCTAAAAACAGTTGCAGATTGCAACAGAATAAAAGAGGCGAATTTTATTACTTTTTTAAATTTTATAATGAAAAAGAGAGAAAAAAATTTATGTTAATTAGAATAAATAAGGAAAGCAAGAAAATAGAAATTAAAGCAAGTATTCTCTGGCTTGATTCATGGCAAAATGTTAAACAAGAAGATGAAGATGACATAAGAATTCAAAAACGTTTAACAATAAACATAGATAACCCTTCTTCAAATTCATTTTTTAAAGGAACAACTCTTTGCTACTTCTCAAGAGACAGTTTCTCAGAAGCACTTGTATCTTTTGTGTGCTCATTTATTTCAATGAAAATCTCAGGATTCAATGAAGACACTATGCATTTATACAACTTTCATTATTGCTACTTTAAACAGAACAAATATGAATCACTAACTCTGGGAGATTTTTTGAACTCTTTTGAAGGATACTTGTTTCTAAATTTAGTTCAATATAACAATTTTAATCGAAGACTTGATTCTTGTATAATAGATGGCACCAAGTATTATATATTAAACGGAACATACATTGCCCCGTTTGCAAGCCAATTGGTTCTAAACACTGAAACAACTGGCTTACTCTTGGACACAACATGGAAGATACTGAACAATTATGTATCTTCCATTCCTACCGTTATTATCCAAAACGTGGGACTGCCATTAGGTATGTCTTTTGGTTTAACTGAGGACGCAAACATATATAATGAATTCTTTGATCATTTTAAAAATGTTTTTGGATATTCCATTTCGGATTCATTAGCAATTGTGGAGAGCGATCAAGGCAAAGCGCTCAAAAAAGCAGCAAATGACCAGGATATGTTCCATATTTGCTGTCTAAGGCATCTTCTAGTGTCACTCGGTAGAAATATATATTCATACCAGGTTGGGAATCTCGTTAAAGCAACCTCAAATAATGAGTACCAAGAATTGAAGAGATTATATGAAGAGAGATGGAGTTCTATTACTGAACCAACAGAAAAAACCAAATTAACAAAGATGCTAAAAAAAATTGGCCATGTTTTTACAGATGGAAAGATTCAAATTTTTGACAGTGCAAGATGGATAGAAGTCTCGATGCAGTATCGTCCAGTTTTTAGGATGCCTAGCTGCACCAATCAATTGGAAAGCAGCCACGGGCATCTAAATGCAAAAACGCCCCGTAAAAATCTATTTTGGTCTTCAATGTCAAGAATCATTGACCAAATTTTAAAGAAAGTTCATCGTTTTAATGAGCATTATTATCACAATTTCAGAAGATACAAAAATAAGGTCAAATCTATTGTTAAGAACACTCCACAAGAAATAATGATCTCAATGATTCAACAATACAACACAGATCCTGTCACTGAAAAGTGCGAATGTGGTGAATCAGCACTTATTTCCGCAATGTTAAATATTCCATTGCCATGTTCTCATTTATATTATAGAGGTGTTGCTTTTCCCAAAGTTAATCCAGCTTCATTGAAAATTGAGAATGTTGTAAATGGAGAAGTATTTTTTGAATATCATATTCAAGATTCTATTAGAACTAATGCAACTCCTGATTATTATTCTAGAGCTCAAGAATATGCTTGTAGAATGATTAAACGTTATAGTCATAGTAAGAATAAAGATGAAATAACTTTATTTGTCAAAGAAAAACTGCCATTTACAGAAACGCCGACTCATTTTATTTTTGGTTATCCTTTCGAAGTTTTAAAAGTAATAGATGGAGGAATTGAAAAGTTTTATAATTCGCATAAATAATTATAATACAAATTCAAAGGTTTATTTTGAAAAATGAAAATAAAATAATGCTTTTTTTAATTTACTATAAATAATTAATAAAACTAATTAT
>CAOMRW010000058.1 GCA_948485625.1 uncultured Clostridia bacterium | reverse complement strand
GTGAATGCTTAAAAAATATTTTAGTTGTTGAGAAGAATTTGGATATGAAATACATAAAAGAAAACAAAATTGAAAAACCTGAAGAAGAAATACCTTTAGCTGCACCAGATGAAGAGGCAAAAGAATATATTTACACTTATGAGACAGCAAATAAACATGCTGATACATTAACAGAAATAATTAAACTTATCAATACATCTAATGAAAATATTGAAAAATGGTTAAAGAAAATAGAGGAAACAAAGACAACTGGAATAGATTTTACAAATTTGAATGATTTGAAAGTGGTACAAAAAAATACAAACACATCATCTTATGAAATTAAACCACAATCTATCACAAGCCTGAATGGTATGATAACAAATATTAGTACCAATAATGAAAATATTTCTAACTGGATTTCTAATAATACAATAGACTTTAATAAAACAGGTAATGTTAAGGCTATGGAGAAAATTACAAATGAAACCACTAATGAAACTACATTTGATATTAAACCTAAAAATGTTGCCAATTTTACTGAATTTGTGGAAGCAACAAATAGTACTAATGAAAATGTTAATTCATTCTTACAACAATTAGATAGTGGAACAATTAATTATCCAGATTTATTGGATGCATTTGGGTCTAATGTATCAATGTGTCTAATAAATGAAAGAACTAATGAACCAGAAATTTGTAAAGTACAGATAGAAATTACTCCAACAGCAACTCCTGCTCCTCCTGATACAACTCCTGCCCCAGAAGATACAACACCATCTTTTGTAGTTGACCCTGATGGAAACAATTATCTAATTCCTACAAAAGAACAAATTGATGAGATAAAAGAAAAACCAACATTAAAAGTTAACACAACAGGTATTACAATCCCTATTTATGTAGGGTTGAAATATACAGTAAAAGGCTTAAAATGGTTCAAAAATATTGTATACAATATATTATCAACATATTCATCAATGACTAAAAAAGTTCGCAAAAATTTATCACAAGGACTTTACAAAGCAACAGAAATATTTTTCAAACTAGTATTTAATCTCTTTTATTTTATATGGAATATTCCATTGAAGTCATTTGCATTTAAAGCTTTGAAGGGGGCAACAAATATTATCATAGAAATATTTAATCCAAATAATTTTGTTGATGAAAATATTGTAGATTACCAAGACCCAGACATTAAAGAAGTCATTGATGAATTAATTGAAATAACACCAATTCTAAGTCCAACAAAAATAAGTGAACTGGCGAAAGAAGGATATCAAAAAATAAAAATTAAATACACATCATTTAAATCTTTTTGGAATAATATAGGTCCAATGTTAATGGATTTTATGTCTAAGAGTTGGGAAATATATGAAAATATTATTAATGCAGGAAGTAAATGGATTGATGATACATTTTATCCAAAATTTGGTGCTAATGGAACTGATATCTTACAAGCTATTTTTTGTTTAATTATTATGGGTATTACTCTAGGTATTGCTTTTGTCATAACATTTATTTGTATCATTTTTATAGGTCTTATATTTGCTCCAATAATTAATCTCATGGAATATCTTATGGACAAATTAACAAGACTAAATACACAAGGAATCCAATTGCTAGAAGACAATAATTATGATTTAGTTGACCCTGATGGAAATAAAATAGTGATAACACTAGATAATGACATGCTTGATATGTTCAGACAGAAATACAATGATATGGTACTACAATATAAAAGTACTCATGGTGAAACAAATATATCCAGTGATTCAAGTTTTACCATAGAAAATGGCTACCCTAATTATTATGTTAAGAGCAAAGATTTATGTACTAGTACAATGAAATTACATGATAAATATTATAATGTCCTCATGATTAAAACAGCAGATGAAATAAAGAGTGCAATAACAAAAATAACTGAGACAACAAAAATGTTTAGAATAATATTGAGAACAAATATTTTGTATGACACAGATGGAAATCTAATTAAAGAATTCTTCATATATGTTAAAGATGGAAAGCAATATAATCCTGTGATATCAAGAAACCCAGACACTAACTTTTATTCTGTAATGAGCATTGGAGATGAAGATTTAGATGAGTCATCAATGAAAACTAGTTTTTATATTGCATTTGATAAGACATCAGCTGTTAATCCTTATGAACTTTATCATAAGGGAGAAATAAGTATACAATATTTATTATCACAAGATTCTTTGGTAGCAATAAAGCCAACAATAAAGTGTGATATTATTGAAGCTGAGAATGCACTAAAATTATACAAAAATGATAACCTATACCTCTATTTACCAAATATTATTACTGAAGAAAGTTTAGAAATAGAGGCACCAGATACAAATATAGTAGAAAAGGAATTCTACAAAATCATCTATAAAATACCCACTGATTATGTTATCCCTAATGGTCTAGAATTTAGCTTTAAAGAATTCTGTTTTGGTAATGAGTGGACATTAAAATGGGATGGTTCTAAATGGACAGATAATAATTGCCAAGGATTACTTAGAGGTAAAGTATCATCCAAATTAAGAAAGGTTAATTCCAAACAAAACTCTGATGGTGCTATTGGTTGCTTCATTTTAATTAAAGACACAGAAA
>CAOMRW010000057.1 GCA_948485625.1 uncultured Clostridia bacterium | reverse complement strand
TTCATGTCTTCATCTGTGTTGTTGATTACTATCATTTTCATTTCTGCTTGTCTTGCTTCTTTGAATGTTCCTACTGTATCTTCTTTTCTTCCTTGGTTTACTGATATTATTGATCCATTGTCTTTATATCCTGTTATCATTTGTGCATTTACTAGTCCTTCAGGTGCTACTATATTCAATTCTGCTCTATCTTCACCATGTCTTCCTAATAAGATATATGGACTTGGATCTGTAAGCATTTTCCAATCTGAACCAATACCATAGTTTGTAGCATCTTCATTATAGTAATTCATTTCTATCTCAGATTTTCTTGATGCTGTATACATGTCTACCGTAATATCTGATTTTAATATAACTGTTGTACCTTTGTCTGATTCTCCTAATGCATATTTTGTTTGTGTTCCATTTAAGATTATTCTTAATACTACATTTCCATTTTCATTTTCAAATGTTTCAATATTTCCTATTGTTAATTCATCATTACCATATAGTAAGTTAACATCTTGGATATTTATAGCTGTTACTTCTTTTGGAAATGTAAGCTCAAATACTGGATTTTTGTACATATCACTTATATCTAAACCATTATTTAAAGATAATTCTATCTCTATATCTTTATTTTCAACTAATGTACTTAAATCTTTTCTACTTAAAACTATACTTGGATTAGTAATTGTACTTAATAATTCTGTATATACAGATTTAGTACCCATCTCTGTTACTATTCCTTCTATCAACTCAGCTGCTGCTATATAATCTGATTGCATTCCCTCGAATTGCATAATATCCATTTTCTCATATGTTGATTTTTGTATTGCCTTTATAGTAACAATATCTAATATTCCTTCTGCCTCTGGATTATTTATTCTTATTAATATCTTTCCAATTTTGTTCTCCCCAAAACTAATTGTGATATTTCCATCGCTCTCTGACTCTGTAGATTTATCTACAGTTATTAAAGAAGTTCCATCTTCTAATAATAGTTCTAAATTTCCGTTTTCTCCTATTATTGAAAGTAGTTTTTCTCTATTTACTTTAACTGATTTATAATATGTATTTCCTTCGGCAGTATATCTATTTCCATTCATGTCTATAAAATATTCATCAGTTTCTCTTACTTCTATAGTATTAACAAGTTCAACTCTAGAAATATTTATATCAACCGTATTATCATATTCTAATTCATACTCTGGATTTTCTGAATTAGCATTACCATATAAATATCCTTTACTTATACTTCCAGTTTTTCTTGTTAAATCATAAGTAATTATATTTTGATTTGCTTCTGATAAATTATATTCTTTATTAATTTGATTTGAGATTTCATTAGTACCTGCACTTGTGAATACATTTGAGATTACTTCTACAGTTGAATTAACCATCATGTTTGATGTATCACCAAGATTAGAATATTTATAAGAAATTATGTATTCATCATTTCCACTATTTCTCTTATATAAACTATCTCTTTCCACATTATCTACACGTATGTTAACAACTGCATCTTGATAATTCCAGTTTTGTGTTGTAAATACAGCTTCACCATTAGTTAATCCATTTGTAAAGCCTGTACTAATAGCATCTACAGTTACATCTTTAATTTCAGCACCTTCTATTTCAGGAATTGTTACCATAGTAGAAGTATCTTTAACTGGTAAATCATTTTTTGAATCAGTTCCAATAGTTACTCTAATTTGAACTAAAGCTTCATTTACACCATCTTTTGTATATGGAATAAACTTTTCAATTTCACTTCCAACAACTAAGTTCAAATTATTTTGGATTTCTAAAACAGGTTTAACAGTTTTAGTTAAAATTTCCTCGGCACCTTCTTTATCAACATAAGTAGTAGTTAAAACTAATTCAACACCTTCTTGAAGTTTCTTGATATTAACATATTCTTCATCTTTAATTTTGATTGGGATATACACTTTAACTTCTGTACCATTATTTATCTGTTTAAGCTTAATTTTATTATCCTCAATTGATTGAATATATTCGCCAAGAGAAATATTTTCTTCAAGAGTAAACATTTGATTAGCTAAATCCTTAATATCAACTCTAGCATTTTTCAAATATCCAGAATCTTTAACTCCAACAGTGATTTCAATAGCCAAACCATTACGAAGCACTTGTTTTTCAGGTTCTTTTGGTTGTTTCTCTACAACAGGTTCTTCAGGTTCAACTACTACAGGATTCTCTGAAGTCTCAGGCCCATTTTCTTCTGGTTCTTCTACTTCAGAATTATCTTCATTGACCTGATCCTCTTCAGAAGAATTTTCTTCATCAGATTCTGCTTGATTTTCTGAATTTTGACTTTTCTCATATTCTTCTAAGCTATGAGAAATCGAACCAATTTGAGTCTCTTGATTTTCCTCTCCTTCATTTTCATCTTGCTGCTCTGGTTGTTCTTCTGGTTGTCCCTCTACTACAGGTTCTACTGGTTCCTGTTCGACCACTGGTTCCTGCTCAACTGGTCGAGTAGGTTCAGTTTGTTCAGGCTCTTCAATATTTTCTTCACTATTCTCAATCATAACAAATTGAGCTGCAAAGTTAACTGCATCAGTATTTTCGCTATCAGCAGCATATACTAGAGCTGAACCAAGAGTCGCAAAATTAGTAAAAGTAAGCATAAAAACAATTAAGCAAGCGACAAATCTTCTAGTAAAATCTCTTTTCTTTTGCATAATTTACCTCCACAAAGTTTTAGA
>CAOMRW010000056.1 GCA_948485625.1 uncultured Clostridia bacterium | reverse complement strand
TTGATGTATTCAAATATTGTGCTGTTATTTATAGAACAGCCATTACTGCTTTTGGTAATGAGAGGACAATAAACCTTTCCATCCTTGGCATAAATAAAGAATTCCTTCACTAAATTTCCTTTTGTATCGTATATAATATTTTTTCTCAAAACGACTTTGAAGAGATTAGTTTGGGCTGTTATTTCCTTCACTTTATTCATAAAGTCATCTGGTATATTAACAAATTTAAGAATATGATATTGGGTTGTTGATGACTCAAATGACTCGTATTGTATATTATTATTTTTGATATTAAATTCTGGTATTCCTTCTACTTCATTGAATAAATGGCCTGTCTGAACATATCCGTCTAAATCACTTAGGGTTAATAACTGGCTTGCTTTACGAGTGCTGTCTCCAACCTTGAATTGTATATCTCCGATGAATTTTGTTGTTGTTGCTGCCATTTCAAACCCAAAAAAATATTTCCCTATTCTACTCAATATTTGCACACTTCTTCTCTAATGCAGCAATCCTTTTCTCCAATGTATCGATATATAAATCCTTTTGTTCCAGCATTTCTTTGACTTCTAATTTTGTAATATAAGCAGTCATATCTACATCATCTAATGGATGCTTTGTGCTTTGAACAGATTTTATTTCGTTAGCTAATATTTTGAAAACAGGCTTCAAAGAATCTCTGAAAATATTACATAAATTAAATGTTGCCTGAAGGGTCATTACCCCCTTATCTGGATCGTCAAATTCATTTTCAAAAGTAATTTCTTCTAATTCATCTAACCCTTCATCACACCACTCTATAACTTTATTTGTGTCTGAAATTGTCCTAGACCATGGGTCAAATTTTCTTAGCCGAGAAGCACCACTGAAATATGATTCTTCCAATAAGTGTGATGTCCTAGCATGAGTAATTGTTGTTGCTGCTACTGCTACATCTGATGATGCTTCTGCTCCTCCAAATGTAATACCCATGGATGATAAAGCTAAGCCTCCACCAACTAATCCACCAGCTATAGTGAAGGCTAAAGAAATCCCTTCAACAATTTTTATCGACTTCATATCTGAAATTAGATGCTCAGTCTTATCTTCGACTGTTATTAATCTCCTATCCATTTGGCCAACTTTATTCTCCAATTTATTGAAGTCATAAGATAAAACATCAAAGTTATTACTTACCAAATTTAAATCACTTCTCATTGTAGTAATATTATCGGCAGTAATAATTTTTGAAGAACATATATTATAATCTGTATACAAAGTGGTAGCAGCATTAGGATTGGGATATATCTCATAAAATTGTTGTCTGATAATATATTCGAAGGGATTCATTTTACCATCCCAATTCATTTCTTCGAAGGGGTCTGCCATGCTCTTTCGTAAATATATTTCAATATTCCTGACCTCAGGATTGATAAAACTATCTTTCCAATCACAGGCTATTCTATCAATAGTGTCCAAATCTCCTATCAAATCAACATTTCCATTCAACTGTCCATAGACATGAAGTATTTGTGGTAATATTTTGAATGTTAGTCTGGTAGGAGTAGATGATTTTGGCAAATAAATATCTAAATATACTCTGGAGATTTTAGGAATTATTTCATTAAATTTTGTTATATTAGCCTCATAATTAAACAATCTACACTCAACACCCACCAAATCATAGCCTTCATACTTTTCTTTGTTATGTCCTCCCATCTCAAACACCCAACAGCTAATATGATTTTCATCCCCATCTATAATTTCATCATTGTTTAACAATAATTTGGTTTCTAATTTTCCTTCTCTACTGGCGAGTTCATATAAGCTATACAATATACCCTTCTCTCCTCTCGGTATTATTTCGTTGTGTATATCATCATTTTTCATCATTGCATAGCATAAATGTGTTCTATTATCATTGTGATAATATCCTGTGTTTCTTTTATTTAATTTGTTAATGACACTCCCTCCTAATCTTCCACTCAAATTATTGCCTGCCCATTTATCTTCCTTCCATTCCATTTCCCAAGAATTACCGAAACAATACTCCTTGAATTTGAATTTGAAGCCTTCGATGAGATGGTAATCATCTGGGATTTCATAAATCATTTTATAATATTCTTTATCTCCTATTGTAGCGTCGGTAATTTTTGTAGGTTTGTATAAATAAATAATATCAGAATTATGTAATTTAAGAGCATTCTTAGCCTCTATTGTATCACACTTTATTGTTGGCTCAACAGCTACCAAAGAGTCTTGAGGCAATAAATACATTATGCTTAGCTCTCCCTTGAGATATAAATCATAAGAATCAATATTTATTCCTTGGTCATGAGCAATATATAATTTATTTGTTGTCGTTTCATGGAAATAACTAAGCCGGGTTTCATCATGTTCAGTATTATGAATGAGGACTGGATTGTATATTTTTCCATCTTCTGCATAGATATAGAACTCTTTAATTATTTTTCCATTAGCATTCATGATAATATTGTTTCGAAGAATTATTTTAAATATATCTATCCTTCCTGATGTATCTTTTATTTGTTCTTGTATTTCTTCTGTTCCACCTATCACCATCATCTTAAAGTCTCTATCAAATAATCTAAAAGTATCTGTGCTGAGCAAATTATTGGTGAGAATATATTTGGGAAAGCCAGATTGATAAGTAAAATTAGATGTGGTAATACCTCCTCCCGAAGATATATCTACTCCATTTATTAATCCATTAACATTTAGATTTGCTTTGATATTAACATCTCCATATATTGGTTTTGATTTATTAAATTGATAATTCTTTGGTGGTTCAATATATTTGTTTCCATATACTTCTAAAGCTTTCTTGAACGATTCAAGGTCTGACCCTGGAATTGAAATAGACCCGTCGGGCTGTGAAGGTGGTGTTCCTATGTCAATACTCAAAGGGCTAACAGCACTATTACAATAAATCCATTCCTTCTCTTTTTCA
>CAOMRW010000055.1:1659-2988 GCA_948485625.1 uncultured Clostridia bacterium | reverse complement strand
GCGAGGGAAATAACATTATTGATGTAATCATAAACTTTATATTGGTCTTGCATTTTGTATGGAAATAAAAAAATATTAAAAATATCGAGTAATACAAAAATAAAAATGGATGTCAAAACCGTTTTTTAAATTTTCCGTTTCCAAAAATTTTTTACTAATCTTCCCTACAACTTATTATAATTTCATGCCCAGAGATGCGTTCTATCAAAATTCCGTCCTTTACTCAAATTTGGGAAAATTCGGTTTTTTGGATCATTTTTCATATCTCAACAACTACAGAGTAACTATTTCTTATATTGTAGTATATTTCTATTTTATCCCTACAAATGTTATATTTATGATAATATTCAGGAAAGGTTCATGGGTTATCAAGATATGGAAAAGGGTCAAAAATGGAGCTCGAATTCACATCACTTTTCTATATCTCAACAACTACAGGGTAACTATTTTTTATATTATAGTATGTTTTAGTACTTAGGGAATAATTATTATATTAGTGTTAATATTCACAATTGGTCAAGTATTTTCCAAGATATTTGTAAAACAATTTGTTTACCCCCTATTCAATTTTGTATATTGGAGTATGTTAACTACCAACATGAGTCTATATTATATTTAAAAAAATATTTCAAAAAGGCTCAGTATTTACCAAGATATTTGTAGATTATTCTAGTCCATATTGATGTTTGAAAGTATGAATATAAAAAGTAGTTTGTTTATTATTTATATCTCTTGTCATAATACACTTACGTCCACCTTTTAATGTATTTACATGCATTATTCTATATATTTCATTAGTTATCCTTTCATAAAATATGTCATCATTATAATTATAATAATACTTGTTTTCCCCAAAAAATCTTCTTTCATTCCTTAAATCATAATGTGTGATAACAATTGCATCATCAGGGATATCGTCTATAAATTCATATGAAACACCTTTGTTTGATGACTTATTTCTACTGTTATCACTTACTGATACCCATCGAAGATTTGATAGATGATAATCAGTTCTATCTCTATTAAGATGATCTATCATAGGTAAATTATCAGGATTTGGTATAAACTGATTAGCAATAAGTCTATGTTTTCTCACCTGTTTATTCCCATGGACACATACACATACATAACCATTACTTTTGTTAATAAATTCTTTTACTACATAATGATTGTCTTTTCTTCTAATAGTAAAAGGATACTGTGATAATATTTCATAGTCCGGGTATTCGTTTAGAGTAACAAAATCTACAACTTTTTCTTGACTCATTTTATTTATGTAACAAGAAAATAAAAAAAATAAAAATAAAAATAGAATGACCTTATATCTTT
>CAOMRW010000055.1:0-1559 GCA_948485625.1 uncultured Clostridia bacterium | reverse complement strand
ATGAGGCGGATCAAACCGGCATGAGGCGGTTCAATTATTTTCTTCTTTTATAATAAGTTTTTCTTATTCCACCAATTGTTTTTCTTCTTGCTTTAAAATTTTTTTTGATGTCGATAAGTTTCCCAAAACTTAGAATATTGATATTTGTATGAAAAAATATATTATACAGATTTATGATTTCGTCTGATGGATATTCTCTTTTTTCTAGAATTTTTAAAAAGTTTCCGAAATCATCTCGGTCATGATAACTTTTTCCAAATTCTTCTAATGGGTTTGGTGGTCTTGGATTTCCATGACGGTTTGGATTTGCTGGATGAGTTTCGATTTGTTTTTCTACCATTTTATTGATTTCTGCATAAAATTCTTCTTCTGTTGGAGAGGTGGCAGAATTTCTTGGTGGTTGTTCTTCAGTGAAATTTCGATCTAATTCCCAATCATCAATTTCATTGTTGACAGTAAAGTTCTGAAAACTATTATTTAATTCTTGCATATTTGGTGATAATTGATATTGAGGAGAACCAATAGGAGTATCATGAAGAGGTAATTCATTATCGCTTGACATTACAAAAATAAAAATGGATGTCAAAACCGTTTTTATTCTCTAGAGGTGAGATCATAATTTCCAAGGCGAACCAAAGGTGGCATACCATTTGGCTGAACAAGAATAGATATAGAAGAGTCAAATAATAAACATATTAAAGGTGGTGTTTGAACATCTTTTGCATATGTACTGTCACCTGTTTCTTGTGTTACAATTATTTCAAAATTGATTGGTGATAAAGAGGTTAATCCTTGTTGATAAGTATTATCTGTTTCAGTTGGGAGAGCAATAAAGAAACTTGTTCGGTCATCAGGATAATTTCCAATAGAGCGTGCGTATGGTAAGTCATTGGTTAATGATGCAACAACTTCTTTATTGAATCCGCTCTGTCCTCCATTCATGTTCATTGCGTTCTGACAATATTCAAGAAACTCTGGGTATTCAACAGTGGTACCAAATGGCTTTGCAGGAATGTTTCCATATCCTCCACAGTTTAATTGGAAGGACTTAAATTGTGGATTCCTGAATACTGTGTGATGGGTATGCTTTTCTGGAAATAGACAAAATATGGAATCAACAAAACGTGGGGTAATGGTACAGGTGGATTTACAATTTGGGTTCTTTAAAGCAGTAGTAGTAGTATAGACAGAAAGTGTTTGTGTTGGAAATGTTAGTGGATGGGTTGGGTCAGCATATCTTTGTACTAGACTGGAATAAATATTATCTTCTATACCAAAGCATGGTATAATAGATGAACACTCAGTAATCTCATATTTAGTGACTTGAAATGTTCTGTTGTCGGCTTTAAGTGTTTTTTCAGATCCTGGTTTTGCTGCATACATTTTAATAGGTTCTTTAATTGGTGTAAATTCATTTGTGATGCTATCTAGGGTGTAAGTTGAATTAACAACATTATTGTGTTCAAAACTTTTTCCTGGACCCATAGGACAGCATACCATACCCTCACACGAGAAATATAATCGGAGTTCTATTTTTCCTGCAAATGCTGGAAGATATT
>CAOMRW010000054.1 GCA_948485625.1 uncultured Clostridia bacterium | reverse complement strand
TTTATTTCTTTGAATGAAGTCTTCAAGTACATCACAAAATTGATTAACAGTTACATATTTATAATCCTTTATTTCTGTGTTCATTTCATTCGAGATAAAAAATAAATTTATTATAAAAAATTAATGAAGTAAAAAAATAAACATTGTTTAAATATACTTAACTTGAGATCTCCAATTCCTTCTAATTGATTTATCAAATGTAACATGTTCTTGTTCTTGTTCAGTATCGTTTTGTTTAGTTGTATTCAATTCCTTATTATTATCAACAGCAACAACATCATTTTTGATATCATCTTCATCAACATAAATGTCGTTTTGTAACGTTTGATACCTTCGTTTTAATTTCTTATGTTTTGCCATTAACTTATCGACCTTTGAATTCAACTCGATAATATGTTCAAATAGTAATTGGTTATCAGAGTAATATACCTTCTTTTCTGTATTTGAAGGAGGAGTGTTTTTAATTGCCTTTTGTGATACAGTAGGTGTTTGTTTTCTTTTCTTAGTGATTTGAACCTTTCCATTTTTAAAGAATTTAACATTAAAATAAGGTTGATCTACTCCATTTCTCGCATTTGCAATGATTAAAGATCTTTCATCTTCAGTTAGTTCTCCAACTTGTTTTTGTTCAACAAACTTAGGAGTCTTTGTTTTATCACTTACTTCATTGGTATCATCGTTTTTAACATCTTTATCCCCAACATCAGTAGTATTAACTTCATCTAAAACGATCTCCTTTTCATTTGATTCTTCTGTAGCAATAACTTCTTCACTCATTTGTTAAATACAAAAATATAAAATTCTTGTAATTGATTAAATTTTATTGTGCATTTGGTAACATGAATTTAGTGATTTGAGGATTCGATGGTAAAACAGCTGGTCGTATAATAGGTCTAATAGAAGGTTCTACTTTTGAATTCCATCCTCTTTTAGCTGTATCATACATCTCACGACCGACCCCTATCGTTCTATTAACTCCTTCAGCAAAGTTTCTACCTCTATCAACTACTCCTTGAAACTTCTCATTTCCATTAGAAACAGCATTATCTAACTTATCTCTTACTTCTTTATTCGGTATTTTACTTATTGTATCATGCAACATTCCTGTTATAGCAGATCCAATTTTACCAATCATACCTATTTTACCAGGTAATACACTAATAGTACTTAATATTGGTTTTGCTATTCTTCCAACTACAGGAAACGCCTTCTCCCTCAACCATCGACCTGCTTTCACTATCCCTCTGCCAACTTTACCCATAAAACTCTTTAAACCCATTTTACTTGAAATCAAAAAATATATATTTAAAGTATTAAAAATATTAAATATATCATATATTTTTAACTATGAGTGAAAAAGAAATAAATGATTATATTGATAAACTTCATTTTAAAACATCAAGTCATTTGATTGATAAATTAAAACTTAAATTCCCTGATATAGATGAAAAGGTATTATATAACATTATTAATTCAAGGTTAAAAGATCATTATGTTAAACTCAGGAAGATAGAACCATATTATATACATATATTTTCAACTAGACCTAATAGTTGGTTTCATGATCTACTTGATAATGGGAAAGATAATGTTCCTCGATATTGGCATATATTCATTGGTACGAATAATCATTATGCAGTTGCTTACCCATTAAATAGTAAATCTGCTTCTGATGTTAGAACTACATTAAAAAAGTTTATAAATGAATATCACCCTATTAAACTAACATCTGATGAAGAAAGTGCATTTGTTGAAAAGAACAATGTTAAACTATTGACTGATAATAATGTATTAATCCATATCATAACTGAACAGAATCATTCAGCATTAGGTATAATAGATAGATTCATCAGAACATTAAGAGATATGAATACACCGACTCAAAAGGGTGAAAGACAAAGTCATGATGAGAAGTATAAATCAATTTCACCTCAAAGAATGAACAAACTATTAGAGATATATAATTCAACCTATCATTCTAGAATTGGTTGTTCACCAATAGAGATGTTAAATGATCCTGAGAAAGAGAAAGAATATATATTTAAACAATTAGATAAAAGAGAGGAACAAGAAGAGATAAAAGATTTGCATTTAAATGTTGGTTCATTCGTTAGGTATATTATACCTCGTTCTAATGGCAAAAATAAGAAGAGATATCAATACTCTCATGAATGCTATAAGATATATGAAGTTAAAGGTAATATGTACACATTGATTGCGAGAGATGGAACTGTTATGAACTTACCAAGATTTAAAATTATGTTATGTCAAAAGGATGGAACTAAACCTTCTAATATTAAATGGGCTGATACAATACCTGGTAAATGGAATGGTGTTGTTAAAGAAATTATATCATTTAATGAACGAACTAGGAAATATAAAGTAATATTCTCTGTTCCTGATCATGAAGACTATATTGATGAAATACCTGAAACATATTTGAGAGGTAATTACCCTCAAATGCTATCAAAAATGGAGAAAGATTATATAGAACAAACATAATTAAAATAAAGTTTATTTTTGGGTATTTATTATAAAACATGACTCTTTTTGGAGGCTTCACTGTTTAATTTAAATAGTTAAATGAAATATAATAATTGCTAGCTAGTTGTGGCTCAGTTGTTAGTCTCATACGAATGACTGAAATTGCAAAAGCCACAGGTTCGAATCCGCGAGTATGAGTTTTTTCGGTTTTATTTTAAAAATTGTTATAAACATATATGAGAAAGTCCCGTGTGGGTGATCGAGTCCATGTCTACCCCGAGTACCGGTAGCATATATGAGAATAATACAATGTAGGAAAGTCCCGTGTGGGTGATCGAGACCATGTCTACCCCGAGTACCGGTAATGCATTGGAAAAAATAAAATTAAAAATATTAAAATAATAATAATAAAAACGTATTTAATTACGTTTCTCCCAGCGAGTGGGTTATATAAACATGATTGTTTCCCAAAAATATATTAGTACTAATAAGAGACTTTGCCCACAAAGACACTGGGTTTTTGCACTTTTGTTTTTATGTTTTTGCATCATTCAGTCATTCAAAAAAAGTTTATG
>CAOMRW010000053.1 GCA_948485625.1 uncultured Clostridia bacterium | reverse complement strand
TTAACCAGAAGACGAAATAATATATTCGCTGATATAATGTAAAATATTTTTTATTCTATAAAATGGATTCAAATAAACTAATTTCTAAATTAACTAAACGAGATATATTATCACTACCAGGCTTCAGTGGTTTGAATAATGTTTTATTGCCTAAATTGAAAGAAATGCTTAGAGCTCATTTAATCAAAAAGAATATATTTAAACGAGGCGTTAGAATTAAAGATTACTTAGATTATTATAAACAAAACCCAACCGAACAAATTAAAATAGAGACTCCTATACCATCATTGCTCGAGAGCAGACGTTTAATTCAACGAGACCCATCTACCACTATAGATAAAGAATCTACTACAACAACAACATCAAAAACAACCAAAACTAAAACCAATCCTAACTTGAAACGAGGCGATATAAAGAAAATAAATAATGGAATTGCTAAATATAACGCTCAATTAAAATTAGCGATTCAAAACAAAAAAGATTATGAAGAAGATTTACACGATGCCAAAAAAAATAAAGATGCTAAAGTTAGTATTGATGAATGTAATTATTATATTAATAAATTTACAACAGAAATAAATGAACTAAATGATAAAATTTTTGAATTGAAGAGCAAGAAATATAATCAACCAGAATTAGAGCAGATAAATAAAGAAATATTAACACTTAAAACTGAATTAGATAATATAAGCAAAAAACATATAAAATATGGCAAACTAGAAACTAATTTGAAGAATCTAATAGCAGACCAACGTGGCGATGAAGATGATTTAATCAATGGCGATTTTACTGAAAATGAAAAAGAAATGATTAAACAAGATATTAAAAATAGAGCTATTGATATTGATAAAACTGAAAAACTTATTGAAAAATATAAGCAAAAACATCAGCATATATTAAATAAAACAGATGGTGAAATTGATGCTATGAAAAATAAATTAAATCAATTACAAAATAGAAAACGTGAAATAGAAAATGAAATAAATAAATTAGATAAACCCAAATCTAAAACATCATCCAAACGTAAGCCAAAATTAACGCCAGAACAAAAGAAAATTAATCACGAACAAATGATGCAACAACGACGCGAAAATAGGCTATTATTTAGAGACAATTCACAACTGAAACGAGAAGAACAATTTGATCGATCCATATTAGCTAATGAAAAAATGATTGATGACTTAAATAAACAATTAATTTTAAATAAAAATGACCAAAAACAAACTGCAGAATTGCATAATGCAATAAGCGCACTGAACAGAAAAATTGCATATATTAAGAATGAAAAAGCACAGTATATTGCAAACAAAAATAAGAGACAAAAGAAATAAATGAATATTTTTTACATTTTTTACTTTATATTAAATGTTAAACAATGAATTGATTATGCAAACTTCAGCCGAAGCATGTACTCAAATTGCTTCATATTTTGATGTGGTTGATAATTGCGTTTCAATGAGTGATACAAACAAACAATATTCTATCAACCCACAAACATCATATTCACCATCACCACCAATTCAACAAGGCTCATATACATCAGTTATCATTTCGCCAAATAGTCATAACACAGCTGATATATATAATGGTTTTATTAAAGCCAGTATGAAAATAAAAATAAATATAAATGAAAATTTATCAACATCTGCTAATGTTGGTGGTCATAGATTTAATAGAATATGGTATGGATTTAAAGATGCTAGAGACGCCGTCGAGAAATATGAAATTGTTGCAAATGGTATAACAATTTATACACAGAATTTTGGTTGTGAAGAATCGTTTATAACAGCATGTTGCGCAAATGAAACAACCAAGAGAGCTGATATATATTCTCGAGCGAGACATAAGGACGTATGGAATAATAAAGAGGGTTGCAGATGTGGATTTATTGTTGAATGGGATAATAGTACAACAGCTGAAAATACAATCCACCTCAAAATTGATTTAAGGAGATTTTTGCCGTTATCTAACATTAAATATTTACCAGCATTTGCTGGCAAAATAGAATTGCGCTTATATTTCTCATGTGCTGGTTTAGTTTATTGTCCATTAGGTCCAAGTTTAGATTTAAAGAATAATCCAGGTTTGTTTTCTAAATACACATTTGAAAATATTACAACTGAATTTAAACCAATCGGTGATACTATATCATGTTGGATTAAATCAACTGCTGTCGGCACATCACCTAATCAAACATATACATTAAACGCTGGTACGAGAACAAGTAATGTTGTTGAATACACAATTACAGATTGCTTATCTATTATACCATGTTTTGGTATTAGTGATAATGTTTATAGCTCATTGGTTCAACGATACAGCAACCCATCAAGTCCATTAACATTTCCAACTCAAACGTTATCTGTTTATACTACAACAAACGCATTAAAAAATATTAATGACAAAACAACATGCACCATTACACCAAGATTTGTTGATAGTTTATTCTGTTTGTTTCCATTACATAATAGACATAAAACAGTATTTAAGAACCCATTGTTTGATTCATTTTATATTAGCGCAGGTGGCTATGGCAATATACCAGCTAGACCATTTGGAACAAATGAACAGTATCCAGAATTTTTAGAATATTGTCAAAACGCGATGAATATGAACGGTGAGCAATCAGGCTTCAATAAGGAGGTTGTAGCATCATTAACAAATAAATATAGTTTTAAAGCAACATTAGGTAAATATACAGATGATAGAACAAGCTTCTTTATTGGTTTGCCAACTGAAACAGATAACACATATCAACAAGGCTTAACAAGTTTGAGTCCAATTAACTTTGAAATCAATGTTGCACAAAAAACAGGTGAAAATACATTTGCTGATGAAGTTGATACGCCACCTCTATTATGCTTATTGTATGATGGTTCCATAAGTATATTAGTTCAACCGAACGGCATGCCACCACTTGTTCGCATTGGAAATTATGACATAACTACGCCAGAATAAATGATAAATTAAAGTAAATTATATAATTATTTTTGTTTAATTTATAGATAAATGAATAAATACAAGAACCCAAATTCAACAACAGTAGGCGTTAGTGGTTGCATGGTAAATGAAAATATGAGAACAGAAAAACAAATAAATTATAATCATTATGGTATATTTGCAAATGACAACACATATGCCGTTACGTTCAATCCTTATATTAATAGACCACCAACGAAACAAATGA
>CAOMRW010000052.1 GCA_948485625.1 uncultured Clostridia bacterium | reverse complement strand
TTATTTAATACAACGTGATAATTCATTTGGAACGATTTTATATTTTTTATTTTTGTATAAATGGATGCAAAATTATTAAGCAAATTAACTAAACGAGATATATTATCACTACCAGGCTTCACTAACAAAACAGCATCATTAAATGAATTAAGAACACAATTAAACAATAGACTCGTCTCAATGAATATTAACAAACGTGGTGCTAGAACAATTGATTACATTAATGCGTTTAAACAAACTGATAATGAATTGTTCAATAAAATTAGTAATGACAAAATTAATAAACAACAACACAAACAACAACGAAAACAATATAAGCAATCAATTAAAGAATCAGCACTTAATGAGAGGTCGTTAAACAATCTACCAATTGATTTATATACTACTACGAAAACGGATGCTAGAACACATTATGAGAACAGAATAAAAGATGTTAGTGATAAATCAAATTTTCAACGACACATGAAAACGTTTATGAATAATGTCAATAACAGATTAAGTTTTGAAATAGTTATTGGTGATGATGAAAATAAACGATTAGCATTTTGTGAAACGTTGCGACAATGTTATAAATTAGCTAGTAGAGATAGACCTATCGTTAAAGCTCATTCAATCGATGACTCTTATAAATACTTCACACTTAGTGATAAACATAATATTGATTTTACTATAGGTCATATAGCTGGTACCATTGAATTAACAACATACTCAAGCGATGACGACCCATCATATACTGGCGCATTTATACCAATTCGTTATGAGCTGTTATTTATAAATAAAGATAAAGAAAATAAAACAACTAAATTCACTGTTAATAAACATGATACTGACACAAATAAAATATACACAGAAGAGATTGAAATTGATGATGATTTTAGAGAACGACCAAATGGTAGTTTTTTTCCATATATTAATTTAAGCAACATTGACTTAACAGATTTCCAAATATTTAATTCAGTCGATAAAACAAATTATAACGATAACTGTTTCGTCTATGCATGCATTAAATCGGGTGTTTTTGATGAAACTGAAATTAATAATTTACGTTATATTGTTAAAACAAGAAGCGTTCCAAATGATAAGATATATGATGTCGCCAAAATATTTAATTGCCATTTCGTTGTTAAACGCATTTATGAGAAAAATAACATTACACAACAAATTAAAATAGACACTAGAAAAAAATCATGGGCTAAAAATTTCAATAGAACTGTTGAGCTATTATTGTTTAAGAATCATTACATGATTTATAAAAATATACCAACCACTACATTTTATTTAACGCATCATGAAGAATTAGATTCAAAATTCTCTACTACACCTATTGAGACAAGAATGCTAATATGTGGTTTAGATAGAGGACGCTATCCAAAATACGCTAAAAATGGAACGAGTCCAATGATTATATTTAGAAAAATGTTTGAGTTAGGCTTGTTTAGAGAAATTAAATTATGTGAGCTAAACATTTTATCAACTAGCGAATTCACAAACAATATCAACGACTACGATGACTTAGATTATGATGAAAACACATGTTGTAAAATTGTTAAGAATGAGGCTGTAAAAAATAAATTTTGGACCAAAATATACTATAGCGATTTTGAGACAAATGTTAATGTATCTCCACATAAAACTTATCTAAATTGCATCGTTTGGCGAACATACGAAAAAATACATTGTGTATCATTTACAGGTGAAAATATAGCTGATGAGTTATTAAATTTTTTAGATAATGGTTCATTAACATATTTTCACAACCTACGCTACGATGGGTGTTTTTTCTTAAACGCTCCTGGTTGGAAAACAAAAATTCTTGAACGAGATAGCACCATTTTACAAATAGTTATGACAAGACCAATTAATAAAAAAGAGGTGAAAACATTAACATTTCGCGATAGCTATTCAATAATACAAGCTCCATTACGTTCGTTTGCCAATATGTTTAACTTAAACGTTCATAAAGAGGTCATGGCATATAAATTATATACTGAACATAATATTAATCGTGGTATGATATCAGCCCTAGAATTTCAATTGCAATATTACGCAGAAAATAAAGATAATAAATCATTGAAAAATATAACGAATGATTGGAAACAGTTAATAGAGAATGCAAAAATAGCTAATGCATATAATAAATTAAAAATTGAAGAACGCAGTTCCGCGACGCCTTGCATCGACATTATGCAGTATGCTAAGTTCTATTGTAAAAAGGATTGTATAGTGTTAATGAAAGGTATGGAAAAATTCAATAGTGATTTAATTGAAGTATTCAAAACGACTAAAACAAATTTGGGTTGTGTTCATAATTTCATTTCTATATCATCGATTGGATATCAATTTGCTAAAATGTATGGTTGTTTTGATGGATGCTATGAATTAAGTGGCAAACCACAAAATTTTATTCAACGTTGTGTAAGCGGTGGTAGAACAATGACAGCTAATAATGAAAAACAATATATAGAGGGCAGAATACAAGATTTCGATGCAGTTAGCTTATATCCATCAGCAATGAGTGTAATGGATGGCGTACCCAGAGGCAAACCTAAAATAATTCGGCTGAAAACATCAGGCACTAATCGTGCCGTTCCATCTAATGCAACGACTGCAAATTTATTAAGTTATGACACATTCTTTGCCGAAATTAATATAACCAATATAAAATGTAAATGTGATTATGAATATAAATTTGGTCAAGTGTTTGTTAAAAATGAAAATGGAAGCAAGATATTTAATAACAAGCCTGTCAATAAGTTTTATATTGACAAGGTAGCGTTTAAAGATTTAATGGAGTTTTATGATTTCGATTACGAACTGATTCGAGGCTATTATTTCAATGAAGGATTCAATAAAAAAATCAATTCATTCATCACGATGCTATTTAATCTAAGATTGAAATATAAGAAAGAAAATAACCCATTGCAAACCACCATAAAACTATTACTCAATAGCATATATGGTAAATCTATTTTAAAAGCTATGCCTACTGAAACAAAATCTATACCCAGAGATAAATTTTATAAATATGTTTTACGTAATTATAATTTCATAACTGAAGCAACTGAAAATGAATCTATAAATAATGTTTATGTAAAAATAATCAAACCAATTAATAACCATTTTAATTTACCACAATTTGGAGCATCTGTTTTAAGCTGGAGTAAGCATTTAATGAATAGAGTTATATCAACCGCTGAACAAAATGGCATAAATATATTTTATCAAGATACCGAC
>CAOMRW010000051.1 GCA_948485625.1 uncultured Clostridia bacterium | reverse complement strand
AAATGACCTTTGAAATTACTTATCCTGAGTTGGAGCAAACTGTTCATAAATATATTCGATTTAAAAAGCCTGGTGATAATCATTTCTATGTTAAGTGCAATGAAATAGTTATTAACGAATTAGGAATAAGATGTTCGTGCGCAATGGAACCTACCAGAGAAGATCATTTTAAAAAGTGGTTACTTAAAAACACACACCAATGCAAGCCAGGTGATCCAATAAACCAGCTGACATTAGATGAACTTTGGACCAAGCAACAAGAAGAATCTCATATAATAACACAAGAATCATTGTATAAAGATATGGCAATATTCACTGGAAAAAAAAACTTATCTCTTGAAGTATTATCATCACAACAATTCTATGATTTAGCATGTAAGTTCATTCAATTTGGAACTCAGTTTCCAAAAATAGCAGATCCCGTAAACGAGATACCAAAACGTTTTAAAAGATTGAAAAGAGATAAACTAAGATGTGTGCTTATTGATACAGCAAACATGGAAAGAAGAAAAGCCTTAAAACGTTTTGCTCAATGCACTTATACTTGTCTTGCGCTTGATGAAGGAACTACAGCAAGTAAAAAAAATCTGCATTTTGTTCTTGAATGCAGAGTTGGACATCACAATTCATTCCCATGTAGAACAATACAAATGAAAGCAGGAAAAGCAAAAGATTATGTTGAAGCGATTAGAAAAGGATTACGATTTATCAATGCTGCCGATATAAAAATAGGATGTGTTGTTTGCGATGGAAACACAGCTCAAAAAAAAGCATTCAACCATGATTGGAAAGGATCATTATACCGTAAAAATGTTACAGGAATTAAAAATGTTATCTTTGTTCCTTGCCTTTGTCATCGTTTACACAATGCATATAAGAACCAAGTCTCACATATAAAAGAACTCAAAGAAATTGTAACTCATTTACATGCTACAGCATCAACAGTTCATGATAATTTTGAGGATATAGGACCAGGGTGCCCAACACATTGCGAAACAAGATGGCTTTATGATTATGATATTCTAAACTATTTACTCAAGCATTCTCAGCAGATTAAAAAGACATTACCTGATATTCCAATAGATAAATATATTGATTTATACAAATGTTTAAAAGTTTATAAATGTTTAGTCAAGACATTTGAAAGTCCAGAAACATCTCTTCATGAAGCATTTCCATTACTGGAAAAAGGAATCAAAACATTATTTCAATTACACTATGAACAAAATAACCGATATTCATATAGTCTTGCAATAAGTCTTCAAAACTACACGCTCAACTCTGCAGATGGAACAATTTGGTCTTTAGCTTACAGTTTTATCCCAAGTGGAAGAGAAGATTTCTGGAATCGAAACTCAGACAGAGCTAATGCAACACAAGATAACAACCTGGAATACTTTCATGTTGAAGAAGAGTCAGAAGTCGATGATGAATTTCTTGATTACTTCAAAAGTGTTGAACAAATGACAATTGAAGGATATGAATCTGAGACTTCAGATTATGACTATGTTCCTTCTACAGAAGAAGAGTATGAAGAAGAAGACGAATTGGAATTTGAAAATGATGAAATAATTGTTGAAAAGAATGAGAATTTTAAAGACTATGTACAATGCGCAAAAGATGCATTGCACACTTTTCTCGTTCAAAGAGGTTTACCAAAGGAAGAAGTTCTTTTCGCAATATCTACATTTAATGAATATTTAGACTCACCTAAGGATGCTCTTGAGGAATATAAGTATAAAAGTATAGATGGATACTCTTGGATGCAGATGAAAAGGGCAATAACTGGAATGAATGATGTAGCAGATATTGCAATGAGACTTAATTGTTCGACAACATCAGAAGCTAGTTGTGAAAGAACAATAAAAAGACAAAGAAAAATTCATAGTCCTTTAAGAATGAGAAGTGATCCGGATTTGCTTGATGCGAGAATGACATTAAACTCATTGTGAAATTGTAATATATTCTTTTTAATGTCAAGATTTATAAAAAAAGAAAAATACTAATTACATTTATAGGTTATTTGAAATATTACCCTCGTCTCGCTCAATGTTGCCCAAATGTGGTTACATTAATATACTCGTTTATTCAAATTTATTATTTCAATAAACTCATTTAAAAAGTTTTGAGATAGCTATTCCTAATATTGTAATGATTTTTATTTCATTTTATGTATATGATTAATGTTATATTTTTTTATAATTTTTTAAAGAATGAATTGATATATTCATAAATGAATTAATAAATAAACCATTCACTTTATATCATGTAAATGTTATATTTTTTTATATAATTTTTTAAAGAATGAAATGATACATTCAAATGTCTGATTCATAATAAAAAACCCCTACTTTTTTTCATGAAATCCTTATGTTAATAAAAAACACTATATTTTAAAAATATACTTTAATTATTTGTATAAAAAAAATATCATTTAGTAAGCCTATTTTGTCAGTAAATACCTATGGGTTTTTACTGAAACTGATAATTATATAAGTGACTTTATTGATAACTAAAAGATTATATTATTATATCCTTTGTTTTTTATTATTATAATAATATAATATCTACTTTTAATAGTAAAAGTAGATTTCGTGAATTAGTGATTAAATATATAATTAAAATCCTGATTTAATGAGAATGAAAGTGTTTATTGTTATATTGATAATTCAAATTTGTTAAAATCATTCGAAAAGTTATGAAAATTATATTAAAAAAATAAAAGAATCAATTGTTTGCGAGCATATTTTTTAGTTCAATTGATAAATTTAAGATATGTTCCTGGTTCGATATATACAAATCAAATATTTTTTTTTATTTTATTTTTTCTTTTATAAATTGATTTAAATTACATAACATATATTATATGTTATAATAATAATCTAATAATTTTGTAAATAAAATATTTTTCATATCAAAATTGACTTTTTTCAAAATTTTAACTTCCTTAAATTTAAATACATCCAGTACCAAAACAGGATTTTTAGCTCCAAGTTAGATCTTTATAAAATAACTATTCAGAATTTAAGATTATTTCAGATCATTATAAACCATTTAGCAATTGATGTCATTAATTTTTCTAAATTTATAACAAATGTCCTAATTGCTGAAATGGAAGAGCAATTATTATTTATATTTATACTTATTATATTATTTGTTAAGTCTTAATTTTATATTTCAAATTTCTTCAAATTTCAAATTTGAATGGTGAATATTTTGACCTTCTACAAAAAAATTGACCTTGGGATAATTT
>CAOMRW010000050.1 GCA_948485625.1 uncultured Clostridia bacterium | reverse complement strand
AAACTTTCATTGTATTCTTATAAGCCCAATTCATATAGAAGTATAAATAATTTTATTTATATATAAATGTACCAAACCAAAATAAAAACATTACATCCTACTATAAATAATATCAGGGACGAACAAGTTCCTATACCAATCGAAACAACTTATTTTCTAGAAGACGGTGAAAGAGACCCAACTAAACCTAATCGTTATTGGTTTAACTTTCCACCTGAATGGAGCACATCTAACCGCGGTGAATCTATTGTAGGCGTTAGGAATATTAGTACAATAGCCAGAGGACGTAAACTAGAATTTGATTTAAGTATTAGAAAGTATTTAAGCAGTGCATTTGATGAAATAAAAGAAAAAGATGAAAATATAAATAAAACCAATGACGAGATATATGATATGATAGATGAAAAATATAAGGGAGAGGTTTCAGCACATATTATATCATGGCTAAGAACAGAAAATGATTTGAGAAAAATATTTGAAGACATTGTTAAAATAGTTCAGCCAAAATTTGAAGAGTACAATAAAAATGTGATGGAAAAATATAATTTTACAAAGGATACGTTAACAAGTACACGTAAAAGTTTTTTAGCAATTATTAATAGATATTTAAAACCCATTTATGGTCCATTTCTAATGATAAAAGATTTATATGCATTAGCATTTAAGACCAATGAAGAATTTGAAGCATTTAAAAAAGAACTTAATGATTTTTATAAAAGTAATGTTGATATATTTATACCATTATTCAGCTTAAATAATACAAGCAGAGAACTCAATGATATCCAAATGGATGGATACTATGATTACAAAGAGAATACTTTCATAGAAACATTATTTTCACCAACAAATACACACACTAATTATGGTTGTTACGTAGAGAATCCAGATTATGAGCCAGAACCAACTCCAGAACCAACTCAAGAACCACAATACGTAAAGGTTGAAGAAAATATTAATAAAATTCTTTATTATGTCGATTTCAAAATCAATTTTTTAGAAAAAAATACAGATGAAAATTATAGAAGATTCGATTTTTCAGATGTAATGAATATTGGTAATAAATCATATCAAAATAAACAAGAAAAATATCAAAATAAATGGCTTAGGAGATTAGATTTTTATAATGTATGGGATAGATTACCATGCAAAATTTATTCATCTATTGCCGAACAATCTTCACATAACTATATTGGAGATAGCTCAGTTGATTTCACGCCAATAAAATACTATAAATTAAATTCAACAGACCAGAAATTTTGGATTGAGTTCTATTCAGGACGCCATAATAAAATTCCAATAGTTATACCAAGAAATGATTCGTTTTGCATTGATATGCAATTTCTATCATACGATAAATTATTATATGTTTAAATTTTGTTCAAAAGTGCCCATAAATATTTTTATAAAAAATTAAATGAATAAAAAACAATTTAATACAATTGAAGAGCTCTTCCATTCTTTCCCGTGGAAGAGTCAAAATAAGTTTGTACCATTAGCCAAACGTTATGGATTTAGTGAAAATGAAGCTAAACAATTTCTAAAAAATAATATAGTTCATGATGTCAAGGTACCGAAAGCAGAATTTATGCCAATTGTGTCAAAACATCCCAATGGTTATCAAATGGATACTTTCATTAATGAAAAACAAAAAGGAGGACGTAATTATTTAATGCTTATAAATATTAATACAAGAAAAGCTTATGCATATCCATTAGTAGGTAAAGGTTCAAAATCAGTAATTGAAGCATTAACAAAATTCTTTAACGATGTTGAAGCTGTGCATTCAATAACAAGCGATCAAGATACTGCATACTTGTCAAATGAAGTATTAGATTTTATGAAATCAAAGAATATAATTTATAAAACAACTGAAGATAACAACCATAATGTTTTAGGTATCATTAATAGATTCATGAGAACTATTAGAGATGCAATTGGTGAAAATAGATATATAGATGAAACAGAAATGAGTAATTTAATAGATGCATATAATAATTCACCTCATAGATCTTTAGACAATAAAGCTCCAAACGATATAACAAAAGATGACGAATTAAATTATATTCAAAAGAAAACCAAAATAAATCCTTATCATTTTGAACCTGACGAAAAGGTGAGAATTGTTTTAGCTAATGAACCATTTTCAAAGAAACGTAATAAAGTTAGTAAAGAATCTTATATTGTTGATTCCAAGTCAGGTAATCAATTTATAGTAAAAGCCAAAGATGATTCAATTGATAAACTACCAGGTTATAGATTAATTAGGTCAGCCAATAATATACCACTAGCTAATTCTCTAAAGAAAGGTAAAAGAGGAATCGTAGATAAAATTATTAGTTATGATGAAAAGAAAAATAAATATAAAGTACAATATGAAGGAGGTGTTAAGGACACAATTCCTGCTAAAAATTTACGAGAAGGTAATCCTATCAATTTATCACAAATGGAACTTGAATATTGGTCAAAACAAAAACAAATTCCTGATGCAATTATGAAGTGGACTTAGTTAATATTTTATAAATTATTTTTCCTTCCTCATACAGCAATTCGACAATATAACCTATCAACTGATATTTGAAACACTCTTTAACAAATTCTTTATAATTCATTTAACAATAATAAAAATATGACAAAACATATTATTAATCAAGTTAAGAATGAAATAAATAAAGCTATGAAAAAGAATCAGCGTGATATAGAAATGGCATTGATAAAACCATTATCACCAGATTATCCATTTAGTACGAATGGCATTATTTTCCTAATAGGTAGACCAGGAGCTGGGAAAAGTTATTGGATATGGTCTCATATAATGATAACAGAGAAATTATTTAAAAAGCCTTATTATAGTAAAATAATATTTTGTTCAACTAGTGGTAAAGCGGATAAAACAGCTGAGGTCTTACATAAAAGTATTAAAACAGATATTGATTATGTTAATGAAACTGAGTTAATGAATTTTCTTAAAAAACATCTCAAACGTAAAGTTAAATATTATGCGTTAGTTAAACATGTTCTATCAAAAATGAAAGAAGCCAATGAGGAGATGGAACGATTAATCAATAAACATTCATTAGAAGATATAGATGATAGAATTGTATATATAGCTAATAAACTTGCTAAATATAATACATCAACATATCCTTATAATACTTTGATCATATTAGATGATTGTGCAGGGAGTGATTTATTAAAGAATGGTAATAGTGAGTTTATTCGTTTGCTAACAAAAACAAGACACTATAACATTACTTGTATAATGGCATTTCAAACAATAAGATTCGTGCATATCAATGCAAAACGAATGGCTACAGATATCATTTGTTATAGTGGATATAGTGAAGAAGACTTTACTAGTTTACTTCAACAAACTAATAATAACCTTAA
>CAOMRW010000049.1 GCA_948485625.1 uncultured Clostridia bacterium | reverse complement strand
AATTGAAAACAAAAAGAGAAGCAAGAAAAACAACAATTGAAAACAAAAAGAGAAGCAGGAAAACAACGATTAAAAGCAAAAAAAAATATTTGTTTACTTATCATCAAAAAGATTAATCATCCGATTCAATAAAAATTTTACTTTCATATGTTTTTTTTGTTTTTCTTTTAATTCCTTTCTTATTATTTAACTCATTATGTTCAACATTGAATATGGGACGCGTTTTTGGTGCGCCAGGAATTTTCAAATGGCTCGGTGGCAGTAAATCTGAATTTCCTTCTGGCTTGACTTCTATTTGGTTTAAAGTGGTTAAGCAATCTACAAGAGCAACTTGAATAGGCTTACACTTGCTGGCTGCTGAGAAATATTTTTCAAATTCGCCTAACAATGACGAATATGAGAAATCGAAAGAATCTTCATCATCTAATACCTTGTTAGAAATATTGCTCTTTACTTCTATAGCAATATTATAATCAACGCCATGAAGCCATCTTTTCGAGAAATCATCAATCTTTAAAAGAGGATTCCTTTTTTCCATTTTTCGATGTTTGATTAGGTGCTTACAAGGAATTCCATAAACAGCTCTTGTTATGCAGCAAGATTGAGAATATAAAGTATCATCATCTTCAATATCACTTTCATTAAATTCGTTCAAAACTTTTTGAAGTGCAAAACTGCTTATTTGATTTTGTTCTTGTACAGAAATAATATACGGATTAATACTAATCTGCTTTTGATTTGCAGATCTTGTTTTGAATCTCTTAGCAAGTATAAATATACCTTTAAGAAGATATTGAAAAGATAAGATATGATGGTCTGTCAGTGTTTTAAGGTTTCCAAAAAAACCTTCAATGCGATTCGTGCTGTCTGTATCACAATGTTCACAGACATCAATTCTACTGGGCAACTAATAGTCAATATCTTTTAAGAGAGTTTTAAGTAAGTTTGTTGCTTTAGAATTTTCTGTATCATGAGCGATAATGTATTGACGGAATTTGTCAAGTAAATCATCTTCTGAAATGATCTCTTTTCTCATTTGAACATAAAGCTTAAACATCTCATCGCCAACATCATTTCTTATATTGCGCCCTATGTGAACAGCACAATATATAATTTTGCATTCAGGCCATACGCATTTTATTGATTCGATTTGCGCTTTATTTCTATCGGTTAAAAAGATATTAATATTGCCAACTCTTTTCTTTAATTCACAGAAAAATCTGGAAATGTATTTTATTGTCTTTTTGGTCATTAAAGAAAAAGATAATACCTGATCGTGGTAATTTTCGTCGATACAAATGACAACAAATAAAGATTGACCGTAATAATTAGTGCATGATGTATCATCCACTACACAAACACTTGAAGAATAATAAGAATTGACTACTGGTTCAAAAAATCCATATAAACAACAAAATCGATCCTTTTTATCCTTATAGATCATATGAGACCAATTACTCCAATTCATTATTTCATTTTTCATATGTTGCATTTCATTTGAGCGTAATTCTTGGATAATTTGACGGCGAACACTATACAAAACGTATGGAGAACAATGCAAGTTTTCATTGAGTCTTATTCGACCTGCAGTCAATCCAAGTTTTGTCAAATTAATTATATTTTTTTTCTGCTCAATTGTTAAAGTGTTTCTGCCTTTTCTTTGTGGGATTTGGTTTATATGATGTGTGTGCGTATTGTTGATTTCATCTAATATGTATCTATTGCTAATATTATCATAATAGTATTTTACACAAGCTCTACATAAAAAGCTGGTTTTATAATGTTGGCACACAAATACTTGAGTCGTTCTAGACTTTCCTGTATAAAGAGATATAAATTGACAATCATGCTGATTTGATACATCATGTATTTTAACTACTAGAGAATGGAAATCCATTTTTGTTCCATTTAAACTTTTAAACTCCTCAACAAGCTTCTTTGGTGTCTGAAAATTCATGGCTTGTTGTTCAAACAGTGATTGCAATTCTATTTCATATGATGATTTATTTTGATTGTCTACTAAATCTTCGATTTTTTGTATAATTGAAGTGTTTAGTTGTGGGCATTCACCAACAGCATCTTTACCAACAAGTATTAATGAAGGTGGAATTGATATTGATGTTAATGATTTACATCCATAAAAAGCTCTATCTCCAATTTCTGTTACAGTTGAAGGTATTTGTATATCTGTTAAAGCAACGCATTCATAGAATGAACATTCTCCAATTGTAATGCATGAAGAAAACGATACATCTTTTAATGAACTGCATTTAAAAAATGTATAGTCTTCAATATAGATTACATTTGATGGTATTGATATTTGGGTTAAAGATGAACAACAGCTAAATGAATTTTTTCCTATTTCAATAACAGAGGGTGGAATCAATATTTCGGTTAATGATACGCATTTAGAAAAGGAAAAATCACCAATAGAGATTACAGAAGATGGTATAGAAACTTCTTTCAAAGATGAACATCCATGAAAAGAATAACTTGCGATTTTTTCTAAAGAATATGGAAGGATGATTTTGGTAAGTTTTTGGCATGACATAAAAAGAGGTCTTTTAAGATCAATGTTTTGTTGATTAATTAAAATATGAACTATATCGAAATTATTATGTTCTGCTGCTAAATATAATGCTGAAATGTAAAATTTTGAAAAATAAACATTAACATGAACCAATAAAATGAAATACCATTTGAAATATCAAGGAAATTTCATTTAAATATGTTTTTTGAAAATTTCATTTATATCAAAAATAAAACTCTCTTAAATTATTATCATAATTCGATTAAAAATGTTTTTCTTTGACTACTGTTGAATTTATATCTATCTTTTTTGTTTTAACAAAATACTCCACAAGTTTATAATAATCAAATTCGCAAAAATAAAAAAAAATGAATTTGTTGTTCACATTACTTGGAATATGCATGTAATTATGATAACGCAAACAATAATAATAAGAATTTCTATTATAACACTTTTTTATATTATTGGCTTCATCTTTTTCTGAAATCAAGTTTGCTTGTATATAATTTGTAATATCTATATTGTGACATTTAATCGATTCTTCAAAGCATTTTTCATATGATTCATCATTTGGTTTGATTTCTTTTTCAATTAATATATCGAGAATTTGTTTGTTATTGCCGTGTATTGCATATTTCCATAATGAAGGTGTGCATTTTACTGCATTGTCAAATAAAAATTTTAGAATATTGATTGATCCGTAAAAAGCACAATATTCTATTAATGTCGGCTCTTTTTTTAATAACAATTGATTTGTTTCAAAAATCGAAATTTTTATTATAGAGTTAAGAGGAAATTTAGTTTTAGTTACATAATCGATAAATTCTTCAATTTTATCATCACGTATCAATTCACAAATGAGAAGATCATTTACTCCAATTAGTCTCTTTTTTCTGAATTCATCATTTGGTAAGTCTTCTTTTTGTAA
>CAOMRW010000048.1:2371-3618 GCA_948485625.1 uncultured Clostridia bacterium | reverse complement strand
GACGGTTGTGAAGTTTTCTTCAATAATATTTATAACAAAGAAGAGATAAATGCTTATATAACAGCAGGTGCAGGTATAAAGCCAGGAGATATAAAAAACTTATATAAGGTCAATATTTATCCAACAGGACAAATCAAGGTGAATGGCAAATTGACCAATGCTTTCACCTTAGAACAGCTTTATAAATGTTTGAATGATAATTCAGATGCTATTCAAAACTCTCTGAATCAATTGAAAATAGACGCAACTTTTGATGTAAACCGTGAAATTTCAGACTTAACATTAAAAGGATTAGATTTTGATCTAAAGAATAAATATTATATCTCAACAGAAAACAATTCAATAAAGACATATAATCAATTAATAAGAGTACTCAATCAGTTTATTAAACATTCAAGGGCTATGACGGTTATCAGTCCAGATAATAAACTATTGAAAATGCTCCCCCTTAAAAAAGAGGATGGTGCTCAACTTTTGGATTATTGGGAGGATAAACGATGCTATTATGAAAAAGAAAAAGTAACCACAATTAATGAGATTATTGAATCATTGAATATCACTTTTGAAAACTTATATAATTGGATGAAAACATTCAATAATTTGAAAGATTTCGGTTTTGACAGTTCATCAAATATTAAACCAGATGGAAAAGCAAAAGTGATAACGTATGAAGAAACCGAAAAAGAATCAGAACCATGGTATGGATCATTTTTGACCAAATATAGAATGAAAACCAAAGAAGAACCTATCACAAATTTTGACCAAATGGTCAATGCAATCAATACAAACACAGAAACAATATCTCAAATGCATGAAGATATCATGGAAGGCTTAAATAATCAAGAAGTGACAGTATATAATGAAGCCAAAGATGAAATAGAAACAAAAACTTTAAAAACAAAAACAGTGAACGATAAAGGTGAAATCGAATATGATAATATGGCCAATGTTTTTGAAAAATTGAAGAAGGCCGATAAACAGAATCAGAATTTTTTCCGTCATATCATGGAGAATTTTAATAAAACCGCATTATTAAATATATATAATAATTTTAAACAGACTGTGTTTGGTAAAGATGGAGAAACATATCAGAAGACATATATAGCACATTTTGATGATGATGTTGCTGGTGATAAACATTTTGCCGTTGTCGAAAATTTTGTCGACTTTTTGAAACAATACTTTTCAAATACAAGCAGTTTTGAAGACTGGAAAGAATGGATAGGCAAAAATATAAATAAACAGAA
>CAOMRW010000048.1:0-2271 GCA_948485625.1 uncultured Clostridia bacterium | reverse complement strand
TTCAAAATAGTAAATATACAGCTCCAATACAAACATTTTTATATAATAACTTTACTAAAGAGAAATTTATTGAAATATTTAACGGTACAGTTCAATGGGTATGGAATTCAAAAGCAGGAACATTAGCAAAAGCAGTTTATCAATTTGTCAATCATCCAATAGAAACCACAGGTGATATCGTTATTGAAGTGAAAAGTGCTTATGAATTTTTGAAAAAATATTATGAAAACCAAACAGAGCTTGTGAAAAGTATCTTTACTGTTATTTTGGTTATTCTTGGTTCAGGAATTATGAGCATGGTAATCACAAGTGCATTCAAAAAGATTCGTGCCAAAAAAATTGAAAATGGACGTTTAGCATTAAGCATGAGCAATTTTGACGGAGGGCAATTGGTGGATATTAATAATGGTGTTATTATTGATGGAAATGGAAATGATAATAATAATAATGATGAAGATAATGATGACGATATGAGAGACCCTAGTTTTCATGGATGGATCGATACAACGAATAGAAATATTCGAAATATTATTCAGCAACATAATGTTTTAGAAGAAAGAGTCTCAAGGATAAGAGAATGCAATTGTAATGATAATAATAATAATCAAAGATTTGTAGGCCAAATTTCACAACAACAACATCTTGACATTCAACATATAATTCAAAGGCAAAATCATTTAATAATTGATAATAATGTCGGCTCTTTTGTTGATGCGATGTTTCAACCAGAAATATATCAAGAAGCAGCAACCCAAGTGAACACAACGATAAAAAGACGACAAAAAAAGAAAGAAAAAGTGAATGTAATTGACACATCACATGATCGTTCTTTTCAAAGAGATGAAAATTATGTTTTTGACATATTAACTGATCACTGGGTTCTTCATAATAATTCTAATTTTCAATCTGGTTGGCGAACAAATCTTAATGCACAAAATATGCCAGCTAATTATGTCATTGACACTTTTCATGGTGAATGGGTTGCTATCGGCACCTTAAATAATATATCTGAATCAAATAGAGACTGGAGAACGAATCCTAGTTCAGGATTTGCGAATTTTCAGTTGCCAAATTATATAAATGGTGGTGATATTCGTTGGAGTGATAGATATGATCAATGGATATTTCATGCAAATTATAACTCATATACAAATCAAGATCAAAGTGAAAGATTAGAATGGCAAAGAGATCAAAGACAACATTTTGGTGATAATTATGTTTGGAATGTTTTTGATCAAGAATGGCAAGAACATGGACAGAATTTTGAAGCTGGATGGAGAACCAATCATGAATTTGTTCCTCCTGATAACTATGTATGGGATGATTATTTAGAAGAGTGGGTGATGTTATTATATGAAAATAGAGGTTTTATAAAAAATTGGCGAAATAGCTATTCAGATGAAGTGTCAAATTTGGTTGAATTATTTAATCAAGATCGATTTGAAGGAAAAGGCCAAATTGTTCAATATGGAGGTGAATGGGTTTGGCGCCATCATGTAGACCCCGTTGATGATATAAAATTATTATCAGATGAAATAGCAGATATTAATATTAATAATAATTTGCCAGCAAATATTTCAGGAGTGAATTCAGTTAACGAATTATTAGAAAGTTATGATATCAATATTTTGAAAGAAGATGGCCGAATAATTGATGAGAAAAAACCGGTTTTAGGCAATTTCAATATATTAGCAAATTTGAATGTAAATGGATTAATAAACGGTGTTGATATTGAAAAATTAGCTACGTCATCAGATAAGACAGATTCACTTTTTAATATAAAATTAGGAGTTCCAGAATTCAATGTGAAAAATGAAAACGTTGAAGGGGATACAAAAACAATCAATAATGTAAATTATAATGTATTGAAAATTAAAATAAACGATGAAGATATTGAACAAAAATTGAAAGCTTTCAATGGAAATATATTCAAAATAATTCTCAGAAAAGATGTTGTTTATGACACAGAAGGGCGATATATCAAAGAATTTTTCATAAGTGTTCATGATAATCATATTCAATGTCCGATAATAGCTTATGATGAAGAATCGAAAGGATATACAAATAAATGTTCTGAAGATAGCACTCAATTTTTCATAGCTTTTGATGAGCGTCTCAATATTGTGCCATATACGTTATGGATGAACGGTGATTTGAGTATAATGAATCAAACAAGTCAGGATTTAATTGAATCGAATAAACCAGTTTTTAAGTGCAAAATAATTGAAGCAGATAATGCTCTCAAATTACACAAAAGTGACGTTCATTATT
>CAOMRW010000047.1 GCA_948485625.1 uncultured Clostridia bacterium | reverse complement strand
TCTTAGGCATGCCGCCAGCGTTCATCCTGAGCCAGGATCAAACTCTCAATAAAAAGATTTATTCATTAATCTTAATTTTTAAGTTTAATCTAAGCTACTCAAAATTGACTTTTTAACTTAGTTTTCAAAGATCATTTCAGCGTTGCTTTTCTCTGCATCGCATATGACTAATATATCATTTCTACGAGGCTTTGTCAACAACTTTTTTTAATTTTTTTTGCACTTTTTTTAAGCTTTTATGAGCTTTTTTCCGAAGTGCATAAGTAATATAACAAATCATATAAACAAAGTCAACACTTTTTTTAAAAATTTTCGACATTTTTTTCAATTTATTAATAATTGCCTATATATTTCCTATTTTTTCTGTATTTTTTCTTAATTTTTATATGAATTATTTTTTTTACTTTCTTTATATATTATGAAAAAAAGATACAAATAATTCCTTTTTTTATTGTATCTTTTCCATTTTTTTATATAAATCATAATATTTTTTTATTATTCCATGTTGAAAAGGTCCTTCATTATTTCTTTTCATTTCAATTAATCTGCTCAATTCATTTTTAATTATCATTTGAATTTCACTTGAATAATGCATTAATTTGCGATGATAATTATATTCATTATAGTCAAGTACTTTAAAACCTCCATCTGGAAAAACTCTTAAGTCTAAATCATAATCAATATATTTTATAATATTACCATCAATTAGATATGGTGTTGCTATGTTGCAATAATAAAATAAGCCATATTCTTTAAGCTGGCCAATTATATTAAACCAATGTTTTTTATAAAAAAATAGTATAGCCGCTTCTTTAGCATGATAGCTGCGACCATCAGACTCTGTTAATTTTGCTTTATTGTTTGCTACTACTATTTTATCTTCATCAATATCTAATACAATAGCTTCATTGCATAATTGATGCAATTTACCATTGTGCTTGTAGCAATGTATTTGTAATTTATCACCTATTTTTATGTTATTAATCATAAACGCACGCCTAACTTTCATAACTAAGTTAATTATATCAAAAATATAAAAAAATAACAAACTGTAAATTTGTTATTATTGAGATAGTACTTCTATTGCTTTTTCTAATTGTTTATCAATTAATTCAGTTATTGTTCCATTTTCATCCGTTAAAACTTCATTACTTAAAAGGTAATCAGGAACAATTCCTTTACCATCTATACAATTTCCATTAGGCGTATTCCAATAAGAGGAAGTATATTTAACCATTGTTCCTCCTTCTAATTTCATTGTTTGTTGTACTTTACCTTTGCCAAAAGTTGTTTCTCCTATAATTTGAGCTCCATAACTTTCCTTTAGGGCTGCAGCTAAAATCTCAGAAGCTGAGGCAGTACTTTCATTAACTAATACTGCAATATTATATTCTCTATGTTCTTCTGTTTCATCATCAAAATGGGTTAGTTCTCCTTTATAATCAAGACTATATATTCTTTTTCCTTTTGTTAAAAACATATTTGCCACTTTGGTAGCAGCATCTAAATATCCTCCTGTATTATTACGTACATCAATAATTAAAGATGTTATGCCACTGTTTTCGAGTTCTGTTAAAGCTTCTCTTATTTGGACATCTAATGTATTTGAAAATGTTTGAATATATAAATATCCTATGTTAGTATTTTCGATAATTTTATAATCTATATTAGGTGAAATAATATTTTCATTTTTTAGAGTGGCGGTAACATTTATATCGCCTCTAGTTAATTTTAATGTAAAGTAGTCATCACTTTTCTTTATTAAATCCACTATGTCACTAGCATTCATAGCTGAAGTATCTATTTCATTAAAGCCTATTATGATATCTCCTACCTGAATTCCAGCTTTACTTGCAGGTGTATTTTTATAAACTTTGGTTATAGCTTTTGTAGAATTATCAATAGATACTCCAATACCTTTATATTCGCCTGATAATTGGTCGAATAAATTATCTGTATCAGTATTATTTAGAAAAGAGGAATAATCATCGCCTAAATAATCCATCATTCCTGCTATGGCTTTTTCTAATAGTTCTTTTTTATTCACATCTTGATAATATTCGGTAACTATATTAGCATAAACTTCTAAGAATTGATTTAAATTTTCATCTTTTGCTAAATCTCCATAGGTTAGTTTATTAGTTATTTTATTGTTATTATAGACAATCACACCAGTTGTTAAAGCTGATATAATACTTGTTACTACAACAATTGATAATATCCAAATAAGATTAAATCCTCTAGATTTATTATTCACCATATCACCTTTCCTGTCTACATTTAGTATATGAATATAATACCATAAAATTTTAAAAAGTAAAAGAAAAAAAGATACTATTTTTCAGTATCTTCAGACTGTAGACAAACCCCACATTTTTAAATGTGAGGTTTTCTCTTGCAATAATTTTTCATAAAATTTTAATATTTTGGTTAATATATTATGATTTTTAATGGTATTGGAGTGTTTATTATCTATATTATATCTTTTTATTGCTATGTTTTTCATATTTTGGGCAGCACAAATCAGATGTGTATATGCCTGATTTTTATCCACACCTTTATATAGTGTATATCTATATCCATGATTTTGTTTTGAATCACCAAAACTTCTTTCTACTGTTGTTTTTCTTTTCTTAAATGTTTCTTTTCCTTCTTCGCTTAATCTTCTTTTTCTTGCTTTCTCATTTGTTTCTTCATTTATTAATCTTCTTATCGTTCTAAATTTTGCTTTTCCACAACACTCATTTTTAAATAGACATCCTTCACATTGCTTTCTATCATAATATTCTTTGTAGCCATTCTTATCTATATTTTTATAGGGCAATATTATTCCTGTTCTTGGACATACATATACATCATCTTCTTTTTTATATTCAAATTCATATCTTCTTATTTTGGTTGTTCCTTGTTGAAATCTTCTATATGCAATTACTCCAAATATATCATTTTCTTCAAAATATTTCTTTATTTCTATCGTGTCATATCCTGAATCTAATCCTACTTTATTTATTTTTATATCTAATTTTTTCTTTTGGTATTCTAATCTTTCTATACATACTACGGAATCATGAATATTTCCTTTTGTTACATAGGCATCTGTTATTATATTACATTTTCCATTTACTGTTCTATGTTCTAAATACATGAATCCTTTTTCTTTATTATCTCTATGATAATATCCCGACTCTTTATCTGTTGTACTCACTTTTATGTGTTTTTCTTCATATTCATCTTTATATTCAAATTCTTTTTTGCCTAATCTTTTTCGTTCTTCATTTATTTCTTGTTCTATTTCTTTTTTTCTTTTCTTTGCTTGTTTTACTATTACATCTTCATATTTATTTTTACTAGCATTCGCTTTTCTATGTGTTGAATCCATATATGACTCATCATTTAACATTCCATATTCTTGAGCTTGTTTTATTATGTTTATAAATATATTTTCAAATATATCTGTTCCTTTAAATCTTCTTTCATAATTTTTACTAAATGTTGAAAAGTGAGGTGTTTCTTGACCAAATGGTATTTTTAGAAACCATCTATATTCGGCGTCTACTTTTATTTTTTCACATGTCTTTCTCATTGACTTTATTCCATCTAATGCTTGGATAAATACTATCTTAAATAAAACCACAGGATCGATACTTGGTCTTCCTATATCACTATATAATTCTTTTACTTCTTCATATATAAAAGTGAAATCTATG
>CAOMRW010000046.1 GCA_948485625.1 uncultured Clostridia bacterium | reverse complement strand
AATAATTTGATAATAGGTTTCAATGTTTCTCTGAATTGATTACATAATTCATAAGCGGCTTCAACCGATAACGAATAATCATTTGGATTTTCATCTTCGTTATCAATAGTTATATCATCTAATTGTTTATATTCTGAATTACACCAATTAATAACAGGTGAAATATCGGTGGTTATGCTCCTAACAGCCATATTTCCGAACATAATTCGTAATCTGGTCCAATCAGGAGCACCCAAAACTCTGGACCTACTAAACATACCTCTGAAAAAGCTGGATATAGAATTTGAAATTAATTGAATACCATTCGGAAAAAGTTGCATGCCGATAGATGCTGCACTCCCTATTGTACCTGCTATACCAAAAGCTAGGGCTGTATATGAAATAATTCTTGTTTTCTTAACGTCATGTTCTAAATGTTGAGTTATGTCTTTGACTTGAACCATTTCTGAATCAAGTACGTTAACTCTATGATTCATTTCATTCAAATCGTACGATACGACATCCAAATTATTTGTCACTAAATTTAAATCACTTCTCATCGTCGTGATGTTATCGGCGGTTATGATTTTAGAACTTGTGATATTATAATCTGTATAAAGTGTGGTTGCTGCATTTGGGTTTGGTGTTATTTCATAAAATTGTTGCTGAATAATATATTTGAAAGGATTCATAATTCCATCCCAATTGACCTCATCTACTGGATCCACCATATCCTTTTTCAGATATAATTCAATATTTCTATGACTTGAATCAATTTTTGAATCCTCATGTCTAAAAACAACTTTTTCAATCGTATCCAAAACGCCAACGATATCAATACATCCTGCATTTCCAATTTTATCTTCATAAATTTTATTTGAGCCTATTCTAAATGATAAACGATTAGCTATGTCACAATTAGGAGGTGTTAAATCTTTATAAATTAAATCAATATCTTCTATCTTTATTTTGCTTTTATTTGTTGAATAGTTATAGATAGAACCCCTAATTTTAATCAAATCATATCCATCAACTTTTGTATCATGAATGTTATCTGACCAGCCTAGACTCACTCCATATTCTTCATAAGCATTATCACAAAAAGTTCCATTTTTGAATAAAATTTTATCAACCATGTTTCCACTTTTTGAACAAGCATTGAAAAACCTTCCCATTAATCCTCCTTTATTCTCATATGGTTCATCCCATTCTGGTACAAATTTTTCATTCCACTCATCTCTTTTCATCATAATATAACAACCAGTCGCTCCATAATGATCTTTATCACATCTCATTTTACATTTTTCAATCACTTTGCTATTTGATTTGCCTTGGATATTTTTGCCATCCCATTTTGTTCCATCCCATATTAAATCCCATTTATTGCCAAAACAATATTCTGAGAATTTAAATTGTAAATGCGGTGGAATTGTATAATCTGAGGGTACTTCAAAAATCATTTTATAATAATCATTATCTTCTGAAATAATTGAAGGCTTATAGAAATAATGAACGTCACTTTTGTGTAATTTGAGAGCATTATCTGCTTCAATTATTTTACATTTAATCACCGGATTATTCGATTCAATTGCGTCTTGACTTGTTAGATTCATTATACTCAAATCTCCATTAATCCATAACGTATATGGTACAAAATTCAGACGCTCATCAAAAGCTATGAAAAATTGAGAGCTATCTTCAGAACATTTATTTTGATATCCTTTCGATTCTTCATCATAAGTTATTATCGGACAAGTGATATGCTTATCATGAACACTTATGAAAAATTCTTTGATATATCGTCCTTCTGTGTCATAAACAACATCTTTTCTAAGAATTATTTTGAATATATTTCCATTTATTTGTTTCAATTTTTGTTCAATATCATCATTATTTATTTTAATTTTCAATATATTATAATTTATGTTATTGATTGTTTTTGTATCCCCTTCAATGTTTTCATTTTTCACATTGAATTCTGGAACGCCTTGAACTGTTTTAAAATCTTTCACAATATTATCGTTAGTGCTCAAATTGTTTTCAATATATTCAATTAATTCTTCATGTGCTTTACACAAATTTCTGATCATTTTTTCATGATATATCAGAAAATTTTCTTTTATAAACGATGGATCATCAGCTGTCATATTTAAATATTTATTATATAAATTATCGATTTGGTCTTCTTCTTCATCTCCTTCTGCTAATGTTTTTGGTTTCGAGGGAGAAGATGGAGGTGATATTTTGCTCTTATGCGATTGAAAACGATGTTTTGGCTTCGCATTATTTCCTTCTTTAGGATGAATATAATTCCAAAATCGTTCTATTCTAAAACATAAACTTGGGAAAAAGAAAATTCCAGCCACACTAAGAACAACTGCTCCTAATTCCAATTTTTTTGATAAAATTTGGTCTTTGATATATTGAAGGAAATCTTTATATGAATTAAATGTTGCTGTTCTTTTTGTTATTTTTGGATATGGCGTAGGTTCTGGTTCACTTATAGTTGGTGTAGGTGTGGGAGTATTTGTAGGAACATAAGAACCTGGATCAATTTGAGGTGGCTCTGTATCAGAATATTTCTCTTTGATTTTGCAAACTAAATAATAGCCTAGTTTGGGAAGAAATAAAACTATATCTAGTCCATGTTTAAATAAATAATATATACATTTAAAAACATTTATCATTAAAACAGCTAATAATATAGATGCATCATAAACGACTACATCAAATCCATATTTTATATTATTATATAATTTATATATCCAATTATCTTTATCAGAAACAACTAAAACTGGCGGTTTCATTTCATCTTTTATAATTCCACCAGATTGAACTAATAATCGTTCAAAAAAGTTTAAATCATTATATGTTCGTTCAGGAATAAGTATTTGATCTTTGTATTTTTCATTTGGGTCTATTATTTGAATACCTTCTTTATTCAATTTTTCAAGATCTATTTTTTGATGTTCAGGATTATTTTTGTCATATATTTGAGTTGTGAAAGTTTGTGCTCTGATAGTGCCATCTTTATCTGTTGTGATAACTGTATGCTGTTTATTATCAATAATATCTGAATAATCAGTGTCTTTGATTTCTTTTAATATTTCATTTAAATTTTGATTGTTTGTATTGAATTTTGTTATGAATTCGTTATATGTTTGAATTCCTAAACAGTCTGTCAATTCTTCATTCCAATCTTTTGGGAATACTTTAAGATTAGCATCAGTTATATGTTCATTTGCAAAATCTTTAAATTCAGATGACTTTTTCTTTGTTAAATTATTCAATAAGTTCTGCATATTTTGAATGTAATCTTTCAAAAATGGTTGTATTTGTGAATATTTCATAACTTGATCGACTTTAGTTGAAAATTTATCTTCTTTAAACGTATAGCCGATAAGTTTAGATTCATCACTGGCCAAATAAGAAGTCAATCCTTCAAATATTTCTTTCAATTTTGTTTCATTAAAGTTATTATAATTATATGTATTAAAATCTGCAAAAGCTGATGGTTTGCGAAAAAATGGATAAAAGAATGTTCCAATATTGCCAGCTGTTATTTCACTATCTGTTTCACCCGATTGCTTTGGTATATATTTATATATCTTAGTGACTGCAGTTCCGTTGTCTTGGAGAACTGATTGTTTAATTCCATTTACTATTTGTTCAGAATATTGGTCTAATAATTTTGTGTTTTCTTCATTTCTTAAATTATATTTTGTCTCAATCTCTTCTATTGATGTTTTTAAATCATTTAAATTATTCTTAATATTATCTGAATTATTATTCAAACAATTATAAAGCTGTTCTAAGGTGAAAGCATCGGTCAAATTGCCATTCACCTTGATTTGTCCTGTTGGAAAAATTTTGACCTTATATAAGTTTTTCAATTCTCCTGGCTCTAAACCTGCATCATAAAAAGCATTTATCTCTTCTTTGTTATAAATATTATTGAAGAAAACTTCACAACCGTC
>CAOMRW010000045.1 GCA_948485625.1 uncultured Clostridia bacterium | reverse complement strand
TGATTAAAAGGTAATCAATAAACAATTAATTTAAAAAAATTCTTTTTTCTTTTTTTATTTATATTCTATTGGTTGGATTCGAGCTCTTGGAAGTTCTTGTGTTTCATTGGTATCGTAGTTCGTAATCTCATACAAACCTCTTCTATAATCAGAAACATAATAGTTCCCAGGCTGAATCATACTCCTTCTTTTATCAAACTTATCGAAGTCATTATAGACTTTAACAATTTCACCAATCGGAATTTCATATCCGTCCTGAGCTTTAACGTTAAAATTTTCCTGACAAATTCGTCTCATAATAAACTTTTCTAAAACAGGATCTCTTTGAGCCATTAATGGAGAGACTTGTTCTCCCGCATAATACGAGAGAGTAGCATGAGGAGAATTGTTATATAATTCTACTAATCTTTTCATTTCTTGAGGTTGAATAACATCTATTTCTGCATTGTAAGCCATGTCTCGCAATGTCCTAATCACACGATCGACAATTCCGAGAGAACTGTGTAAAGGTTCTGTTTTTTCATATCTTTTCGACATGAATTTAGGATAAACTCCTTTCTTTAATCTTGGCACACCTTGAAACTGGATATTGTGTTTTCGATAAAATGCCAATGTCGTTTGAGAATGAAAACATCCTTCATCATCAGCGACCAATAATTTCGGCTTAAAACCTTTATTTAATAAACTTTCAAAAGTGTTTATAAAGTTTTCACTAGATCTTACAACTCGCGATCCATATCGCAATCCTTCACCGAATTTAAATCTTCCATTTAAAACTTCTGCATACAAATATCTTGTGTTTGCATTAATACAAATCAAATATCCAAAGCGACCCGTAAACATAATATCCATAAAATATGTATCGGGATTATGGACGCTGTGCAAAAAGAATTTTCGATTTTCTTTTAATGGAAAAGAATTATGAACATGTTTTGAAGATTTTGCATTTTTTAATTCATTATCTATTATATTTTTATCTTTTTCTGGATCTCCAGTTTTACCATATAATCTCTTAATTAAATGTTTTCTTTTATTCGGGCTTTTATAAACAGTATAACTAATATTACTATTATTATTTCTTATTTCCATTGACCATCCCGGTTGTTTATGTAATTCCTCATAATAGATTTTATACCATTCTTTTATTGGTTTTTCATTTTTACCTTTCCATCTTTTGGTCATTTTATCAAATTCATTTTGAGTCAATATGCGATGAATATTAGAAGAAAAAACAACTAATTCATCCAATTTTTTTCGAAAATCATTTTCCTCATCTTTAATTTTCTCAATATCTTTATTATTAAAATCATTTACATATTGATTATAAATATTTTGAAACTCATCTTTATTCATATACTTAAAATTTGGATCACTTAATATTTCCTCAGGAGATTTAAAAGGCTCATTATTCAAAATAAAATTATTTAAATTTTGTTTTAGTAAATTACCTATTCGACTCATTTAAAAAATTAAAAAAATTTAAGAAACGTCAATTATTTTTGAATCAACGAAAATGTCTTCTTCTTCATTATCTTCTTGTTTGATGCTATTAATTTTTTCATTTTTTTCATCGACATTAAAGTATTTGTACTTTTCTTTCTTGAGAACATAATATGTGGGTCTATTGGTTGATGCGTTTTTTGAAGGTTTTGTTTCATAACAATACTTTAAAATTCCTTCTTTGAATTTTTGATGCGTTCCAATCTTGTATTCATTTTCTTTACACCAAGATTTGTAAATATCGAAAGCATCTTTTCTTGGAAATCCAACTTTGAATGTTTGAATTTGGGATTGAATAAATACTGCATAAGGTGATTTAGAGAATTCTATGATTTGTTTCTTAGCAGTTGTCATTGGAATAATTCTTTTATCCCATCCCGAAATATCAATTGTCATCAGAAATTTCATTAAGTTTGCATAAAACTCTGGAGTGAAAGATTCATTCAATTTCTTGAAGTATTCGAAGTTATCTTTCATTTGAGATGAAACTTCAAGAACAAAATATCTTCGATCTCCTTCTGAGATTTTAACAGGAGCAAAGTTATTAGATAAGAAAATGAAATTTGCAACATTTTCTTGATGTATTACATTCTTGCCTTTTGATTGAATGTCAACAGTTCCTTCGGTGATTAAAGCTTTCAACGGATCTCTTTCCGAATTTGAATCAAAAGACTTTACTTCATTGCAAACTAACAATTTCTTGAAAATCAAACTTGTATTAAATTTACCAACTATATTTTCTAGTTGTAAATTGTCATTTGCATATTCTCCTAATAGATAACAAATCGGGTTTGTAAATGTATTTTTTCCAACTCCTTCATCGCCTTTTAAAACCAAAGCAGTTTCAGTTTTTCCATCATAATTTTGAAAGATGTAAGCAAGCCATTGAATAACGTATTTATAATATTCTTGATTTTGAGAACAAATGATATAAAAAATATGATTAATAAATGGCGAAATAATATTCATATCAAGTTCTTCAGATGGATCAACAGAGTATCCTTGGAAAAAGGAGAAAACATTTGGATTTTGAGAATAAAAACAAATCTCTTCCAGAGTAATGAAATTAATATTGTTTTTGTAATTCAAAACTGACCACGCACTAATTATTGTTTTACCATCAGACAATGTTCCTAAACGTAAGGACTTCAATTTGTTTTTAAATGTAGATTCATTGATAAGAGAAATAAATGTTTTCTTATATTTGGAAGAACTCAATTTTATAACATAGATTGAAGTATCTATATCAATATGTGCACAAACTTTTTTGAGATCTGTCATGAAATCACCAACTCTTACACCACCATTTTTTGTTCTTTCATAATTTTTATATCGCATTCTTGTGAATGTCAAATCATCATTCTTTGAAATCTTTGCTGTTGAATCAATATAATTATTGAAATATCTTTCCAATATTATATTTCTTTGTTTCACCGGAAAGTGGTCAATAATATGAAAAAACCAAGCATTGTTTTGTTCTGGTTTATATTCACTTTCATAAAGTTGCGAAATTGTTTCTGCTTGGTTATTATTATTTTGGAGATACCACTCAGTTGTAATATCTAAAATGAATTGAGCTTTATAAGGTGATCGATATAGATTAGAAACAACATTAATTAAATTTTCATAAGTAGGTTCGAAAGCTCTTAGGAGAATCCATAAATCAGATTTTCCTAATTTAATTAATGAATTGGAAATTTCCAAATTACGTTCATCAACTTCAACTGGCTGTAGCTTATAAAAGAACCTTTCGTTTACAGTTTCATCTCCTTGTTCTTCATTATTTTCAGATACAAATATTTCTTCATCAGAACTTTCTGTAAGCATGTTTTAAAAATAAATGATATGATAAAATTTTTCGTTAACCTTGGCACCCTTCAAAAAGTTGATGTTTGGCCATATCACTATTTAAATGGAAAGCTCAGACAGTTATGGTCTTTATTCGGATTTTCCCAGTTCTGAAGAAGAATATTTTTTCCGCCCAAGAACCCCTGATTCTCCCATTAATGAATTGACGGAAAAACTAAGAAGATTGCAAATTACAGATAGCAATGGAATTGTTGTTAAATTCGATCCAAACTATGTTTATCTAGAACCCCAAATAGAATCTACCTCGAAGAAATTTCCACCAGAGAAACCTAAAAAAACCAAATATGAATTAAATGTCGTACGAAGACGTCGATATCGCGAGAAGAAAAAATTTAGCGATTTCGTAAAATCATTAACGAAAGATGAATTTTCAGTTGATGAGTTGACATCCGAGTATAACAAATTTTATGAGATCAAACAGCCAATATCCTCGATAGCATTTGCAAAAATTAAAGAGGTATCAATATATTTTATAAAAGATAGAATTCAAGTCGAAAGAGTTAGGAAAACCGTTTATAAAAAAAGAGACTTTTCATGTGATGACAGGAGAAGTTCTAAAAAGAAACCGTTAAGGCGTGGTAGACGAAATGCCAAGGTTCACGAAATGCCAAGGTTCACGAAATGCCAAGAATAACGAAATGCCAAGGTTCACGAAATGCCAAGGTTCACGAAATGCCAAGGTTCACGAA
>CAOMRW010000044.1 GCA_948485625.1 uncultured Clostridia bacterium | reverse complement strand
TGACATAATCAATTGTTAATTTTACTATGACATTATCAAAAATTAATTACAAAAATCCCAATAAATATTTGAAAAAAATTTTTTATATGCTATAATAAAGGAGGTAATAATGCCTATAATATCGCAATTTTATGGAATATTAGTATATATGTATATGGAAATATACCAAGAAAACAGAAAAAATTAGTTGATGCATGGATAGAATTACATAGAGAAGAATTAAAAGCAGCCTGATTTGCATTAAATAATGATGGTGAGATAATAAGGATTATCAATTCAATGGGAGAATGGTGCAGATATACGCCCAGATGAGCTATATACAAATAGCAAATCAAAAATATAATGGAGGAAAATGTGCAAGGAGTAATAATAGAAAACATATCAAATTTATATAAAATAAAAACAGAAAGCAAAATCTATGAAGCAAATGCAAGAGGAAAACTAAAAAAAGAAGAAATAACACCAGTAGTAGGAGATAAAGTAAAAATAGAAATAATAGATGAAGAAAACAACAAAGCAGTCATAGAAGAAATACTACCAAGAACAACATATATAAAAAGACCTAAAATGAGTAATATAACGCAAATAATACTAGTAGTATCAAGTAAAAATCCAAAACCAGATTTATTATTATTAGATAAACAATTAGCTTTTGCAGAATACTTAAAAATAAAACCAATAATAGTATTAAACAAAATAGACTTAGACAAAAAAGAAGAATTTGAAGAAATAAAAAATATATATGAAAATGTAGGATATAAAGTGATAAGAACAATAGCAAAGCAAAAAGATGGAATAGAAGAAATAAAAGAAATATTAAAAGGAAACACAAATGCATTTTCAGGAAATTCTGGAGTAGGAAAATCAACATTAATAAATGCAATATTCGATAACGAAATAACACAAGAAGGACTAATAAGTGAAAGAAATCAAAGAGGAAAAAACACAACTACATCAACCAAACTATATGAAATAGACGAAAATACATATATAGCAGACACACCAGGATTTTCAACATTTGATATATCAGAAATAGAATATAGAGAACTGGACAAATACTTTAAAGAATTCAAACCACTAATAGAAAAATGTGAATTTGTAGGATGTACACACATAAAAGAAGAGAACTGTGGAATAAAACAAGCAATAGAACAAGGAAAAATTAATGAATCAAGATATAATAGATTTTGCAAAATATATAATGAACTAAAGGAAAAATACAACTATAAATATTAATAATAATTTATAGAAAGATATTATAAAATAAAGAAGAACTGTCCCAGATGGGACAAAAATGTCCCAAAAGAAACGTCCCCAATGGGACAAAGGAGGAAAAAATGATAGAAGTTTCAACATCAATACTTTCAATGAAAAAAGGAGAAGAATCAAAAACATTCTTCGGATTAGAAAAAGCAAAAACAGATTATTTCCATATAGATGTAATGGATGGAAAATTTGTGGAAAAAAATACATATAAAAAAATGCTAGAAAATTCAGCATATATAAAAAGAATATCAAACCTACCATTAGATGTACACTTAATGGTAGAAAATATAGAAGAAGCAATAAATGACTTTACATCAGTAGAACCTAATATAATTACATTTCATTATGAAGCATGTAAAAACAATGAAGAAGTAATGAAATATATAAAAAAAATAAAAGAAAATAACTGCAAAGTAGGGTTAAGTATAAAACCAGAAACACCAGTAGAAGAAATCTATGAATTTTTACCATATACTCATATGTGTCTAATAATGACAGTTGAACCTGGAAAAGGAGGACAAACATTTTTAACAGATATGGTAGAAAAAATAAAAGAACTAAAAAAATATATAGACGAAAAAAATATTGAAATAGATATAGAAGTAGATGGAGGAATCAATTTAACAACAATGGAATCTGTAAAAAATGCAGGAGCAAATATATTAGTTGCTGGAACAGCAATTTTACTTGCAAAAGATTATAAAATAATAATAGATGAATTTAAAAAATAGAAAAAATGGGGAAAGTTAAAATCCCCATTTTTACATTTTATTAATCAATATTATTATCATTATTTTTAATATTTTCTTTAGAATCAGAAACTTCCTTTTTATCTACTGAAACTTTTTCAGTGTTATTTTTAACTTTTTTAGGAAGTATAGAAAAAATTAATATTCCTAATCCTAAAACAGTAATTACAAATGATAATATTCCTCCAACATAAGGAAGAGTAGTTAATAATCCAACAACAAATGCAGAAATAATTAACATTCCCAAAATACCAATATTTTTATTTATATTTAATTTAGAACATACATAACTATTAACAGTAATTGTAAATAAAGATTTTGAAATTACAATTGCTAAAATGTATAATGCTAATAATAATAAAGAAACATTAGCAGTTAATTGTAATAATATTAAAATTATACAAGCTATAGGAACTACTAGTAAAGTAAGTAATCCATAACCTAATATACTTAAACTTTTCTTTCCAACATAAGAACTTGCATTTTCTAAGAATTTTGGTGCAAATAACAAGCAAGCTAACCAAATAATTAGAACAAATACAATAAATTCACCTAAGTGTAAAATAAAGTTTGTTATAATTTCTTGAACTGATATTTCTACTGATACTGGTGTAGGAGTATAATCCACTTTACCTTTAACAACATTTTCTGGAATTGAAATTTGTGAATCAGATGTATAATTTAAATTGCCATATATAATACCATTATTAGTTTCATCAGTGTTAAAGTTTATAGTATAGCAATTTACAAAAGCATTTCTACCTACAACACCATTTACATTTAATGTATTACAAGAAACATTTAAATCTCTATAAACATATCCGCCAGAAATTGTTAAATTTTGTGCTAATGCATATACGCCATATACTACACCTTTAATATCGATTGAATCAGCACAAACAAAAAGATTACTAAAAACATATCCTTCTTTATTAATAGTTAAATTCTTAGCAATAATAAAAGCATCTCCACCTATTTGTGAATTAATAGTAACAGTATTTGCACAGACAAAAAGATTTCCATCTACTACATAATCAATTGTAATATTATTTCCGACTAAATAAACATCATGACTTTTATAGTTATCATCATTTGAAGAAGTAGTAGTATTAGTAGAATTTTCAGTGGAATTTTGAACATTATGATTATCTTCTGAAATAGGCATTATTCCATCATCAGCAGTTGTATTTTCAGCAAAAACAACCGTTGTAGAAAATAACAAAATCATAACAAGAAAAATTGCAATAATTTTTGTTTTGTTTTTAAACATAAAAAACCTCCTTAAATTTTTATTAATATGCTAAAATCATATATCTTTGCAAAAGCTTTGTCAATTATATTTTAAATAAAATTTTAACAATGTAGTGTCTATAAATTATAAAAAAGAAAAAAGGATGATGAAAATTCAATTCATCATCCTTTAAAATAATTAACATCTGGTTATTGAGGATACTACTTACGAGATACCTTAACTTTACCACTCCCGTTGCAATCAGGGCATATTTCATATCCAGTAGCATTACAATGAGAACATGGTAGCATATAGGTAGGCAAAACAACAATCATACCAAAGTGCCCACAAGATGTACAAGGCCGACTACCAGTTCCATTACAGTGAGGACAATCCTTTGTGTTATTAGTGTTGTTACTACTCATAAAATAACCTCCTTAAAATAATTATTTTATAAAAACAATATTACATAAATAGTATAGCACATTTCAATAGGATTTGCAAAAATTTTGACAATATTACAATTATGATATATAATATTTAAGATACTAAAATTAGTATTTGTAACCATTAACCCTAGACTCAATAGAAAGTGGTGAAAGGTATGAAACATGTAAAAAGTATTTCAGGAGGCAATCTAAACAAAACCATCAAAAAAGGTGGATGTGGGGAATGCCAGACATCATGTCAGTCCGCATGTAAGACTTCCTGCACAGTAGGAAATCAGAGCTGCGAACAGAAGAAGAAAGAATAAGTACAGGTTTCAGAAAAAAATGAGCACTTACATTAAATATGTAAGTGCTCATTTTATATATTTAAACATAATTTCTGTAATTAATTTTTGATAATGTCATAGTAAAATTAACATTTGATTATGTCAT
>CAOMRW010000043.1 GCA_948485625.1 uncultured Clostridia bacterium | reverse complement strand
CAACAGTTTTAGCCAATAAGGAATAAGAAAAAACAAAAATAATATAATTGTTTTTAAAATTAGAACTTTATTTTTCGTTCAAATTGAGGTAGATTAATTTGTTGATATGATGATGATTTTCTAAAACAATTTGCACCATCTAATAAATTAAAAACTACTTCTTCTCCTTTATACAATCTTTCATATAGTTGTTCAACTGTTATATTCATTCGTTTAGCTTTATTAATAATACATTGCTTTGTAATTCCTTTTAATCTAATATGATAACCTTCATTTCCTTGTTCATCAACTAATATATCAAGATATGATTTCTTTCCTAATGCTATTAATTTTCTAGAATAAACATTTCCTACAGCACCATCAAATGAATCGAAATCACAATGAAACTGAGTCATCTTTTTACCTATTAATTCTTTTCCATATTTGTCTTTAAATATCTGAGCTATTCTTGGAATATCAATATCTTTTAAATGAAGACTGTCACAATCTGTATAGTATATATCTATTCCATTTTGTTCAGCTGTACTTATTACTCTATTCATTAAATGTTTACTATATGATAAAACAGTTGCTCCAAATTGAGGAAGATTAAAGTGATTGTTAATAGGTTTTACTTTTTTAACATATATGTTATCGATTTCTTTGTTCTCTATCACTTCTGTTATATAATTATAGTGTTTCCATATATATTTAATTGCATTATTTTTGGGAATACATTTTGTTTCTGTTGTTGTTGCTTTTAATATTGATTTTCCGTAAATTGAATTAAGAAGTAGTTTTATAGTTTGTTGTAATGGATTTTTAGCATCCTGATATCTTTTTCTAAGGCTAAACAATTTTTCTATAAATACATTAATCTTATTATTAAATCCTTCATTAAAATAGTATCCTCTAATAAACTCATAATCAAACTCATAAAATTCCATTAGATCAAGAAAAGCTCTCTTATCTATATAAAAGTTATTAATTGGATTATTATTAAATATTTTGGATCTTTGTTCATTTCTACTATATATCTGACCAAATTTATAAGGTTTATTAGATTTGCATTTTATTTTTGTTATGTTTATTTCAATAAAGAACTGATCATATTTTAGTAATTCTTCTGTAGTTATGGATGATGATATTATTTTTGGTATTCCTTTAGCTATACCTGGCATAATAGACATTGCACTAGGATATAAAGAAACAGCATCAAAATCTTGTATTCTATCTTCTACATATTGCTTTTCATTATTAGCAGTCATTGTTCTTCCACCATTAACACATCTTAAGATAAAGCTTTGTGGTTTTCCGCTTAATTGATAACATTCATCAAAACAACCAAATCTAAACGCATAATAATAACCAATAGCACTAATAGAGATAAAGTTATGAACATTAGGCATATCTGTCTTTGTTTGCTTAAATACTTCAACCAAATCTCTATTAAATTTCTCTACTCCTTTCATTAATACAATACAATCAAGCTTACAATAATATATAGCGTACTTCATTATATCTATTTTCATGTTATCATATGCACCACAAGCTTTAGCATTATTTATTAGTTGTTTCCAATTTTCTTTAATTTGTTTAAATTCAAGTTTATCCTGATTCTCTAAATAATACTGTAATTGAAATTCAAGAGCACTTACATATTTTCTTTTTATATTCTTTTCTGTATATATCTTATAAGCCATTACCTCTTTATGAACATTTAGTTGAAACATTTTACCAAATGAAGCTAAAGCAGCAGGTATAATGGAATAGCTATTTCTAAATGTTAATCTTTTCTCTATTACAGTCATTTTTATCATCTTCTTTGTCCGTTTATCTTTAGCTTCAATTTCTTTATACTTAGTCATCACTATTTGTAGGATGGTACCATTTCTTTCTGTTATCTGTACATCCCAACCTGGTGTATTAATAAAGAAACAAGCATCATATTTCAGGTTATGAAAGTAAATTAATGAATTGTTTTCTAATGAGCTTAATAATCTATCTGAGATATTAGGTCCATCAAATATCATTTTATGAATTAATTCTTTTGTTCTATATACAGTGATATTAAGATAAGGTCTATGAGGTGAGATAGTAGTATCAGTTTCAAAATCAGAATAATATATTTTTGTCCATTCTCTCTCCTTTTTCATTTCTGACGAATCTATTAATTTCGTACATAAATCATGATCATAGTTAAGGTCTGTAAAATCATTTAGATTATTATTATATTCATTTGTTGCTAATATATTCATTTCACAACTCTTTATCTCTCTAAATTTTCCTTCTTTAAATAGCTTACGAAATATTGTCATAGGTTTCATTCCATTTAATGGTTTATATATCATATAATGATTCTTGTATAATAATAAGTCTACAGTTCTGTTAAAATCTTTTGCCCATTCTTTCTTTCTTGTATCTATCTTTATTTGTTGTTGATGTTTAATATCATATTGTTCTTCTATACGCCTAACAATAAAATGACATTTGAAGTATTTAGATATCTCATATATCAGGTTATTAGGGACTAAACGTGTTTTGACCATATACCTTAAATGATTGATTTCATCTTCTGTAAATACTTTTGATTGAATACAAGCATATACCAAACAATTATCTTTATAGTTCTTTTTATCTATGGTCTTAAATATTTGATATTGAGTTAAATCTAAATCAGATAAATTGATATAAGGAAAGAATCCACCTTCAGGATTCTCTCTATAATCTTCATCTATTTCTATTTCTTCTTCATATAATTTTCCTTTATTATCTTGTTTATCGATAGTAAATGTTGTTTTTCTTCCACTCCTTTTATTATGAATGAAGAGTAATTGATATTTAGAAGGGATAAATGAATTGCCTATATAAGGGTTATTATCAGAACAATCATAATTTAAATCTATTGTTCCTGCTATATGTCCAATTGTTGAATCTATCTTTCTTTCTTTCGATAACGTAAACCATTTATATTGTTCACCATCTAATGATTCACTTTTAACTACAACTTTCTTTTTATTATTCTTCTGTAAATGTCTTAATGTTTCTGTAAATGCTAATCTCTTATCTTCATCATCTCCTATATCTATTTCAAATGATATTTCTTTATTAGCTTTTGACATAAACTCTCGTAAATATTTCTTGAACTTAGCTTTATCTTTTACGTTCTTTATTCTTTGTTTATATTCTTTTCTTGCTTCTGTTTTTGCAGCTGAATAAAGGTCAACTGAAATGTCAAACAAATAACTCATTTTCTAGAAAATAAAAATAATAAAATATCACGCTAAAATAATTATATTCATATTTTTTTATTTTGTTAATACGTCATATACATCAGCATTTGTACTTGGTTTTATTTTTAATGTTATAAATAATGGAGACTTAAGTATAACAGGTTGAAACATAAAATCAACTAATCTCATTTCTAAATATTTTAATGAATCTGTATTTACTTTTATTTTTATTGGTTTAGCCATATCATATGATACTATTAAAGCTTCTTGATCTAGAATCATTGTATCTATGTTTGCTATAATACTAGGAGTATATTCTTGATCTCCTATTGTAGAATGTGCTGCTATACCTTGTAATGAAACCAAATATAATTTATTTGCAAAATCTAATATCGGTAAATCAGGTACATTACATTCAATACCATTAGGAAATACATAACCTTTTTTAGTATTAAATAAACCAGTAATCAATTTTGCTCTATGACTTCCTTCTTTAAATGTTATACTTTGATTAGGCTTTAATGATATTGTTCTGTTGTTGATGTTCTTAAACTCAATAATCTTTGCATTAGCATCACCTATTTTTTGATTAGAGTTCAAATAATTTACTAAATACGAATATGAATAATTATACATTTCTTCAAATTCTATTAATATTTCTCCATTATTTGTTTCAAATATTAGATAATCATCTTCTGTTGTCATTAGAATATTAGCTTTAGTATTAATAGACGAAACATAGTATTTAACAAATTCACATTTCCATGGTATATCGATATTTAGTCTTACTGTATTATAATTTTCTGGTTTACTTTGAATTGAATACAACATTATTTAATTTCAAAATAAAATGTCATTGGTACTATATTCATGTAAAAGCAAAGTAGCATCAAAACTCAAATCTAATGATATTGAGATAAATATTGATGAAGACGAACTCAGTATAAAAAATACTATTAATCCTGATGAAATGGTACACTTTAATTGTTTATATAATAAAGCAGAGATAGATGAAAAATTAGTTGGTGATTATCTAGAGAAACAAGGAGGATTAGAATCATTTGATGCACTTAATATAATGGCAGGAAAAGGTATTTATACTTGGAATACTGATGGTACATTAACACCAAAAATACAATATTGTGCAAGTCTTAATAAACTATATGAACGATTAAAAGATAGTGCAACAAATCTACAAGTATATTTAACTAAAATGAGAGAGGATGTAGATTCCGGTATTGCACCTGGTGCTATATTAAACTATTTTACGGGTGAGATAAATGATAAAGAAATAATAACAGAATCATATGATGTTAGTACACATAAGAAGTTAAT
>CAOMRW010000042.1 GCA_948485625.1 uncultured Clostridia bacterium | reverse complement strand
TGTTTAGTGGATGTAGCAATCTAACAACACTAGATGTAAGTGGATTTGATACAAGCAATGTAACAAATATGAGTTCTATGTTTAGTGGATGTAGCAATCTAACAACACTAGATGTAAATGGATTTGATACAAGTAATGTAAAAAATATGAGAGGGATGTTTAGTGGATGTAATAACTTAACAACATTAGATGTAAGTGGATTTGACACAAGTAATGTAAAAAATATGATTAGTATGTTTAGTGGATGTAATAACTTAACAACATTAGATGTAAGTGGATTTGATACAAGTAATGTAACAAGTATGATTAGTATGTTTACTGGATGTAGTAGCTTAACAACACTAGAAGTAAGTGGATTTGATACAAGTAATGTAACAGATATGAGTTATATGTTTAATGTATGTAGTAACTTAACAACACTAGATGTAAGCGACTTTGATACAAGTAATGTAACAAATATGAGTTATATGTTTAATGGATGTAGTAACTTAACAACAATTTATGCTAGTGATAATTTTGTAACAAATCAAGTAGAAAACTCAATAGAAATGTTTAGTGGATGTTCAAAGCTAATAGGTGGTAATGGTACAACTTATAATTCTTCTCATAAAAATAAAGAATATGCAAGAATAGATGCAGAAGAAACACCAGGATACTTTACTAGCAAAGAAGAAATTGCACCAACTGAAATAGAACAAACTACCTTAATTGACACTATGCAAGAAGACATGAACAATTTCACAATAGTTAAAGAAAATGAACAGCCAACTGTTACTGAAGTTGAAAATCCTACACAGCCAGTAGATCAAAAAGAATCTAAACAAGAAGAAACAATAGAAAATGATTTAAACAGCAAAAATGAGCAAAATACTGAAGTTAATGAAGAAACTAAATCTACAACATTAACAGAAAACGAGAAACCATCAGCAACAGAAAATATAACTTTAACAGAAACAGAGCCAGAAACAGTGGAAGACTCTAACAAAAAGCAAGAAGATGAGTTTTCTCAGAAGATAGTTAAGGAAGAATTAACAAAAGAATTATTACAAGAGGATATTATAGAAAATACTTAATTTAATAATAAAATTGTAAAAGTAAGTAGTTGAAAAATTACTTACTTTTGTTTACACAAAATTTACCTAATAGGGCACTTTTTAAAACTAAAAAAGTATTTACAAAGATAGTTTTTTATAATAAAATATATTCATATTATATAAAATTTTAAAATAGTAAAGGAGAAAATTATGAAAAAATCAATTATTATAATTATTTCACTTGTTTTAGTAATTACTATTATTGTAGGTGGAATTTTATTCATAAAAAACAACAATGGCAAAGCACCAAAAGAGAAAAAACTTCAAACAGCTGAAGAAATGCAAAATATGTTAAACACAATTTATTCTAATGGAAAAGTAGAGTTACCTTCTTTGGAGAATGCAGTAATAGATGTAAGTGATGAAACTCAAGTTAATGTTTATACTGGTTTAAAATCAAATGCTAATGTTGAGGAATTAGTTGTATCTGTACCATTTATTAATTCTCAAGCATATTCACTTGCAGTTGTTAAAGTAAGTGAAAATGCTGATATAGAGCAAATGAAACAAGAAATGTTAGATAACATTGATATGAGAAGATGGATTTGTGTTTCAGCTGAAAAACTATATATTACAAATTATGAAAATATTATATTTTTAGTAATGTCTAGTGAAGAATGGGCAAAACCAGTATATGAAGAATTTAAAAATTTTGTTGAAAATGACATTGGTAAAGAATTAGAAAAATCAGAAATAGCAGATATTGAGTTGCCACCAGAAATGTAATTTAAAATAAAATAGCTTAACAATAAGGTTTCCAATAAAGTTGGAAGCTTTATTGTTAATTAGAAAGTAGGAAAAAATGTTATTTACAAGTATTAGCTTTATATATTATTTTTTACCAATTGTTATAGTTTTTTATTTTATTGTACCAAAAAAAATAAAGAATTTTGTGTTATTTATTGCATCAATGCTATTCTATTTTTATGGTGAACCAAAATATATTTTTCTAATGTTAGCTGAAATTTTAGTAGCTTATGTTGGAGCTATATTAATTGATAAGTACAAGAAAAAAAGCTTATTAGTAATTAGTATTACAATTCATATTAGTTTATTATGTATTTTTAAATATACAGATTTTATTATATTAAATGTAAATCATTTATTAAATATAAATTTATCCCTTTTAAGAATTGCTTTACCAATAGGAATATCTTTTTATACTTTTCAAATCCTTAGCTATGTAATTGATGTATATAGAGGTAAAGTAGGAGTGCAGAAAAGCTTTTTGAAACTTGCAACATATGTATCATTATTTCCACAGTTAATAGCAGGACCAATCGTAAGGTATGAAACAATAGAGAAAGAATTAGATAATAGAGAGCATAGCTTTGAAAATTTTTCTTATGGTGCAAGTAGATTTATAATAGGTCTTGGTAAAAAAGTGTTAATTGCTAATATGTTAGGTGAATTGTGTAAACAATTTACTATTACTGATGAAAAAAGTATAATATTTTATTGGATATTTGCAATTAGTTACATGTTACAAATTTATTTCGATTTTTCTGCATATTCTGATATGGCAATAGGTTTAGGAAGAATATTGGGATTCCATTTCTTAGAGAATTTTAATTATCCTTATATTTCAAAAAGTATTACAGAGTTTTGGAGAAGATGGCACATATCTTTAGGTTCTTGGTATAGGGATTACATATATATACCACTTGGAGGAAATAGGGAAGGATTAAAAAAGCAAATAAGGAACATATTAATTGTATGGGGACTTACTGGTATATGGCATGGTGCAAGTTGGAACTTTGTTATATGGGGATTATTATTTGGTATTATGTTAATTATGGAAAAAGTATTTTTAGGAAAATATTTAGAAAAATTTCCTAGCTTTTTTAAAAGAATATATGTACTATTTATTGTTATGATAAGTTTTGTAATATTTAATGCAGAAAGTATGAAAGAAGCCTGGAAAAATATTATAGGATTATTTGGAGCGAATGGAGAAAATTTAACAAATTCATATACATTATACTATCTAAAAAGTTATGGAATAGTGTTAATTATTGCATTAATTGGTGCCACTCCAGTTCTTAAAAATATAATATTGAAACTTAAGAAAAATGAAAACATAAACAAAGTAATTAACATTTTAGAACCAGTTTATATGATAATCATGCTTTTAATCGTAACAGCATATTTAGTAGACAATTCATATAATCCATTTTTATATTTTAGATTTTAGGGAGGATGTTTTATGAATGATAGAATAAAAAATATAGTAGTAACAATATCTTTCTCTTTTGTAATTATTAGTATATTATTTGTAAATATAATGAAAGAAAATACAGAAATATCTTTGTCAGAAAGAAGAAGATTACAACAATTTCCTGAATTTTCCTTAGAGGTATTATTTAATGGTAGTTTTTTTGAAAAATTTGAAAAGTACACAATGGATCAATTTATGCAAAGAGAAAACTTTAGAATCATAAAAGCTAACATAGAAATGAATATACTAAAAAAACAAGACAGTAATAATATTTATGAATATGACCAAAAATTAATTGAACAAATATATCCCCTAAATGAAAAATCAGTTACTAATATAGTAAATAAGATGAATGAGGTTAATCAAAAATACTTAGATGAAACAAATAAAATTTATTATACAATTGTTCCTGATAAAAATTATTTTGTAAATGATAACCATCTTAAACTAGATTATCAAAAGTTACAAAATATGATGAAAATAGAATGGGCAAATTATATTGATATATTCGATTGTTTAGATTTGTCTTGTTATTATTCAACAGATTCTCATTGGAAACAAGAACGATTGCAAAAAGTTGTAAACAAGATTGCTACTCAAATGAATTTGAAACTGGATAATAATTACAAAGAAAATAAAGTAGTAGATTTTAAAGGTGTATATGCAGGGCAATTTCCAATAGTAAAAGAAACTGATGAAATACGAATCTTAACAAATGATATAATATCAAATTGTATAGTATATAATTATGAAAAAAAGTTAACAACAAAAATATATGATTTCAAAAAAATAAATGCACCAGATAAATATGATATTTATCTATCAGGTGCAGTGCCATTACTAACAATAGAAAATCCAAAAGGAAACCCAGATAAAGAACTAATCATTTTTAGAGATTCATATGGAAGTAGTTTGGCACCATTATTAGTAAAGGAATATCATAAGGTAACATTAATTGATACAAGATACATATCTCCAAAGATATTAGGTAATTATGTTGAATTTGATAACAAAGATGTATTGTTTATATACAGCACTTTGCTTATTAATAATAGTTCTTCTATGAAATAATAAATATGGTAGTAAAATTGCCTTTAGGAAATTGATATATTATACTCTTAAGTATGAAAATATTGCACTAATTTCGTTCAAAAAAAGTGTGAAGTAGCTAAAAATATTTCTCCAAAAAAGTTTTAGTAAAAAAATAGCAATGGTATAAAATCTCTTGCTATTTTTAATACATTAAAGAGAAATTTTATCTCTAAAAGGAGTAGTAACTTTTAGAATATTATTAAAAAATAAATTATAAAAAATATAACTTCATAAATAAATTTACATTTTTGCATATATAATGTTATAATAATTTTGAGGTGATAAATTATGACTTTAGAATATGAAGCTTTAAAAAACTACATCAAAAAATTAGGATTTGATATAGATATTGAAGCATATGCACAATTAAAAGAGGCTATTGAATACTATAATAAAAATAAAGATATTAATGGTTTAGAACATTATATGAAACAAATTCAAAATTGCGGAGGATACGCCTTACAAATTCCAATATGCATATTTTCTGGAAATAATTATACTTTCGAAGAACAAGTATTAAGAATTATAGAGCTATATCCTTTTGTTAGATTATTATCAGATACAGAGCTTAAAGAAGAGGAATATGTAGTTATATTTAGGTCAGGAAAAACAGGGCACCATTTTATACGTATTGATGAAAATGGAAATGCTACTGATAAACATGAATGCAATTTACCTGGAAGTTTTCAAGGATGGGGAACTTTAGAACATGATTCAGAGGCTGTTTTTGCTGTAGTAAAACAAGAATATAGATCTGAAACAATAAAAAATTTGCCTCAATGCAATAAAGATATGTTTTTAGATCAAGATGCATATTATGAAATAGCAAAAGATGGTTATCAAGATATTAGAAGAAAGAAAGCTACTAAACCTATAACTTTCGGAGATGTATTACAAGAAGCTTATAATAATAAAACTTCTTCCTTTCTTTATCAAGGCAAAACTTTTTATTTAAAAATAAATAAAAACGATTCAGAAATTATATATATATGTAATGATACAGAAATACTTGGTGAATTTTGTACAGATGGAGATGAATTTGTAATAGAATTAAATAATAAAAAGAAAAATAAAATATTTAGTTATGAACCAAGTAAAACGTTAAAAATAAAATATTGCAAACAAGATATGAGTAGGGAATAGGCTATTTTAAGAAAATAGAAATTTAAAAATAAATTTTTTAAATAAAAATTAGACATAAAATAAAAAAGAAAACTATAAAAATAAAATTTCAAATTTTAAATTGTAAAAACTTTATAATTAGATTTTGAATTAAAATTTTGTGTAAAGTTTATTGTTATAATAATAAGCCAAAACAGGCTTTATTAATTTTATAGTTAGGACTATTTGACATGGTTTTATATTTTATTCCTATCTCTATTTGCACAAAACTTACCTAATACAAACCAAAAATTATATATATTTTAAAAACATGTATAATTTTTTTTGCTTTTTATACATATATAGGTTTACAATAGATATGTCACAGTAAAAATAAAAAAGAGAGAAATACCAAA
>CAOMRW010000041.1 GCA_948485625.1 uncultured Clostridia bacterium | reverse complement strand
GACATTTCAGAAGAAGAACCTCCAAAGAAATTTAAATTTAATTTGAAAAATTTAAAACTTTAATAAATGAATGAAGCAGAAAGATGGTGTAGTCCTGATGCTAAATCTTCAAATAAATCATTAAATTGTCAACTACAAGATGATGACGTTATGACTTTAAATGTTCCTTCAAGTAAAAGATTTGAACCAATAAAAGCTGAGAGAAGATATGGTGGTATTTATATTGATCCAAGTAAATATGATTTTAGAACTGAAGAACAAAAAAGAAAAGAAGAAGATGAAAATGATAAACAAAATATTAATTATAAACATAAAACTTATGCAGCTGGTTTAGCTGTTAATGCTTATCGAAAAGATAGTCCTTATAATAGAAAACCTTTAATGTATGGAACTGAAACTAAAAGTTTACCAAAACACCCTCCACCAATTCTAGTTGATAACGTTCCTTCAGTATTAAAGTCAAATCATTTTTAAAACAATATTTTTTTCTTTCTTCAAAATGTCTTCCAAAAAACAAACTAAAACAATGAAGCAATTAAAAGCTCAAAAGAAAAAATCAGAAACTCCTGATACAAAAAGTAAAGATAAAGAAATAGCTGAATTAAAACAAAAAGTTAAACAATTGGAGAAAGCTCAAAAAGGTAGAAAATTATCTGCTCTCAATAGATTTAAGAAATATATTGTTGGACCTTTAACAGAATTAGCTCTTGCTGAAACTGAATATGTTGATTTAATTCCTTTAGATAAAATGAGATTATTAAACAAAGCTTATCCTATTGTTTGGCAAGAAATGGTTGTCAATAAAGTTTCTATGGACAATATTAATTCTAGAAAATTACAAGTTGAATTTAATAATCAAGTCGATGAAATATTAGAACAAATGAAAGCAGGAGAATTAGATGACCAAGAACATTATCGAGAAGATATTGTTAATTTATTACGAAATGCAATTGATGAAGCAGCTAAATCATTTGAACAAGAATATGATGACGAGGATGGTGAAGAAGAAACTGAGGAATAAATATTTTAAAATATTTTTTTAATTATAATTTATTAAAAATGAAAGAATGAGCGATTATAGTTCTGATTATGACGATAATGATTTCAATGATGAAGATGATGACGATAACTTTGATTTTATTGCTCCTAGACCAAGAATAAACCCAAAAGCTAGACGAAAAGAAATAACAGAAAATACCACTCTTCAATTTCAATTTGATAGAAATAATGAAGAAAATTTTGAATCAGATGTTAGAAGAAAAATTCAAGCAAAATTATCTGCAAAAAAAGATGATAATTCAGGAGCTTTAATATCAGAAATTCATGAACAAATTTTAACAAGATATAATAGTGTCAATGTCATTGTTGGTAAACAAAGTTTAGGAAAAACTGTTGTTGCTTTAGAAGAAATCATTAAAATAAGTTATTTAGATACTCATCATATGTTAGTGTACGTGACTAAAGATGGAGAAGAAAATGATAGAAGTTGGAATACTTTAAAAGGTCTTATAGAAATGCCAATTCTATTAGTTTCCGAAGAAAATGCTGAAGCTTGCATTGATGAATTAATTGCAGCAAAATCTTTATATTATAAAGTTCGTAGAGATAGAACAAAAAATATATTAGATAAAAGACAAAAGCAAGATTTATTCGATACTTTACAAGTAGATAATTTTGAGAAATCATTTTTACATACATTAATTTTATTTGATGATATTAGTAATTCAAAATTATTTTCTTCAGAAGAGTCATTTTTCAGTCAATTGTTAAGAAGATGTCGACATAATAATTTATCATTTTATTTACTTATTCAAGGTTGGAAAGGTATAAAACCTCATATTAAAAATGAAATTACAACAATATATATTTTCCCAGGATTTAATAAACAACAAGTGAGATACATTTATTCTCAATCATCAAGTTATTTAGATTTTGAAGACTTTTATAAGGTTTATCAAGATGTTAATAAGAAAAAGAGAGAGCATCCAGATGAACATCCTTTACTTATTGTGCAATGCACGGAAGGTGGAGAAACTTATATACGATCATGAAGGTATTTTTGTATTAATGAATTCAATTATATTATTGACAGTTGCTTTTATTTTTTTAATATCTTCTCTTATTTCTTCTATATCATTTACACTTACAAATTCTTCATTTGGTTTCACTTTTGAATCATCCCATTTCTTTAACATCAATACACCTTTTATTTTAGTAATACGATAACCTTTGACGTGATACATTTTGTTTAATTTATGTGTTGTCAATTTATTGAGTTCATCTTTATTAAGTGAATAGAAGTTATTGAATTCCTCTGGAGTATTAAATTCTTTCAAATAATTTTTAATAGGTTCAAGAATTTTCAAATCCATTTACAAAAAAATAAATTTCTTTATAATTATTTAAATCATATCAAATAAATGTTGATTACCAATTTGCTTTTAGGAGCGCTAGTATTAATAGAATTCATGAATCTATGCGTTAGAGTAATAAAATTAGTTCCACCTCAAGATCCTCCATTAGATGAAGAAATTCGAATTAAATTATATTCTTAATCATTATCATCATTATTGTTATTATAAATTGGTTTCAAGAATCTATCTCTTGCTTGACCACTCCATCTAGATACATTACCTCCAATTTGAGAAATTGTATTTCCAACATTTCCTCCTACTACTCCACCAACAGCTTCCATTGCTGGTCCAACTGTGTGCTCCAAAGTATCCAACCCTTTCTTTACTTTCGGTAGAGCATTTTGAACAAAACCTTTAACTTTTTCTCCAAAACTTTTTACTTTTTCACCAATCTTTTTCATCCAAGATCCAAAAGCCATTTTACAGAAAGAAAAAAATTTTAAATTAAAATTAATTATTTATTTTTTTCTTTTTAATAAATGTATCAAAACGCACAGTTCAAGAATTCTGGAAATGATGAAGGAGATGTCCTTAATTATTTCAATAATCATTTACGAAACTTAGTTCAAAAGAATAGTGGTGATAATACTTTTTCGATAGTTCAAGAAGAATGTCATGATAAAGATGTTCCAGTAAGATTAAAAACTAAAACAAAATTAAGATTAACACATTCTGCTCATACGATATCACAAATTGAAAAAGGGTTCATTAATTTAACATTAAATATGACTCTGAATTTCACAACACCATATGGTGGTGGAGATATTAAAGGTAAAGAATCAAGTCATTTGAATTACATATTTGTTGGATTTAAAGATGCAGTTGAAATTATTGGAGAAGCATATTTCTGGGTTGATGGAAAATTAGTAGATTCTTATCATCAACAAGAAATGGTTAGAGAATCATTTGCTTATAATTGTATTCGACCAAGAGATGCTAAAACTGGAGTCCCTCATTCTCATTCATTATGGGAAAATGTTCAAATGATGTCTCCAAATGTTTGTGGTTGTTATATTCCATTAGAAGCTTTCGATAATGGTGCTCACCCAGCAATTAAAATGGAACTCATCATTCCATTCACAGATCAACTAGCTCTTCAAGCTTGGAGATTATATCCAAATAGAATTTTAGGACAAGTCGAAGAAGAAGTTAAATTCGTTTTAGATGGATTAGTTTGGTGTCAAATTCAACCTCAAAATGTTGCTGAAGTTAAAAAATTCTGGGATTTCGATCCAAAGAAAGAATATAGTGCTCCATTATTACCAATCACCAATCATTTTACACAAATTGGTAATTCAGCAATTGTTGTAGCATCTGTTGCAAATGCTGCTGCAATAACAACAAAGCAAGATAATACCGATGAATTTGGTGATGGATTGTATACAGCGTTATCATCAGTTCCTGTTGAAACAGAGGAGCGCAAATATGATGTGAATGGAAACGCAAGTCAAGGCTCAATCAATTATGGACTTCAAAAATATGTTTCCTATAAATTAATGTCAAATAAATTAGAATTTGATGAAAATTCTGTTAAAATCGATCCATGCCATACAAACTGTGCAGGATTTGGAATTAAAGAAGAAGTTAATAATGCTTTATTCCAACTTCTTAATGAGCCAATTATTATTCCATCACAAGAATTAACAAGATATCAATTTGAAAATACTGCAAGTTCTTCAGGATTTACTAGTTTGAGTAAATCAGTTCCATTACGAAATGCAACTAATATAACAATGATGTTTCCAAGTCATCCAAATGACTTTACAGTATTTAAGAATATTATGTATGATGGCGTGCGTTTAGTTGTTAATAAGAAAGCATATCCTGAAACAGATTTTGAAAATACTTATGATGCTCGATTTGTTCAATATCAATTAATGGCAAACGAATTAGATGGCTGTATAGAACCTACAAGAGAATTTATGGAATCAATATCACGACCATTAATTATGGTTGATGAAAAAGATTTTGTCCCATCAGCGGGAGATCCTGCAAAGCATCAAAGATTTTTAATGTGTCCTTTCGATAATACTAGTTTTGGTATTAATTTCCAACTTGAAAGAGGAAATGCCGGATATGTATTTGATGGACTTGATTCTGGAAGTCATTCTGTAACCATTGAATTTAGAGGAAAACCACTTGCTAGAGATAAAAATGATCCATATTTATATCCAGATTTAAAAATTAAACTCAAAGATAATAATCCTGATCAACCGATGAATATCGTTGAACTTGATCCAACTATTAATCCACAAGCACCAGAAATGTGGATTTGTTCTGATACTTATTGGACTTGGTCTATTCAAGATGGTGTCAAATATTATAATAGAGGAGTACCAGCTGGGTATGATTAAAATATATAAAAAAATTTTTTTTGCGCCAATAAAAACATGAAACACGTAAATACTAATTTCAAATTGTCTGGAAATGATGAAAGCGATTTAGTGTCATTCTTTAGTGGCAAAAATAATTGTTTAACAGAAGCTCCATCAGGAAATGGAGATTTCAAAACATATTCAGAAGAGTTTCATGAAAGAGATATAACTTCAGAAGGGTTAGAAATAGGTGAAAGAACTAGGTTGATGTTAACTCATCCAAATTTAGATATTACTAATTTCCAAAAGAGTTTTATCATAATGGAAGTTGAATTTGAAGTTGAATTGGAAAAACCTATTGACTATGAGATAGACGATAAAGTAGGATTAAATCAAATATTTGTTGGATTTAAGAATGCTGTTGAAATCATAAGCGAAAGCAAATATTATTGTAAAGGTGAATTAATTAATTCATACTCGCAAAATGAAATGACAAGAGAATCATATTATTATAATCTTACAAGACCTCATGAAATTAAAAAAGGTACATTTAAATCTCATTCATTATGGGAAAATGTTATTCAAATGTCTCCAAATGTTTGCGGCTGCTATATTCCAATTAAAAGCTTTAAAAATAATGGAACACCAAAAGTTAAATTTGAACTTGTAATTCCATTCACGGATCAAATGACATTACAAAATTGGAGATTATATCCAAATGCTATAATTGGTGATATAGTTGAAGAAATTAGAACTTCTTTAGATGGTTTAGTTTGGTGTCAAATTCCTCCCGAAAATGTTGCTAAAATAAAACAAATAAATTCATATAATGTTACTCATGAATATGCAAGTGGTTTTCTTCCATTTTTACCTAATTATTTTACCCAAATTGGTCAAGAATCAAGAATTGTTGGAGAATTTAAATATGTTGAAGATCCTGATGCTGTAATTGATGGATTAAATGTTAATCATTATTCAAGTACTTTAGATGATAAATATGTTAAATACGGTCTTCAAGATAATCGATTATTTGTAAAAAATAGAAGTGCTAAAATAAGAGTTGGTAGAACACATTGCGTTGGATTTGGTGTTAAAATTGATGTATTGCAAAGAATTAGTAGTGCATTAACTAGTGAAGTTAGAATACCTTGTTTAGAAATGAAAAGAGTTCTCTTTGAACATAAACCAACTCCAACGGGATTAAATACATCAAGAATTATTCCAATAAAGAATATAACAAATATTCTATTTATGTTTCCAACTCATTTTGGTGATTTCACAGTATATAAGAATATTATGTATAAAAACTTTCAAATATTTATAGATAAAAAACCTTTACCTTATTTAGCTTATAGAAACACATTTGATGGTAGATTTATGAATTTACAATTAATGTCTTATGAATTAGATAATACAACTGCATCGCCAGAATTAATTGAATCTCTATCTGTTCCATTAAATGATATGAGCGATGAAGATCATAAAAGATTTTTAAATTCTTTATATGATAACACAAATTTCGGAATAAATTATCAATTTGAAAGAGGTAATATAGGTACCAATTTTGAAGGATTTTCATCAAATGGAAAACAAGTATTAATTGAATTTAAAGGTTCTCCAATTGCTGATGGTGATAATGACACCTATTATTATCCTCATATAAATTATAATGGAACTACTTTAACAGCGAATAATGATCATCCTATGCCTGAAATGTGGATATTTTCTTACTGTTATTGGAGCTTAACTACTGACAAAATAGAATATCATCAAGAGATACCTGATTGGTACTCAAGTCAAGCATCTTCATATACTTCAACAACTACAACAACTTACACTCATTTAGATACATTAACTTAAAAAAAGAAAAAATTAATTTTTTTAAATTGTTGTTTATTTAT
>CAOMRW010000040.1 GCA_948485625.1 uncultured Clostridia bacterium | reverse complement strand
CTTGATAAGAATAAGGCATTTGAGAGGCTTCCACTCTTGGGTGCCTTTTTCTTTTTTAGCTCCGGTTTGCGCTATGGTTTGCGCCAGCGTCAAATTCAATGTAACATGGTTCAACAAATTTTATCTCTACAAAGATACTATTTTACTTTCAAATTTTAATTGAAAAGATTAATAATACAATTGCACGACATTGCTATTCTATAAAAAAAATAGCAAATGAATTACTTCAAATGCTGTTTTCCAATATGCTTTTTATTATTCCATAGTTATTAAAGCTGCTAAATCGTAAAATTCACCAAGATTCTTCGCATAATATTCTCCCTTTACAGTAGCCATTTTATTGGGATATGGTATTATACCAACTCGTTCTAAATCTAATCTATCTGCATCAAAGCAAGTATCAATAGTTGAGTTACCTGTTCGCAATGTTGTAGTATGAAGTTCACAAGCCTTAGACAATAACTCTAATTCATTATCGGTTAGTTCTTTTAGTAATGTATGCCTAATCCCATTAATCATATTAGCGGCTCTTTTCCCATGTTCAACGTCATAACCATTGTCTATTCTGCATTTGTCATGCAGATAAGCAAACAACCTAACAACCGTAATATTTACTTCTGATGTGGCAAGTATTATTCCATTACGTTCCACTCTTTGCCAATGTGATAAACCATGAGTTTCCCCAAGTTCCCAATCTTTTAAAGCAAATTGTTTGATTGCTTCTATATCTAAAGAAGCTAACTCTTGCATAACCAACCTTTCTTTAAATTCTGAAAGATGATTACTATGATTATCCTTTCTTCTATGAAACCACTTAAACATATAATTATGTTCTAATTCCGTATCGTTAGTTAGATTGTACACTATTTGAATTTTTTCAAATGCTATCCTCTTTTTCAAATTTACTATATATACTTCATTAATGAAAGCTGCATAAACTGATTTATTGCCATTATATCATTAGGGTGCTGAATAATTTGTGCCAATATGGTTTTCAAGCAAACTATTTTCATTGCACTATATTCTTCTTCGGGTACTCCTAACCAATCTACTTCATTTTCTGAAATGAATTTCCAAATACGCCATATTTCACAAATGTAAATTGAGTATTGTTTCGATTCCATTAGTTCTTGTAATGGCTTAATTGCTAATGCGGGTGTTGAATAATAGTTTGAATAATATGCACCTAAAGTATAAAGGCACTTTTTATTGAAATCAGGAATATCATCAATCAAAGGTTTAACCGCATTATTCTTTATTTGCTTTTCTACCTCAACAATAGAGCCAGTTACAACACTGTCATAAATTTGACACATATCATCTGTCACATGAAAACACTCTATGATTTTTTTTGCAAATGTATCATGTGTAGTAACAATCCTTTTGGTACTTTCAGAATCAGAGAATGTATCTTTTGAAAGTATTGATAAGATGACTTTTTTATAATTTTGCGCATATTCTCTTATAGTATCATTAGATATAATTGAGCAATCGAGTTTATTTACAATTTCTTTTAGATTCCAATCAAAACATTCTGCTAAATTAAAATCATGGTCTAGACTATAAAGTATAATAGCACTATTGTATAAATCCAATAACTCTTTTATTAATGGTGTATCGGGAAAATCTTTAGGCTTCAATCCCATATCTATATCCGAAAGAGTGGTGAATTTCCTATCTGTTCCAGGTTGTCCTATTGTAATCAAATTGAATTGATAGGAAGTCGATTTATTTATTTGTTTATATTTTTTATAATAACTTTCTCTATGTCCATTATAACAATTAAGAATAATCGTCTTATTGATAGAATCAAATTCTGCATGAGATTCTATTTTATTAAATGGTTCAACGATTAATCGTTTCGCTTCATTGTTGGTTATCTTGTAAACATCATAGGTATTGCAATATCTTGTACCACATCTCCAGTTATTGATAATTAATTCTTCTTCTCCGTCAAAATCCACATCAGAGAAAAAGAATGGTGAGTTATGACTCAAATATTCATTTTTTGATTTAGGCAAATAGTCCAATTCTAATATCATATTATCTCTAACTTCTTGTTCGTTTACATAATAAAGAACACTGTCAGAAAAGCTTTCATTGTAAATATAGAATCTGTTATCTTCCTTTTCAAAATACAATAGTGCATTTCCCCATATTTCAGTCTCCCTCTCTTTATCATAAGTATAGTTATACGGCAAACACATAACAGTTACATCATAGCCATTTACAGGTTGCCTGTACTTTATAAAAACACGTGGCTCATAGCATTCAACATCGTCATCGTACAATGTGTTATATAAAGATTTTGCACATTTCATAAAGTTTGCTGCTGCTAACGAATCTTTCATCTCTTGTTCACTTGCTTGTCTTTTCCTATCACAAGATTGAATAGGACATAAGAACATTATCAATATAAAATACAAGATTTTCTTCATTACTTTATTTGGATTTTACTAGTAAAGAATTCCCAATACAAGAAATATTAACAATTAATGTATCATTCTTATATTGGGAATTTACTCCATAAACATAATCACCACTCCTTTAATGGAGAAGTGTTATATATTGAACTCTCAAATTCAGTATATGAGCTAGGTAGATTATATCTATTCTCAATTACAGACAACACTGAGTTGAAATCTTCAATTTCTTGCACAGTTGGTAGTTGACAATAATTCAGTATAGCATATAGTAACTTCCTAAATTCAATTTGATATTCTTTGTCTAAATTGCTTAACTGCTGAAAGTTTGCAAATCCATTCGCCATAGCAGGGGATAAACATTCCTGTGCATCAATAATAGACAGATGAAGTATATCTTGCCCCCATCTAATCAAGCAATATTTATGATTATCATTCAATTCTTTCTTATTGTGAATAGCAACATCAAAAACTGTCCTAAATGCTGCTTTCCGTTGTTCTAATGTTGGCATACTTAAATATTTAGAGAAAATTTTCTTCCAGTTTTTCTTTCTACGTCTCTTATAAACAGGATAAAACCCACTAAAGAATCTCTTCCAGATACCATTTGTCCATCTATCACTACTCTTGTTGAATCGAATAGTCCATTACTATTCATTTGATATAATCTATTAACTTGATTACTCATCTGGGAAATATATTCATCAGCAACAGATGTTACTCTTTGTGCTGAATTTAATTCATTTATTAAATATCCCATTGTATCGTAAGTAGCAATGAGTAAATCTTTAAACTCATTGTCATTTTGTGAATTAAACCATCCCATAATTCAATTATATTTTTAAATTATCAACTTATTATTTTCTTCCTATGCGCCAAAAGATGAACTTCAAAACTATTGTTAGGACTATTGCTAATAATATTATTCCAATTGTTTCCATTACTATAAAGTATTTCCATTAGACATTATAATAGCATTGGCTATTCTTAATAATTTATAATCATCAGCCATACCATATCTTAAATTTACTTTCTCATTCCATATTTTTAAAGCTATCAATGCTCCCATAGTTGTAGTCATTTGGTCGAATTTGAAAAATAATGACCAATTACTTGTTGCAACCATTGAAAAGTCTTCTGCGCCAGGTGCTTGACCTCCGTGTATGGACATACCCTCTAACTTAGCAAGAATGGATGAACTTGAAATCTTTTTATATAGCGTATCATATTTGTTACGTCCTTTTTTTTCAATAAAAGCGTTCTGCTTTTGTATATAATACAAATTGAACATAGCTGATATCATATTTTATTATAACCAAATGCCTATATCAATACCTGTTTGTATTAACACACCCTTAGCTTCATTATTTAATCTAGCGGTAAATAACTGCAAGGGAATTTCACTCCCATCATACCATTTAACCGTTATTGAATTATATAAATTATAGTCAGTTCTCCCATTAGGTTTTAACAATCGTTCTAAAGTCCTAACTTCATTCTGCAATACCGATGCAAGACCTCTTACCATAGGTGTAACTTGACCATTAGAAGAAGCATATTCTTGTTCTATTTGCCCTATACCTGTACTTATTTTTAATGCACAAGATTGAATCTCTGCTTTACTATTATTTCCAAAATTAAAGAATCCCATATCTAATTATTTATCTGTTAGTAAATCAAAATATAAGCTGCTCAAAAAATGAGTTGGCTACTTAAAAGATAGTAGCAAAAGTTGTTTCTTAATGTCTGATCCGTAGTTATATATCGTTTTATCTACCCTGTTTCCTTCAGATACTATTAAAAATTAAAAGGCGTGGAAACTATTGAATATTATCTAATCTGAGGCTCTCGACTGCCCATCTCCAAATAATAAACAATAGCCCACGCCAAACGATATATAGACTATCTTAACAAGATAGGTATATAACATTGACGTGAGCGTTCTTGCCTATTATTCTTGGAGATTGAAATTGTCGAGATTTCAGATTAAGAATAATATTTAAAACGCTCTTCGTTAACTAATATGTCCTTTCAGACCTAACACATTAGGTATCTGAAATTGCCACAAAGTTACGAAAAGCATTTGTAATAACAAGAACTATTGTTTATTAAAAGTTGAAAGCTGTCTCTTCTTAGTAAATCCAAGTAGGTAGAAAATTTGTGATTGCCTATATAAGAGCAAAATTTTAAAATTTTCTACCCAACTGATAATTTATACCTATGGCTTTATAAACTGATTTTTTATCCGTTGAACGGTTGAAATACCAATACTTTGTAGCTTAGCTATATTTCTGATTGAATAGCCTTTTCTTAGTAAAGCAATGACTTCTTTATATTCCTCTTTCTTCTTATCATCCGTTTTGGTTGAACCTGTCTTTCTGCCAAGTTTACCACCTTTGGCAATATAATTTGCCCTACCACTATTCAAACGGTATTCCATTCTCGTTTACTGTCATTGTAGTAATTGTTTCCATTTTTTTCTTTATTTTTTTATTAATAACTAAGTTTTAAGTAATCATCAACTTGGCGCCTTATCGTTTTCGATTACAGTGCAAACTTACGGAGAAATGGTAACCTGTAGAATAAAGAAGAAAACATAAAGAAATCCCTTTTTTTATGTCTAATTCTTTATGTGAGCTCGCAATACACAACATATTAAATATCAGCAAAATGCAGATAAAAAAAATAGCCCTGCAATATAAATGCAAGGCTAATATTTTTTTATTTATATGTTTTACCAATATGATTTTAAATATTCAACTGGATTATTGGGAGATGTTTTACACATAGGGATTTTCCACCAATTTGGACGAACTTCATATTTTTGTAAGTTCCTGATTGTAGCCCGCAAATTCAATATGTCATTTTTAGGACTGTCCTCATCAATCAGTTTGAGATATTTCAGTAACCCAAGAATGAAATTTCCCTCGTTATCTGTTAATCCTTTACCTTTGGCTGCAAATGATGAGTGGCGTAGTAGGTTATATATACTAAGAGTTATCGTATCAAGTATCGCATTTTCGCGCTTCCTCCCTCTTTTACCTATACTGGGATAATCTTTATCCAACTCCGTTTCCGCTTCTTCCAAAGTTGAAACTCCTAAATATTTATCAAGATATGGAGTTATCATATTGAGAAACCAACTATCATCATTCGTAAGTTCTATTTTCTGTTTGTTATATTCAATCGTGACAATATTACTCTTGGTCTTTTTCTTCTCATGAAACATCTTGTAAAGACGTAGCATATCCGGTCTGACAGAATAACTATACTTTAGTTGCGTTGGGTCAGCAATATAATCCTCAAAATCAAAATAGCCATTGGTCTGTGTATATTTATAGTAGATACTTACAATAAGAAGAATAGCGTAAAATACATCTTGGTCTTGCTGTTCATAGGCTTCGTCCTCATTTTTATTGTATGTATTCCACAATGTTTCAATATACTCGGCTTTAAAATTACCACTTTCAAGGACTAAATTCTTTCCCACAGTCATACTAAATTCATATTTGTCCTCATCTGTCCCGCAATTAGGATAGGGAATCTCCTGCTCTTCCTTCTTTATTGACAAGTACAAATCCTGTATTTCCATTGGGAACTTATTACCCAAAAGATATACATCAGATATATAGTCCAGTTCATTATGAAACATCGAACGGCTGAGTCCCACTTCACTATTCAGCCATGATTCGATTCGTTTTATCGTATTGATTGGTATTATCTGATATTCCATATTTTCAAACTTTGTCACAAAAATAAAAAATGTCGCTTCACCATAAAAGCAAAGCGACATTTTATTTTAAAGAAGATTCTTCATTGCTTCATCTATCTGCTCATTTTCAAAGCTATCAAGATAATACTGTGTCGTTGACAAATTTGTATGTCCCAATGCTTCACTAATAATCGATATATTGACTCCAGAGCGTTTTAACACTGTAGCAAAAGAATGTCTTGCCACGTAGGTTGTTATAGGAATAGAAAGATTCAGAAATTGACCAATCTTTTTAAGATTCCTATTAATACCCTTAGTTACCTTTATTATTCTATCATCTTGCTGTTGCTGTGTTTTTATGAATTCTTCTATCAAGAATAGGAAAAATAAAGTCCTTAGGGCTACAACCTTCTTTAGCATATTTCAAAATAATTTCTCGCAGTTGTCCTTGTAGTGTAAAGTTAATAGGCTGTCCTGTCTTATGACGGTTGAAACGTAAACGATTCTCTGTT
>CAOMRW010000039.1 GCA_948485625.1 uncultured Clostridia bacterium | reverse complement strand
CTTACTCCTGTTGCATTCATTTCTTTTTCTTCTGTTGTTGTATCATTATATGTTATTCTTATTCTTCCCCCTGCTAAATCTAGCTCTTCATAATTTTGAATATAACTTATTTTTGTTGGATTAGATATTATCTCTATTTCTGTTGCACTTTTTCCTATTATTTGAACATTCATTTTTGTTGTATTTTCTCTAAAAGCTATTGTTAGTTCATTTGGTCCAACTGTATTATTATTAAATCCTGTTGTCTCTACTCCTTTTGATGTCATTCTTAATACACTTGTTAATCCTTCTTCTGTATATGTTACTGTTAATCTTCCTCCTGTTACATCTAATGTCTCATATTTTTGAATATAACTCATCTTTTCTGGATTTGTTTTTACACTTATTCCACTTATTGTTTTATCTTTATAGATATAACTCATATCATGGTCTTTTGCATACTCTTCTGCTTTTGAACCTGGATTACATATTATTATTGTATCTTCACTTCCCTCAAATGCATTATCTGCTATGTCTGTTACTGAATCTGGAATTTCTATACTGTCTAAATCATCACAATCTTTAAATGCTCCATCTCCTATTCCTGTTACTGGTTTATTATTAATGTTGTCTGGAATTACTATATCTTTACTTTCTTCTTCACCTTTTCCTGTTATTGTGATTTCTGTGTCTTCTCCAGTTCCATTTTCTATGTATTCAATATTTTGAATTATCTCTATATTGAATTTAACATTTTGTCCATTATATGTTATTGTTACCTCTTTTGTTCCTAATGTACTTGTATCAAATCCTGTTACTGTTACTTCGTTTGGATTTATTACTTTATCTTCTGTTGTATTGTCATTATATTTTATTGTTATTTGCGCTCCTGTTAAATCTATTGCTTCTTCATTTTGTTTATATGTTGATTTTACTGGTAATGTTTTTAATGTTACTTGTGTTATACTTTTTTCTATTATTGTTACATCAAATGTCTTACTTTGTCCTCCATAACTTACTGTTAGAGTTTTTGTTCCTATTGTTGTATTATCAAATCCTGTTACACTTACTCCTGTTGCATTCATTTCTTTTTCTTCTGTTGTTGTATCATTATATGTTACTCTTATTCTTCCGCCTGCTAAATCTAGCTCTTCATAATTTTGAATATAACTTGTTTTTGTTGGATTAGATATTATCTCTATTCCTGTTACACTTTTTTCTACTATTGTTACATCAAATGTCTTACTTTGTCCTTCATAACTTACTGTTAATGTTTTTGTTCCTATTGTTGTATTATCAAATCCTGTTACACTTACTCCTGTTGCATTCATTTCTTTTTCTTCTGTTGTTGTATCATTATATGTTATTCTTATTCTTCCTCCTGCTAAGTCTAGCTCTTCACAGTTTTTAATATAACTTGTTTTTGTTGGATTAGATATTATCTCTATTTGTGTTGCACTTTTTGATACCACTGTTACTGTAAATGTTGTACTCTTTCCTCCATATCTTACTGTTATTATTTTTGTTCCTATCGTACTGTTGCTAAATCCACTTGTTGTCACTAAACTATTTATCATATTTACAGTTTCTGTGCTTGTATCATTATAATTTACTTCTAATACCCCTCCTGCTAAATTTAAGTTTTCATAATTCTGTATATAACTTGTCTTCGTTGGTCTTGTTCTTACACTTATACTAGTTATACTTTTTTCAACAACTTCTACAGTAAATGTTGTATTCTTTCCTTTATAACTTACTGTTACTGTCTTAGTTCCTACTGTACTATTACTAAATCCACTTGTTGTTACTTCACTTGAAGTCATACTTATTGTGTCTGTCGAATCATCATTATATGTTAATTTTAACACTCCTCCTGTTAAATCTAAATTTTCATAATTTTGTATATAACTAGTCTTTGTTGGTCTTGTTTGTACACTTATTCTTTTTAAATCATCCAATAATATATAATTTATAGACTTATTATCTGCATATTGATGTGCTGTTGAATTCATGTAACAATATATTGTTATATTTTCATCACCATTAAATGCATTATCATTAATACTTGTTACACTTGATGGAATAGTTATGCTTGTTAAATTATGACATTGTGAAAATGCTCCTCTTTCTATAGTAGTTACATTTGATGGAATAGTTATACTCTTTAATCTTACATTCTCCCAAAATGCATATTGGCCTATAGTAGTTACACTTGATGGAATATTATAATTTGCTGAAGCTATATCCGCTGGACAATAAATTATAGTCGTTTTATTCTTATTAAATAAAACTCCATCTATACTACTATAATAACTATTATTTGAATTTACATTTATATTTATTGAATTACAACTCCAAAATGCACTATTCTCAATGCTTGTCACACTTGCAGGAATGTCTATCTTTGTTAAACTACTACATCCAATAAATAAATTTGTGTTTATCTTTGTTACTCCTGAAGGAATGTTCACACTTGTCAGTTTCGAACAATTTCTGAATGCATCACTTCCTATAGTCTTTACACTTGATGGAATAGTTATACTTGTAATATTGCTACATCCAGAAAAACAATGTTCACCTATATTTATAACACTTGATGGAACAATATAACTTGTAGCATCCTTGTTTTCTGGATATCTAATTATATTAGTTTTATTCTTATTAAATAAAATCCCATCTTCACTACTAAAATTAGGATTACTACTATCTACACTAATATTCACCAAAGAATCTGTATATCTATCATAGCCTCCATCTCTAACACTTGTTACACTGCTTGGAATAGTAATGTTCACTACATTCCTTATTCCCCAAAGTATATCTTTTTTTAATGAGATAACTGTATATCCATCTATTGTACTAGGTATACTTACAGTTGTGCTTGTTCCTTTATACTCATCTATACATATTGTTTTATTAATTGAATCTTTAACTGTATATGTCCAATTTCCATCTGCAGATGTTACACTAGCTTCCTTTTTCTTCTCCTCAGTCTTAGATAAATCCACAACCTCACTATTCCTATTTGTAAAAATAGCTCCTACAACAACTAAAATCAATAAAATAGGAACTACCAATAAAAATTTTGCTACCTTACCTAACTTATTATCTCTTTGCATAGAAATCTCTCCTTCATAATTCATAATATATCTATAATAATTTAACAACTTTATTAAATAAAAGTAAATACATCTTATTTTACAAACTCTTTATTTACTTACGGATAGCCATTTATCGAATTTTTTTAAATATCTATTACAATTTAATTACAAATATTTCATCAAAATACATTTATATGGTAAATAAGTTATAATCCATAAATGCCTAAGAAAAGTTAAAATTCACAGTTCCTGTTCTTAAAATAAATCTTCAAATACCATAATACTTAAACCTACAACTCAAACAGAAAAAGAGATAACTTTCATCAATGAAAACTATCCCTTATCATATTCATATTATTCTGAAAAAATCTTCTCAAACTCATCAGCTTCAATTTTCTCTTTTTCAAGCAATATACCTGCAACAGCATGTAACTTTTCAACATGCTCAGAAAGAATTGTTCTAGCCATATTATAACCTTTGTCTACAATTGCTTTAGTCTCTTCATCTATAACAGCAGCAGTCTCTTCTGAGTACTCTTTAGATTGGGCAAAATCTCTTCCTAAAAATACTTCTTCTTGATTTTGACCAAGCATTAAAGTACCAATTCTCTCACTCATACCATACTTAGTAACCATACTTCTAGCAATTTTAGTTGCTCTTTCAATATCATTACTAGCACCAGTAGAAATATCATTTAATATTAAAGCTTCTGCAACTCTACCACCTAAAAGAGAAACAATATTTTCTTCCATTTCAGTTTTAGACATAAAAGACTTATCTTCTGTTGGTCTATACATAGTATAACCACCAGCCATTCCTCTAGGAACAATAGATATCTGATGAACTGGATCCTGTGTCTCTAAATAATGACTAACAACAGCATGCCCAGCTTCATGATATGCAACTAATCTATTCTCTTTTTCACTTCTAACTCTTGTTTTCTTTTCAGGCCCCATAGTAACCTTAACCATGGCATCCTCAATTTCTTTCATTCCTATCTCATCTAAATTTCTTCTAGCAGCCAACAAAGCAGCCTCATTTAAAACATTCTCTAAATCTGCACCTGCAAATCCAGAAGTATTTTTAGCAATAACTTTTAAATCAACATCATCTGCTAATCTTTTCTTTTTAGAATGAACCTCTAATATTTGTTCTCTGGCTTTAACATCAGGAGCTCCAACAACTATCTGTCTATCAAATCTACCAGCTCTTAATAAAGCTTTATCCAATACATCTGGTCTATTAGTTGCTGCTAATACTATAACACCCTCATTATCAGAGAAACCATCCATTTCAACCAACAATTGATTTAAAGTCTGCTCTCTTTCATCATGTCCTCCACCAAGACCAGCACCTCTTTGACGACCTACAGCATCAATTTCATCTATAAATATAATACATGGTGCATTTTTCTTAGCTTGTTCAAATAAATCTCTAACTCTTGAAGCACCAACACCAACAAACATCTCAACAAAGTCAGAACCACTTATAATAAAGAATGGCACACCTGCTTCACCTGCAACAGCCTTTGCTAAAAGTGTTTTACCTGTACCTGGTTGCCCAACTAACAAAACTCCTTTAGGAATTCTCGCACCCATATCTGTAAATTTCTTTGGATTTTTCAAAAATTCAACTATTTCTTGTAATTCCTCTTTTTCTTCATCAACACCTGCAACATCCTCAAATGTTATTTTATTTCTATCAGCAGGAGTCATCATTCTAGCCTTACTCTTACCAAAAGACATAGATTTTCCACCACTTTGATTATTAGTAGCTCCTCCCATCATAAAAAACCAGAAAATAAAGAAAATTATTAAAATTCCGAATGGTGTTAATAAACTTATAATTATAGCAAATACTGATTCTGATTCTTCTTCTAAAGTAAATGCTCCATTTTTAATAAATTCCTCTGAATAATTCATAAAGCTTTCCATATTTGGAATATTTACTTGTTTTTTTATTTTATCATCAGTTAATTCTATTGTAGCAGAACTACCATCTGCATCAATAACAACTGATTCAACTTTCCCCTCATTTATTTTAGCAATTAATTCCGAATATTTAAGCTTAGTATTTGAATTTGTCATTATAGATGACAGCAATATTATAAATATTACTCCTATAATTAGCCACATAGCTAATGTTTTAATTCCATTTTTCAAAATAATTCCTCCTCTTTCCATTTGTTGTTAACTATTTAAGTTATATAACATATATATTTTTGTTTTTCAATAATTTTTTTATTACTTTTTGATTACAAAAATCATCTACTTCAATAAGTATTACGGAAGCCTACATTTGATTTATAAAATAAATTTTATGATTTTTTATTAAAACTTTTATATTTTTATTAGGAGTCAAATATTTATTACCTATATTTTTTTCACACAATTTTATAACATCTTCTATATGTATTTTTTCAATACCCTTTGTAGAACCTAAAAGTCTTGATATAGTATATAACAAAAGTCTTGATTTTATAACCTTTTCTTCCTTATTAAAATCTTTCAAGTTCATAATAAATTGTTTTGGTTGTTCTTCTATTATTAATTTTTTATACTTTTCAATAACCAATTTATTTAAATAATCATCTTCCTCTTTAACTAATTCTGATAATCTATCCATTGTTTGAATTACATTAGGATTAAACTCTCTTTTAATATATGGAATTATAACATTCCTTATTTTATTTCTAGTATATATATTTTCAAAATTAGTTCTGTCTATCCTTGCATCAATATTATTATCTTCACAATATTGTTCAATCTCAAACCTTTCACATTCAATAAGAGGTCGAATGTATTTATTCTCTTTAATAGGCTCAATTCCTTTCAAACCAGATATACCACTACCACGTAGAACATTCATAATCATAGTCTCAACTTTATCATTTTTATTATGAGCAATTGCAATTTTATTTGAACTAGTTTTTTGTAAAATTTCATCAAAAAAATCATATCTAGCATTTCTACCAGCTTCTTCAGTACCTATTTTACTATTATTAGCAATTTTTTGAACATCTATACTTTTTGAATAGAATTCAACATTAATTCTCTCACAAAAATTTTTAACAAAAATTTCATCTTCTTTTGCTTCTTCTCTAATTAAATGATTAACATGTGCAACTATTATATCAAAATTCATATGTAAATTTTTGTCATTTCTTATGTCATTTAAAATATTTAACATGCAAATAGAATCTGGACCTCCTGAAACCCCTAAAACTATTCTATCTCCATTCTCTATTAATCTATATTTTTTTATTGTGTTTAAAACTTTTTCTATCATTGAACATTTTTTATTTTCATATTTTATTTCAATCACTTTTAATCACATTCCCTCTCTATCAATTATATTTTTTACTTTATTATACAATATTCGTCACATTTACATAATATAATATTACATCAAAAATGTCAATTATAAGAATACAAGTTGTTTTATTAAGCTATTTATTTTTTATAATCTCTTATACTATAGAGTATAAGATTTTTATTTATCTTGCTAGACAAATTACTTTCTATTATTAATTTAAAGAAAAAGCAATCAACTGCATGAAAGTATCATGCAGTTGTATTTTTAATATATTTTTTTATATCTTATATAAGTATATATT
>CAOMRW010000038.1:4726-6981 GCA_948485625.1 uncultured Clostridia bacterium | reverse complement strand
AAAAAAATAATAATTTTTTTATTGATTAACTGCATATTTCAAACACAAATGATACACATTAACTAGCTCATTATATTCCTTGTTATAAACTGTCTTAAAGTCAGTTATTACTTCTCCACTATCATTAATAATTTTAATTGCTTCAATCTTTCTTATAGGATTTGCTTTTGCTGCACAACATTTAATGTCTTCATTTATATGTATTTCAACATCTGATTGTTTTACCATAACTTTAATAATTTCACATAATGATGATACTGGAACTATAATGCAATTTTTACTAATTAAATTAGATAACAAAGCTTTATCTTGATTTAACAAGATTCTTGCATATGTTTCTAAAATAATTAATTTAACATCTTTATCTTGATAAGGTTTTTTAATTTCTTCTAATTCAACATTTCGACTAATTATAACATCATCTTTTTCATTTTCCAATTCTTTAACTACCTCAGAATCGGATGCAACTTTTCGAGTTATATAGATATTATTATTAATATTTGAATTAGCAGTAGAAGCAGATGAAGGTTCTAACGACAAATTGGCGTTTACACCAGCTGACATATTTCTTTTTTTAATCATTATATTTTTAATAAAAAATAAAAAATTTTTTTAATTTCAATTAATTTTATTATTGAAGAGTAGATTCATATTTGACAATATTTATCTTTTTTCTATGTCCATTAGTATCAACGAGTGCAACATATTGTGTTTTACCATTTTTGCCTGTAGATTTGTTTAACCGTCTATATTTGTCTCCAGTAAACCAATAGAATTCGTGATCGCAATAGAAATAATTCTCAAATGAATGGTTTCCATATTCTTTAACTTCAATTTTGTTTGGCAATTCATCAACGGTGTGAAATTTTTTACCATTCATCCCAGAACGATTCATTAGATTTTGAGATCTAGTTTTCCATTGAAGATTCTCAATTTTATAGTCAAAAGTATTTTGTTGCTTGTGATCAACTTCAGTTTTAATTTTAGGATCATCATTTGGAATCCATTGCAAAGCAACTAAATCATGTTTCATACGTATTATATTTTTACCTAATTTAACACCAATATAAGGACCTCTTCTGAATTCTTTTAATTGATGTTTAGTGTCAACTTTTCGAATTGGATAATTATAATTTTTTCCAATTTCATAATCAGGAAATCCTTTCAATGGTTCATAATCTTCATCTTTATTTTCTTCAATTGGATAAGGATATATAATAAGAGTATCAATATTTTTAAGTTCTTCAATATTCACCTTCATTAGAGCAAATTGTTCTCGTAAGTATTCAAGTTCTTCTTCAAAAGCATTTATCATTTGCTCTGACTTAATTAATAGCTTTTCTAAATCATTAATTTTTTGAGCTTTTAAATCTTCGGTCATAAAAAAAGTGAATCGTTAACCTTGGCATTTTATTTGACTGCTTCTTTGGCCATATGAAAAATTACATCCAAAACATCAACTAATTTTTCGTTTTCAACAAACATCTTTAAATATTTATTTTCTAATTCATTTTGAATATTTCTTAACTCATCTATTTCTTTGGTCAGTTGTTTTATCTCATCTTCTAACCGTTTATTTTCTAACAAAATTGTTGGAACTAATTCTTCCATTTTTGAAAGGTGAAAAAATCATTTCATTTTTTAATAATGGTCGAAGTAGATGTTGATAACATTGAAGTTGAAAAGAAATTTGCTGAAAACTTTATTACAGCAATTTATGGCGGCGACTTAATTAAGCGTTCACTTGCTTCCCTTCATCGAATTATTCATATGTTCCTTAATAGCAATAAAGAAATCAAAGATGCAGAAATGAAAGAATTAATTGATTTCTTGTTTAAATGTATTGACCATCATGGAAATGATGCTTCAGTTTTGTTTGGTCTCTTACCTGTTTCTCATTTTGAAGATTACTTTTTAAAAAGAGTATTTGAAGAATACTATGATAAATTGGCACTTTGTTTCCTTGCAAAGGAACATATTGAATATGTTTACAAAGAGAATATAAAATTGCATACAGAAAATTATTGGTTGCAAGCTCGTCTTGAAGCCTTTGAAAGTGAGTAAATAAAAAAATAATTAAATTTTTAATTTATTTAAATGTCAGATTTTCTAGCTTCAGACTTATTATATGGTCAAGATGATTGGCTTCCTGATGATGTTCAAAAAAAGAAAGAGTGGGATCCAACAGATCCGCCATTTTCAGATTTACTTCCTGACACACCAGCAAAAAAGAAGAAAACTACAAAGAAGAAAAC
>CAOMRW010000038.1:0-4626 GCA_948485625.1 uncultured Clostridia bacterium | reverse complement strand
ACAGCTGTTAGAACACATAAAATGACAACAAGAAGTATGACCAAAAAATAAATTTTTTAAAAAATGAATCGTTAACCTTGGCATTTTCACTTCACTTTTTTTCATGCAAAATGGAGAACAAGGACAATACTACCAAGTTAGAATCGACTCTTCCTTCAAAGCCCGAAGAAGAATCTACTTCTATTTCCAAGTCGATGAAGACGCAACAACCAATAATGAGAACGGAGAGCAACAAGAGAGAATTGCAAGAGAACCGTCAACTAATAATCAACCTAATGGATCAAACAATGGATCAAATGGAGGAGAAGATGAACAACTGCGAGGAATCAGCAAAGAACTTGACAAAGCCCTCGACAGAGTCAAACGAATCCAAGAATTCTCAACGGGTGATAAAAAATAAAGCTGAAATGTCATATGAATTACAGAGAATCCATTTTGAGAGCATTACTTCCACTTGGCAAACTTTAGTAATTCGATTTGAGAACATGTTCATTAACAAAACTGAACTTGATAATCGATTAGATTTCCATGACGACGTTAAATCTGATATATTTGACTTATTGAAAAAACATAAATTGCTTGAAAAAATTGTTTCTTTAAATGCTTACATAAGGGAAAAGTTTAATTCACTTCTAATTCTTGTTCCAGATGAATACATTTTAACAACATCAGATTCCATTTTAATGAGAGCAGTAATGGTTCATAAAATTTCTCAGCTCGCTTTTGATAGTCATTTCGAAGAATACGTCAATGACTTTTATGTGGAAACTACATTGAAAACAATAAGGACGTATCCTCAATTTAAGAAACTACTTACTAAGCTACTTGATTATACCTTAGAAAAGTTCACTTCAAAGAAAGATATTAAACAAGGATGTTATAGAAATGATGAAGGAGAAGTCTTCAATAGAGTTCATTCAGAACTATCAATGGTTGACCAGTGGTTTTCTTACATTTATCAATCCTTCTCTTAAGGGATAATTAAAACAAACAAATTTAATTTTTTTTAAACTTTTTTATTTATTCTCAAAAAAATATGAATATGCTTAGAACATATCAATCCACGTCTAGCTTCATAGAAACGATCCAGGAGAAAATGAATGACAAATTTACCTCGGCGATTTTATATTTCGAGAATAAAGATGTAAGCGTTAATCAATTTGATAAAACAGTTATAAAGCCAGTATTTATAATGTTAAAATGTAAAAATAAAAACATATATTTGAATCATAAAAAAATTGTATGCTTATATTTGGGTCAATTAAATGTTTCCGTTTCTGATAGAATAGCGAAAAATATGCCTGAAGATAAAGATGTTTTATGCGAATTAATGATTCAAAATGAGAAGAAAAAATTCAATGATATTGAATACTATCCTTCATTTATATATGTATGTGGAAATCAAACAAATATTGAAAATATAAGAAAACAAGAAATTAATTCTTATGAACCTGAAGAAAAAGAAATTCCATTAGATGCTATGAAATAAAACGGTTTTCGTTAACCTTGGCATTTTTGAATTCACTTTTTTTTGAACATGTCAGAAAAACCTGCTCCAATAGAATTTTCAATAGATGAAATTTCTAACGCCTGCGACATACAAATGAAGAATATAGTAATGGAAATTTTAGGAAACATTGATGAAAGATGTGGAAGAGGATTGCCTGTAAACCTTGAATCTTTCAGTCAGTCGCTAGATACTTTTGACGACATCATAAGAAGATTACGAGTTTTATACTCAGATATTAAAAGATTCTCACAAGATTTTTATAACAAATCTAAATAAATAAACAACTTTTTTTAAAACTTTTTTTGAAATCTTCTGAAATCAGCTGAACGAGCTCCTCACATCACCGGATCACTTCATTTTCATTCAATGCAGTCACTCAACAAGACACACCACCACAGATCATCAAGATACGCAGCACTCAAATTTTTTGAGTCTATTGAAAGATTGGAGTTTATTACTCGTGCTCAACAAGTTAAGATCCATCAGCAAGATGAAAAGATCCATCAGCAAGAGAAAGAAATTGCTCGATTAAATCAAATCATACAAGCTCAACATCATAAAGTTGCTCAAAAAACTGCAATAATTAGTTTTGAAGAAAAATACATCATTGATCAAATGCATGAACTCGAAGAAAAAGATAAAAAGATTAAGCAACTATCAGAGTTCTTTTCCTTAATGGATGATATTCATTTTGAAATGAAAAACTTTTTCTAAATAAACAATATTTTTTTGACTTGTGATATGAAAATGCCAAGGTTAACGAAAAATTTTCACTTCATTTCTATAAATGTCTTACACACAAGAACAAGTCAATGGACTCCAGAGACAAATCTATGCTTTAAATGATGAAGTGTCAAGAATCAAACAACTTCTTTTCAAGAAGATAATTGATGAACAAACCATAAAATCTAAGCTAAATGAAGCCGATCGTTTAATTACTGAACAGCGACAGGAAATCAAACAATTAGAAGCCCAAAACGCAGTATTAAAGGCGAAAATCGAAGATTTGGAAAAGCCATTTTTTAATATAGGATATTATGAAATTCCTACCAATCCAATATTTGATCGATCTGATTAAATAAAACAATTAATTTTTAAATTTTATTTTTTATTTTTATCCTTCTATTTCATCAAATGGATCATGAGGTAATTCAAGCTCAAAGAGTGGATTGCTTTGTTCTTCCTCTTTTTTTTCTTCATCTGATGGATATTTAATTTCATCATCTATTTCTTTCTCACTTACTTGTTTTCTTTTGTATCTAATTATCATAAATATTAATATTGCAGCAAGAACGAAAACAAAAAAGATTGATAATCCAAATCCAACCGACAAACCTACTATCGCTTTTTTATTAGATTCTTTGATTATCTCTTTTTGATATTCTATAAATTCACTCATTGAAGGTGTCTCTTGAGGCGTTTCTTCTGGAGTTCTTTGAGGTGTTTCAAAAGGAGTTTCAATAGGTGTCTCTTGAGGCGTTTCTTCTGGAGTTCTTTGAGGTGTTTCAAAAGGAGTTTCAATAGGTGTCTCTTGAGGCGTTATTGTAGGTGCTAAAGCTGTTATATAAAATATTCCATTAATTAAAAAATTTGAGCCAATAATTGTTAAATCATAATTCTTTGTTTGAGAAAGATAAATAGAATCATTCCAATAAGGCAAACTCCACTTTTTCAAATCTAAAAAGCTATTTACAGTAAATCCTAAATTATCGTCTAAATAAGCATCAAAAGTAGTGTTTGCTTCTGAAACTCCTTTAAAAAAGATCGTTAAATAATCAAATCCATCAGGAATATAATAAGAGAACGAGGTTTTTAATGCTCCTCTAGTTGTTGACCAACAAATTTTACTATCGCATTCTATATTGCCAATACGTTCCATTTTAGGAATGTCGATAGAAACTTCTATTTCTGATGATATTAATTTGATAATCAACCAAAGAAGCATTCAAATATGTGAATCGTTAACCTTGGCATTTTATCACTTCACTTCTATATTATGTTTTCTTTTTTGATAGAGAATGAAAAGGTTCAAGGAGAAAATGCAGCATATATACTTGATAAGATAATTGGTAAAGGAAAATTTGCTACAGTTAAATTATCAATGAAAGTACCATATCCATTTCTAAGTAAAGCATGTAAAATTGTTTATTCAGAAACATTACAAAATAAAATTATTTATGAAAGATTTCAACATGAAATAGAAATATCAAAACTTATGAACCATCCAAATGTTATAAAAATTGATGAAATTATAAACAAAGACAACAATTATTACATTTTGATGGAGTATTGTCCAAAGGGAAATTTACTAGATTATGTTATTCGAAATTCAAGATTGTCAGAAGATGTAGCAAAAACTATAATGTGTCAAATATTTACTGGTTTGCAATATATTCATTCATTAAATGTTTCACATAGAGATTTGAAACTTGAAAATATTTTGTTTGATGATGATTATAATATTAAAATTTGTGATTTTGGATTATCTAAAATCCTAGATGAAAACCATTTAACAAATACCCCTCTTGGAACACCTTGTTATACAAGCCCTGAATGTTTTAGTGGAAATAGTTATGATGGATTTAAAACTGACATTTGGAGTTGTGGAGTCATTCTTTATGCAATGGTTACTGGATTTATGCCATGGACAGAAAGAAATGTGAATAAATTAGCTGAGCAAATTAATAAAGGAGAATATAAAATTCCTGAACAAATTTCGCAAGAATGTGCTGACCTTATTTCAAAATTATTAACTATTGATCCAAATAAAAGAATTAGTATAAAAGATGCAAAAAAACATATATGGTTTAAATAAAACTATAATTTTTCTAATTTATTACCATTTTCATCAAATTTAACAAATCCATCGCCTCCAAAATATTGTGAAACTGGATTATTTGAGTTATCAAATGTAGGTATTTTTGATGAAATTTGATTAACAAAAGGAATTTTATTTGCTACTGATAGAGATCTATTCCATCCATGTTTAAATCCATCTTTAAAGTCATTAACAAATGTTTTTACGTTCTGTCCTATCTTTTTTATCCAAGATCCAAAAGCCATTTTATATAAGATAAAAACTTTATTTGAATTCTTCAGAGAGCGTCCTCTGAAAT
>CAOMRW010000037.1 GCA_948485625.1 uncultured Clostridia bacterium | reverse complement strand
TAGATGCTATTAAGTTTTGTATAATAATAAGAAAAGGATTTAATGATTTTAATAAAAAATATTCTGGTTTAAATTTAGATATTAAAAAAATTGGTGATATTATTATTCGAGTCCTTGAAGATAGATATATTGACGGTGATATGAAAGATTTAACGGATATTTCTGCGAACTTTTTTCTAGAATATGATACAAATTTTCAAAAAGTATTATCCGTTCTTGGTTCATATCCAGAATATACCAAAACCTCAGCCAGATATGAAGAAGTTAGAAGATATTTTTATCATGTTGATCCGCAAAGTGGAAACAGGTTTGAGAATTATTTAAATAGTTCTCATCTACTTAATCGATCATTAAATGGTTTCCTAGAGATTCTTTATAACATAATTTATCAAAATGCAAAGCAAAATGGAAATTTCGAAACTATTCCACAAACGGCAGCCCAACAGGCGGCACAGGATGAAAATAATTTAGCACAAGATTATAAAAAATTTCATAATATTGAAAATTCTATTAAACTTTGGGTAGAAAATGGTAACTTAAAAGAAAAAGGTTGGGATGATAAAAAAATCGCCGAACATGCAAACTTTTTTCATGAAACATTTTCATCTAGTGATGTTCATGACAGAATTGACGAATTTTTCAAAAATATAATCCAATATGGAGTTGGTGTACCTGATGTTTTAACACCTGAACAAATATCTTCATTAACTGAAATTTTAATTGATAAAAGACATTTGATGGGTGAAACAGTTGAAGCTGATGAAGCTAAACAAGAAATCGTCAAAGACTATTTATCTAAATATTTAACATATGATGGCATTCTCAAAGCAATAAATGATGATTTTGCTCTGAATATGAAAACTAATACAGAAGCAGTTAAAAGGATAATTAAAGATATATTGTTTGAAAAAAATGGAAAGAGTCCAAAAGAGTCTGAAATCGATTCATATTTTAACACAATAATTCAAGCAGGTTATAATCATTTACAAGATCAACTAAATGTTGCAAAAGAACTCTTAGAAAAAGAAAAAGCGGCGACAGAAAAATTATTTAAGAAATACAAAAAAAATCTATCTCATGAAATAATTCAAGAATCTTATCAATTAGATGAAGGAAAAATGAAAGAACAATTCTATAAAAAGAAAAAAGATTTTGATACAAATGAAGAATTTAAAGCTTTTATTGAAAAAGAATATCATCTTATCGGAGAAATAGCTAATGTACGCGCCAATTATATAAATTCTGTCATTCAACAAAAAAGAAATTTTAACATAAAAGAATATTTAGACCGATGTGATTTTGATTTTGAATCAGTTAGAAATTTAGTCAATTCAATCGATCTTAAATTAATTGAATTATGTTCTTACAATCCAAAATATTATACTGAAATTTCAAGTCAATTATCTAGTTCAAAATTAGAAACTCGTGGATCTATAATTCAAAATAAAATCAGCGAATTAGAAAATTTTAAAGAGGAACTATTTCAAAATGAAGATGTTCAAAAAGTTTTCCAAAAATATAAGAGAATCGTAACAAAAAATGAAATTGCTGGTCATTGTAATAATCTAGAAGATGTAAAAGCATATATTGGTTCAAAAATAGCTTATCAAAAGAAAGAAAATATTAAAACTTGGGATGCAAAAACAATTAATGAATTTGAAGATAAAATTAATTCAGCCTCATCTATCGAAGCATTTCAAGTTAACACTTTTACATCTGATGAAAATAATGCAAATTATCAACAACAAATTGATCAATATCGAAGTGATTTAGAAAAAGCATATTTGAGTGGAAATGTTCCTTGGAACATTGATGCAATGGCGAAAAATTTTTCTGGAATCGCATTAGCCAAATTTTATCAAGTTGAAAGTATTTTCCCTGAATATATCAAATTTAATTCAAATCAATTTAACCAAGATAATTCAACATTCTCATCTTTGCTAAAAAATAAGATAAACGATAATGATTTCATAGAATATATGATGAATTTAGGTAATAAAATATTAGAACAATACGCAAAATATAAAAATACTTTACAACTAATAATGGGCGATTCAGATTTATTTAAAAAAGTTAAAGAATTAGAAGGATTACGAAAAATCACTCGATATGACATTGCAAGAAATCATGTAGGCCAAAAAATTGATCAATTGAAAACAAGTATTGAAAATCAAGTTAAAGAAACTAAAGACACGAAATATACAGAAGAAAATGTAACTGAATTAATAAATCGTTGGAATTCTTTCTTTTCTACATATTCATTTACTTTAAAACAATTAAAACAATTTGTTAATAACAATACTGATGCTTTTAATTCATTATGGCATTGGGCAAAAGAAGGTAATGAAAAATGGATTCAAGACTATTTTGAGTTATATAATATTACAGATTTTAATTTGCTTCAAGAGATTAACAAACAAGAAGGTGATACTTTTGAACTTAAATCACATAACCTTTATGGTGATTTATACGCAAAATATTCTCAAAGATTAGATAGTTTGAATCTTTTATTAAATACACATGACATCAGAAAAAATATAGATACTTGTTTTTCATATTCGCGGTTATTACAAGGAAAAGCTAATGAAAAACCAACAGATGAAGATTTTCGACATTATTATTTCCAAATGTATGGATTAATGGATGGAAATAATGAGAAATTCATTTCATATTTTACTTGTTATTCATATTTGTTTGCCATTGCAGATACCTTTAATCAACGTTTGACAGATAATAAATTTGAAATCAAATTCAAACAATCTGATTTTAACACAAATCCAAAAGAATATGAAAAAAAATTAAAAGATAAATATATCAATCTTCAAACTAATGTTGATAGTAAGGAATATTCAAAATATGTCGAATACAAATCGAAAAGAAATTCTAAAATGAAAAAATTACCAGATAATATATTCTTTAAAAATACAACTGAATTCAAAAAAGAAATAAATGAGAAGTTATCTGAGTACTATTATTCGATTACAAATCAAAGTTATAAACCAAATTCAAACATAACAACAGATCAACAAATATTTGAAGATATAACTCATAAAATAGATGAATTTTGGGAATTCAAAGATAAACATATAAATAATGAAAGCAGTGATCTTATGACATATTATAAAGCGAATAAAAAGACAATTCTTCTCAGTAATGATAAATATAACCCAGAACAACGTCTCGCAGATGGTTTAACGCCTAATCAAGTTCTTGTTGAAATGCAACGCATGGTTATGGAACAAACATACAGATCAGAATATAAAGTTTCAGGAAAAATTGTTGATCCAGAATATATGGCATTAAAAACTGATGAAGAAAAGAAAGAGTGGCTACAGAAAGCATCCGAAAAACATAGTAATTGTTATAAAAAATTAAATACTGATCCGAATAGAAAATTATTTAATATTGGTCGAAGAAATGTAGAACAATACGATTTTAATGCAATTTCTGCACTGATGAAAAGATTTAATTACAATGCCGATAGAATTCAAGCTCATTTAGCTTGGGAAGCAGCAAGAGTTAAATATTTGACTGAATTCAAAAAAGAATATAATAAAGTATATAAAGATGATGAAACAGATATAGAAGGAATTTATCAAGAAATTGGAAAAATAGAAATTGAGATTAAAAAACATCAATCTTTTGAAAATGATGCTGAATTAAAAGTTTTAATCAATAAAATTTCAAATGATTTGAATATTAATCACAAAATGGATGATGTAAGAGAAAAATATAATGATCCTAATGAAGCAAAAAGAGCATTAGAATTTGAATATTATTCCAAATTAATCAAAGGATTAGGTTCTGAACAAACATATAATCCTGAAATTCCTAACGATTTAGTTCAATTAAAGAAGGATTATGATAAATTATTCAAACAGAATAAAGATTTTGAAAATCCAACGATGATTGCTGTTCTTGCAGAATATAATAAAGCAACTCATCAAGCCAAATCAATAGATGAAATTAAAAAAGAATTTAAAAGTGATTATGCAGATGCGTATTATACTATGAAAATCGAAATATTAGAACAAGAATTTCAAGATGAATATGCTTTTTCAGCAGAAGATATCGATAAAATTAAAGGTTCAGGAGCGAAACAAAAAATGTATGAAAGACTTGAAAAGAAAAAAGCTCAAATGAGTAGAGAAGGAGATAAATTCAATTCCGATCATAACATCCAAATATTATATGACAGATATGCTCATAAAAATGTTAAAGCTGAAAATTTGTTTGATTTATATCATTCAAAATGCAATCATAATTATGACGAATTATTAAATTTCTTAGCTATTGCTGAATATAGGAAAAAAACAGGAATTAAAGACACAAAAGAACAAATCAATAATGAATTTGGAAATACTATCAAAGAATCAAATGAAAAGTTATTAGAAAAAATCAATTATTTTGATGAATTATATCAAAAATTAAAAGGAAGTCGGGAATTAATAAATTTAATACATAAATGCGGAGAAAGAAATGTTGAAGATTCAATTCAAGGATTAATTAAACAAATTACAAGTGAAAATATTGATGAAAAAGAACATAATGTTGACAAAGATTTAGAAAAGGCGATTTTATTAAAACGAAGTGAAATAGATATTAAGGAATATAAAGATTATTCCAAAAAACTAAATTTAAAAGATGAATCTCTAGAAAATATGGATGTTGAGAAAAAAGAAAAATTTTTAGATGATAAACTTGTAGAATTAAAATATGCTGAAGAAAACTTCGATTCTCAAGAAATGAAATTGATTTATTTTGAAAGATTCAAATGGGATAAATCTAAGAAATATGATACTTGGGAGAAAAGATATAAAGCATTTGATGGTAATTATGAAAAAGCAAAATATCAATTATCCATCGAAAATTTGGAACATTCATATGAAAAAAATTTAGATTTCGGTGAACAATTTCAATATCAAAACATATCAACTGATCAAGATGAAATCAAACAATTGAAAAGCAAATATGAAGAAATTCAAAAAATGTCGGATCTTTATGAAGGTTATTATCTACCAAATATTAAACAATTTCGAGATTTAATACAACAATATAATCATGATGTTCAACCAGAAAATGATTTGAAATTAATTGATGTAATTAGAAAACATAAAAAAAATACTAAAAAAGCAGTTGAATATTTAGAACGACAAATAGCTATGGCTCAACTTAAAAAATTAAATCCAAACTATGAAAAGGAATATGAAGAAGGTAGAAAAGGACTTGATGACATGAAAGAAGATATTAGAATAGAAGAAATAAGTAAAGATAAATTTAAATCTCCAGAATTTTATAAGTTAGTTTCAGAATTTAATGCAAGATATGACAATGAAAAAACAAATGCAGAAGCCGTTAGAATAAAATGTAAAAATAATTATGAAAAAGCTTACTACTATTTGGCGAATAATATTTTAATATACGACATTAATAGAAATAGTGGTAAAACGAAATATGATAAAAATACTTGGGAAAAAGAAAATTCTGATTATAAAGACTTTTATGAAAAATTGATGAAAGAGACGAATGAATATACCAATCAATGGGACAAATTTGTTAAAATGGATTATGTAAATGATTTATATAATTATTATGTAAAAGATTATCCTACAGCAGATTTGCAAAAGATTTTCAATGAAACTGAAAATGCAGAAAAAGCTTATAGTAAATTATTATTATACAGATATAATTCTCTATTCCCTAAAGAACAAATTGAATATGATGCTAATCGAACTGATACTGAATTAAAAACACAAAGAAATAAATATTTACAAAAAGTCATAAGAGCATCTATTAATGTTGAAAATTTAGAAACAGATGACGAAGTATTAGATGCAATAAAAGAAAGTTCATTACAAGAAAATGAGATAAAAGCTTTAATGGCATCATCAAAAACAAAAGAAGAATTGATTGTAAGAATCCGAATTAATACATTAATTAATGACATCAATGAAAAATTCGAAACACTAATAACAGAAGAAGATACGCCAACATTTATACAAAAACATCTTTTAGATGAAAAAAGATTAATACAACAATTTAAACGTAAAGGTTTAAAAGAAACCGATTTACTTAATTATTTAACAGAAGTTAATAAATATAATTTTGATCAAACATTAGAACAAGAATTAGCAAAATATAATTCTAAAAGAGAAAACAAAGTTGAATTAGAAGATTTAATCAAACAATATGGAACGCCATATGAAATATTAGCTCATATCACTTTAGGCCCACTCGTTGAAGAATATAACAATATCTTTGGAACAACATATAAAGATCTTCATTTAGTTTTACAAGTTTATGGATTCGATTTAGAATATACTTTTAGAGAATGTGAAAGAAGGATTATATTTAGAAAGTTTCATAAAACATATCCAAAATCTGGTGCTCATCCTACATTCCCTACATATGAAGCTTATTTAAATCAAAATGGTTATACTGGTAGTGAACCAGAAGTTGAAGATTTAATGAATTATATGAGAAAAGAATTATCTTTCGTTGAAGGATTAACGAATCATGAATTAACTGATAAATTAACAAAATATAATAAAGACAAAGAAGATGAATCGCAACGTATCGCACAAGAAGATATTCTAAAATTAAGTTCAACTGTTGATGATATTGAAATAATTATCGCTATATTACAAAACATTGATAAATTCAATAATAAATTTAATACCAAATATGATAAAACAAATATTAAAGAATTATGTAATAATAAAATAAAACCCGATTGGATAAATGCATATAAAAAGGTAAGAATGTTACCAGTAATACAAGATTATAATGAAGTTGCTGAAAAAAATAATTCTGAAAAAATTAATTATTTAGGTGTTCTCAAGGGCGCTAAGTTGAGAGAAGATAATGTTTCAAAAGATCAAGTAGATAATTTTGTAAAAGGTTTAGAAGATGCTACAAAACTATTGAAGAAGAATTATTTACAACCTTTGTATGATGATTATTTGAAAACAACAGAAGATACAAAATCTTTTAAAAATATAGATGATTTTCTTGAAAAACATCCGGATTTCCTTGATGCAGAAAAATTTCTGAGATTGAATAAATTGGTTGTATTAATTAATAAAATAAGTGAAGAATTAAGGACAAAATACAAAAAAGACGCTAAAGATGTTAATTATGCTGAATATGAGAAAACATCAGATATAAATCAATCAGAATTCATTTTGGCTAGTACTTTAGAAAAAGTTTTTAAAATTCAAGAAGAAGAAAAAAAGAAAGAACAAGAAACAAATGAAAGGAATCGAATAGTTAGAGGAAAATTAAATCAATTAAATCGAATTAGATCAAGACTTGGTTTAAACGAATATACTATGGATAGATATAAAGATATACCTGTTCAAGAAGCTTCTAAAATGGTTGATGAAGATATAAATGATGCTCAAAAAAGAGAAGATGATAAAAATAAAAGTACTAACACAACAATTATTGGAGGAGCAACTGGAGTCCCAATGAGATTTACAGGACCTACATCAAATGGTACTCCAATGATACCTCAAAAAACCATTAATCCATTATTATCAACACCACCTTCTACAACAACAACACCTCCAACAACTAAACCAAATAATGATGATGATGATGATGATGATAATAAACCACCAAATTCAAGTATTCGATTTAAACCAGTAAATACTGAATTTTCAGGTTATAAAGGAGGTGTAATTAATTTAGTTGAGAAAACTGAAAAAGGTTTAAGCTTACGAAGTTTATGGTTGAAAAGACAAAAAGAAGGGGGAGCAGCACCACCACCTTTAATTCCTAGAACAGATGGAAATCAACCATTCCCAGTTCGTACTTTTACAGGTCCAGGAGAGAAACCTATTATTTCAACTCCAGCAAATGGCCAACCGCCTCCTATAACAAAACAAGATTCTGAAAAAGATGATGAAGATTCTGAAAAAGATGATATCAAAAGTGATGAAGAAGAGTCTGAAGAAGAACCTCCTAAAAAGAAGCCA
>CAOMRW010000036.1 GCA_948485625.1 uncultured Clostridia bacterium | reverse complement strand
TTTTTGTACAAAAAATGGGGATTTAAGACCTGGCCCCCTATCACCACCACAGACTCCCTTTACATTTTCATTTTTTCCTTGACAAATATGGGGTTTCGAAGTAAAATATAATATATAAAAGGAGATGTTTATGCAAAAAAATAATAAAAATGTTTTTGATAATTTGGTATCAAAAACTAAGATATATTTAATTATAATTTTTATATTGTTAGTTGCTGTATGCTGGCAAAATATAAAATTTGTAGTACCATCAGTTATATTATATTTGTTAATAATTTCTTATACATATTTTGCTAATAATAAAAGAAAAAGTGAAATATCAGAGACATTACAAGATTTAACATTAACTGTTGATTCAGCAGCAAAGACTAGTTTAATAAATTCACCATTTCCATTAATAATATTTGAAACTGATGGAAATGTTATTTGGAAGAGTTCTAAGTTTGCATCTGAATTTGTAAATTTAGATATTAATAATTTTGTGAATGATTTGGTTTTTGATTTGCAAGATGAAATTCAAAATAAAAAAGGGAAAACAGATAAATCAATATCAAAGAATATACAAGTAAATAATAGAACTTATAAATTAGTTGGTAAGTTTGTAAATTCAAAGAAATATAATAAAAATGATGAAGAAAAATATATGGTTATGTTATATTTTATTGATGAAACAGATAATATTAAATTGCAAAAGGAATATAATGATTCAAAATCATGTGTTGGAATTATTATGATTGACAATTATGAAGAAAATATGCAGATGTTAGAAAGTGAAGAGAAAGCACAATATATAGCTGAAATAGATAAAGTAATATATGAATGGGCAAATGAAACAAATGGAATTTTGATAAAATCTGATAGAGATAGATATGTATATATTTTTGAACAAAAATATCTTGAAAGTATTAAAGAGGATAAGTTTAGTATATTAGACAAGATTAAGGAATTGGACCCAAAACAAAAAGTGCAGTTTACTTTAAGTATTGCTATTTCTAATGAGGGAGAAGTGGACAAAGATAAATATAAATCTGCTCAAACAGCAATGGATATTGTACTTGGTAGAGGTGGAGACCAGGCAGTTGTAAGACAAAATGATATATATAAATTCTTTGGAGGTAGAGCTCAAGAGGTAGAAAAGAGAACAAAAGTAAAGGCTAGAGTTGTTTCTCATGCTTTAGAGAATCTTATTAAGGAGTCTAATAAAGTTATGATTATGGGACATTCTAATCCTGATATAGATGCAATGGGTTCAAGTGTAGGAATATATAGATTAGTAAAGAGTTTAGATAAAAATGCTTATATTATTACAAGTGATACACCAACATTACAAAGTTTTAAAGAAAGCTTACTAGAGGAATCAGAATATGAAGATGTATTGATTAGTAAAGAAGTAGCAGAGGAAAATATTGATGAAGATACTTTATTAGTAATTGTTGATACACATAAGGTGAATTATGTACAATCAGAGGAAGTATTGAAAAAAGCTAAAAAGATTGTAATAATAGATCATCATAGAAGAAGTGCTGATTATATAGAAAATGCAACATTAACATTTCAAGAGGTATATGCTTCATCTGCTGCAGAGCTTGTAACAGAATTGTTACAATATGCTGAAACAAATGTTGAACTAAAGAAGATAGAAGCAGAAAGTTTGTATGCTGGAATAATGATGGATACAAAAAGCTTTACATTTAAAACAGGTGTAAGAACTTTTGAAGCTGCTGCATATTTGCGTAAATGTGGGGTAGATATTATTAGGGTAAAAAAATGGTTTCAGAGTGATTTAGAATCATTTAATAAAATTGCTGAGATAGTTAAGAATGCTGAAATTGTTAATGATTCAATAGCAATTGCTATATGTGACCAAGAAAAAGGAAAAGATGTAAGTTTATTATGTGCTAAAGCGGCTGATGAATTACTTACAATTAGTGATGTTACAGCTTCATTTGTTTTAGGTGATACAGGAAGTAGAATTTGTATTAGTGGACGTTCAATTGGTGATATAAATGTTCAAATTATTTTGGAAAAGTTAGGTGGCGGAGGTCATATTACTCTTGCTGGTGCTCAAGTTGAAGGTATGACTATTGAGGAAGTTAGACAAGAGTTGATTATTCGTATTAATGAGTATTTTACTGAGATTGAGAATTAGAGTTGTGATAATTAAAGATAGCTATTGCCTATTATGGTGGTAGCTATTTTTGTGTTTAAAGATACTTTTATAAATATAGAATTTAAAGATTGATATTAATAAATTATTAGTTGTAAATATAGTTGTAATATATATTATTAGTTTTTTACTTTGTTATTTGTTTTAAGTCCTTGTAATTTTCTTGTTTTTAAGGTAAAATATATAGGATAAAAAGAGAGGATAGTGAAATTTTATGAAAGTTATTTTAAAAGCAGATATAAAAGGTGTAGGAAAGAAAGATGAGGTTATAAATGCTTCAGATGGTTATGCAAGAAATTTTTTGTTTCCTAAAAATTTAGCAGTTGAGGCTAATGCAGAGAATATGAGTAAGTTAAAGGCAAAACAGGATTCTAATGCTTATAAGAAATCTCAAGAGAAAGAAGAGGCTGAGAGAATTGCTGATAAGTTGTCAAAGATATTAGTAAAAATAAAAGTTAAATCAGGTGCAAATGGTAAAATATTTGGTGGAGTTTCTTCTAAGGAGATTGCTGAGAATTTGGAAAAGCAATATCAAATTAAAGTAGATAAAAAGAAAATAGATTTGAAAGATACAATAAAAACGTTAGGGCTATTTAATGTAGATATAAAACTATTTGAGGGTGTAATTGGAAAAGTAAAAATAGATGTAATTTCTGAGTAGATATATAGTGATAAGTAGAGACAATAAATATTATAATTGGAGGAGTGGAGATGGATATAGGAAAGATACCACCACATGATATAGAAGCAGAGCAAGCAGTTATTGGAAGTATGTTTACAGATAAAGAGGCTGTATCGAGTAGTATAGAAATTTTAAAGGAAGAAGATTTTTATAGGGAAGATAATAGACTTATATATACAGCAATGCTAAATTTATATAATAGAGCAGAACCAATAGACTTGATAACAGTAAAATCAGAGCTAGAATCAATGGGGAAGTTTGAACAAGTTGGTGGATTTGAATATTTAGCTGAATTGCCTGAGAAAGTTCCAACTACTGCAAATGCTATCAAATATATAAAAATTGTAGAGGAAAAATCTGTATTAAGAAATTTAATAAGAACAGCAAATGAAATAATTGAATTAGGTTATGACCCAACAGAAGAAGTTGAAGATATTATGGAAAGGGCAGAAAAAAGGATTTTTAATTTGATGCAAAATAAGAATCAAAAAGGTTATGTCCCAATTAAAGATATATTAGTTGATAGTTTTACTCAATTAGAAGAGCTATATAATAGAAAACAACATATTACTGGTGTTCCAACAGGATTTGCAGACTTAGATTATAGAACAGCAGGTTTACATGGTTCAGAACTTATATTAATAGCTGCAAGACCTGCTATGGGTAAATCAGCATTTGTTTTAAATATAGCTACAAATGCTGCTGTTAGAGCTAATACTCCTGTTGCAATATTTAGTTTAGAGATGTCAAAAGAACAAATGGTAAACAGAATATTGTGTAGTGAGGCTATGGTTGATAGTAATAAAGTTAGAACAGGTAAATTAGAAGATGAAGATTGGGGAAAACTTGCGGAAGCAATAGGTCCATTATCAGAGACAGGAATTTTTATAGATGATACACCAGGAATTTCTGTTATGGAAATAAGAGCGAAATGTAGAAAACTAAAATTAGAGAAAAATATAGGATTGGTTGTAATAGACTATTTACAATTAGTTCAAGGAAGTAATAAACGTAATTCTAGTAGAGAACAAGAAATATCAGAAATAAGTAGGTCTTTGAAGATTTTGGCTAAAGAATTAAATGTTCCAGTTATTGCATTATCACAGTTATCAAGAGCTGTAGAACAAAGACCAGACCATAGACCAATGCTTTCAGATTTACGTGAATCTGGAGCTATTGAGCAAGATGCTGATATTGTAATGTTTTTATATAGAGATGATTATTATAATGAAGATAGTGAGAAAAAGAATGTTGCTGAAGTTATAATTGCTAAGCATAGAGGTGGTTCAACAGGAACTGTAGATTTAGGATGGCTTGGAAGTTATACTAAATTTGTTAATTTGGAAAGAAGATTTGATGATTGATTGTAGTCAAATAATAATTATTTTTAAATTATTTAAGGTATACAAATTGGTAGAAGGGGCTGTAAAAAGTCTATAGTGGTGATAGGGGGCCAGGTCTTAAATTCCTATTTTTTATACAAAAATGGGGATTTAAGACCTGGCCTCCTATCACCACTATAGACTTTTTTTACAGCCCCTGTTGATTTTTTATAAATATGCTTTGTGAAATATTTGTAATTAAATTGTAATATAGATTTAAAATAATTTGCTAAATGGCTAGCCGTAAGTGAAAAAGAATTTTATGAAATAAGATATATTTACTTTTATTTAATAAAGTTGTTAAATTATTATAGAGATATTATGAGTTATAAAGGAGAGATTTCTATGCAAAGAGAAAATAAGTTAAATAAAGTAGCAAAATTTTTATTTGTAGTTCCTATTTTATTGATTTTAGTTATTGTAATTGCTATTTTCGTGAATAGAAATGGTAAAATTATAGATTTGGCAAAGACTAAGGAGAATGAGATAAAGGCAGAAATATCCTCAGATGGAAAATGGGAATATACAATTAATAGTGGAAATATAACTATAACTAAATATAAAGGATTAGATACGGTAGTAAATATTCCAAGTACAATAGATGGATATAAAGTAACAGACTTAAGTACAACATTTGAGAATAATAATATGATAACGAATGTGGTAATATCATCAGGGTTAGAAAGTATAGGTTATAATGCATTTAAAGGAAGTAGCTTAGAAAATATAACAATACCATCAAGTGTAACATCATTAGGAGCTCAGGCATTTTATGGCTGTAATAATTTAACAAATATAGAATTACCATCAAGTATAACACGTATAGGAGATATGGCATTTGCAAATTGTGAAAATTTAAATAATATGGTAATACCATCAAATGTAAGAACCATAAAAGATAGTGCATTTTATAATTGCAAAAAAATTACAAGTATAACAATACCATCAAGTGTAACAAGTATTGGTGCTAGTAGAGTATTTTATGGATGTGAGAAATTAACAAGTATAAATGTAGAGTTAAATAATAATAATTATAGTAGTGAAAATGGAATTTTATTTAATAAGAATAAGACAGAATTAATTTTTTATCCAGAAGGTAAAGAAAGTGTTCAATATGAAATACCATCAAGTGTAACAAGTATAAAGGATGAAGCTTTTCATAATTCTAAGTTGATAAATATAGAAATACCATCAAGCGTAACAACTATAGGAAATTTGGTATTTGTAGATTGTATAAATTTAACAAGTATAGAAATACCATCAAGTGTGACAAGTATAGGTAGAATGTTATTTAATTTTGCACGCAATTTAAAAAGTATAAATGTTGATTCTAATAATAAAAATTATAGTAGCCAAGATGGTGTTTTATTTAATAAAGATAAAACAAAGCTAATTAGACATCCAGAAGGAAAGAGTGCTCAAGGATATCAGATACCATCAAGTGTAACAAGTATAGACAATTATGCATTTCATAGTTGCTCAATTTCACCAGATATAATAATACCATCAAATGTAACAAGTATAGGAGATTTTGTGTTTTTTAATGCTAAACGTTTAACAGATATAACAATACCATCAAGTGTAATAAGTATAGGAAGAGAGATATATACAAATAAGAAAAATTTTATAATACATTGTTATGCTGATTCAACAGCTCATGTGTATGCAAAAAATGAATCAATTAAATATGATTTGATAGATGGTGTAAGTAATATTAGTATAAAAACAAATCCAACTAAGACAAATTATATAAAGGGATATGAAAATTTAGACTTATCAGGAGGAGAGTTAACAGTAAATTATACTGATTCTAGTACATTGACAATTAGCATGACAGCAAATGGAGTAACAACAAGCGGATTTAGTAATGAAACAACAGGTATAAAAACAGTAACTGTAAGTTATGGAGGAAAAAGTACAGTATTTACAGTAACAGTAGTAGAGAAAACTGCAACAGAAATAACATTAAAAACAATACCAACAAAAGTAACATATAAACAAAATGAAAGTACAATTGATTTAGCAGGTGGAGAAATAACAGTAAAATATAATGATAATACAACAGAAGATAAAGCAATAAATCAAAATGAAGTAACAGTAACAGGATTTGATACAAGTACATTAGGAACAAAAGAAATAACATTAACATATGATGGACAAAGTGTTAAATTCAATATAGAAATAATTCAAAATATTGATTACATAGAAAATGGAAGTGGAGAAGATACAGAAATCACAATAACAGGAAAAGGTGAAGAAGAAAGTAAAGACATAATAATTCCAGACAATATCAACAATAAACCAGTAACAGGAATAGGAGATGGAGCATTTAAAGATTGTGATGATTTAGACAGTATAGAAATTCCAGATTCAGTAACAGACATAGCAGATAATGCATTTGAGGGAAGTGAAGATACAATAATAATATGTAATCCAGGTTCAAAAGCAGAAGAGTATGCAAAAGACCATGATATGAGTTATATCTATAAAGATAAAACAATAAGTGGAATAAGTGTAAAAACAAATCCAGAAAAGATGAGTTATATTCAAAAATATGAGACATTAGATGTAACAGGAGGAAGATTAACAGTAACATATACAGAAGAAGGATTAACAAGTGTATTAAGAATGACATCAAAAGGAGTAGAGACAACAGGATTTAATAATAATACAGTTGGACCAAATGAATTAACAATAGCTTTTAGAGAAAATACAACAAAATTAAATGTTCAAATAGTAGCAAAATCTGTAACAGAAGTATCATTAAAAACAATACCAATAAAAGTAACATACAAGCAAAATGAAAGTACAATTGATTTAACAGGTGGAGAAATAACAGTAAAATATAATGATAATACAACAGAAGATAAAGCAATAAATCAAAATGAAGTAACAGTAACAGGATTTGATACAAGTACATTAGGAACAAAAGAAATAACATTAACATATGATGGACAAAGTGTTAAATTCAATATAGAAATAATTCAAAATATTGATTACATAGAAAATGGAAGTGGAGAAGATACAGAAATCACAATAACAGGAAAAGGTGAAGAAGAAAGTAAAGACATAATAATTCCAGACAATATCAACAATAAACCAGTAACAGGAATAGGAGATGGAGCATTTAAAGATTGTGATGATTTAGACAGTATAGAAATTCCAGATTCAGTAACAGACATAGCAGATAATGCATTTGAGGGAAGTGAAGATACAATAATAATATGTAATCCAGGTTCAAAAGCAGAAGAGTATGCAAAAGACCATGATATGAGTTATATCTATAAAGATAAAACAATAAGTGGAATAAGTGTAAAAACAAATCCAGAAAAGATGAGTTATATTCAAAAATATGAGACATTAGATGTAACAGGAGGAAGATTAACAGTAACATATACAGAAGAAGGATTAACAAGTGTATTAAGAATGACATCAAAAGGAGTAGAGACAACAGGATTTAATAATAATGCAGTTGGACCAAATGAATTAACAATATCATTTAGAGAGCACACAACAAAGCTTAATGTTCAAATAATAGCAAAAAGTGTAGAAAAAATAGAAATAATATCAAACCCAATAAAAACAACATATATTAAAGATGCAGAAATATTAGATTTAACAGGTGGAAAAATAAAAATAACATATAATGACACAACAACAGAAGAAAAAGCAATGGAGGCGACAGGAGTAAGTATAACAGGTTTTGATAATACAACAATAGGAACAAAAACAGTAACAGTAAGTTATGGGCGGACAGAGTAAAACATTTGATGTAACAATAGTTGCAAAAGAAGTAACAGAAGTAATATTAAAAACAATACCAACAAAAGTAACATATAAACAAAATGAAAGTACAATTGAT
>CAOMRW010000035.1 GCA_948485625.1 uncultured Clostridia bacterium | reverse complement strand
AATATATACTTATATAAGATATAAAAAAATATATTAAAAATACAACTGCATGATATTTTCATGCAGTTGATTGCTGTTATCTAAAAATATAAAAAGGTTAGAATATTTTAATTATGTTTATAAACAAAGTATTATGTTGATATAGTGTATAAATATTTTTAATTTGTATTGTAAAATATATGTATATGTATTAAAATGTATATGAAATAATATATATGAAATAAATATGTTATAAAATTGATAGGAGGATATATTTATGAAAAAAATTTCAAGTATTTTATGGGGATTAGTATTTATTGTAGTTGGACTTATTATAGGATTTAATGCAATGGGAATTACTAATATTAATATATTTTTTAAAGGATGGTGGACACTATTTATAATAGTACCAAGCTTTATAGATTTATTTAAAAATGAAAGTAAAATATGGAATATTATTTGGTTAGTGATAGGGGTAGTATTATTGTTATGTACTAGAGATATTTTGTCTTTTTCAATTATAGGAAAATTAATATTCCCATTTATTCTAGTAATGTTAGGACTAAGTTTTATATTTAAAGATTTATTTCATGCAAAAGTAAATGAAAAAATAACTAAATTAAATTCAGAAAGAGCTGATGGAGAAGAATTTTGTGCAACTTTTGGTGGAGTAAAGAGTGATTTTAAAGGGCAAGAATTTAAGGGAGCTAATATTGATTCAGTATTTGGTGGAGTTGAAATTGATTTATCAGAAGCAATAATAAATCATGATGAAATTATTAATGCGAGTGCAATATTTGGAGGTATTGATATTAAAGTACCTAAAAATGTAAATATAAAAATTAAATCTACACCAATTTTTGGAGGAGTATCTAATAAGACTAAAAATGGATTTAATGAAAGTTTGCCTACAATTTATATTAATGCATTTTGTTTATTTGGAGGTGTTGATATAAAATGACATCTTTACAAAAAGTAATAAAATATGGAGCAATTGCATTTGGATTTTATTTAGTATTTGTTATTATAAGTGCTATAGTTTTTGGAATATCTATAATATTTGGTGTTTCAATAGGAATTGATAAGTATAAGGAAATTTCTAATACTGAGTATAGTGTGGTATCTTTTGATGAAAGATTTAGTAATGTTAATAACTTAGAAATAGAATTAAGTGTGAGTAGATTAAAAATTAGAAAAGGTGAAGAATTTAGAGTTGAAGCTAGCAATATAAATAATGAATTTTATTGTAAAATGAACGATGATACATTAAAAATAAAAGATAAAAGCTCAGGACTTAATTGGTTTAACTTTTCAGATGAAGTTGTTCCTGAAGTAGTAATTTATATTCCAGAGACTCAAAACTTAGGGAAAGTGGATATAGAGGCAGGAGTTAATGAAACTTATATTGAGAAATTAGTTGCTGATAGAATAGAGATTGAAACTGGAGTTGGAAAGTTTACAATTGATGATTTAAAAGCTGATTTCCTTAAGATATATGGTGGAGCAGGAGATGCAAAAATAGTAAACTCAAAAGTTAATGAACTTAACTTACATTCTGGGGTAGGAAAGTTTGTTATAAATTCTGAAATAATAGAAGAGGCAAATATAGAAGCAGGAGTAGGACAACTAATAGTTAATTTAAAAGGAAATAAAGATAGTTATAAGGTTAAAACAAATACAGGATTAGGTGCTTTATTAGTAGATGGAAAAAAAGTAGAAGATAATCAAATTGTTGGAGATGGAAAAAGTTATATCAGAGTTCAAGCAGGAGTAGGGGAAGTAAAAGTTAATTTTATAAAATAAATTTAATTTTGAGTTTATTTAATCATTTAATAAATAATATAAATAAGGGAGATTTGAATTTAAAATCTTCCTTATTTATATGTTAAATTATAAAATCTGTGAAAGTGATTTATAGTAATATTTATGGATTTTCAATTAAATCTTTCCAATATTTTTTGGGCATAAATTGCATCTGGCATTTTCTATTTATTCTTTCATCAATTGTGACAGATTTAAAGAAAGACTTCCAAAGTTCTTGATAATTTTTTTCTTTTTCTGAAATATTAGGTAAAGTAAAATTATTTATTTGTTCTATTTTATATGTTTTCCCATTATATAAAAAACATAGATTTCTATTTTTATCATGAATTATAAAATTCTGAGAGGGCAATCTTTGTATAAAATGATGTCCTAAAGGTTCTATAATATTATTATCAGGATGTATTGAACTATAAAATAGATTATTATTTATTTCTATAAAGCGTAATAAACCTTTAAATCTATGACATTCACCATAAACTCTTCTTTTTAATGAAATTACTTTATATACATATGATATTGTTAGCATATTATTTATTTTTGGTCCAATATCAAAGCCATTACATAGATATTTAAGTATATTAATTTCTTTATCTTTTTCATTACTTAGAAAAGCATAATAGCTATTATATAAAGTGCTATATCCAATATTTTTTTCAATTCCTTTAAATACTCTTTCAGATTTTTCATAATCAGATTGTATGAATATGGTGTTATCTAGAAAGTTAGTGCTGTATGTTGCTTCTTTTATAATATTTTGTGGTAAAGTTTTGCTAGAATAACAATCAAAAACAATTGTTAGTAATCCGTCAAATGTACCATCATAGATATATGTTTTGTTTATAAGTTTCCAGTTAGACATTTTATCTTATCCTCCTTTGTAGGTAGTAGATTATCAAATAGTGAGAGTTGTTTAAACTGTGGATTAGGAAGTTTTAGTCTTTCTTGTGATAGTAAATTTGTTTCAATAAATGATGGATTCATTTTATAGACTTTATCATAATATTTTCCTTTACAAGTAATAAAGAATTGTGCTCTTTTTAATGTGACTCCTAGTTTTTTTAAGGCATTAAAATCTAAGTTAAAGCTACGTCTAGCCATGATGATTTTTTTGGCTGATATTATTCCAATTCCTGGAATTCTGAGTAATGTGAAATATGATGCAGTATTTATTTCTACTGGAAATTTGTCTAAATTTCTTAATGCCCAATCACATTTAGGGTCTAATAGAGTGTTGAAATTTGCATGTGTTTCATCTAGCAATTCGTCAGCTTGAAATCCATAATATCTAAGTAACCAGTCTGCTTGATATAGTCTATTTTCACGTAGAAGAGGAGGTTTTTCTAATGTTGGTAAATTTGTATCTTCATTAACTGATACATATGCAGAGTAGTATACTCTTTTTAAACTTAGTTTTTTATATAGGCTTTCAGATAATTTTAGTATTTTTAAGTCACTTTCAGGTGTTGCACCAACAATAAGTTGAGTTGTTTGTCCTGCTGGAACAAAGTTTGTTTTTAATTTTGATTTGTCTATTTTTTTGAGTTTTATATTGTTAGAAATGTAGCTCATTGGTTCTAAAATTCCAGTTTTTTCTTTTTGTGGTGCAAGTAGTTTTAGACTATTACTTGATGGGAGTTCGATATTTATACTCATACGGTCTACAAGGTTTCCAAGCTTGTCAATTAATTCTTTACTGCATCCAGGGATTGTTTTGCAGTGTATATAACCATTGAAATTGTATTTTTTTCTTAAAATAGTTACTGATTGGATTAATAGTTCCATTGTATGGTCTGGTGATTTTACTACTGCTGAACTTAGAAAGAGTCCTTCAATGTAGTTTCTTTTGTAAAAGTTTATTGTTAAATCTGCTACTTCTTTTGGGGTGAAAGTGGCTCTTTTTATAGAGTTTGTGCATTTGTTTATACAGTATTTACAATCGTATATACAGCAGTTAGAGAGTAGGATTTTTAATAGAGATATGCATCTACCATCTGCTCCCCAGGTATGGCATATTCCTGAGTTATTTCCGTTTCCAATTCCATTATTGGTGTTTTTTCTGGTGCTTCCGCTTGAACTACAAGATGCATCGTATTTTGCGGCATCTGATAGTATTTTTAATTTTTCTAATGTATCCATTTCATTTCCTCCAAATATTTGTTTGATTATAACATTTTTGTTTTTTGTTGTCAAATGTTTGTTTGTAGAATTTGTAGTGTTGTATAAGGGACCATTGAAAGGGATCTATGGTGGTGATAGGGGGCCAGGTCTTAAATCCTCATTTTTTATACAAAAATGGGGATTTAAGACCTGGCCCCCTATCACCACCACAGACTTTTTTATTTCAAATTAAGTTAGAAAAGGAGGCACGAAAGGTGGCACGGAAGTATATTGCCAAGATAGTTTTACCTGTATATTGTTTAATATTTTTTTTGACAACATATGTAGGTAAAGCATCAGGGAAAGGTATTTTATACTTTATAACAACCAAATACCTTTGAGTATTGTTATTATAACTCTTGCTATATTATTAATACCATTTTTATGGTTTATTTCGAAATCTGATATTAAATCTAAAGTGCAGGATAAAATGCTTGAAGATATTAGAAAAGTTTTGGTAGATAGAATGTTAAAGCCAGGTGTTCCTGTAGAAGTAGGGTTAATAAAGCCTAGAGATGCTATTTATGGTGATTTTGTTTTGGATTTGCAATACGATACTTTTGACTTTTATGCAGTTTTGGGAGAAAAGGACAATTTAATTTCGATTTATGCAGTTCGTATGGGAGATGACAAGAAAAGGCAAGTTGATATAATTTCCAAGGGAGATTTTTTGGAGTATTATCAAATATTTGAAGTTTCTGAATAATTGAAAACATAAAAAATACTAGGTAATGAGTAAGTATTCTTTACCTAGTATTTTTTACTAGTATGGAATAAAAAAGCAATTTTTATATTCCAATATGTTTAAATTACTATTCTCAAAGTGATTTGGCTGATAAAGCTACAATTTTTTTTATGATTTAGTCTATTTAAATTAATATATAAAAAACCAACAGTAAAATTTATTGTAAATAACTTTATATTCTAGTTTAATTAGATTAATATATCATTGTTTACACCTCTTTTTAGGGTTATTATAAGCCTTTATAGTCTAGTTTACTTAGATAATATAGAAAAAAAGGACGAGTTATTGGATTTGTAAGCTTGTATTTATATACTAATGTACTAAAATAATTTGTACCAAGTTTTTTTCTTTAAGAATCTAAAAAAGTTAGATGTATTTCCTTTTATAAATGTAGTTTTATCTAATAAAAATGCATGGTCTTTGTTTATATAAAGATAAAAGAAATCTTTTGTTTCAAAAACTTTGTGTAGTTGCCAGTATTTTATTTTTTCTGAAATTTTTTTGTCAGAGATTACAAAGTATTTTTCATAGAATGTAAATGTAAATTCTTTTTCTTTTTTGAATTTTTCTGTTTCTAATTCGTTTTTTACTTTTTTTATTGGGTAGAAAAATCTGTAAAAGCAAAATACTATTAAAATTAGTGTTAATATAAGTGAGGTAATGATATTTGAGTATTTTAAATTCATAATAATGCAAAAAACTAATAGTAATATGTATAGTATTGTGGTAAATTGATATTTGTTTCCATATTTGTCTTGATGAAATTCTAAATATTTTTGATATGCTTGTTTTGTATATTTAGTTTTATTTTTAAATAATATTTTCATTTATTTTATTCCTTATCTTTTTATAATTATTTTTGAAAAATAGTATATTTTTTTATACTATATCATATAATCTACAATTTGAGAATTATTTTTTAAAAACAAAATCAAACTATTGACAATATACCACATAATAATGTATAATGTGAAACGTATATAGGGTAGGAGTAAGATAAATGAAATTTTACTCAATTGAAAATAAATCCCACATACATTTTCGTATGACCGGAAGGAGGGGAATATAAATGTCAGAAATCAAAGTTAATAATGGAAATATAGAAGATGCCTTAAAAAGGTTTAAAAGACAATGTGCACGTAATGGAGTTTTACAAGAAGTTCGTAAAAGAGAACATTATGAAAAACCAAGTGTAAAAAGAAAGAAAAAATCAGAGGCAGCAAGAAAAAGAAAATTTTAAGTACATAAAAAAGGTGGAAGTTTAGGAAGGATTAGTTTATTCTTGGACTTCCATTTTTGATTTTAATAGATATTTTTAGAAAGTGAATTTAATATATAAATATGTATGATAACTATATTTTAGGGTAGAATATAAAATAATAAATTTTATGATTACTGAAATAAGGAGATGATTTTAGTGGAATATAATGAAATTGATATAAAGAATGGAATTAAAATTCATACAATACAAACTAATAAGTTTAAGACAAATTTGATAGCAGTAATGTTGACAACTAAATTAAATAAAGAAAATGTTACAAAAAATGCTTTGATACCAGCAGTTTTAAGAAGAGGAACAGCAAATTTAAAAACACAAGAAGAGATAAATAAAAAATTGGAAGAAATGTATGGTGCTAGTTTAGATTGTGGTTTAGATAAAACTGGTGATAATCAAGTTTTAAAATTTTATATTGAATGTGTAAATGATGAATTTTTACCACAGAATAATGAAAATATGTTGAAAACATCATTAGAAAGAATCTTTGAAATGGTATTTAATCCATATTTAGAAAATGGTAGCTTTAAGAAAGAATATGTAGAACAAGAAAAAGAAAATCTAAAGCAAATAATAGAGGGGAAAATTGATAATAAGGCAAGATATTCTCTTGATAGATGTATAGAAGAGATGTATAAAGACGAGCCATTTGGATTATATAAATATGGGTATATAGAAGACTTAAATGATATTAATGAAAAAAATTTATATGAATATTATATTAGTTTTATAAATCAGTGTAAGATAGATATATTTGTTTCAGGAATATTAGATGATGAAATGCAAGAATTTATAAAAAACAATGAAAATATAGTTAAAACTAAAGAAAGAGATCCAGAGTATGTAATGCCAGAGTTAAAACCTAAGGTTGCTAGTCAAGAAAATATTATTAAAGAATCTATGGATGTAAATCAAGGAAAACTTATAATTGGACTAGATTTAGATTTAGAAAACGATGATTTAAGATATGATGCGATGATTTATAATAGTTTATTAGGAGGAAGTGCTAACTCAAAACTATTTCAGAATGTTAGGGAAAAAGCAAGTTTAGCATATACAGCAAGTTCAAATTATTATAGATTTAAGAATAATATATTTATAAATTGTGGGATAGAAATAGATAATTATGATAAAGCATTAGAAATTATAAAACAACAAATTGAAGATATGAAAAAAGGCGATTTTACAGATGAAGAAGTTGAAAATGCAAAACAAGGTATTATTGCAGCAATTAAAACTATAGATGATGAACAAGATACTGAGATTACTTACTTTTTTGGACAAGAATTATCACAAAGTAAACTTAATATAAATGAATATATGGAGAGAATAAATAAGGTAAACAAAGAAAATGTTATTGATATAGCAAATAAAGTTAGTATAAATACAGTGTATTTTCTTAAAAATTAATTTTAAATATAAAAGACTATCCAAAAAGAAATGTCCTTTTTGGATACGGAGGTAAAAGATGCAAATAATTGAAAATTTGAAAGTTAAAGAGAAGTTATATGTTGAAAAATTAGAGAATGGATTGACTGTTATGATTATACCTAAGAAAGGAATTCAGAAAAAATATATTATTTGGGGTACAAATTACGGTTCAAATGATAGTACTTTTATAGTTCCAGGTGATACTGAAATAACAGAAGTTCCTAAGGGGGTTGCACATTTTCTTGAACATAAGATGTTTGAACAGGAAAATGGTAGAAATAGTTTAGATGTTTTAACTTCATTAGGTGTTAATGCAAATGCTTATACTACAAATAATCATACAGCATACTTATATGAGTGTACAGATAATTTTTATGAAGCATTAGATGAGTTTATGGATTATGTTCAACATCCATATTTCACAGATGAGAATGTAGAAAAGGAAAAAGGAATAATTGGACAAGAGATAATGATGTATGATGATTATCCAGATTGGAAAGTTTATTTAAATGCATTAGAATGCATGTATCATAAAAATCCAGTAAAATTAGATATTACTGGTACAATTGAAACCATTTCTAAAATTGATAAAGAGATATTATATAAATGTTATAATACATTTTATAATCCATCAAATATGGCTATGGTTATTTCAGGTGATTTTGAGCCAGAAAAATTATTAGAAGAAATAAAAAGGAGATTGATTGATAGTAAGTCAAATGGCGAAATAAAGAGAATCTTTGAAGATGAGCCAAGAGAGATTGTTAAGGAAAAATCAGAACAGAAAATGGAAGTTAGTAGGCCTCTTTATACTATTGGAATAAAAGATATCCCTGCTGAAGAAAAAGAAAAAGTTAAAAAACATATTTCAATTGAAATATTATTAAATATTTTGATAGGAAGTAGTTCGGAATTATACAAGAAATTATATGAAATGGGTAATAGCTATTCTGTTCCAGGAATTGAATATGAATTTGGCAAAGACTATGCTTATATATTGATTTCAGGACAATCAAATAATCCTGAAGAATTAAATGATTTATTTAAAGAACAAATCAAAAAATTCATTGATAATGGTATTGATAATCAAGACTTTGAAAGAACAAGAAAAATGATATATGGTGAATATATAAAAGAATATAATGATGTAACAAGTATTTCAAGAATGTTTTTATCAGATTATTTTAAAGGGATAAATAGTTTTGACTATTTAGAGGAAATTAACACTATAAATGTAGAATATTTAAATCAAGTGTTAAAAGATGTTTTTAATGAGAAAAATATGATATTATCTGTTGTAAGAAATTAGATAAAAATATTGTTATATTTACAACATAAAAATAGAAAAACAGTTTATGCTGTTTTTTTATATTTTTATATGTCGAAAAAACACATAAATAGTCATACGAAAGTTGCTAAAAACCGTTGAAAACACTTGACTTGAGAAAAATTATATGCTAATTTATAAGTATACAGAAGATAAAAAATCAAAAAAGGAGAGATTAGTATGTTAAATGAAGAAATTTGTAAATTAAGAGATAAATTAAATAGAAGTATAGAGAATGGTGATGATTATAGTGTAACTTACCAATTAAGTATTGAATTAGATGACTTAATTGCCGAATATTATAAAGATATTATAAGTGGTAAGAAAACTTGTAAGCAAAGGTAAATATTATATACAAGTTATAAGTTAAGGAATACCTCTAATTCGATTTTGGATTTCTTACAATTAGAGGTATTTATTATCAAATTATTTTACATAAAATCACAATGAGCGTTTACAATTTTATTATAATGTGATATTAATATTGCATTATATTTAGTTCAAATAGAACAATCAAAAATTTTAAAATCAAAGTTAATAATTTTAATCAGTTTTATTATTAGTAAAATTAAAGATTAATTTTAAATTTAAGTCTAAGTAAAAATCAAGAATTAAAAATTAAAGGTTAAAAAAGGAGGAAAGACATAACATAGTAATAATATATTATTTTAATATTTACTAAAAAGAAAATATTTATCAAAAAGTTGAATAAAGTATTGAACTTCGGATTTACTATTGATATAATTAATTAGTAAATGTTTAATAAAAGATAAAGATGAATATAAATATAAGTATAAATGTAAAAACAAATATAAAAATTAAATTAATTTTGAAAAAGAATTGAAAA
>CAOMRW010000034.1 GCA_948485625.1 uncultured Clostridia bacterium | reverse complement strand
CATTTTCTGTTAATGTCATTTTATAATATTCTTCATTTATTACTACATAATAATTTATTGGATCTGAACTTCCATCATATTTTACTGTTATTATTGCTGTCCCATTTACTGATAATGAAATCACATCTTTATCTAAACTTATTCCTGTTATTGTAGTTCCTGATGCCATTACATGTTCTATTTTATATCCTTTATCAATTAATTTACTTACTATATTTGACATTTCTGGTTTATCTACTTCATTCATATATTGAGATATTGATAATTCAGAATATGTCAAATTTGCCTCTTCTTCTATATTGGCTATCTCTGTCTTTACTTTTGCTTCTTCTGCTTTTCCAAATAATCCACTTCCTGTTAAAGAAGCTATTGATATTCCTGCTAATATTAATAAAATTATTATTGTTATTACTAATGCTATTAATGTTATAGCTCTTTGATTTTTAAATCTTCTATTCATTTCTTCTTTCTCCTTTGTTCTATTGCAGGAACATCCTGCAGTTTTAATATAACACAATCATACATTTTGTTTAATCTTTATATTTAATGTTATACATTTGTAAAAATTATGAAATATTTTTGTAATATAATTTTTTATATTATTTCAAATTCATTATACTTTATTCACATAATATATAGATAACTTGAATAGGTAACTTGATTTGTTCAAATAATTATCTTAATTATATCTTTTATTATTTCCATAAAACAATAAAAACTTCTAATTTTAGTAATATCTTTTTTACATAATTTCCATTTCAATTTGTACAATACATAATAAAAAATATACTAAGTAAAGTCATTGAAATTTTTAATGTATCAATAAAATTTCAATGACTCCTCTTAAAATGAAAAACATTCAAACTATAAAATTAAACTAAAAACATTATAAATAAAAGTAGTACACATACATAAAACTATTCCACAAACAGTAGGAATCACAAAAGCAATAGCAGTCCACTTCCAACTACCAGATTCTTTCTTAATTGTTAACAATGTAGTAGTACAAGGAAAATGTAAAATAGTAAATAACATCACATTAATAGCAGTCAACATATTCCATCCATTATGAATCAAAATCTGTCCAATTTGTATACTATCTTCAATATTTACTAGAATTCCACCCTTTAAATAACACATCAAAATTATAGGTAAAACAATTTCATTTGCAGGCATTCCTAAAATAAATGCAGTCAAAATATATCCATCTAACCCCATCAATTTTGCAAAAGGATCTAAAAAATTAGCAATTATAAAAAGTAAACTCTGACCATTAATACCAATATTAGCCAACAACCAAATTATAAGTCCAGCTGGAGCAGCAACAACAATCGCCCTCCCCAATACAAATAATGTTCTATCCAATATTGAACGTACTAATATCTTTCCGAATTGAGGTTTTCTATATGGAGGTAATTCTAATACCATTGATGATGGTATACCCTTTAATATTGTACTAGATAATACCTTAGACACTACCAATGTTAAAAATATACCAAATATTATAACTGCAATAACTGCTACTGTTGATAATATTGATGCCAAAAATCCATTACTACCAGCATATGCACCAGCAATAAATATTGTTGCAATTGATATTAGTAAAGGAAATCTTCCATTACATGGAACTAAATTATTAGTCAAAATTGCAATTAATCTTTCTCTTGGTGAATCTATTATTCTACATCCAGTAACACCACATGCATTACATCCAAATCCCATACACATTGTTATCATTTGTTTTCCACTACAGCATGCTTTTTTAAAAAATCCATCCATATTAAAAGCAATTCTAGGTAAATATCCTAAATCTTCTAAAAATGTGAATAATGGGAAAAATATAGCCATTGGAGGAAGCATAACAGCCACAATCCAAGTAAGTGTTTGATAAACTCCATTTATCAGCATACTAGAAATCCATTCTGGACAATGTATATAATCAGCAAATACTATTAATTTATCTTGAACCCAATTAAATACACTGAATAATAAATCAGATGGATAATTAGCCCCAATTATAGTTATCCAAAATATAACTCCAAGAAAAAGTATCATAATAGGAATTCCAAGCTTTTTAGATGTCAAAATTTTGTCTATTTTTCTATCCTTTTCTCCATAATCTTTATTCTCGAATGTACAAACTTCTTGTGAAATTTCTTCTGCTCTTTTCATTATATCTGCAACTATTTTATCTTTAAAATTACTTTGATTTATTTTTTGTTTTTCTAAATTTTGTTTTACATCAACTAAACTTTTTTGAACACCTTCATCATCAAAATCCATTCCTATATTTTCTTGAATTGATTTCAAAATTTTTTCTTCTCCATCAATTAGTTTTAAAGAAATCCATCTATATAGTTTTTCAGATATCTTTCCTTTTTCTAAAACTATAGAAGTTGTTCTCTTTTCTAATCTACTACTTATTTCATAATCTTCTTTTAACTTTAATTCTAATAAATTAATATTATTTTCTATATCATATGAGTATTTTACTTCGTTAGGAGATGGAACAATTTCTCCATTACAAACTTTATATATTGTATTTTTTAAATTTTCCAATGAATTCTTATCTCTTGCTATTGTTCCTACAACTGGAACTCCTAATAGTTCTTCTAATTTCCTTAAATTAATTTTTATCTTTTTCTTTTTTGCTTCATCTAATAAATTCACACAAACAATTATATTATCTGTTATTTCCATTATTTGAAAAACTAAATTTAAATTTCTTTCTAAACATGTACTATCAACAACAATTACTGTTACATCTGGATTGCCAAAACATATATAATCTCTTGCTATTTCCTCTTCTTCTGAACTTGACATTATAGAATATGTTCCTGGTATATCAACAAATAAAAAATCCTTGCCATTTATATTAGATTTCCCTGTTGCATTTGCAACTGTCTTACCAGTCCAATTTCCAGTATGTTGATGCATTCCTGTCAAGTTATTAAAAATAGTTGATTTCCCAACATTAGGATTTCCTGCTAATGCAACTGTATATGTATCTTTCAAAAAATCACCACCCTAACTTTTATTATTACAATATATGTTTTTTATTTAGGATAATGACTTCATTCAATGAATTAATCCAGTTTCTTTTGACACATTATTCAAAAGAAACTGGATTGATTATTAACCTATTAAATTTAAAAACTTTTAGTTCGTTCCATTAGTTTATTAATTAGAAATGTATTATATAACCTTAAATATCCATCATATTCAACTTTCAAATTTTTTATAGATTTAAAATCTTCTGGTTTTATTAATTCTGGTAAATTTGTTTCTATTTTTGCTTCATCTAAAACATATTTCACAAATTCTGCACAATAAAAAGATTTTTTTACTTTTATCCTCATTTTAAATCCAACTGCAAAAAGTCCCCATATATTAAATGTATATTCTTTTCTTAATTTTTCAATACATGAAATTGCATACTTCAATTTCTCATATTGTTCATCTTGTATTTCTAAAGAATATATTTTAGCTCTAGTTTTAGAAAATCTCTTAAAAGTTCCTGAATTTATTCTTTCATGTACAAATCCTCCCCAAAATGGATTATATGGATGTAAACGACCAAAACTATACATTTCATTTAATTCTGAATCTAATGCTACTGACACATGTGAAAATTCATCTTTAGTATAACTTTTAATTATTCTTGATAAAAATGTTCCTGTATGTGTTAATATAATATAAATTTTTTTCATAATTTACTACTTCCTTTTTAGAAGATATTTAAGTATCATTATTTAAATATCTTTGTTATCAATATTTATTTTCATTTAATTGTACATACTATCCTAATATTAATAATAAAAATTTTTATTAAAATATTATGATAACTAATAATATTTTATAATATATTATTATAAAAATCAAGAAAAAAAAGAGTATATATTATAGTAAAATATAACAATACTCTTATACTTTCTATTTATAATTCAAAAATATTAGCTTTTAAGATTACTTTTGATATTTTAGTTTTTTCATGTAAAGGAATCTCCCAAATACTTCCAATAATAGATTTTCCTTTTACATACTCTTGTTTTGGCTCTCCTAAAATTTTATATAATTGTCTTTCTAATTCTATTTTATTTGTATAAATAGATAATAACTTTTCACTATACAATACATTTATTGTTGTTTCAGTTTCTGCTTTGTTAATTTCTTTATAATTTTTGCTCATAAACTATTTTCCTTAAATTAAAATATTTCTTCACTCTCACTTACAACTTCATCTTCTGTATTGTTTACATTATCATTATTACTATTTCCAAAAGAAAATACTTTTTTTGTTGCTTTTGCTTTTTCTTCAAATCTTTTATAAAATTCTTCTTTAGCTTCATTTAAAGTTTCTTGCATTGCATTAAACATTTCTTCTACATCTTGTTTTGTAAAGTCATATGCATTACTTCTAGCCATTGGTTCTAATATTTGTATATCATGTAATACATTATTTACTCTCTTTCCTGCATATTCCATAAATTTGTTTCTTTTTTCTTCATTAATTTCATGTTCCATTTAATTTTCCTCCTAGTATTTTGTTTCTTCATATAAGATATCATACTTTTTTATTAATTTCAAATAAATTTTCTAAAAAAATAAACCCCTTTCCAAAGAAAGAGATTTATTTTTTAGAAATTATTGTGAATCTAATTATGTTTATATTTTTAATAACCTTAACAATTTCTTATTTAGATAAATTTTTATAGTCTATTTATCAATATTCCAAACAATATCTTGTAATATACCATAATTTATTGGAATACTCACTTTATAATCACAACCATTATATATAAGTCCTCCTAAAATTGATTTTTCTTTATCATCAGGAGATTTTTCTATATAGTAATAATTTATATCTTTATACCATTCTACATAAAAATTTGTTACATTTTTATATCCTTTATTATTATTTTTTACATCTAATAAAATTCTTTTTATATTTTCTTTATCAACTATAGGTAAATTCTCAATACTTTGATAACGACCTTGTATAACTAAATCATCTATATCTTCTGAATAAGTAATCTCATATAAAAAACTCTCTTTTGATTTATTTTGTACAAAATTTTCTAATTTATCTCCCTTATCATATGTACCTAAACTAATTTCATTGTTGGTATTTTCCTTGAAATTAACTGCATATATTCTAGTTTTTGAATGCATCGCATCATTAGTTCTTAAATCTATATACAATAAATCACTTGATTCTATTAATTGTTTTTCTCTTTTATATGAAAAATATATAGTACATACGGGAATTAACAGTATCATAAAAAATATTAATACTTTTAATATTGATATTTTCTTACTTTCTATTCTTTTTCTTTTCTTAAATGCAATAATTGTAGAAACACTCAATATTATTATAGCTATAAAAAATATTGCAAAATACATAATAAAATCCCAACCAATATCTATATAAAAGACTTTAACAAAAATATTTCCAATTACTATTAAATACAAAATATATAATATATTAAAAGAAATTATTAAACCAATTTCTTTTCTATTATTAAATTTTATAGTATTTATTAATATAATAATAAATACTAATAATGACCATATCATAAAATAATAAAAAGTTTTTTCTACTAACATAATATCACTTTCTTTCTCTACTATTTATTTTAAAGACTTTCTTCGTTATCTCCCATCATCATTTGAAATATAATGGTCTTTTACTTGTGTTACTGCATTTTGTACTGTGTCTTTAATGTTCTGTTGATTTTTCTCCCATATTAAAGTAGAAACATCTTTTCTACAAGCTGTATTAGGTTGTGTTAAATAAGTTTTTCTTCCATTTTTATCTACTGTATATTTTTCTGATAAATACGTTGTCTTTTGTTTATCGTATTCATCTTTTATATATTTCGGTAATACAATTCCCATTTTTTCTGCTTCTTGAACTTTTTTAAAGAATTTAGCATATTCCCTATGAGATTTATATTGATTTTTAATTTCACTTTTTAATCTTCTTAATTCTTTTAATTTTTGTTTATAAGCTTCTCTATCTACTTTAAATTTTTCCTTTTTCTGTTTTAAATTTTTCTTTGCTAATTTTACTTGTTTATCAGCACTAAACATTTTAGATAAAGGTACTTGTCTAAAATGTTCTTGTGCTTTTTCTAATTGCTCTTTTGCAAGTTGATATTCAGCTTTGCTTGATTTATAAACTGATTTTGTTTGCTGATATTCTCTATTTATTTGATTATACTCTATCTGAATACTTCCATCTGTTTTTTGACAATTTCTTAATTCATTAAGTTTTCCTTGTATTATAACAGCCATAAAATCACATCCTTTGCTTTTATCCTACACCTTAATTATACCATTTTTATGAAATTCCGTCAAAAATTGTTTATCGAAAAAGTCGCTATTTAGCCCATTAAACTTTTTATAAGTTTATCTTTTCAATAAATTAAGCATATGATAACTAATTTGTTTTTGTTATCTTCTTTGAAGAAAACAATCTTCAATTCGTCTTCCATAGTTACTGTCATCTTGTCATGCTCCATGGTAATTCCTCCTAAAAGTTTTTATTAGTCAAAACTAATTTCCTCACATAGAAGAATTATAGAAAAATACAAATATAAAATTATAGGCATAATAAAAAGTGTTCTTATAAGACATTAAATCCTATAAGAACACCCAGACTGGTGCCGGTGGTGGGACTCGAACCCACACGCCATTGCTGACAACAGATTTTGAGTCTGCCCCGTCTACCAATTCCAGCACACCGGCATATTCATATTTTGAATACTTTACTATATTAGCATATTTATAAAAAAAAGTCCAGCAAATTTAAAATTTAAGTGCAAAAATTCAAAAAAACTTACAAGAACTTTTGCACTTATACAATTTAATTGCATTAAGCATTTTGTGAGTCAATCATATCATACTCAAAAACTTCAACATCTTTAATATCTATATCTGAAAAATCATCATCTTCATTCTCAGTACTAATAACCTTAAAGCGTTTCTGGTTCACTAATTTAAGATTTAATTTAGAAATATCTACAAGCATTTTAGTAGACAAATTCATTCCAATTGGTAAAGTCCTATTTTTATTATCATAAAAAATAATATTTGTAAATCCAATACCTTTTGTCCCCTCTTTTATATTTAACTTATATAAATCTACCTTACTCTCACTATATGTTTTTACATTTTTAATCTCATTTTCAAGATTCATATCAAATATATTTAACTCTTTATTATTTAAAATTTCAGAATCTATTGTTTTATATACAGGTACATTTTCAGGAATAATTCCTTTTTCTAATGCTTTTAAAATATTTAGCAACATTATTTGTAAAGTTATCTTATAAGTTGTCAATCTTGTATTTTTATTAATATCAAGAATACTAAACTTATCTTTTGCTAACTCTCTATGTTTTTTATTATTTATCTTTTTAAGTTTAGTACTATCTTCTATCATATTTCCAAAAATATCATATTCTTCTTCATCTAGTGTTTTTAAATCTCTTGCTTCTTCTTTTAATTTTTTCAAACTATTTTCTAACTCATCTTCTGATATATCATCTGCTCTAATTTTATTTAATACATCTATAATTTCTGTTGTTGCAATAAATAAAGCATCTGTATCTTCTCTGTTCAAATTTCCCCTTTGTATTTTATCTAATTTTTCACCAAATTCTTCAAAATCTTCTTCATAATCAAATATCTTCTCTATCTTTTTAATTACATTTATCTCTTCTTGTTCTCCCTCTGGTAAAGTCGCCATTTCATCTTTATTACTATATTTCCAAAATTCAAATATACTCTTCTTATGTTTATCTATTTCTTCAATATATCTAGTAGCATTCTCAATTTTCTTAGCCATATTCTTTGTTTTTAATTTCAACGCATTTATATCCATTAAAAGATTCTTAATTTTTGTCTCTAAATCCTCTAATTCCTTATAATTTATTATTAACTCTTCTAATGTATAAATCTTTTTTATCAGAATCTTTTTCTTTTCTCTTTTTGCATCATCCTGAGCCTGTTTTACTTTATTTTCATCATTTAATTTTATATCTTCATCATCATTTTCTCTAATCTTTTTATTGTTCTTTTTATTATATTTAAAATAATATTTAAATTTACCAAAAAAAGTTTTCTTACATTCCAAAAATGTTGATATTTGCTTTTCTTTTGCTAAATACTCTATTTCTTGCATAGCAATTAATTCTTGTAATTGTTTTAATTTTTTATTATAAAAACATATCTTACTTTTTACTTCTCTTTTTCTTTTTAATCCTAATTTATATTGTTCTCTAATAAATTCTACCAAACCCTTATATTCTATCTTTTGTCCATCTAAGAAAAATTCCAAACTCCCATTTTGATTTATTTTAGTCTCAAACTTATAATAATTTGGTAATTCTGTTTGTAATATAAACAAAGCTTTCAACAATTTATAAAATTCATTTGCTTCAGCTTTTGTATTTAATTGTACTTTATAAAGAGACTTTATTTTCTCATAAACATTTGTCTCTCCTATAATTTGAATTGATAGTTCTTCTTTCTTGTTATATACTTCATATATTAATGGCCAATCTTTTGTAAATAGCCATAAATAATTTTCTATATCATCAAATTCAGATTTTTTTAAAAATTTATTTGAATACTTTATATTGCTAATTGGAACAAAAATTTTTCCTGTTGATTTATTTTGAATCTTTTTCTTTAACAAATAAAAAAATGTTGAATAATCTGTATCTTCTGTTGGAACAATCATAAAATATTTATCTGTATTTTCTGAATAATAAATCTGCCATAAATAATTCCCATGATATTTTACTTTAAATGGAATATCTTTATTTAAATTTATTTGTTCTCTTTCGATTTCCTCTACCGCTTCTATGTCCATATTTCTTAACATATCTAGAAAAGTAGTATATTTCAATATATTTTCTTCATGATCTTTATCTAAATATTCATATAAAGGCCTTGCTCTTTTATATTTTTCATTTATATCTTCTAATCTATTTGTTGGTGATAACATTATTTGTATATCTTTTACATCAATATATCTATATTGTCTATATTGTTTATCATCATAAGATTTTGTCACTCTATATTCCAAAGGTTCAAACTTTTTAAAAGACTCTGGAATTTTTTCTAAATCTAATCCCAAATATTCTAATTTGTCTGTTATTCCATCAATTTTTTCTTTTTTTCTTCTAGGCAAGTTGCATTATCTCCTTTCGCTTCATTTCACTTTAATCATCACCATTAAAAATTCTTTAAATCTCTAACTGGTAAATAATTCATTACTTTATAACATTATAAAAATTATCAAATTCATAACCTTTTTCTCTTAAAAAGCTAATTACTCTAGGCAAACAATCAGCAGTAATTTTCTTTGATTGTGAGTCATGCATCAAAATAACTATGCTATTTTTATCATTTGTAGTTTGTTGTAAATTATTTATCAAATACTCTTCTGTGGGATTAGCTTTTTCTGAATCACCTGTTAAAGAATTCCAATCAACATATAAAATATTATTTTGTTCAAGTAATGTTATTGCCTGATTTTTTATTTGTGCATATTTACCACCTACTGAACCACCTGGAAACCTAAACAAATGTGAATTATATTCAGGTACTCCTATTGTATTTGCTACAATTTGGTTACATTGATTATACTCATTTATTACTTGTTCAGGAGCTTGATAAATACTAGAATATTTATGTGAATATCCATGGTTTGCAATATAATGTCCCTCATCATATATCCTTTTTGTAGTCTCTGGAAAATATTCAACTTGGCTTCCTAAAACAAAAAATGTAGCTTTTATATCATTTTGATTCAAAATATCTAAAATATCTTTTGTATTTTTAGAAGGTCCATCATCAAATGTTAAAAAGGCCCTTTTTGTTTCACTATGATATATATTTTTCATATTCTGCTTTCCTATATCTGTAAGATTAGGAATTTTTGCCTTTTTCTCTTCTTTTTGTCTTTCTATTAATTCTTGTTGCCTCTGATATTCAATAACTTGAGCAATAAACTGTTTTGACCTTTTTACCCTTAATGATGTATCAACTATATAATAAATAACAAAACATAGAGTTATAATAGTCAAAATAGTTACTATAACATTAAAAATTATTCTTTTTTTATCTACATATTTTTTCATACTATAAATATTATAGCCTTGATATTGCTCATTTTTATTAAATAATCCCATATTTAAATCCTCTTTGTATTACTATATATTATTTTTTCATTATTTCTTTTATATATTCTATTTCTTCTTCTGCGTTTAATCTCATAAATATTGGCTCACCTTTTTGGATTACTTTTACATTATTCAATTTATCATAATCATTTAAAGATTCCCATGTTTTCAAATTATCATCATTTATGCCTATTTGTCTTAATATATTTTCAGATGTTTCATTCATAAATGGTTTTATCAATATTGCTATTTTTCTTAAATTTTCAATTAGATGATACATTGATGACTTCAATTTATCTATTTGTTCTTCTTTCGCCAAAGCCCATGGCATTGTTTCATCAATATATTTATTAGTTCTAGAAACTAAATTCCATATTTCTTGTATTGAATTTGCAATTTCAAAATTCTCAAATAATGTCTCAAATTTTTCTATTTGCTCTTTACATACTTTTTCTATAATTTCATCCACTTCATTAGGAGTACCATTATATTCAGGAACTTGTCCATCAAAATATTTATTTACCATTGATACTGTTCTATTTAATAAATTACTCAAATCATTACATAAATCAAAATTATATCTTTGAACAAACTCTTCTGGTGAAAATAGGCCATCTTGTGACATTGGTACTTCTCTTAATAGAAAATACTTTGTTGCATCTAATCCATATCTTTCAATTAATGTTTCTGGATAAATCACATTACCTTTTGATTTACTCATTTTTCCATCTTTCATCATTATCCAATTATGAACAAATATTGTTTTAGGCAATGGTAAATCTAAAGCCATTAAAAATATTGGCCAATATATCAAATGAAATCTTGCTATATCCTTTCCAACTATATGTAAATCAGCTGGCCAGAATTTATTAAACAGTGCTTCATCTTCTGACATATATCCAAGTGCTGTAATATAATTTGTTAAAGCATCTAGCCATACATATATTACATGTTTTGGATCTTTTAGCACATTTATTCCCCAGTTAAAAGATGTTCTTGTTACACACAAATCTTCTAATCCTGGTTTTATAAAATTGTTTATCATTTCTTGTTTTCTATATTCTGGTTTTATAAAATCTGGATGTTCATCATAATATTTCAATAATCTATCTGCATATTTTTTCATATTAAAGAAATATGATTCTTCTTTCATTAGAGTAACTTCTCTTCCACAATCTGGGCATTTTCCATCTACTAATTGTGTTTCTGTAAAAAACGTCTCACATGGTACACAATATAATCCCTCATATTCTCCTTTATAAATATCTCCTTGTTCCATGAATTTATCAAATATTTTTTGAACTACTTTTTCATGTCTTTCATCTGTTGTTCTTATAAAATCATCATATTGTATATCCATTTTTGCCCACAACTCTTTTGCCATTTTTGCCATATCATCTACATATTCTTGTGGTGTTTTATTTGCTTCTTTAGCCTTTGTTTCTATCTTTTGACCATGCTCATCTGCTCCTGTTAGCATAAATGTTTCTTTATTTCTTAATTTATTATATCTCTTTATTGTATCTGCAAGTACTGTTGTATATGCTGTTCCTATATGATATTTTCCACTTGGATAGTATATTGGTGTTGTTAAATAAAATGTTTCTTTCATTTAAATTCTCACTCTCCTACTTATTTATTATACTTAAAATTCCCGTTTATATTATCATATTTTAATATTTTTGTCTAGGAGATATCATATGAATTATAAAAACAGTCAATAATACTTCAACATTACTGACTGTTTTCTTGTATTTAATTTTATATTCCAGAATGAATTATAAAATAAACACTTTAAATACTTCTAAATGGTATCGACATTTCTAAAAATTTTTCAACATTTTCACTTTCTTTTTCATCAAATGCAATAATAGTATTATATATAATATATTTTCTATCTGCATCACTCTCATTTACTCTAGCATCAGGATATTTTTCCATCTCATCCTCAAGCCATTTTTCTACTTTATCCCGTTCTTCCTCAATAGGACTTTTAAAATAATCAGCAGTTGACCCTGAATGCCATCTTCCCCATAATTCTGGCTCATCCACACGTAGTAAAGCTACATACTTCATAACGATACCTCCTTAAAAACAAAAATAATTGTTAAAAAGTTACAAAAACAAATTTTTAATATATTATCATAAATTTATTAAAATTTCAACTATTTATTTGTAGTTTGTAATTAATTTTTGATAATGTCATAGTAAAATTAACAATTGATTATGTCATA
>CAOMRW010000033.1 GCA_948485625.1 uncultured Clostridia bacterium | reverse complement strand
TCTAATGTTACATTATTTCCTTTTGATATTTCTTCTATTTGTATGTCCATTATTGACATTTCTATTTCTTCTTTTATTTGAGCTTGTTCTGATTTTTCTTTTGATTCTTTTGCTCTTTCAAATACTCCACTTCCTGTTAAGCTTGCTATTGAGATTCCTGCTAATATTAATAAGATTATTATTGTTATTACTAGTGCTATTAATGTTATTGCTTTTTGATTTTTTAATTTCTTTTCCATTCTCTTCTCCTCTTTTGTTTTTACATGTATATCTTGCATTCAAAATATCACATAATTTTTTAACTTATTCAATCTTTTAATTTGATGTTTCAAATTCTTAAAGTTTTTATAATATTTTTGCAATAAATCACTTTGTATTGATTACAAATTTACCATTGTTCATTTGTATAAGATATCTGTAAGTCGTTTTACTCAAACATTTATTTTAATTATATATTTTACTATTTTTAAAAACAATAAAGTGACTACTTTTAAGTAATTACTTTTTTACATAATATTTGTATATTTATTATTCTACTTCATCCTTGTTATAATTATTCTATCCATTCCATACAAATCTTTTTTTGAGTATGTATTATCAAACTTTTCTTCATTTTCTATAAGTTCTATCACATCTATTTTTTGGTCAAATCCTATTTCTAAACATATGTATCCATTATATTTTAAATATTCATATGATTCTTTTATTATTTTTCTATAAAAATATAATCCATCTTCTCCTCCATCTAAGGCTATATATGGCTCATTTTTTACTTGTTCATCTAATTGTTCTATTACTTCTCTTCTTATATATGGTGGATTAGATACTATTATATCAAATTTTTCCTTATTTAAGTTTGTAAACATATCTGAATTAATAAATGTTATTTGGTTTTCTACATGATTATTAATTGCATTCTTTTTTGCTATTTTTAATGCATCATTACTTATATCTATTGCTGTAATTTCACTTTCTGGAAGATATTTTGCAAGTGATATTGCAATTGCTCCGCTTCCTGTGCATAAATCTAATATTTTTTTTGCATTTGTTTTTTGAGCTATTTTTATTACTTCTTCTACAAGTATTTCTGTATCTTGCCTTGGAATCAATACATTCTCATTTACAAAAAAGTTTAGTTTCATAAATTCTTTTTGGTGTGTTATATGTTCTAATGGAATTCCTTTTCTCATTTTTGAAATTGCTTCAAAATATCTTCTTTCTTCATTTAAATTAAGTTCTTTCATATCATTTACTATTACATATTGTCTTGTTTTATTTAATATAAATTGCATTAATAATCTTGATTTTAGTTTTGGAGATTCTATATTACTATTTTTTAATTCTATCATTCCTTTTTTCATTGATTCCATTATTGTCATATAATCACCTCTTTCAGTTTATATTTTAACATTTATTTCTAATTGTTTCAATCTATTTTATTAATATAATTCTTATACGCCAAAAGGACTAGTTTTTTTCTAGTCCTTTATTAATATTTCTGTTATAGTCTATGTTCTATTTTTAGACATTTAACATATTTATTATATAATATCCACACAATGCCCACAGAAATGCTATAACTATTTCAATTATAGATTGTGTTTCTGGTAATAATACAAAAATTGAACCTAGTGTAAATCCAATTATTGAAAACATTGTTTGTACATAGAATTTGTCTAACAAATATTTTATAATTTTCATAAATATTATGCTTCCTATTATGATTCCTATTGCCATAGGTATTAATACAGGTAAATATAATGTTGAAACTGAACTTAAGTATAAGGAATATACTCCTAATAACATTAAAATAATTGTATTACTTACTCCTGGTATTACAATTCCTATAGACATTAAAAATCCACTAATTAATAAATATATATAGCTTACATTTTCAATTGATTCTATTCCTGATTTATTTTCTATATATACCATTGCGATTCCTATCAATAATGATACTAATAAATAAAATAAATTTTTTATTCTAAATTTTTCTTTTTTGTTCAATTCTTTAAATAGAAGTACTATTCCTCCTAATATTAGTCCTATAAATGCTGATCTAGTTTGCATTGGAAATTTGTATAATAAATATTGTAATATTTTACTGAATATTATTACTCCTGTTATTCCTCCTAGTGCTATTGGAAATAAGAATTTAAAGTTTTTACGGATATCTGAAAAAAAATTCAAAATACTATCTAATAGTTTTTCATATATTCCAAAAATAACACATAATACTCCACTGCTTATTCCTGGTAATATACATCCTGCTCCAATTAATATTCCTTTTCCAAAGTCTGTTATAAATTTCATATTTTATCCTCCTGCGATATTAATATTTTATTCAGTTTTCTTTAAAATATGAACTTTATAAGTATTTTTAATGCAAAAGACGTTATTACTAAATTTTTTAATAATAACGTTTTCTTATTTTTTATTTGTCTTTAGTTTATAAATTTTTGCAAGCTTTAACTTTTTTTATTCTATTTCCCTCTATTTTTTCAATTTTATAATTAGCTTTATCTGTTTCTATAATTATTTCTTTTTCTTTATTGTTTGGTATTCTATTTAGTTCAAATAGCAAATATCCTGAAATTGTATCATAGTCTCCTTCTGGTAAGTCTATTCCTAAAACTTTTTCCGCTTCATATATAGGCAATTCTCCATCTAATAAGAAAGTATTATTGTCAATTTTTTTGTATTTTATTTCTTCTATATCATATTCATCATATATTTCTCCAACAATTTCTTCTAGAATATCTTCCATTGTAACAATTCCTGCTGTTCCACCATATTCATCAACTACTATCGCAATCTGTTTTTTGTTTTTCTTTAATTCTCTAAATACATCATCTACATATATGCTTTCTAAAACATATGTTGCTTCTCTTGCGATATTTTTTAATTTTGTATTTTTATTTTTTTGTGTTAGTAACATGTCTTTTACATATACTATTCCTCTTATGTTGTCTATATTTTCATCATATATTGGAATTCTACTGTATCTTGTATCTTCATTTAGTAAGTCTATTGCTTCACTTATTGTTAGTTCCATATCTAATGCATATACTTGTGTTCTTGGAATCATAATTTCAGAAATGATTCTATCATTGAATTCAAATATATTATTAATCATTTCTTTTTCACCAGCTTCAATTGTTCCTTTTTCTTCTCCAACGTCTACCATCATTTTTATTTCTTCTTCACTTACGTTTTCTTCTTCTTCTCCTGTTACTCCAAATATTTTAGATACAATATTTGTTGATAATGTTAATAATTTTACAAATGGTAATGTGAATATTGAAATTCCTCTAATAATTCCTACTGTCATAAATGATAATTTTTCTGAGTATTTCATTGCAAGTCTTTTTGGAACAAGTTCTCCAAATACTAAAGTGAAATATGATAATATTAAAGTTATTATTATTATTGAAATTTCTCTCCATCTTGCTAATGCAATTGCTGGTATAAGATTATATAATTTGGGTGCTAATATATCTGCAAATGTATCTGATGCAAAGGCACTTGATAAAAATCCTGCAAGTGTTATTCCTATCTGAATTGTTGCTAAAAATTTGCTTGGGTCTTTAAGCATTTTTTGTATTTTTTGTGCTCTCTTATTTCCTTCTTTTGCTTTTAATTCTATTTTCATATCATTTAATGATATAAATGCAATTTCTGTTGCAGCAAAAAATGCATTTAATGCTATTAAGATAATTAATACTAATATTTGTGATCCCATACTTTTCCTCCATTAATTTTATTATTTCTTTTATTTTATTTTTTATTTATCATTTTTGATATTATATCTTATAAAAAAAAATATATCAAGGCCATGCACTTTTAATTTTTTTTTACATATAATTTTGTATATATATAATTTTGGAGGTACTTTATGTTTGAATCTATTTGTAGCATAGGTATTATAGGATTTTGGCATTTTTTGAAATCTGCTGTTTTTGTTGTTCGGGTATATATCTGGTAGTAATTTGTTTCCTGAACCATTAACTAGTGAAGAAGAAAAAATATATTTAGAACAAATGAAAAATGGTGATGATGAGGCTAGAAATGTATTAATTGAAAGAAACTTACGATTAGTTGCTCATGTTGTTAAAAAATATTCAAATACTAAAGTCGAACAAGATGATTTAATTTCTATTGGTACTATTGGTTTAATAAAAGGTATAAATAGTTTTAATGTTGATAAAGGTTCTAAATTAAGTACTTATGTATCAAGATGTATAGATAATGAGATTTTAATGTATCTTCGTTCAACAAAAAAACTAAATGCAGAAGTTTATTTGAATGAGCCTATTGGTAAGGATAAAGATGATAATGTTGTTACTTTACAAGAAGTACTAGAAAATAATGAAAGAAATATTGAAGATGAAGTTGATTTAAAAATGAAGATTAAAAAGTTGTATATGAAAATGGGCGAGATACTTAAAGATAGAGAAAAAACTATTATAGAGTTACGTTTTGGCCTTGATGGTCATAAGCCAAAAACTCAACATGAAATTGCTTCTATGATGGGAATTTCTCGTAGTTATGTGTCACGAATTGAGACTAAGGCTATTGATAAATTAAATAAAGAATTTAAAGATTGATTAATACATAATATAAATATTTTAACATAAAAACTTTTTTTAATCAAATTATAAAAAATCAAATAAAGTGAGAATAAATTATCTAAAAAGAGATAAAATAATATAAATAATGTTTAATCATTTTTTTAAGTATATATTTTATTTGAAACTAATATTCTTTTATGCTAAACTATAGATAATCCAATAAGAATTAATTAAATAAGTTATTAATTTACCCTGCATAGTGCGTGTAGACAGAATTTTTAGAACCTACAAGTTTTAAGAGGGGCTGAACTCATAAATATGGCGTGCATGCTCACACTTTATAGTAGTGAGAAGCCCATGAGTATTTTGGTAGGCACCCACCTGTTTTTAGGAGCAGGTCCTTAAAAATTCAAGACATCTTACGGCTAAGGCGGGGATTTTTTGTGTTCTTTTATAAACTCATTTATATTTAATCTGAGATAAGTTTAAAATTAATCATAAAAAAAATCATTGACATTTAACTGTTCAATGATTTTTTTGGTAGCGAAGGGGAGATTCGAACTCTCGACCTGCCGGGTATGAACCGGATGCTCTAGCCAACTGAGCTACTTCGCCATTTATATTTGCGATATTTATTATATCGTTTGTTTCTTGTTTTGTCAAGATGAAAATACAAGAAATTTAAATTTCCTGTATTTTTATCTATAGAGATAATTCATTATCATCATTTCTTGTTTGTTCATCATTTTCTCTTTGTGTTTCTGACATATATATTTGTTGTGTACTTTTTCCAACTTCTTCTTGACTTATTTTTTTATTTCTTTCATGTTTTGTTTCACCATGCATATTTGTATATTTTGTAATATCTTCTATATATTTAGAATCTTGTGCTTTTTCTACTTCTTTTACTCTTTGTTCAACTATTGTTTCTTCACTATCTGGAGTTGAAAAGAAACTAAAAAGAACACCTAATATATTATCTCTATTTTTTGTTCGCATTGATATATTATTCATATTATCCTTAAAACTTTAGTTCTAAGTTTTCACCTCTTTTTCCTTTTTAATAAAAACTGTTTATATTATACCATACTTTTACATTTTAATCAATAGTTTATCCAAAAAATGTTTATGTATACTATTTTTTATTAAATATTTTTATAAATTATATATATTGTCTTATTTTCACTACTCCATATATAATTTTCTATCTATTTTATTGTAATTTAATATTATATATAGTACAATGATTTATATAAATATAATAAAATACTATGTTAGGAGAATTGTATGAAAATTTTAATTAAAAATTGTAATTTAATTTCTATGGATGAAAAAAGAGAGAAAATTGAATATGATATTGATATTTTAATTAATGAAAGTAAAATAGAAAAAATAGAGAGAAATATTGAATCTGAATCTGATTGTAAAATAATTAATGCTAAAAATAAGTATGTTTTACCTGGTTTTATAAATACACATGCTCATATAGGAATGAGTATTTTTAGAGAGTCGGTTGATGGTTATTCTACTCAAGATTGGCTAACAGAAAAAATATGGCCTATTGAAGATAATCTTACTCCTGATGATATTTATAATTCATCTTTATTATCTTGTGTTGAAATGATTAAAACTGGTACTACTACTGTTAATGACCATTATTTCTTTCCTAATAATATTATTCAAGCTGTTATAGATTCAGGTATTAGAGCTGAGTTGACAAGAGTTGTTATGGATATTAATGGAAGTTCTGATGAAAGATTTTCTGAGTTAGAAGCTTTAATACGTGATTATAATAACAAATATGATAATGTTTATATAAGTGTTGGTATCCATGGATTATATACTTCAAGTGCTTCTTGTATTGAAAAAGCTATTAAAATTGCTAAAGATAATAATTTAAATATTCATATGCATTATTTAGAAAATTCAAAAGAATTATTAGATATTTCTAATAATTATAATGGTGAATTACCTCACGAAATTCTTAGAAAATATTTTGAGAATACTAATAGTATATTTGCACATTGTGTAAAATTAACAGATTCTGATTTTGATATATTTAAAGACTTTAATATAAAAGTATCTCATTGCCCTGTTAGTAACTTAAAACTTGGTTGTGGAATTTCTAATGTTACTAAAATGTTAGAAAATAATATAATTGTTTCTTTAGGTACTGATGGTCAAGGTAGTGGATGTAATTTAGATATGTTTGATACTATGAAGTTTACAGGTCTTTTACAAAAAGGTGTAAATGAAAATCCAAAACTTCTTCCTGCTTATGAAATATTAAAATTAGCTACTATAAACGGTGCTAAGGCTTTAAATAAGGAAAACTTAATTGGTAGTATTTCTGAAAATAAATTAGCTGATTTAATAGTTTTGGATTTATCTGATGTTTTATTACAGCCTATAAATGATATTTTTTCGGATATAGTTTATAATGCTAAAGGTTCTAATGTTGAAACTACAATTGTTGGTGGAAAAGTTCTTATGGAAAATAGGTCTTTAGCTAACTTGAATGAATTGGATATTATTGATAAATGTAAAAATATTTTATCTAAATAATTTTAATAATATATAAATTAACTAAAAAGCACACTTATATTGCATAAAAATGGCGAGGATTAATTATTCCTCGCCATTCTTGTTCCCTGATGTTAGAGTGCAACAACATTAATTTTCTTAACTCCCAGCTTTTTACACCACATTTTTATCAACCATCCTTTTGTTCCGATAAACATTCTTATTCTATCGGCTGGTACTTTGAGTGTTATCTCAGAATTCAAATCGCATTTGTTCACATCAAATACAGCGTAAAATCCACTTCTGCATTTGATTGTTTCGCCCTCTTTCTTTCCCTTTCTGAGTAGTAGTACTGGCAGTATCTTCAGATGCTTTCCATCGAAGATATAATCTTCATCTGGAAAATATTTTCTCTCCCCCCAGATACCAACTGCCTGCATTCCATTGAGCTGGCTATTAGCTAGCTCATAAATAGCTTTTTTATTTACTGTCCTCTGTACTTCCTGGTTGTAAACCTCTCTTCTTACATCTGATGGGATTTTAATTTTTGCCATAACGTTGTCCTCCTATATCTTTATGCATATTTATAAAAATCTATATTTATTTTACCACATTATGTTAATTTATGCAACATTTTTTATTTTTTCCTTTAAAAATTCTTAATAAATATATCTAATTTAAGTTATAACATTTTTGAAAAACATTTATATTAAAATAAAAAAGAGATTATATAAATATTAATTTTATAATCTCTTTGTATCTATCATTATTTATTATTGTAATTCGATAACAGCTCCAACTTCTGTAAATTTAGCTTTTAAGTCTTCTGCTTCATCTTTAGAAACATTTTCTTTAACTGTTTTTGGTGCTCCGTCTACTAATTCTTTAGCTTCTTTTAATCCTAATCCTGTAGCATCTCTAACTACTTTGATTACTTTTATTTTTTGATCTCCAGCATCTGTTAATACAACATTGAAAGATGTTTTTTCAGCTGCTGCATCTCCTCCAGCTACTGCTCCAGCTGCTGGTGCAGCTGCTGCTACTGCTGATACTCCAAATTCTTCTTCTATAGCTTTTACTAAGTCTGCTAATTCTACTACTGTCATTTTTTTGATTTCTTCAATCATTTCTTCTTTACTCATTTTAAATCCTCCTAAATTTTTTTTATTTTATATTTTCTACATTCTTTTAATTTTTAAATTTTTATTTTATTTAATTAAGCTTCTGCTTCTGCTGTAGATTCAGTTGCAGAGTTTTCTTCTTTTTGAATTCTTACTTGATCAAGTGCAACTGCAAATTTTGAAATATTTGCAAGTAATGCTCCAGCAAGCATAGATAGTAAAGTTTCTTTTGATGGTAATTTTGCTAAAGTTATTATTTCTTCAGCTGTCATTACTTTACCTTCTATAACTCCACCTTTGATTTTGTAGTAATCATTATTTTTTGTGAATTCATAAATTGCTTTAGATGGTTCTAAGTAATCTTCATTACTCATGATTACAGCTGTAGGTCCTACTAATTGTCCTTCTAATCCTTCTATTCCAGCTTCTGCTAATGCTCTTCTTGTTATGTTATTTTTTATAACTGTATATTCTGTATTAGATTTTCTTAATTCAGCTCTTAATCCTGTTACATCTTCAACATTTATTCCTCTGTAGTCTGTTAAAAGAACTAATTTAGCTTCTTTAATTTTGTTAGCTAATTTTGTTACTTCTTCTTTCTTTTGATTTAATATTTTTTCACTTGCCATTTTTTATTTTCACCTCCTAATTTTTTTGAGGTTTAAGAATGTGTATTCTTAAATTCCATCTTTATATTTAAAAATTAAATAACACTCTTTATATCCATCCAAGGTTATAAAGAGTGTTTTCTTACACTTATTTTATATAACCTCGGTAGGACTTATTTGCCTACTGTCTTTGGCTTATTATTCTATTTTTGATTAACAAATATGCTTGGTCCCATTGTTGTTGTTATAGCAACACTTTTTATGTATTGTCCTTTTGCTGCTGCTGGTTTTGCTTTTATAATTGCATTTATTATTGTATCATAGTTTTCAGATAATTTTTCTGTTCCAAAAGATACTTTTCCAAATCCTAAGTGAATAATGTTTGTTTTATCTAATCTATATTCAACTTTACCAGATTTGATTTCATTTATTGCTTTTGTAACATCCATTGTAACTGTTCCAGATTTTGGGTTTGGCATTAATCCTTTTGGTCCTAATACTTTACCTAATCTTCCTACAACTCCCATCATATCAGGTGTTGCAACTACTACATCATAATCAAACCAACCATCATTTTGAATTTTTGGTATTAATTCTTCTGCTCCAACAAAGTCTGCTCCTGCTTTTTCAGCTTCTTCAGCTTTTGGTCCTTTTGCAAATACTAATACTCTTTGTGTTTTACCTGTACCATTTGGAAGTACTACTGTACCTCTAACTTGTTGATCAGCATGTTTTGAATCTACACCTAATTTAACATGTAGTTCAACTGTTTCATCAAATTTAGCTTTTGGCATTTTTTCAATTAATTCTAAAGCTTCTTTAATTTCATATTCTTTGTTTTTTTCAACTAATTTTGCACTTTCTGCATATCTTTTAGTTAATTTTTTCATTTTAATTTTACCTCCTTTGGTTCTAACGAGTTATCCTCTCCCAATATTTTATTTTTTATTTTAACTATATTATTATATGTGTTTCTGTTTCAAATATATATTATTCTGTAACAACAACACCCATTGATCTAGCTGTACCTTCAACCATGCTCATTGCTGTTTCTAATGTTGCAGCATTTAAGTCTGGCATTTTTTGCTCAGCTATAGCTTTTATTTGTTCTTTATTTATTTTAGCAACTTTATCTTTATTTGGTTTTCCTGAACCTTTTTCAATTTTTATTGCTTTTTTGATTAAAACAGCTACTGGTGGAACTTTTGTTATAAATTCAAAAGATTTATCTTTGTATACTGTTATAACAACTGGTATTATCATTCCAGGTTGATTTGCTGTTCTATCATTAAATTCTTTTACGAATTGCATAATATTAACACCACTTGATCCTAATGCAGGTCCTACTGGTGGAGCTGGTGTTGCTTTTCCTGCTTCTATTTGTAATTTAATTATATTTGAAATTTCTTTTTCTGCCATTTTATTGGCACCTCCTCTAAATTTTCATATTATTGAACTTTTTTTACTTGTGAGAACTCAAGTTCTACTGGTGTTTCTCTTCCAAACATTGATACTAGAACTTTTACTTTATGTTTTTCTTTGCTTATTTCTTGAACTGTACCTACAAATCCTTCAAATGGTCCATTCATAACTTCTACTTGTTCATTAAGTTCATAATCTACATTTATTTCAGCTTCATCAAATCCCATATTTCTTATTTCATCATCAGTTAATGGAATTGGGTCTGTTCCTGAACCAACAAATCCTGTAACTCCTCTAGTATTTCTTACTATATACCAAGTTTCTTCAGTTACTATCATTTTTATTAAAACATATCCTGGAAAAACTTTTTTCAAATTTGTTTTTCTTTTTCCATCTTTTATTTCAATTTGTTCTTCCATTGGTACAATTATGTCAAAGAAATATTCTTCAAGTTCTCTATTTTTTATAGTTTTTTCTAAATCTGTTTTTACTTTATTTTCGTATCCTGAATATGTATGTACTACATACCATCTCGGATTCATATCGTAATCTTTTTGAGACATTTTTTTAAGCCTCCCTTTGATATTTATTTAGACCTTTTTTTATTCTTTAATACTTTTTCTATTCTGCATTATTGCTTTCTGTGTTATTTGTTTCATTATTTTCTACTGATTCATTTACAGAATTTGTTGTTTCATTAATAGTTGAATTACTTACAGATTGTTTTATTTTATCAATTCCATATTTGTTTATAGCTTCAAATGTAAAGTCTAATACAAATACTATTAATGCTGTAATAATAACTATTGATAACACTGCAACTGTATTATTGAATAATTGTTTTGGTGTTGGCCAAATTACCTTTTTTAATTCTGCTTTAAAGCTTTTCATAAAGCTTTTTTTATCTTTATTATTTTTTTCTTCTTTTTTAGCCATTTTGTTTCCTCCCTAAAATAGCTTTATATATTTTTATTTTGTTTCTTTATGTGTTGTACGTTTTTTACAGAATTTACAATATTTAACTAATTCTAATCTATCAGTATTATTTCTTTTGTTTTTTGAAGTCATATAATTTCTTCTTTTACATTCTGTACATTCTAATGTTATGTTTTCTCTTGGTCCTTTTGCTGCCATTTCAATACACCTCCGAATTACCATACTTTTTTTATTTTTAAACGATGTGATCGTATGTCCGTAATATACATACGCTAGAATATTTTACCACTTTTTCTTGCTTATGTCAATGGATTTATGGTAAAAAATCCTTATTTTTAAATTATTTTTTATTTTTTTGTTTTTTCTTTTTCATTACAGAAAAACCAAATCTTCCTAATTTTTTTCCCATTGAATAGTATCCACCATTTGCATAAGAAATCAAATTACATTTAGATATGTCAAATGCTCCTTTATTATCTATATATTTTTCATCACTATTTATTGCTAATACTTCTGCAATAAACATGGTATGGCTTCCTAAATCTTTTATTTCTTTTACTTTACATTCTACAGATACTGGACTTTCTTTTATCATTGGACACTTTACAAAATTTGCTTTTTCTTTATGTAAATTCATTTCTTTGAATTTATCTACTTTTTCTCCACTTTTTACTCCACACCAATCTGTTTCTTTTACTAAATTACTTGTTGTTAGATTAATAACAAATTCTTTTTGTTCTTTTATTAGATTGTATGAATATCTTGTTGGTCTAACTGATATATATACCATAGCAGGGTTTGTATTTATAATTCCTGTCCATGCTACAGTAATTATATTTGATTTCTCCATTGTCCCACAGCTTACCATTACAGCTGGTATTGGGTATAAAAATGTTCCTGGTTTCCATGTTACTTTTGACATATTTTTCTCTCTTTCTTACATATTTTCTTTTTATATTTTTTATTTTTTATTTTTTTCTTATATACTATATCATATATTTGATAGTATTTCCATTAAAGTACTAAATTTTTCAATTTATATATTTATTGATAGTTTATTATTTATTATTAAATATATAATAAAATAAAAAAACTGTTTTTTTCCTCCGTCCCCAAATACAGCCATTGACATTTTCTATTTTTAATATATAATATTTTTAGTTATTATAGGAGGTTTTTAATGAAATTAGAGGATATTAATAATAAATCGGAAGTTTTTCAACCTTTTTTTGAATGGCTTTTTGATGATTCAAGAGTGACAGATAAGTCTATATCATTATATAATGATGTTGATTATTCTTTAGCTTCATCTTATTTAGATAGTTTTATATATTATCCTGAACAAATAAAGAATTTTTTTGATACAAAAGCAATGTGTAGGTTGGGTAGAATAAGTCAATTAGACCTTGCAATTAATACTTATCCTAATTTATATCATACTAGATTAGAACATTCTAAAGGTGTTTATAATAGAAAAGTGGAAGAATTCTTTTATAAGTTTCAGGATTCTGAATGGAAAGAGTATATTGAAAGTAATAATTTAAAATTGTATCTTATCGCTGAATTAATTAAAATGGCTGGACATGATATTGGTCATCTTCCTCTTTCACATGCTTTTGAAGATCATGTTTGTAATAAGAGAGGTACTCATGAGGAAATTGGTAATAGAATTATGTTAGAAGATACGGAAATTCAAGATTTGCTTTATTCTATAAGTCCTTCTCTTAATGGTATTATGGATCAATTATATAAAGAGGATATATTAAATTTTAAACAACATGATGAAAGTAGTTATGATGTTGATAGGTTAGATTATTTAAATCGTGATAGCTTATATTTAGGTCTTAAAACGGAGCTTCCTACTTTAAATTATGAATCTATTCCTGTTGATTTAGATGAAAATAATATTCCAAAATATAATTCAGATAATAGTATTTGTGAAATGGATTGTGGTAAAGATTATATTGATGTATATGATTTTGAGGATTTAGAAAAAATTGAGGATTCTTTATTATTACGTGAAGAAAGATATAAAACTTTGTATTTCTCTCCTAATGTTCAAGCTAATGAAAGTAGTATATCAAATTTTTTAAATGCATTTTTATCTACAGAATCTGAATGTGGAAACAAACTTAGAGATTATATAACTGATTTAAGAACTAAGAAAGTTGATGATTTAGATTTAGATAAATTTGTTGATTTTGATGAGATTTCATTATATTCTGAATTATTAGATATTGCTGAAAATCATCAGGATGAGAATCTGAGAGATTTAGCAACTTTGATTATTCCTAATATGTCTGCTTTTTTGACTTTAGTGTATTCTTATTTAAATATTTTTGATGAAAAGCAATCTTATAGTGAATATGATAAGAATTTTTTGTTGAAGATTAAAAGTTTAATTAGTAGCGATAGTTCTTTGAAAGAAAAGTTGATGAACAAAAATTATGTATTTGATAATATTATATTTTTACCAGAAGATACTCCTTTTTTGGATTCTTTTGAAAAAGGTCTAATTAATAATTATAGTTGGAATATTCGTTCTTATAAAAAGTCAGAACCTATTTATATTAGGTCAGCTGATGGAAAAATATTTGAATTATCTAATCATCCTGATAGGCATTATGACTGGTTAAATAGGGTTGTGCCTGTTAATAGCAGTTATGTACATATTCCATATTTGAGATTTAATGGCGTTTCTGAAGATACAATTGATAAATTACAGCAATTTTATAGTAGAAATTCTAGTATTGATAAGAAAGATGTTACGTCTAAAGATATTAATATGCAGCCTTTACAAGTTGGTCATGATATAGAAGATTATTTTTTAGATTTATAAAATATGAATGTATTATGGAATAATATAAAAATGAAAGATTAAAAATAAAAAAGTATAAATTAAATTTACTTGTAGTAAATCTAGTTTATACTTTTTTATTATTTTTAGTTGTTTTTATTTATATTTATTTAAAAAATTAAAAGCTGTTTTTTTCCTCCGTCCCCAAATACAGTTATAAAATAAAAAAAAATCTAGCGACAACCTATCTTTCCAGCAGGGTAACCCGCAAGTATTTTCGGCACACTTAGGCTTGACTTCTGTGTTCGGAATGGGAACAGGTATTACCCTAAATGTCATCATCACTAGAAAATTATTGTGTATATAAGTACACTGAAAAATACATAGATGAAATCTTAGTTTTAGGTTATGTTCCGATT
>CAOMRW010000032.1 GCA_948485625.1 uncultured Clostridia bacterium | reverse complement strand
TACTAAATAGAATGTTCTATTTATATCATATTTAGTAGCTTATGTAAACATTTTTCAATATCTTTTCATCGCAAGATTCGACAAATTTATTTTTTTAGTTCCTCTAAGAATAATTCATTTAACATTTTTGGATTTGCCTGTCCTTTAGTTTCTTTCATTGCCTGTCCTACTAAAAATCCTAAAGCTCTATCTTTTCCTGCTTTAAAGTCTGTAATTGATTGTGGATTTGCTTCTAATATTTTCATTACAACTTCTTTTATTGCACTTTCATCAGAAATTTGTATCCATCCTTTTTCTTTTATAATTTGTTCTGGGTCTCTTGGTTTTTCAAATAGTTCAGTTAGTACTTTTTTTCCAATACTTGAACTGATTGTTCCATTATCAATTAAGATAACTAATTTTCCTAATTGGTTTCCGTCAAATGGAATTGCAATTGCTTCCATCTCTGTTTCATTTAATATTCTAGATATATCTGATATAATCCAGTTATTAACTGCTTTTGGATTATTACATACTTTTATTGCACTTTCAAATAAATCTGATAGATATTTAGAGGCTGTTATAATATTAGCATCCTTTTCAGATAAATTATATTTTTCTAAATATCTTTGTTTTCTACTTTCTGGTAATTCTGGTAGTGTATTTTTTATATTTTCAATATATTCTTCTGAAAGTTTTATTGCAACTAAATCTGGTTCTGGAAAATATCTGTAATCTTCTGCATCTTCTTTGTTTCTCATTGAAAATGTTTTTCCTGATACATCATCCCATCTTAATGATTCTTGTTCTACTTTTCCACCTTCTTCTAATATATTTATTTGTCTTTCTACTTCATATTCGATGGCTCTTGTTATACTTCTAAATGAATTCATATTTTTCATTTCTGTACGTGTTCCAAATGGTTCTCCTGGTTTATGTACAGATACATTAACATCTGCTCTTAATGAGCCTTCTTGCATTTTACAATCTGATACTTCAATATATTCTAATATTGATTTTATTTTTCTTATATAGCTTTCTACTTCTTCAGCATTTCTTAAATCTGGTTCTGATACTATTTCTATTAGAGGAACGCCTGCTCTATTTAAATCAACTAAGCTTCCTCCTCCAAAATCATCATGATTTAGTTTTCCAGCATCATCTTCTATATGAATACGTGTTATTCCTATTTTCTTTTTATCCCCATTTGTTTCTATTTCTATATTTCCATGTTCACAAAGTGGTTTATCATATTGAGATATTTGATATGCTCTTGGTGTATCTGGGTAAAAATAATTCTTTCTATCATTTTTACTGTCTCTTGAAATTTTACAATTTGTAGCAAGTCCTGCTTTTACTGCATATTCAACTACTTTTTCATTTAATACTGGTAAAGTTCCTGGCATTGCCATACATATTGGACATACATGTGTGTTAGGTGCCCCTCCAAATTCTGTTGGGCAACTACAAAATATTTTTGTTTTTGTTGATAGTTCTGCATGTATTTCTAGTCCTATTATAACTTCATAATCACTTCTTGACATTTTTTCTCTCCTTTTCTAAAGTTTACAGTTTTGATTATTCTTTTAATTATTTAATTTTTGTACATTATGAAAATTATGCTTTATGATTTTCTCTAAATTTTATTTTTTGTTCCATTGTATATGCTGCATTTAAAATTGTTTCTTCTTGGAATTTATTTCCTATTAATTGCATTCCTATTGGCATTCCTTTTTTATCAACTCCTACTGGTATTGATATTCCTGGAAGTCCTGCTATATTTACAGATACTGTGCATATATCTGCTAAATACATTTCTAATGGGTTGTCTGATTTTGAACCAATATCAAATGCTACTGTTGGTGATGTTGGAGTTAGTATTACATCATATTTTTCAAATGCTTTATTAAACTCATTCATAACTAATGTTCTAACTTGTTGAGCTTTTTTGTAATATGCATCATAATATCCTGATGATAATACATATGTTCCAAGAATTATTCTTCTCTTTACTTCCTCCCCAAATCCTTCACTTCTTGATTTTTTATATAATTCTTTTAAGTTCTTAAATTCTGGTGTTCTGTATCCATAGCGTATACCATCAAATCTACCTAAATTTGAGCTTGCTTCTGCACATGCAATTATATAATATGTTGCTAAAGAATATTGGGCTACATCTAATGAGAATTCTTCAACTTCTGCTCCTAAATTTTTATATTCTTGTATTGTATTTTCTAATACCTGTTTTACTTCTTCATTTATTCCTTCTCCAAAGAATTCTTTCGGAATTCCTATTTTTAATCCTCTAACATCATTTTTTAAAGCTTTTGTATAGTCTTTTTTAGGCATATCTTCTGATGTTGTATCTTTTTCATCATGTCCTGCAATTAAGTTTAGTAACATTGCACTATCTGTTACATCTTTTGTTATTGGTCCTATTTGGTCAAGTGATGATGCAAATGCTACTAGTCCATATCTTGATACTAATCCATATGTTGGTTTTAATCCTACAACTCCACAGAAACTTGCTGGTTGTCTTATTGAGCCTCCTGTGTCTGACCCTAATGCCCATGGTACCATATTAGATGCAACTGCTGCTGCTGAACCTCCTGATGACCCTCCTGGTACTTTGTTTAAATTCCATGGATTTTTTGTTTTCTTAAAATATGAATATTCTGTTGAACCTCCCATTGCGAATTCATCCATATTTAATTTTCCTAAATTAATTAGGTTTTCTTCTTTTAATTTTTCTATAACAGTTGCATTATATGGTGATACAAAATTCTCTAACATTTTTGATGCACATGTTGTTTTTGTATCTTTTATACAGATGTTATCTTTTATTCCTATTGGAATACCAGCTAATTCTCCTGTAATTTCTCCTTTTTCTATTTTTTCTTGTATTTCTTTTGATTTTGAAATAGCTTCATCTGTTAAAGTTGTTATAAATGCTCCAACATCTTTTTCTTTTTCGTTTATTTTATTAACATAGCTTTCAGTAATTTCAGTTACTGTAAGTTCTTTATTTTTTAATTTTTCTTGTAATTCATGTACTGTTAATTCTGTAATATCCATCATTTTACCCCCTCTAACGTTTTTATTTTTTCTCTAATATCTTTCCATGAAAATACTCTTTCTAATTTATCATTTTCCATTTTTTTATTTATTCTAGAATTCATTAATATTGTTCTAATTCCACTTTCTGATATTTGTTTACATGTATTAAAGCTATCATCTATAAATAATTCTATATCATTTTCTTTAGATATATATCTTTTGTCTAAGTATCCTACAAATAGTTTATTATAATTAATATTGTATTTTTTTAACCATTCTTTAGTTATTTGGGATGTTATTATTTCATCTTTATATAATCTTGCTGTTATTATAACGATATTATTTTCTTTAGAAAGTTCATTTATTGTTTCTATTGCATATTCTTTTGGTTCTACATTTCTCATTATTCTTTCATAATATAAATTCCAAAATTTCTTATCTTCTTCACTACTCCATCCATATAAGTGTCTTGCCCACATTGGATCTAATATATCTATTTTTTTAAGTTCAAATTTTCTTTTTAATTCTTTCTCTGTATATTCTTTTGCATATTGGTCTGTTATTTCACTTGTTTTTGTTATTGTATCATCAATATCTATTCCTATATTCATATATTGCTCCCTTGATAATGGCTTAATTTATATTGTCTACAAATTCACTATCGTTCAGCCATGCATCTTTAATCTATAACGTTTGTTCCTCGCTAAGGCTTAAAGAACTTTTGGTATTTTAAACATATTTTGTTCCTTTGATGGTGCATTTTGTAGTAGTGCTTCATTATCTTCAAATACTTTTATTTCGTCTTTTCTAAAAACATTTTTCTTTTCATTTGCTCCTATAGTTATATTTAGTTCATCTACTGGTGCATTGTTTACTATATTTGAAAAGTTTAATATGTCTTGTAAATTTAATGCGTATTTCTCTATTTCTTCTTCTTCAATATTTAAATCTGCTAGATTTGCAATATGTAGAATTTCTTCTTTACTTATTTTCATTAAAATCTCTCCTATCCATCTAAAAATCTTAATTATTATATACTTATTATCTAAAAAAAACAAGTCTTATGGCTTGTTTTCTATATGTCAGTTTTATTTTCTTTATTAAAATACATTATTAAATGTTCAATTGTATTTTTATCTTTTTTTGATAATTTTTCAAAACCTGTTAATGAATAATTTATTTTGTTTTCTTTTCCTATTTCAAGATATTCCTTAAAAATTTCATCTAATCCAATTTCAAAAAAGTTACAAATTCTTGTTAATACCTCATATGATGGCTTTGTTTTATCTTGTTCTATATCACTTATATGTCTTGTTGATACTTCTATTTCTTCTGCTAATTTTTCTTGTGTATAACCATGACTTCTTCTTATTAACTTAATATTCTTTCCTATTTTGATTATACTTTTTTTCTTCATTTATACCACCTTTTTCTTTATTTTTTATAATATTATCAAATTTTCTTGTATGCATAAACAAATTATTAGTGTGGTATATACGAATTTATTTCATCTAAGTGGCAGTATTACCTTTAAAATACCCTTAAATTTTTTTAAAATTTTTTTGAATATTTTTTTAATAATTTATCTAATCTCTTTCTATGCCTTTCTATTTCCTTTTCATTCTCTGAAGAATTTATTAAATTTGTTATATTTTTTATTTCTTTTTCTATTTCTTCTTTTAACTTCATAATTTTCACCTCATAATTATTATAACTTTTAATATAACAAAAAATCAATTTTTGTTTTGATATAAAACTCTCATTTTTACTACACTTTTTTAATATTTTCTTATTTTTTCTATCTTTTGTAATTATTTAGTAAATATTTATTGAATAATAAATTATAATAATTTAAAGTTTTGAGAATAATATAGAAAAATGATATAACAAGGGACACTCCTTTAAGTAATTACTAAGTTAAAACCTTAATACTTTACTTAAAGAAATGTCCCTTGTTCCTGTTTTACAAGAATTTTAAGAAATGTCCCCTTTTCCCGCTTGTTTCTTATTTTTTAGATTATATTCAAATTCTTCCCATGATTTACTAAATGTATGATTTGCAAATGCATCTTTTAAACCTGTTATTTGTTTCAATCTTATAATTTCATCTAGTTCCATTCCTAAATGTTTTGATATTTGTTTTTCTGTCCATCCATTTTCAGTTAATGTTAATACAATGTGGGACATATCTATAATTTGGTGTGTTCCTCTTGCTCTGTTATGCCTAATTGTACTTGCCATACGGTCTTCTAAATCTTTGTCTATTGTAACAATTGGAATTTGTTTTAAGTTTAGATATTCTTTTGCTACACGATATCGGTGGAATCCATCTACAACAATATATATGTCTTTTTCTTTATCATAATATGTTACTATTGGTTGTGTATATCCATCTTCTTCTATTGAATGTCTTAATAATTGCATTTCTGGTGGTGCTACTTTGTTTGGGTTGTAATCATTTGCAACTACTTTATCAATGTCTACCATTTTTACATTTAATACTGGAAATTCTATTTCTTTCATTTTATCACTGCTTTCTTTTATTCATATATCATTACAAAATTTTTGTATGTCTCATTATCTACTACTTGGAATCCACATCTTTTATATACTTCCATATATTTTCTTGTTAAAATACTACTTCCTATTTTTTCGTTATTTTTTTCTTCTTTTTTTATATATTCAAATATTTCTTCTAAATATTCTTCTTTATAGCAATATGTATTTTTTATTATTTTGTTTTGTACAGAAACAAAAGCCATTACTGATTTATCTTTTATATATAAATACCATTCTTTTTTGTCATCATCATAAATTCTGTCATTTATTTGTCTTTCTACTGACCTTGAGCCAAAGAATTTTCCCATGTATTGATAAAATTTTTCATCTTTATTATTTATTTTTATTATCATATCTATTTCTCCTTTAACTACATTGTTCTATTATTCTTTGTAATACTTTATCATCTGTTCTTGTATTTCTATTTAATAAATTGTCCCATGTATGAATTAGTCTTTGCAATTCTTCATCATCTGTTTTTGTTTGTCCAAATGATAGTCTTCTTAAATAAAAGTCATTTTTTTCAATTGCTCTTGCTATTCTTCTCCATGATATTACTTTTTTTTGATTCTCTAGTTTGCATTCTGCTATGTCTGGTATTTCTTGTAATTTTACATTATATTTTTTTTGATACCATATCATAAATTTCTTTATTTTTCTGTAATAATGCATCATTAAGTCTCTATTGTATATTCCTATACTTTCTAATAAAAATACTGTGTATTCTTGCCATGTCATAAATTCTGGTTTACATGATTTTATATTTCCTAGTGCTGTTGTTTTACAATATATATTTCCAAAATTAACTCCATTTACTCTGTTTAATACTTTGCTCCATGTGTCATATTCTAATGCTTTAAATTGATTTAGTCCTTTTCTTTGGTCATCTCCATATGGTTGGCATAGCCTTTGTTCATATATGCTTAATCCATTTTTGTACATCAATTCATATATATAGTTAAATTTTAAATTTAATTTGCTTACTGCTCCCCATATATCTTCTGTTCTCCAGTCATATATCGGGTAGAAATTATATATGTTCATATATTTTTCACTTATTTTTAATTGTGTTGTCCAGTTATAATCTTTAAATGTGATTTTTTTTTCTTGAAATGCTATTGTTCTAAATCTGTTTAAGCTCTCATCTGTTCTTATTCCTATTCCACATGCTACTTTTCCTTTGTGTTTTTTTTGATACCAATCTGCAAATTGTAGTATAAATTCTTCAAATTCTTCACCTTTTCTAAACCAGTCAAATGGACAGTTGCCAATATTTATACTATCTTTGGGCATTTCTCTTACCCATAAGTGTTTGCTTTCTTCTTCCCAACAAATCCATTTGGGTTGTAATACAGATACTGCATTTCTAAGTGCTATTGGTAATGCTATATGATAAAAGTCTCTTATTTGTGATAGTTGTTTTAGTTCTTCAACATGTTCTATTGTATGCCTATACTGTGCTTCTAAATCTATAAATAATACATCAAATTTTTTATTAAGCTTTTTTGCAACTTTATTTGCGAGTTGTACCATTACAGAACTGTCTTTTCCTGCACTTACACTAAAATAAATGTTATCAAAATTTTTAAACATTATTTCTAATCTTTCAAGAGCTGCTTCTAGTACATTTTTCTCTAAATATTTTTTTGGCATATCTTTTCCTTCTTTCTTTCCAAATTATACCATTTTTGTAAATTACTGTAAAGATTTTTCGACATTTTTAGATATTTTAGTTTTTATTACGCCCAAAAAACCAAAGGGGACGTTGTTAAAATGGTTGAAAAATTTTTTCAACCATTTTAACAACGTCCCCTTTGGTTCAAAAAAAAGAGACTATGTCTAGTCTCTTTATATGAATTCATATATTTATATTCACAAATTATTTATTATTTACTAAATCTTTTAATGCTTTACCAGCTTTGAATACTGGAGCTTTTGATGCAGGTATTTTGATTTCTTCTTTAGTTTGTGGGTTTCTACCTTTTCTAGCTGCTCTTTTTCTAACTTCGAAAGAACCAAATCCAACTAATTGAACTTTATCCCCTTCTACTAATGCGTTTGTTACTGTTTCTACGAAAGCATTTACTGTTGCTTCAGCAGCTTTTTTTGTGTCTCCTGTTTTTGCAGCTATTGCTGCGATTAATTCAGCTTTGTTCATTTAAATTACCTCCTATAAGATTTAAATATTTATGTACTTTTATCGCCTGAACTAAGCAATAACTGTACTTTCTAATAACACTATTCGCCAACTTTCGCTAAAATCCTTCTTTTTTTCTAATAAATTTTTATTTTTTCTAAAATTTTAACGATTTTGTCTCCTGCTGGCAACATTTTGAATTCTTCTTTTGTAAATACTTTTAATGTTACTATTGCTAATATATATATTATTACTGCAACTAGTATCGCTATTATTGTAGCCAATCTTTCGATTATTATTCCTTTTAAAGTTAAATATGTAAAATATGAGCATATTCCCATAATCGTTGTTGCTAATATTGGTTTTATTACAAATTTTGAAAATGTTAAATTTAATTTTATATTTTTTCGTAATGCTGTGATTGCTATACAGAATGCAACTGCATGGCATGCTACTGAACCAATTGCTGCTCCATATACTCCAAATTCTGGATTTGGAATTAGTGTTATATTTAAAATGAATTTAACAAATACTCCTGTTGCTAGTGATATTGTTGGTATCATTAGTTTTCCATATCCTTGTAATATTCCATTTATTGTTTGGTCTAAGATTGTAAATATTATTGCAATAGCACTTATTTGTAATATTAAAGCTCCATCATTTGCATTTGGAAATAATAAATTTAGTATAGGCTGTGCAAATATAAACATTCCGATTGTACATGGAAGTCCTATTAACATTGATACTAATAGTGAAAATGATGCTTTTTCTGTTATTGTTTTATTGTCTTTTCTAGCTTTAGCTGCTGATATTGCTGGTACTAGTGCTGTTGCAAAGGCTACATTTATGGCTAATGGTAATGTTGTTAGTGTATCAACTTTTCCTCCTAATATTCCATATAATGATGTTGCTGTATCTTCTGGCATGAATTTTTTTAGGTTTCTTACTACTGTAAATGAGTCTACATTTTTATTTATTGATGACATTATGGCTGTTAGTGTTATTGGTATTGAAACAAATAAAATTCTTTTTATTATTGTTGATACTCTTTCATATTTATAGTTTACTGTATTTTTTATTTCTCTTCCTATTTCTTTTCTTTCACTTCTATAATATAGTATTAAATAACTAAATCCTAAAAATGTTGCTAATGTAGTTGCTAAATTTGCTCCTGCTGCCATCCATTCTGTTGATACATTTGATAATATTGCTACAATTTCTACTACTATAATTGTAAGTAGTGTTTTAAATATTTGTTCTAATGTTTGTGATTTTGCTCCTACACTTATTTTTTGTCTTCCATTAAAATATCCTCTCATAACTGATGCAACTGTTACAAAGAATATTGCTGGTGATAATGAAACAAGTGTCATTTCTGCTTCTGGTATTTGTAACCAATTATTTGCTATTATATTTGCTCCAAAGAATAATAGTAAGCTTCCTGTTAATCCTATTATTGCAAATGTTGCAAATGCTATTTTAAATATTCTATGTGCTCCTTTGTTGTCTCCTACCGCTACTCTTTCTGATACTAATTTTGATATTGCACTTGGTACTCCTATTGATGATATTGTTAGTAATAATGCATATATTTGATATCCACTTGCACATATTCCATTTCCTTTGTCTCCAAAGTTTTCTCTATTTGTTAAATATAGTGTATATACTAATCCTAATATTTTTATTAAAATTTGCGAAAACATTAGTGTTATTACACCTTGCATAAATCCTTCTTTTTGATTATTATTGCTTTTTCTACTTTTGGCATGTTTCGCTCTTTTTAGATTTATTATCATTTTTCCTCCTAAATTCTAATTCAGAAAATAAAATCTAATATCTATTATTTGCTTTTCTGACTTTTCATTTTTATGTGTTTTGTTATATGTCTTCTATATAATTATAATATTTATCTTAGCATTTTATTATACCTTTTAATCTTTATCTTTTTTACATTATAATTTTTATTTAATTTTTTATCAATACTTTTCACAAATTTTACAAAAATCATTGACAAATTGCCTTTTTTGTAATAAAATATTTCAGTAATTATGTTAAAATATGATTTAAATATAACTTCTCCCCGGTGGTTTTATTTAAATTTCATATATAAAAATAAATTTATAGGAGGGTAATTATTACCATGAATAATACAACATATAGCCCAAAAAAGGCTGAAATAGAAAGCAAATGGTACATAATTGATGCAGCAAACAAACCATTAGGTAGAGTTGCAACAGAAGCTGCTAAATTATTAAGAGGAAAACACAAACCAACATTTACACCTAATATTGATACAGGTGATCATGTTATTATTTTAAATGCAAAAGATGTAGTTTTAACAGGAAATAAATTAAATCAAAAAATTTATAGACACCATTCAGGATATATTGGTGGAATGAAAGAAGTTCCTGCAAAAGTTATGTTAGAAAAAAATCCAGAAAAAGCTATGACATTAGCTATTAAAGGAATGTTACCACATAACTCTTTAGGAAGAGCTCAATTAAAGAAATTAAGAGTTTATGCAGGAAATGAACATGAAAATCAAGCACAAAAACCAGTAGTTTGGGAGGTAAAATAATATGGCTAAATCAGAAAAAATAGTTTACTGTGGTACAGGTAGAAGAAAATCTTCAATTGCTAGAGTAAGATTAGTAGAAGGATCTGGAAAAATTACTATTAATGGTAAAGATATTGATGAATTTTTCGGATTAGAAACTTTAAAAGTTATAGTTAGACAACCACTTACAGTTACAAATACAACTGATAAATATGATGTTATTTGTAAAGTTCAAGGTGGAGGATTTACAGGTCAAGCTGGAGCAATCAGACATGGTATTGCTAGAGCATTAAATGAAGCTAATAGTGAATTTAGACCAGCTTTAAAAACAAATGGATTCTTAACAAGAGATCCTAGAATGAAAGAAAGAAAAAAATACGGTCTTAAAAAAGCTAGAAAAGCTCCACAATTTTCAAAGAGATAATTACAAGCTCATTTGGAGCAACGGTAAAAAGTATATACAAAGCAGTAATCTATTTACATTACTGCTTTTTTATTTTAGTAGTTGAAAATGGTTAAAATAATTGTTATAATTGTTTTAGTGTTTCACATATATGCATATTAATTTCAAATAAACTAATTGTTTTGAAATTAATGCTATTTGAGCAATTTCATTTATCTAATCATCAAAAGGAGGCATACACTATGGCTAATGTTAAACACAACAAAGATGTACAAAATGAACAAGATTTACAAAATCTTGTAATTGGTATTATTTTTCGTATGGATAAGCCTTTTACAGAAGAAACAGTTGTATCACTTGTTAATTACTACCTTAAAGGCTCTATTTTTTATAATAATATGCCTTTAATCGAACAACATGTATCTGATAGTTTAGATTTATTACAATCTCGGGATGCTATGCGACGTCGCAATGGAATATGTTATATGAGAAATCCTATTTATCATAATTTTGATTCTGAATATTATGAACCAATAAAATTTTAGTTAAAGATGTTGTTATTGCTCTTAAAATTAGCAAAAGCGAGAGAACTTACTATTTACAGTAGTTCTCTCGTTCTTTATTTTTTACTAAGTATATATAATTTTATCTTTCTTTTTCATCTTCAAAAAATAAATCTTTTATATTGCATTGTCTATATGCTGCAACTTGTATTTTTGCCATATTTTCAATCGAATCTATTTTTATTCCATTATAAACTATATCACTATAATCTCTGACATATGCAAAAGAATAATAATTTTCATCTATATTTCTATTTTCTTTATCTAATTTTCTTAATCTAACATCTTGTATATCTTGAGCTCTTCTATCTGAATCAATAAGTGTCCAATCATATTTTCCTGCATTATCTCTTAAATAGCATGCAACAAAATAATGTCCTAGTGTACCAATATTTTCCCCTCTATCTATTCTTTTCCCCCATTCTTTGTTTAAAGTTATAATTTGCATGGTTGGTATATTCCTGCTTCTTGCTAATGCTGTGAATAGTGTACTGCTATCACAACAACCTGTTCTCTCTTTTGATTCCAAAATTTCATCTGCCGTTCTTTTAAATTTTCTATTATCTTTACTGTTTTGTAATCTTAATGTATTTCTATTCATCCATACTAATATATTTCTTATTAGCATACCATCGTTTTGTCCATTTATTCTATTAGAAATTTCTTTTATTTTATCAGTTACTTTTGTTCTTTCTCCTGATTCTAGGTATTTACTTATATTGTTAAATTCTGGTTCAATTAATAAGCCTTCTTTTTCCAAACTAATTCCTCCTTTTTATATTTTTATAATATATAAATATACAACTTTAAAATATAGTTCCTTTGTATAAGGTTCTTACTGATTTTATAATATTTCATATTGTTAATATAATTGTTAATTTTGATTTCTACTTTGATTATAGCACATTTCTACTGCAATAGAAACCAAAAAACCAGAAATTTCAATATTTCTGGTTTTTTGGTTTGAATTTTTTCAATATTTTGAAATTTAGATTAAGTCCTTTCTGCTAGAAATTCTTCTAGATTTTTAGCACATATTGTTTTGTTTATGTTCATTTGGTTTTCACTAATTATTTCTGTTTTCGTATATCGTTGTACAATACCTTTTTCAATATATATATCTGAACTAATTTCATCTTCTACTTTTGCTGTAATACAAAGTGAAATCGTTTCATCTGATATAATTGATAACATTAATTTTAATATTGGAAAGGCATCATAATAGTAATAGTTTTTATCATTAATGTTTAAAAGAAGTTCTAATACTTTTCTATCAAACTCTTCATCCATTGTTGGATATTCTATTTTTATTATATGGTTTGATATATATGAACTTAATGTAACTTCTGTAATCTGTTTTTGAAAATTATATTTAAACTCAACTGATATATTATCATTTGTCCCATCTGGATTTAATTTCAAAACTCCCATTTCTAATAACAAAATATTTTTGTTTTTTAGAATCCTATATGTGAACTCTCTATCTATTAATGGTTCTAATGGACTATTTCTTCTTCCAATTGTGTATTTTTCTAGATCATTGTAACTGTATATCCATAAATTTGACATATAATATTGATTGTTTTTATTATCAATAATCATTATGTCTAAACTATTACTTGAGTAACAATATTGGATTTTTATTGGAAAAACTATTTCATTTAATTGACTAAACAATTCTTTAAATTTGTTAATTTTGATTTTTTTATAATTTTCTAAATTAAATATCCATTGTCCTATAATTTTCTTTGAATTCTTACTTACTAATTTGTCTTCAAAAGTAACTTCTTCATAAAATTTTCTTCTTTCTAACTCTTTCCGAAACAATGCTAATTTCATCTCTCTAAATTTCATATTTTTTCCTCCTTGCAATGCAAAAATGAATTTTAATATAAAGTGTTAATTTCACTTTCATTTTTTATTTACTTAGCTTACTATCAATGTATACAAATAAATGTGATACTAATATTATTGATATAGTTATTAATAATATCCATTTAGCAATTCCAATATATCCTATTTTTTCGTAATCTAAAAAGAAATATGCAAATTTTCTGGATCCTCCTATGTTGTAGAATCTTCCTCCAAAGTAACTATATAGATATACATATGTCATATAACTTAGTGGAATAATAAGCCAATAACCTATATAACTATTTTTGAGATTTCCTTTTTTGTCAAAAAAGAAATAGTCCATGATTATTAATATAGGAGAAATTATATGCACTAACAAATTTGCTATAGTTTTATATACTGCTGTTCTGTGGAAAAAGTCCATTTCAAACTGATTTGGTAGTAACGCTATTGTATATACTACTATTGTGATAAAAATCGCTATTGTAATGGCTCCTTTTATTAAATAATATTTATTTGTTCTTTCTTTTTTTGTTATTTCTAAATATACAAAATATATAAATGCTATAAGGCATATTATATTACTTTGTAGTGTATAGTATGATAATAATGATATTATTGAAATTGTTTTCATGGTGTTTAGTAAAATACCTGTAGCAAGTAAACAAATTACAAGTATCTTATAAACTATAGAAATTTTTCTCCGCATATAAAATACTCTCCTTTCTTTAATTTTACATAATGTGTGTTTATTGGATTATATCATCTTTTTTTATAAATTGCACTATTTTGTTAAAAAAATTTTAATTTAGAGTGGAGATTGGGGGCCAGGTCTTAAATCACCACTTAAAACCTGGCCCCCAATCTCCACTATTTGGAAAAAATTAAAAGATAAAGATTTTTTATTATATAAATCTTTATCTTTCATTTTATAATATTTACTAAATTATTATTTTAATAATTATTATTTCTTTGTTGCTTTCTAGCTTTTCTACAAGCTTGACATCTTACTGGTTGATTTGTAAATCCTTTTTCAGCATAAAATTGTTGTTCTCCAGATGTAAATACAAATTCTGCACCACAATCTTTGCATGTAAGTGAAATATCTTCATAGTTTGTTTCCATTATATATTGACCTCCTTTTTAAATTGATTTGAATTACTTTTTTACTTAACCAATCTAAAGAGAAGGTAAAATACTTTAAAATAAATTCATGTAGTTTCTTTCGAAACTTTGTTAATTATATCATAATACTCTATAAATTACAAGGATATTTTTAATATTTAACATATCTTTCTGTAGGTTTGTCAAACATATGTCACACTTAATTGAAAATACTAGCATTGAAATAC
>CAOMRW010000031.1 GCA_948485625.1 uncultured Clostridia bacterium | reverse complement strand
ATGACATAATCAAATGTTAATTTTACTATGACATTATCAAAAATTAATTACAGAATTTTCATTTGTTCATTGTAAAATAATAGAATTTGTTGTATAGTAGATAGTAACCTTTTCATTGACAGAAAGGTAATCCTTTGCTAAAGGGTGGAAAGGGGGTTACTTGTATGTCTAGTTACGACCTTATCTTACGATTAATTGAAATGTTACTTGCTGAGAAAGAAAAGAACTTCCAATTAAGAGAAGATGAAAAGAATGACAAAGACTAGGTAACATACATAGTCGATAGTGAGGTAGTTTTTACGGAGCTACCTTGCTTTTATTTTTGAGCAAAAAAAAGATATGTGTATTGTTTACGGTTACACATACCAGCTACATATATGTTTCGTTACGACCAACGACACATTTCTCAATGTAACTATATAATAACATCTTTTTATTAATTTGTCAAATGAGATTCTGGAAAATTATTGATTTTTTATTAAATAAGGGTATAATTGATTTATGAATTATGTATTATATAATATTAGACTGTGTTATATAAAATTAAATCAAATGTTATAAAATTGTTATAAAAACAAATTGCGTATGTTAAAAAATGTTATAAAATCTAGTTTATTGGAATTTTTAAACTATGAATAAAATGACTTAACGAATTTGTAGATTTATGATACAATGTATTGCCTGATTTTAAAATATTTTATAATTTTTGAAATGTTTGCTTGAATTAATTATCAATATAGTGTATAGTGAATAACGATAGAGATGAGATAAAAGTAGATGTTGGTGTTACCTTTAGTCCTCAACTTTAGTTGAGAGATTGGAGGTGGTGTTTATATGTTAGATTTTCTAATGTTCTTAATAATAGGATTTATGATTTCAATAACAATAAACGTTGCCTTATTAAGTGTTATATACATAATACTATCTAATAGGGAACAATAAAAAATACACCACATACGCTTTCGCAGAGCTAGTGGTGTAATTCAATTATATTGGGTAACACAACATTATCTGTGTTCTCATTTTCTATCTTTATTATACACAGAATTTTAATAAATGTCAAATGTGATTTTGAAAAACGTCTTATTATGTGTTATATAAAATTAAATCAAATGTTATAAAAAACGGGTAATAAATTTTGAAAGCTAGCTGTTAAGAGCTGTTAAGCTACATTTGAGGTCTGTCTTGCTGACTACAGCCTCCATAGAAAAAACGAGAGAACGTCGAAATATCAATATTTTCTCGTTTTTTGTTATTTTAAATTTGAAAATAAGAATGCAGTGTTTTCAGTACTTTCAAGGTTTGAAAATTGAATTAATTATTCCTTTTGTATTAAAATTGTATTAAAAAATAAAATTTATTGTGTTAAAAATGTATTAAAATAAAAAACAGCAATAAATATAATATCTATTACTGTTTTGGCGTGGGGTAATGGATTCGAACCATTTCGACCTTTATCATATATAAATTTGCCTATAATAATCAAACATATTTATTTCACAACCCACATATACAAAGGTCTTTTCCATTCTTGTTATTTATTTTTTTCATTTTCTTATTATTCTCCTTTATAAAAACTTTATCTATTACACTAATTATTAAATTAATAACTGTTGGTACTGTGTCTATTGTTAAAAGGATTATAAATAAAACTAGTTTGATTATTATAGGGAACATTATATGTAATTTTATAAAAAATATTTGCAAAATTTTATTTTGTTCGCTTGTATTTTATAATTAAATAATGTATAGTATTAAACATAGGAAATGAGAATAAGCAGATGTGGTTTGCCACCATACATAGCAGAGTTCATCTCTGGGAAAGTGAGGTGGTGTTTATGGAATTTGTATTATTTTTAATATATACTTTAGGAATATCCCTAACCGTAAACGTAGCCTTATTGACAGTTATATTTATAATGTGGACAAATAAGGAATAAAATAAACAAACACATCTGTTAACTTTGACGAGTCAGATGTGTTACACACTCGGCAAGCCACGTTTGTGGTTTCCGCGTTTCCTATATTTATATTATACACAGATTATCTATTTTTGTCAAATGTAATATTGATAAAATAATTAATAAAAGCTATTGTATTAAAATTGTATTAAAATGAGATTTTAAAATTATATAAATATAGGCTATAGGCTAATTACAGATGACACTCAACTTGGTAATAGCCTCCATATGAAAGTGTGTAAGCATTGATTTATCAATACTTACACACTTTTCTTTACTTTTGAGATTTAAAAACAAGTTTACTATTTTCAGTACTTTTAGAGCTTAAATTTTCTAAATCTTCTAAAATAAACTTAACACAAACTTAACATTTGTGCTTTTTTATACTTAACACATTTTAAAGTTTATTAAAAAATAACATTTGACAAACTAAAAAAAAAATGTTATTATATAGCTACATTAAAACAATGTACTCTAGCTCGGTTTGTGTATATTGTTTGTTCGTAGTGTACCATAATACACTACTTTTTTTATGTCAAAATAAAAAGCAGGAAAGCCCCATAAAACTTTCCCACTTTCGACTATGTATGACACTTCTAGTCTTTACTCTTTTTGTATTCTTCAAGTTTTGTTTGAAGTATGATGTTTTTTTCTTTTTCAGCTAATAACTTTTCAATCAATTCTCGAATAAGCTCGGTTTGTGTCATTGTATTTGCCCCCTTTCCGTCCTTATGTAAGAACTACCTTTGACAGCGAAAGGTTGGAATTATATTATAATATTTTTCTCTATAATTCAAGCAAACAACTTAAAGTTTTTATTAGTAATATATTTTTTTATATGCTAATATTCATTTATACTTTCTACTTCATAGGCTCCTAAAATTTCCTCTGATTTAATTCCTTTTTCTTTAGAAAAATCCAATTCTATATTTTTATTTTTAATAATCTGTCTGTCATTTGTTGCTTTAAATTATCCATTACCCACAAATCCAAATCATCAAAATTATATATAAATTTAATAATGTATGGTTCTCCTAATCCTAATAGTAGCTTTTTTCCTAAAATATCATTATTAAATGCATTATAAGTAATTTCTCCCCCATAGTATTTAAATATATCATCAAATCCATTATTTATTTGTTTATTATCACAGCAAAAATATATTTTATTTTTTCTGTTGTCAAAGTTTTGCTTTTTTAAATAATCTTCAAATTGTTTATTTATAATATCATTCTTGTTTGGATATGTTGAGGTAATATTTTCTATTATTTTTCTAATACTTCTATTACATAATGTATTTAATCCATTTTCAAATATATCTTTTATATTAATTAAATTTGTATAATGATATCCTACAATATTGTACTGTTTAATTATGTTATTAAAGCTAGATTTTCTTATACTATCTTTTAATTCTTTTGTCCAAGTTCTTTTGTCTTGTAATTCGATTATATTATTCATTTTTTTCTCCTTTATTCTGTTATATTTATAACTCCTAATATATAACAGAATAAATATCAAATATTTATTAATTGCATAGATAACATCGAAAAAAATTTTACTTCCAAAACAAACTTAAAATGAACTTAACACATTAAAATTTAAGAGCAAAAAGTCAATAATATCAACACTTTAAAGATGTAACTCGAATGACTGTCACCTCTATGGAAGAATCGAGAAAAAATGTTGATATATCAATATTTTCTCGGTTTTTTGTATACTTTTATCTTAAAAATAAGAATGAAGTATTTTCAAGGGTTTCATCACTTGAAAATACAAAAAATGATTAAATGAAATATTGAAAAAAACAAGCTAAAGATGTAAACTATTAGTAGAGGTGAACAATATGATAAATTTACCAGATAAATTTAAAACAAAAATTATTAATAGATATGGTAAAGAAGGCGATAACTGGCTAAATAGTATAGATAATATAATTGAGAAATATAAAAAACAATTTATGCTAAAAAATATTAGATTAGTTGATAACATAAGTATAAATGTTGTACTATTTGCAGAATCGCCTAACTTTGGTAATATAGTAATAAAAATAGGTGCACCAAGTAAAACTATAATTTCTGAAATGCATACAATAAAATACTATTCTCCTAATTATTTTCCAAAATGTTATTATTATTCTATAGAAGATAAAGTACTAATATTAGAAAGAATTTTTCCAGGATATAATTTGTCTACTTTAGAAAATTTTGAAGAAAAAGCAAAAGTATTTATTGATATTTCAAATAATTTATTAATTCCTATAGAGAATGTAAAAGATAAAGAACAATTTTTAACTTTTCATGATATATTTAAAAATAGAATACAATATGCTTACCAAAATAAATCACAATATTTAGACATATTATGGATGATTGATAAAGCTAATAAAATATATGATAAAATATATAAAATGAATTTACCAAAATATATTTTGCATAATGATTTGCATTACAAAAATATATTGAAAACAGAAGAGGGATGGAAAGCAATTGACCCTCATGGAATAATTGGAGAAAGAGTAATAGAACTTTCACAGTTTATAAGAAATGAATTGGATAATATTAATATAGACAATAAATATGACTTTGAAGAAATTATTTCATTAGCTGCAAAATATTATAAAGAAGATAAAACATTAATTTTGGAAACATTATACATATATATAATTGAAAAAGTAATATTGTATATTAAAAATAAAGATAATCCAAATAGAATTATGCAAAACATTAATGTTTGTAAAAAAATATTACAATACATAGATTAATAAATTAATTTAGATATTTTCGTTTTTATACATATTGATTTTAAAAATAAGAATATATGTTTTCAATACTTTCACAAATTTACAAATCAAAAACTGAAACCTTTTGTGTTAAAAATGTATTAAAATGAAGTTTTTTAAATATAAAAGTGTAGTCTATGAGTGAATTACAGATGACACTCAACCTGACTGTCGCCTCCAAATAATGAACGAGAAGACAATGTTTTCTCGTTTTAAAAATATTGGAAATTGATTTAGTATTCCTTTTGTAATAAAAAATAGAAGATAATTTAAAAACTAATAATTGAAAATAAATATACAGAGAAATGATAGTACTTTAAGCAAATAAAAATTTGGCTTTGATCCAATTGTTACAATTAAAGTAGATAACAAAAAGAAAAATATACATTACAAAATAAAAAAATAAAAAGATTATTTACACCATTTGTATAATATTGAAAAATATGGAAAAAATATAATAAATACATATTTCAAGGAGGTACAAATGGAAACAAGCAAATTAAAAAACATGGTAGTATTAAAAAATTTACCATCAAATATAATTGATGAAGCCATAATAGTATTAAAAACAAACAAAAAAGTAAAAAAACTTCAGAAAATAGAAAAAAACAAAAAAACGCAAAGTAATGAAATTACAAAAAAAGATAAAGACTATATACTAAAGGAAGCAGAAATGTTAGTAAATAGTTATATAACAAAAATTGAAGATAATAATAAAAAGAATCTCTTTAATAAAGATACAAAACAAAAATATAACAAATTAAAAAAATACTCAATAATTACCACAATAATATGTGTAATACAAGCAATATTTATAATATTTTAATAATATAAAAAAGGAAAAATAAGCTATATATTAAAAATAGCTTGTTTTTTCTTTTTACAGATTTATTAAAATTATTTAATTCATAAAATAAAAATAAGAAACATATAGTTTATAAAGAAACTAAGGAAGAGGTGGAAAAATGGAAAGGACAATATCTGTAGAAGAAAAAATAAGAAGAGCAGAGGAGATATATGCAAGGAGACAAGAAGGAACACAAAAAAGAACAGCAACAGTAACAGTAAATAATGAAAACAAAAAAGATATAAAACTACTAAAAAAAATGATGATACAAATAGTAGTAAGTTTACTAATATATCTAAGCATATATATAATCCAAAATAATAATTATATATTTTCAGAAGACTTTCTAAAAAAAGCAAATGAAATACTATCATATGACATGAACTTTATACAAATATATGAAAATTTAAAACAAAATATAGAACAAAACATAAACCAAATAAAAGATAATAATAACCAAAATAAAGATGGAGCAATTGGAGGAGCAATTGAAAATAAAATAGAAGAAAATAACACACAAGAAAACAATACAGAACAAAACAAAGAAGAAATAAACAATGAACAAGAAGATACTATTCAAGGAGCAACACAACAAACAGAACAAAGCGAAAAACAAAATGAAAATAATCAACCATTAACGCAAGAAGAACAAGACATTGCTAATATAAAAGCAACAACAACTTTTATAAAGCCAGTAGAAGGAACAAAAAGTTCAGGATTTGGATTACGAAATCCAACAACATCAACAGTTCCTAAAAATCATACAGGATTAGATATTGCAGCAAATACAGGAACCAAAATAATAGCATCAACAGGAGGAGAAGTAGTACTAGCTTCAGAAGAAGGAGACTATGGAAAACATTTAAAAGTACAAATTGGAGAAGTAAGTATTATTTATGCACACTGCAATAATCTATATGTAAAACAAGGAGATATAATTACTCAAGGACAAGAAATAGCAGAAGTAGGATCAACAGGAAATTCAACAGGTCCACATCTACATTTTGAAATACGAATTTCCGAAAGAATAATAAATCCTGAAAAAATATTAGAAATATGAAGAGGAAATTAGAATGAGATTTAGAATAGATTTGAAAATATTTATTTTTCTTATATTATTTTATTTTACAAAACAAATTGAATTATATGCATTTATAATGATATTTGCAATAATACATGAATTGGGACACTTAATTGCAGGATTACTTATGGGAATGAAACCTGAAAAACTAGAATTAATGCCATTTGGAGTATCAGTATCGTTTAGAATAAATGTAAAAGAATATAATAAAAAAATAAAAAAAGGAAATAAATTAGAAATAAAAAAAATAATAGTTGCTATGGCAGGCCCAATTACAAATCTCATAATAATTATAATAACACTTAATCTAAAATTAGAAATAGTAAAAAGTCTAATGATAATATATACAAACTTTTTGATAATGATATTCAATTTATTACCAATCTATCCACTAGATGGAGGAAGAATTTTAAAAGGAATATTACATATTTATATAGGAAAAAGAAAGGCAGAAAAGTATGTTAATAAAATTTCAAAAATAACAGTAATGATTATTACTGCAATATCAAGTATACTAATACTATACATTCAAAACATATCAATTATATTAATAGATATGTATTTATGGTATATAATGATAAAAGAAAATTTGAAATTTAAAAGAAAGGAAACAATTATAAACAATATTACTTCATATGATTTTTCGACTGAAAATATAATTAATGTCATTAAATAATGAAATTATATGAATATTATAATTCAAAGTTATAAATAGAGATATTAAAATTGTTAATAAATCAATAAAATTATTTTTTCCTCAGTTAAATATTTTTTAGAAAGACACTTGAAAATAGAAAAAATTAATAGTAAACTATACTAAAGAAAAAAAGAGGAGAATTCAAAGGATGAAAATTAATATAAGACAAGAAAAAGGTATCACTATGATAGCATTAACAATTGCAATAGTGATAATGATAATAATAACAGGAACATTAATATATAATGCTGAAGACAGTATTCATATAAAAGCATTAACAAGCCTATATAATGATATAGAACTATTAAGAGAGAAAACTCTAGAATATTATAATGAATATGGAGAAATACCAGCAGAAATTAAATATACAAACATAAATCATTTATCAAACATATTAAGTAAAAAAAATGACACAGGAGATTTTTATGTAATAGACCTAGAAGCAATGAAAGGAATTACACTATATTATGGAAAAGACTATGAAAAAATACAGAATGATATAGAAAATTGCAATAATTATAAGGACGTTTATATAATAAATAAAGAAAGCCTTAATGTTTTTTATGTACAAGGAGTAACAATAACAGAAAATAATACAGAAAAAACATATTATACAGACTACACAGAACCAGACGAAACAACAATAGACTTAAGATATATTGATGGAATATTAATACCTGATGGATATTACTATATAGGAAAACAAAAAGATAACAGTGGAAATGAAAGTATAGTAATTTCACAAAATAAAAATGACACAATAAATGAAACAAGCCAAGTACAATATATATGGCAAAAACAAATAGTAGCTTTAGATAGAGTTCCAGACTCAATAGCTTTAACTCCAGAACAAAATGCAAATGACTTCCTTAAAAGTGTAAAACAACATAAAGGATATTTTAAAAATAAAAATAAAACAACAAATATAGATGTAATATATTTTCCAGTGACAGAGACAAATGAAGAAGAAGAAATACTAAAACCAACAGATGAAAATGTAGAAGTAGAAGGAACAACATTTTCAACAAACTATGGAAAAATAGATATCATATGGCTAAAAGATGATACTACAGAAGTAATAGACGAACCCAATAGACCAATATTAGAATCAGGTGGAGAGTCAATGACAGCAATAAAATGGGATATATATAACAATATAGTTCCAATGACAGAACCAGATTCAAGTTGGTACAATTATGAAAAAAATGAATGGGCAAATGCAAGAACAACAAATGAAAGCTATTTTGTGTGGATACCAAGATATGCATACAGAATAACATATTATGAAGATGAAGAAAGTACAACTCCAACAGGATATTATGATGGATATGGACAATGGAAAAAAGAAGATGGAGCATTAAGGATAAAACTAGATGATGGAGTGGATACAGTAGAACATAATGGAAAAAAATATATAATTCATCCAGCATTTGACAATAACTTAGAAATGGGAGGATGGAGTAATAAGCTACCAGGATTTTGGTTTGCAAAATTTGAAATGAGTGGAGCAACAGCAACAACATTAAAAAGTACTTATGGAGTACAAGCTGAAAAGAATCTATCATTAGGAAAAGCATATACAAATGCAAGAACAGCAACATATGGATATACAGGAACAACAGATTCATTTGATAATAAAACAAGTTTCATGAATAGTCATATAATAAAAAACAGCGAATGGGGAGCAGTAGCATATTTAACACATAGTAGATATGGAAGAGATGGACAAGAAATAACAATAAATAATAGTCCTTCTTATACAGCAGGAGCAGCAGAAGAAGGATATAAAGAAAATACAAATCAAAGCACAACAGGAAATGTGTATGGAATATATGATATGTCTGGAGGAAGTGCAGAATATACAACAGGATACAATAGTTTAGATAGTAGTAATTATTATACAAATACATATATTGGATGGGGAACAGCAACAGGATTAACAACAAAGTCAGAAAGTACAAAATATGCAACAAAATATGATAACACAACATCAAGTTCTTATGGAAATAATACTTTATATAAAACAGGAAAAATAGGAGATGGAACAAAAGAAGTACATAGAGGAGGTGCATATGTCAAAACAGACACAAAGAATTATTTTGGATGGTTTGCAGACTATGCTTTCGTTTTAACTGCTACAAGCCCATTCTTAGAACGTGGTGGAGCACGTAATGGTGAAAATTCAGGTGTATTTTCAGTTAACTATGGTGTAGGTGGTGTTTATCGGTGGACGTGGTATACGTGTAACATTATGTCCTGATACTTAGAATGCTCACATATAACTTATATATTTTAGTTTGATAAGAATTATAAGACTATAAATACTTTAAAAGATACAATAATAAAACTAGTAATAAATTTATTTGTAAGTACTAATCAATTCTTAAGGAGTGCATCTTATATTAATAGGAAGCACTTCTTTTAATTTGACTTAAATTCTTAACAAAATAAGAATTTATAATTACATTTATTACATAAAAACATCAACAAGCAATTGACTTTTTCCCTATTTCATTGTATTATATATACATAAAAAAGTGTTTTTAAAATCCTAAGGAGGAAAATTATGGGAGAAGTAATAGTTATAACATCAGGAAAAGGTGGAGTAGGAAAAACAACAACAACAGCAAATTTAGGTTCAAGCTTAGCAGTAGAAGGAAAGAAAGTATGTTTAGTAGATACAGACATAGGATTAAGAAACTTAGACGTTGTAATGGGACTAGAAAATAGAATAGTATATGACATAGTTGATGTTGTAGAAGAGAAATGCAAACTAAGACAAGCATTAATAAAAGATAAAAGATTCAAAGAATTATACCTACTACCAGCTGCACAAACAAGAGATAAAAGCGCTGTAAATGAAGAACAAATGAAAGAACTAACAAATAAATTAAAAGAAGAATTTGACTATATACTTATAGACTGCCCAGCAGGAATAGAGCAAGGATTTAAAAATGCTATTGCAGGAGCAGACCGTGCAATAGTAGTAACAACAGCTGAAATATCAGCAATAAGAGATGCTGACAGAATAATAGGACTATTAGAATCATCAGAAATAAAAAATCCAGAATTAGTAATAAACAGAATAAGACTAAATATGGTAAGAAAAGGCGAAATGATGGATGTTGATGACATAGTAGATTTATTATCAATAGACTTAATAGGAGTAGTACCAGATGATGAATATATAATAACACAAACAAATAAAGGTGAACCAGTAATACAAAATAAAAAAGCACCATCAGGAAAAGCATATATTGAAATAGCAAAAAGAGTATTAGGAGAAAAAATAGAAGTAACAATACCAGGAAGAGAAAAAGGTTTTTTTGCAAGACTAAAAAAACTATTTAAAAAATAAAAATACAATAGGTAAAGAACAAGTGGAGGGATAGGAAATAATGTTTGAAAATATATTAAACATCTTTAAAAAGATAGGCAAAAAAGAAGAAAGAAAACAAGCACAAGAAAATTCAAAAAACGCAGCAAAAGAAAGACTACATTTAGTACTAATGCAAGATAGAGCAAATGTATCAGCAGACTTTTTAGAACTTATGAAACAAGAAATAATAGATGTAATAAAAAAATATATAGAAATCGATGAAAAGGAAATCGATGTAAGACTAACAAATAAAGAAAATGAAGATGGAACAAATGGTGCACCAGCTTTATATGCAAATATTCCTATTCTCAATATAAAAAATGATACAAGAAAAATAAGCAAAAAAGATATGCAACAACAAGAAGAGACAAATGTAAAAGAAAAAAATAAAGAAACAGAAATTAAACAAAAGACAAATAAAAAAGAAAAAGAAGAAAAAGAACAAAAAGAAATCAAAGAAGATAAAGCCAAAATTAAAAATAAAGAAAATAAACCAAATGAAGACATAGAACATAAAGATGATGAGACAACAAAAAATGAAAACAAACAAGAAGAAAATAAAAGTAGCAAAAAAGAAAACACAGAAGATAAAGAAAAACAAGAGAATAAAGATAATAAAATAGAACAAAAAGAAGAAGTTAAATCAGAAAAATAAGAAAGAAAAAGAGATGATTTAATGAGAAAAAGAGAATTAAAAAATATAGAATGGGGACTGCTAATAGTTGCAATAACGCTATCCATAATAGGACTAGTTGCACTGTTTTCAGCAACCCAAGAAACAGGATATGATGAATTTAAAAAACAAATAGTATGGTTAACTGTAAGTATAATAATAATGGTAATAGTTATGCTAATAAATTATGAAATGTTAGTAAAACTATCACCAGTTTTTTATGGTATAATAATATTATTATTAATAGCAGTATTATTTACAAAGCCAGTAAATGGAGCAACAAGTTGGTTTGATATTGCAGGATTTTCATTACAACCTTCTGAATTTGCAAAAATAATAGTAATACTATTTTTAGCATTTATAATATCAAAAATACAAGAAAGATATTCAGAAGATATAAACAAACCAACAAGATTACTAATAATATTTGTAGCACTAGCACTACCATTACTATTAATAATAAAACAACCAGATTATGGAACAGCAATGGCATTCTGTATAGCAACATTCATGATACTATTTACAGCAGGAATAGATAAAAAATATATAATAGGAACAATACTAATAGCATGTATATCAATACCACTTTTATATAACTTTATATTACCAGAACATGCAAAAAAAAGAATAGATATATTTCTAAATCCAGAATCAGACCCACGTGGAAGTGGATATAACATAATACAATCAAAACTAGCAATAGGAGCAGGACAACTAACAGGAATGGGATTATTAAAAGGAAATCAAACACAATTAGGATATTTATATCCAAAAACAACAGATTTCATATATTCAGTAATAGGTGAAGAAATGGGATTCATTATAGCACGGAATAATCATAATATTATATGTCCAGTTAATAACAAAATCACTCTATATAGCAAAAACAGCAAAAGATTCAATAGGAGCAATAATAGCATCAGGGATATCAGGAATATTTTTATTCCACATGGCAGAAAATATAGGAATGGTAATGGGATTATTACCAATTACAGGAGTACCACTACTATTTGTAAGCTATGGAGGAAGCTCTCTTATAACAAGTTATATATTAATAGGAATATTATTAAATATTAGTAGTAAAAGACAAAAAACAATATTTGTAAAATAGGATTTGGGGACGGGTTAAAAATCCCCATTTAAAAATGGGATTTTTAACCCGTCCCCAAATCCTAAGGAGAAAACAAAAATGTATATAAAAAAAATAAAAATAGGAAACGTAGAACTAGAAAATAATTTAATATTAGCTCCAATGGCAGGTGTAACAGACCTGCCATTTAGAAAAATCTGTAAAGAATTTGAGCCAGGATTAGTATGTACAGAAATGGTAAGCAGTAAAGCAATATTTTATAATGACTCAAAAACAAAATTGCTGATGAATACCACAGAAGAAAAAAGACCAATAAGCATGCAAATATTTGGTAGTGATGAAGAAACAATGGGATTTGCATCAAAATATGTAAGTGAATTAGCAGATATAGTAGATATAAATATGGGATGTCCAGCACCTAAAGTAGTAAAAAATGGAGATGGAAGCAAACTATTATTAGACATTGAAAAAGCAGAAAAAGTAATAAAAGCAGTAGTAAGGAATTCTAGCAAACCAGTAACTCTAAAACTAAGAAAAGGATGGGATTTAAATAATATTGTAGCAGCAGAATTCGCACAAATGGCAGAGAAATCAGGAATATCAGCAATTACTATACATGGAAGAACAAGAAGCGAAATGTATTCAGGAAAAGCAGACTTAGAAATAATAAAAAAAGTTAAAGAAAGTGTAAATATTCCAGTAATACGGAAATGGAGATATAATAGATGAAGAATCAGCCTTAAAAATGTTTGAATATACAGGGGTAGATGGAATAATGATAGGAAGAGGAACATTTGGAAACCCATGGATTTTTAAAATAATAAAACACTTTCTAGAAACTGGAGAAAAATTACCACAAATAACAAACCAAGAAAAACTAAGAGTAATAAAAGAACATATTAAATTAGAATTACAAGAAAAAGAAGAAATAACAGCAATAAGAGAAATGAGAAAACATATAGCATGGTATACTAAAAATATGCCAAACTCAAGTGAATTTAGAAACAATATAAATAAAATAGAAAATAAAGATGAATTAATAAAAAAAGTAGAAGAATATTTTTTAATATAAAGTAAGAATGTTGGGGCTATAGAAAAGTCTATAGTGGTGATAGGGGGCCAGGTCTTAAATCCCCATTTTTTTATACAAAAATGGGGATTTAAGACCTGGCCCCCTATCACCATATTTTATAAATAATGTATATTTAAAAACAGTTTTTATAAATTTCAACCTATTCTTTTATAAGGTTTGTAAACATCAGTTAAACCTAATAAATAATCACAGGAAGTATTATAAAATTCTGCCAATTTTGTCAAATTATATATATCAATAGTAATTTCTCCTGATTCATATCTAGAATATGTTTGCTGAGTACAACCAAGTAATTTAGATAAATTGCTTCGAGTTAAATCCCTATCTTCCCTTAAATCTCTAATTCTTAATTTCATATAATCACCAAATAAATTATAAAATACTCGTAAAAAGCGTATTGTATTTTACACGTATTTAGTGTAAAATGATTATAGAGTATTATAAAGGAGAGAATCAAAAGATGAAAAAAAATAAAGGAATCACATTAATAGCATTAGTAATAACAATAGTAATCTTATTAATATTAGCAGGAATCTCAATAGCTAGCCTAACAGGAAGTGGATTATTTGATAGAGCAAAAGAATCAAAAGAAAAATCTATAGAAGCACAAATAAAAGAAGAAATAGAAATGGCAATAATGGACATACAAATAGAAGAAATATCAAAAGGAAACAATGTAACATTAGAACTACTAGAAAAAGAATTACCTAATAAATTAAAAGATTTAGAAGCAGAACTAAATGGTGAAGAAATAGAAGGCGAATATAAGGACTATGGTTATACAATAGACAAAGATTTAAATGTAGAAATGAATGGACCAATGAGTGGAGAAAAACCAACAATAACATTTTCAGTAAATACAACAGACATTGGAGCAAGTGAGGTAATAATAACAGCAACTGCAACAGTATCAGATGGAACAATAGAAAAAATAATAAAACCAGATGGAACAGAAATAAATGGAGAAGAAGTAACATTTACAGTAAATGAAAGTGGAATATATGTATTTAAAGCAATATCTTCAACAGGAAGAAAGGCAAAAGATAAAATAGAAATACTAAATATTAAACCTACAACACCTATAATTAAGATTTTACAAAGTGGAGGATATCCTACAATTACACCAGGAGGAGGAGCTGGAGGTGAAACTATATTTGAAATAGAAGCAAGTAATAGTGAAGTTATAAAAAATTATTACAGCATAGATGGCGGAATAAATTGGGAAATATATACAGGGAAAGTTACTACATCAGAAAAAAATATAATGGCAAAAAGCATTATTGAAATGAAAGATGGGCAAAAGCTAGAATCATCAATTGCAGAAGAAACTATAGAAACTTTAGATGATGCACTTAAACCAGAAGGATACAATGGAATATGGGACGATTTATGTGATATGGGGTATTCAAATTGTAAATTTTATATAGATGAAAATTGTTGGGGCATGCAATTAAGAGTTGACTTTCAATTAAGAGGAAGAACTTCAAGCGCAACGTTTTCGAGGTCAATAGTATTTTCATACTATAATGAAAATAATGAGCTTATACACTCAACAGAACCTATAAGTGCTAGCGTATGGGAAGAAAAGTCAGTTAATCATGAAATACCAATCGGTACAAAATATGTTATTCTTTCACAAGCAGAAGGAAATCAACTTTGGGGATTTAGAGAAATTGCTGTAATAACAGATCCAGATATTATTATTATAAAAAATGGAAAATATCCTACATTTACAAGAACAGGAGTTAACGTAGATGAAACATTATTCAGAATAGAATCAAATAATAAGAGTGAATTAGTAAAAAATTATTATAGTATAGATGATGGGAAAACATGGATTCAATGTAATGGATTAGCAAAAACCACAGCAAACAAAATACTAGCAAAAAGTGTAGTTGAAACACAAAATGAGAAAGGAATAGAATCAAAGATTATAGAAAAAGAAATAACTGTCCCATCAGATGCACTTGGAGTAGAAGGATATGATGGAACATTAGAGAATGAATGTGATATGGCTTACAATAATTGTAAATTTTACATTGATGAGTCTTGCTGGGGATTAAAGATTAAAATTGATTGGGGACTATATGATACACAACAAGGAACTTTAGGATATAGAGAATTTGTCTTTTCATTCTTTGATGATAAAAATGAATTGATTTCTAAAGTAGAAGGAAACGGATGTAGTTTATGGGGATATAATTCAGTAGAATTAGATATTCCTGAAAAATGTAATAGTATATATATAAGCCAAAAAGGAGGAAATCAACTTCTTAAAGTGCGTGAAGTTACAATAATAGAATAATAAAATCAAAAAATACCAATAAGCATAAAACAAAAAAAGCCGAATAAAAATTAAGTAAGAATAATTTTTAGGAGGCTATTTTTATGTCCAAAAGTAAAAAAATACACACATATCAAAACAAAAAAGAAAACAAAAGAAAAATAATTACAATAGCAACAATAATACTACTAATAACAATAGGAGTAATAATATTTATAAAAATAAACAAAAATACGTCTAAAATTTCAAAAATTGGAAACAATAGTACTAGTCAAGAAATTGTAGATTACATTTTAAATATTAGTTCATATAAGGCACAAATAGAAGTAGAAGTTAAAAGTAACAAAAACACAAACAAATATAAAATAAAACAAACATACATAAATAATGAAAACAACACACAAGAAGTAATAGAACCTAATAATATACAAGGAGTAAAAATAATAAAAGAACAAAATAATCTAAAAATAGAAAACACAAAATTAAGTCTAACAAAAATAATAGAAAATTATAAAGACATAACAGAAAATAACTTAGATTTGATAGACTTTATAGAAAATTATAAAAACAATGAAAATTCAAAATTTAAAGAAGAAAATAATGAAATAATAATGGAAACAACCTCAAAATCAGAAAATAATTACCAAAAATATAAAAAACTCTATATATCAAAAAAAGATGGAAAGCCAACAAAGATGGAAATAAAAGACACTAACCAAAATATAATAATTTACATAATATATAATGAGGTAGAGATAAATAAAGAATCAAATGTAAAAGTATATGCATTTAAAATGTTTGAAATACCAAAAGAAATATAATATTTATCTTTACAAACTAATATAGAAAAATACAAGCTTGACACATGCTAACATTAGGAGTGAATAATATGGTAATAAAAAGAGGAGATATGTTCTATGCAGATTTAAGTCCAGTAGTAGGCTCAGAACAAGGAGGAATAAGACCAGTTTTAATAATACAAAATGATATGGGAAATAAATATAGCCCAACAGTAATAGCAGCAGCAATAACATCACAAACAAATAAAACAAAATTACCAACACACATAGAAATAGACTCAGAAAAATGTGGTCTAAAAAATGACTCTGTAGTATTAACAGAACAAATAAGAACAATTGATAAAAGCAGATTAAAAGAAAGAATAGGCCACATAGAAGATGAAAAAATAATAAATCAAATAAATAATGCATTAGGAGTAAGTTTTGGTTTAGAAGAGTAAAAAAAACCAAGGAACCAAGGGAGACGAACCAAGGGGGGACGAACCAAGGAACCAAGGGGGACG
>CAOMRW010000030.1 GCA_948485625.1 uncultured Clostridia bacterium | reverse complement strand
TATGACATAATCAAATGTTAATTTTACTATGACATTATCAAAAATTAATTACAGACTTTAAGATGGGCCATTGAAAATGTTATTTTTGTGTGTTATAATTGTATTGATTGTATTGTATTTAAAAATTAGTGAAAGTTAAAATATGATTATAAATGATGAAATATTAAAGGAATTAGGAATGGAAGATTATAAAGAACGATTTATGAAAGAAGCTTTAAAAGAAGCTAAAAAGGCATATAATAAATTAGAAGTGCCAGTTGGTGCTGTGATTGTAAAGGATGGTAAAGTTATTTCAAGGGCGCATAACTTGAAAGAGACTAAATTCGATACTACTAAGCATGCAGAGATTTTAGCTATACAAAAGGCAAGTAAAAAGTTAAATTCTTGGAGATTATTAGACTGTGATATGTATGTTACCTTAGAGCCTTGTTCTATGTGTGCAGGTGCTTTGATTAATTCTAGACTTAGAAAGGTTTATATTGGTGCTAATGATGAGAAGACTGGTGCAGTTGGTTCTGTTTTTAATTTATTAGAGGATTATACTTTTAATCATAAAGTGGTAGTTGAAAAAGGAATTTTGAAAGATGAATGTCAGAATATTTTGAAAGAGTTTTTTAAAGGTTTAAGAGAAATGAAACGTTTGGGACAGTCCTAATTTGTTTCATTTTTTTTGTCTATATGTGTCGAAAAAAAATACAAAAGGCGCTGTTCGACAAGAAGCGACAAAAAAGTGAAACAAAATTGGACTGTCCCAAATGTTTCAAAAACTTAAAAATATGTTCTAAATACTTGATATTTAGAATATTTTTTTATATAATTAAAAAAATCCTTAAAATATAATTATATTTTGAGTTGCCTACAAGAAAAAGAGGTAGTATTATGAAAAAATTTTTATCAAATTACAAGTCAACAATTATTCTTTTAGTTGCTATAATTGTTGGTAGTATCATTGGAGTTATTTTCAAAGAAAAAGCAACTATATTAAGCCCACTAGGGGATCTATTCTTAAATCTATTATTAGTTATTATTGTTCCACTTATTTTCTTGAATATAACAACAGCAATATCTAAAATGAGACAGCCAAAAAGATTAGGAAAAATTATTATTTCTATAATTGGTGTTTTTGTTGTGACTTCTATTATTGCTGTTTTAATAGGATTTGCAAGTACATATTTTATTAAACTTGTAAATACAGAAGATGGTGAACAAATAAAGGCATCTTTAGAGGATGTTGTTGATGAGGAGACTACAGAAGAGGATTTAACAATTGCTGATAGAACTGTAAATTTAGTTACTGTTAATGATTTTTCAAAGTTACTTTCAAAAGATAATATAATTGCATTATTAATTTTCTCAATAATGGTTGGTGTTGCAATTAATATGTCTAAAGAAAAAGGAGAGCCTTTTAGAAAATTATTGGAATCTGCAAATGATGTTGTAGGAAATATAGTTAAAATTGTAATGTATTATGCACCAATAGGACTAGGTTGTTATATGGCTTCTTTTGTTGGAACATTCGGAAGTTCAATAGCTGTTGGTTATTTGAAAACATTTTTGATATATTTAGTTGTTTCAATAGTATTTTATTTTGTAATGTATAGTATATATGCATTTATAGCAGGAGGAATAAAGGGAATAAAGGCCTTTTGGAGAAATGTTATTCCTGCTACAATAACTGCAATGGGAACATGTTCAAGTGCTGCTTGTATTCCTGTAAATATTGAATCTACTAAAAAAATGGGAGTTCCAGATGATATTGCAGAAACAACAATTCCATTAGGAACAAGCTTCCATAAAGATGGGTCTATTATAGGGTCTGTATTTAAGATAATGTTTTTAGTTTGCTTATTTGGAACAAGTTTGGCTACTGCAGGTGAAGTCATGGGCCTTTTAGGAATTGCATTACTTGCTAATTTATTAGTAACAGCTGTTCCAATTGGTGGTGGAACAATATCAGAAATGCTTATAATAACTATGATGGGATATCCAGTTGCAGCATTGCCTATATTGACAATAATTGCTACAATAATAGATATGCCTGCAACAGTTTTAAATGTTATTGGAGATAATGTTTCTTCAATGATGGTTGCTAGAATTGTTGATGGGAAAGAATGGATGGAAGAATAGTAAGAATAAAAAAATGGATAAGAAAGATAGAAGAATAGATAAAAGAATCAAGTTTTTATATACTTGATTCTTTTGCAATTCTGTAATTTTCATATTTTTCAATTGCTGTATCTGGATTGTAAATACTAACAAAATCTTTAATTGGCGCAAATTCTTCATTTTCATTAACTCTAAGAAGTAACATATCATCAAAATAAGAGAAAGCATCAAAAATAAAGTTTTCAAATTTAAAAGTATTAGGTTTATCAGGAACTTGTTTTACACCTTCAAAGTTTACAAATGCATTTTTCTTAAAAGCTCGATGATACTTTAATTCTATATCTTTAACTTTTTTTATTGCTTCAATACTCATAATATGTGATAACATATTTGCTTCTCTATAAAGATAAGTATCTGTATTTACAATTTTGCTTTCTGATAATTCTAATGTAATATCATCGTAATCTAGGATTGATGGTTTTCCATCTTTTTTACAATACACAGCAGTTTTTTCTAAAGGCTCTTTTTTGAATATTGATTTTGAGCCAATTTCCATATTGTTACATATTACTAATCCTAAAAATAGAGGGTCTAAATTCTTAAGTAATACATTATCAATTCCACCAAAAGAGATCCATTTGATTTGTTGATTTTCTAGTTCATCTATAATTCCTGATTTTTGCATAGAATTAAATACATTTCCATTTCCATTTGATGCTTCTTTTACTAAATAAGGTTCTTGTAATATTAATTTACCATCTGTATTTATTAGGGGCAATTTACTTTGTTTAAAAAATTTCACTTTTTCTTTAGGATATCCAAAAAAATTATTTAGTTTAAAAAATTCTTCAGTTTGTTTATCATTTTCTTCGCTTGTCATTATATACCAAGGTATAATTGTATGATATTTATTATTTGTCTCAATAATATTTTCTGCTATTATTTGAAATAGTGATTTTTTGATAGGCTTTAAGTTAAGCATATATGTTCCTTTTGGACCTTTATATCCTAAACGTGTTCCTTGACCACCTGCCATTGTTACAATAGCTATTTGATTGTTTTTTATTATTGCTTCGCCTAATTTTGTATAGTATGATAAATCTTCTTTTGTTAATTTATCTTTTTCTATATGTGGTAATGGTGAAATTACTGTATTTGATAAATTTTCGTTTTTATTTGAATTTATATATAATTTTGTTATTTTTTCAAAGTCTATATTTAAAAGCTGATTTATTAAAATTTCTTTTTCTTCATTAGAAATTTCATCATAAAAATTTAATAAGTGTTCTTGATTATATTTCTTCAAAATACTTTTTACGTTTTTCAGTTTATCTTCCATGGATAATCTCCTTTAAACATTATTTGGAATAGCTGATATTAATGATTTTATAATAATATCCTTACTTGGCATATCTGATTTTTCTAAATCTTCAACTTCTTTTTGAATATTGTATGGAACTCTAATTGAATTAAAAGATATCATATTTAGTTCTTTTTCTCCATAATATCCTTCTATTATAGTATATGATGCAACTGTTGAAAATTTGTTGCTTTTGTCTGTTATATCATTATTATACATTTCAATTGGGATTCCTACACTGCCTGGATTAAAGATTGTTTTGTTTTTAAATCTTACTAGACAAGGTGTATGTATATGACCAAATCCTACAATATCTGGAATAGGGTCTTTATCTGTTTTATTAATTAGTTCTGTATTTTCAAAAAGTCTATCTGGTGTTATTTCTAAATGACTACGGTTAGATTCCTTGTTAGAAAACATTGGATTAAATATTTCATCAAGTGCATATGGTGATGCATGGAATAGTCTTATTAAATGTCCACTCATATAAAATTCGTGTGATATTGGTAAAGAGGCTATATATTCTGCTCTTTCTTCTCCTATTATATTTCTAGACCAATAATTTCTATTTTTTGCAGAAGGCTTACAGATTGCATAATCACAGTTTCCTAATAATATTACTTCACATTTTTCTTTTATTTTGTCAATTACTAAATCAGGATGTGTACATTTAGTAATGTTATCACCTAAACAGAAAATTTTGTTTATATTTCTTTTTTTAATATCTTCTAGTACAGCTTCTAATGCTGTTATATTACCATGAATGTCTGAGATAATTGCTATCTTGTCCATTTTATCCTCCTTATAATCTTATATTTATATTTTAATTATGTTTTATATGCTAAATAATATTTTACTACAAATTTGTGTGAAAATCTACATAATTTTGAAATAAATTATCAAAAGAATTTATAAAATATAAAAAATTTATTGAAATAGGAATTTTTAAATAGTATAATCCTGTTGGGAGGATTTTATAACAATGTTTAATTTAATAAAAGATGACTTTGATGAAAATTTAGAAGATATAATGAAATCAGTAAATGATATTTTAAATGAAAATGAATGTGAAATTGTTAAAGATGAAGAATAGTAAAAAAAGTAGTAAATAATGTAGGAGGTTTTATTATGGCAAATTCAAAATTAATTGTAGTAGAGGGACCACAAGGGGCAGGAAAAACAACAATAACTGATTATTTGAGATATTCATTGAGTTATACTAATTTATATAGATTATGTGGTACATCTGATAGTACGGAGACAGGAAAGAAGAAGGCAGAGGAAATGTATATTAATTTGATTGAGTACATGAAGAAAATGGAAAATAAAAGTATTAATATGGTATTTGATAGAACATTTTTTACAGAGGAAAATTATTGTAGACTAGGAAAAAAAGCATATTCATTTACAGATGTTTATGACAGATTATTGGACGATTTTGCTAAATTAGATTTTGAAATATATTATATAACATTATATTTGAGAGACGAAAATTTATATAATGAAAGATTAAAAAGAGAAGATAAAGCTAAATTTCAGGGTTCAAATTTTGAAGCTGAAAATAGTATAAATCAACAAAGGGTATATTTAGAAATGGCAGATGAAATAAAAGAAAAGTATTCTAATATAAATGTCATAAATATAGCAAATGATAGGGACTTAGATGAAGTAAAGCAAGAGTTAAGAAAAATATTAAATTATTAAAAAAGTTAGAAAAAGTGAGAATTTAATAGAAAAACATATGAAACTGAATCTAATTAAAATTAATTAGACATAAATGATTTAAGAAATTCAAAAATGAAACTGGAATATTTTTCATAATTTGGTATAATATATATTGATGGTGCATTATTCTAGTCGTACTTAAGTTTACGAGGGTGGGGCTAAAAATCCACTAAAGGGCACATCGTTGAAGTTTCTTGTTTGTGCGCGAAATGCCAGTTTTGTGTGTATTCAGGGAGTAAAGAGGTTAGGGTAACATATAATGGCATATATGTGATTCCCTGGTTTCGCGGAGGCTTAAATACATTTTAAGTTAAACCTATGTTGAGTGCCAAGACACGAAATACATAGTGTAGCCTGTCTCGAGTGAGTGTATTGGGATTAATTTTATACAGAGTAAGTTAATATTTTGGCCAAATGTTGTTTGCTTTAGATTATGAAATTTCACTTGCAAAAAAGACTAGTAAACTTGCAAAAGTATGTCAAGGAAAACTTCTAGAATGTTTGCTTTAATCGAAAAGCTTGAAAATCTAGGGATTAAGGTACGGATTTAAGTGGCGATCTGGTGGCTAAATTTATCTTTTAGTTATTTCCCTTAAACGGAAACGGCTCTAGTAGTAATACTAAGCGGGGAGTAGAGAAATTCAACCAGACCTAAACCGTAAAATTTACTTAGATTTTTACCATCTAATTAAATAGAAATTAATTAAAGGTAAGCAATATGCTTGCCTTAATTTATAATATTAATGTTGTATAAATATTGATATTATATAAATTAAATATAATTTAATAAGAAAGAGAGTATAATTTAAAATGAAAAAAAATAAGGAAAATAAAAAAGAACACTCCAATATGAAATGGGTAATTCAATCATTTATAATTACATTTATATTATCTATTATATTTTCATATGTATCTACAAATGGAGTATCTAATTTAAGTTTGATTCCAGCTATTTTAATATTAGTATTAGTAATTGTTATAGGTATATTTTTTGATATTATAGGTGTTGCAGTTACTGTTGCGAATGAAGAAGAGTTTCATGCAAAAGCAACTAAAAAAGTAAAAGGGTCAAAAGATTCAATAAAATTAATAAAGAATGCTCCTAAAGTTGCTAATATATGTGCTGATGTAATTGGTGATATCTGTGGGGTACTTAGTGGTGCAATTAGTGCATTGATTGCTATAAAAATTTCCACAGAATTAAAAATGCCTTTTGACATACAGTTTATATTAAGTGCATTAGTATCTGCTTTAACTGTTAGTGGAAAGGCTTTTGGTAAAGAGATTGCAAATAAGAATTCTACAGAGATTGTTCATAAAGTAGGTATAGTTTTAAATAGATTTAGTAAAAAATAGGAAATGGGGACAGGTCAAAAATCCTCATTTTAAATTTTATTAATAAAAGTAAGTTTTATAAAAAATAAAAAGGAATTTTATAATTGTCAAGGAGTAATATAAATGCAAAGATATAAACAAAGTGAAATAGATAAATTAGTAGATATACTTAAAAATGATGGTGTGATTTCTGTACCTACCGATACAGTATATGGAATATGTGCACGTATAAATTCAATAAATGCATATAATAAATTAGCAGACATTAAAGATAGACCATCTAATAAATCATTTCCTGTTATGTGTGCAGATAAAGAACAAATAGAGAGTATTGCTATAGTAGATGAAAGAATTCAGAAGTTGATAAATGCATTTATGCCTGGTCCTGTTACATTAGTTTTAAATAAGAGACCAGAAGTATTAACATATATTAATAATGGTGGTTTAAACAGTAGTTTAGAAATGGCTATAAGAATGGCTCCAACTGAGATTTTAAAGGAGTTAATATATAAAGTTGGAAGTCCAATATTTATGACTAGTGCTAATCACAGTGGAGAACCAACTTGTAAAAATTTGGATGAAATCGAAAGGACATGCCCAACTCTAGATGGAATGATGGAGGGGGATGTGTTGTTTGCACAGGCAAGTACTATAATAGATTGTACATCAGATGTAATAAAGATTCAAAGAGAAGGTCCAATTTCTAAAGAGGAAATTATGAAAGTACTTATTGATAAGAAGATATAAATGTCTAAAGGTTGATATTCTAGAATCTGATATAAATAAGGAGGATTAATTTGAAAGCTTTAATTACAGGTGCTTCTTCTGGTATTGGAAGAGATATGGCTAGAGTTTTAGCAAAAAAAGACTATGATTTAGTTTTAGTTGCAAGGGATGATAATAGGCTAGAGAAATTAGCAGAAGAATTGAGAAAAGATTATGATATAAAAGTTGAAATTATATCTATGGATTTATCTATAGAAGATAATTGTAAAAAATTGCACAAGTGTGTATCAGATGTGGATATTTTAATTAATAATGCTGGTTTTGGAGATTGTGGTAATTTTACAAAAACAGATTTGAATAAGGAAATAAGTATGATTAATACTAATATTGTTGCTTATCATATTTTAACAAAATTATATTTAGTTGATATGAAAGCTAAAAATAGTGGTAAAATTTTGAATGTTGCTTCTATTGCTGGTTTTATGCCTGGACCTTTAATGGCAACATATTATTCTACAAAGGCGTATATTGTGAGACTTTCAGAATCTATTAGAGAGGAACTAAGAAAAGAGAAGTCTAATGTACAAATTAGCATTTTATGTCCAGGACCTGTTAAAACTAATTTTAATGATGTTGCAAATGTTAAATTTCATATGAGAGAAGCGGATAGTATGAATGTTGCTAGATTTGCAGTAAATAAATTTTTAAAAGGTAAATTTTATATTATTCCAGGTATAGATGTTAAATTAGGTATATTTTTTAGCCATTTTGTTCCTAGTAGTTTGGTGGCTAAAATTACTTATATGGTACAAAAAAGAAAGATTGTTAAATAAAAAGATGAAAAAAAGATTAAATTTATTTTAATAGTATTCAATAAATTTAATCTTTTTTATTAATTATTTCATTTCTTTTATTTCAGACTTGAATTCTTTAATAGGAATACTATTAAAATAGATTTTTTCTGGTGCAATGTCTTCACCAGTGCTCCATTTTAAAGTGATTCCATATACTTTAACTTTTTTAAAGTTTTCTTTTGTTCTTAAGTTTTTATAGAAGTCAAATTTTAACATTTCTTTCATATCATATATTTTTTCTTCTTCATTTTGAAATTTGATATATAGTAAGAAATCTTCCAATGGTTTTACCTCAATAGGTAATTCCTCTATTTTATTTTGCATTTTAATCCTCCTTCATATTAATTATTTTAAAGGTTCAATATTAAAACAACCATTTCCATTTTGGAGCATGTTCCAAAGAGTTATTAAATCTTCTTTTCTTAACTCTATCCAAGCTGTTACTAATTTTCTTTGTTTTGATGGAATGTTTCCAGATAGTATGTTTCCTTTAAAATCAAAGGTACATCTATATTTTGCATATTGAACATGAATATGTGGGAAATGATGTTTGTCAGTATCATTAAAAAACATACTGATTATGATACCATAAAATTGTGATACTATTGGCAAATATTATCACCTCCTTTAGTATATCAATATTATTTTTTAAATTTGATATATTTGAAAATATTTACTACAGAATTGTAGCTAGAATTAAAAAATGAAATAATTATGCTTTATAATAGAACATTTTTTGGAATTTGTCAATGAAATTTACTCAAATACCTTGACAAATCAATAAAAATAGTGTAAAGTATATTAGCATTACAAAAAAAGAGGTAGTATTTATGGATGAAAAAATAAAAATAAGTATATTGTGTGACTTATATGGTAAATTATTAACTGAAAAACAATTTGAATTCTTAAATGACTACTATAATAATGACTTGTCATTATCTGAAATAGCAGAAAATAATAATATAACAAGACAAGCTGTTAGAGACATTATAAAGAAGGGGGAGAAAAAGCTTTTCGAATATGAGGAAAAGTTGTTTTTTATGAAAAGGATGTTAAATCAAGAAAAAACTATACAACATATTTTATCAGAATTATCTAAAATAGAAAAAGATTCATCTGATAAAAAAGTGGCTAATATCTTAGAAACAATTAAACAAGAATTAAATTGTTTAGTATAGGGAGGTAAACAGATGGCTTTTGAAGGACTATCTTCTAGATTACAAGAAATAACCAGAAAGTTAAAAGGAAAAGCAAGAATTACTGATTCGGATTTAAAGGAGATGTTGAGAGAGGTAAAACTTGCACTATTAGAAGCTGATGTTAACTATAAAATAGTAAAAGAATTTATATCAAATATACAAGAAAAAGCTTTAGGGCAAGATGTATTAAAATCATTAACACCAGGACAGCAAGTAGTGAAAATAGTAAAAGATGAATTAGTAGAGTTGCTAGGAGGAACAGAAAGTAAAGTGAGTTTTTCACCAAATCCTCCAACAATAATAATGTTAGTTGGACTTCAAGGGTCTGGTAAAACAACAACTGCTGGAAAACTTGCAAATTTGTTTAGAAAACAAGGTAAAAAGCCATTATTAGTAGCATGTGATGTTTATAGACCAGCAGCTATTAAACAATTGCAGGTTGTTGGAAGTCAATTGAATATTCCTGTGTTTGCTAATGAACAATCAAAAGATGTTGTACATATTGCAAAACAAGCCATTAGTGTTGCAATGTCTAAATTAAATGATGTAATTATATTAGATACAGCAGGAAGATTACAAATAGATGAACAACTTATGGAGGAATTACAAAATGTAAAGAAAAGTGTAAAACCTCATGAAATACTATTAGTAGTAGATTCTATGACTGGTCAAGAAGCTGTAAATGTTGCAGAGACTTTTAATGAAAAAGTTGGAATAGATGGAATTGTATTAACTAAATTAGATGGTGATACAAGAGGTGGTGCAGCACTTTCAGTTAAAAAAGTTACAGGAAGACCAATTAAGTTTGCAGCAACTGGTGAAAAGTTGAGTGATTTAGAAATTTTCCATCCAGACAGAATGGCATCAAGGATTTTAGGAATGGGAGATTTGCTAGCTGTTATAGAAAAGGCAGAAGAAGCTTTTGATTTAGAAGAAGCTGAGAAATTAGAAAAGAAGATGAAGAAAAGTGAGCTTGATTTGGATGATTATTTAGCTCAGATAAGGCAAATGAAAAAAATGGGTTCTTTTTCATCATTATTAAAGCTAATTCCTGGTATGAATCAATTTAAAGATCTAAAAATTGATGATAAGGAATTTGTTAAAATAGAAGCTATTATTTGTTCTATGACACAAAAAGAAAAAAGAAATACAAAACTTTTAAATGCTAGTAGAAGAATAAGAATTGCAAAAGGTAGTGGAACTACTGTACAAGATATAAATAAGTTCATTAAATCTTATGAAATGACTCAAAAAATGATGAAGCAGATGAAAAATAAAGGTGGAATGAAAAAGCTTATGAATGGCATTGATGAAAATGCACTTAAAGGTTTTAAATTTTAGTATATAATAAATTAATATAGTTATTAAATTTTTAAATTTATATAAATATAAGGAGTGTCCCCTAATCCCTTGAAAAAGAGAAAAAAGGAACGTCCCTAAACTCTTAAGGAGGTGAATTAAATGGTAAAAATAAGATTACAAAGAGCAGGAAAGAAAAAAGCTCCTTTCTATCATATAGTAGTAGCTGATTCTAAATCTCCAAGAGATGGTAAAATAATTGAACAAATTGGTACATATGATCCAATGACAAAACCATCTACAATAGTTTTAAATGATGAAAAAGTTGCTCAATGGATAAAAAATGGTGCAAAACCAACAGAAACAGTTAAAAAATTAATTGAAAATGCAGCAAAATAATTTCATTTTCAGGAAGGAATTTTAGATGAAAGAAATTATAGAAACTATAATATTAAATCTTGTAGATAATAAAGATGCAGTTAAAATAACTGAGAAACAAGATGAAAAATCTATAGTGTATGAAGTAAAAGTTGCAAATGAAGATATGGGTAAAGTAATAGGAAGACAAGGAAGACTTGCTAAATCTATAAGAACAGTAGTTAAATCAATTGCAGGAAGAGAACACAAAAAAGTTACAGTTGAATTTATAGATTAATTGAGGTAAGAGTATGCAAGAATTTTTAGAAATAGGTCAAATTGTTAATACATTTGGAATTAAAGGAATGGTAAAAGTAAAACCGTTTACTGATAATATTAGACGATTTGACAATATGGAAAAAGTATATGTTGAGACAAATAAGACCAAAAAACAATATGAAATTGAAGAGGTAAAATATCATAAAGAAATGGTATTAATTAAATTCAAAGGGATAGATAGAGTTGAAGAGGCTGAGCTTCTTAGAAATGCTTATTTAAAGGTAAACAGGAAAGATGAACCTGAATTAGAAGAAGGTACATATTATATTGTTGATTTAATAGGGTTAGATGTTTATTCTGATGAAGGAAATTTGCTGGGAAAAGTAAGTGATATTTTTAATAATGGAAGTTGTGACATATATGAAGTAAAAGATGAACTTGGAAAACAATTATTATTACCTGCTATATCAGATGTAATAAAAGAAATTAATTTAGAAGAAGAAAAGATAGTTGTTCATATTTTAAAAGGGTTAATTTAAATATAAAGATTGTTTCTAATTGGACATTTTGTTCAAAAGAAATATCTTCCCTTAGAGCAAGAGGAGGAAAATATGCAATTTGATGTTTTAACTCTTTTTCCAGGGATGTTTGAAGTTTTAAATGAAAGCATTATTGGAAGAGCTAAAGAAAAAGAACTAATAAATATTAATTTAATAAACATTAGAGATTTTTCTAAAGATAAACATAAGAAAGTTGATGATACTCCTTATGGTGGTGGGGCTGGTATGGTGTTGATGCCAGATGTTGTATATGATGCATATAATTCTGTTAAATCAGAAAATGCAAAAGTTTTATATATGTCTCCACAAGGTAAAAAATTAAATCAAAAAAAGATAGAAGAACTATCAAAAGAAGAACATCTAATTCTTCTTTGTGGTCATTATGAGGGTATAGACCAAAGAGTAATAGATAAAATCGTTGATGAGGAAATTTCAATAGGTGATTATGTATTAACTGGTGGAGAACTTCCTGCTATGGTATTAATTGATTCAGTTAGCAGGTATGTAGGGGGAGTTTTGAAAGATGATTCTACTAAGGAAGAATCTTTTTCGGAAGGACTTTTAGAATATCCACAGTATACTAGACCAGAGGTTTTTGAAAATATCAAAGTTCCAGATGTATTACTTTCAGGTCATCATAAGAATATTGATAAATGGAGAAGAAGACAGAGTTTAAAGATAACTTTAAATAAAAGGCCAGATCTTTTAGATAAAGTGGATTTATCTGATGAAGATAATGAAATTTTAAAGGAAATAAAAATAGAAAATGAAGTACCAAACAAAGTAGGTACCGCTCAAAATTAAAGAAGGAGGTAAGTTCTAAAAATGGATATTATTAAATCAATAGAACACGAACAACTTAAGAATAAAATACCAGAATTAAAAGTTGGTAATACAGTAAAAGTACATGTTAGAATAAAAGAAGGAAATAAAGAAAGAATCCAAGTTTTCGAAGGAATTATTATTAAAGTTCAAGGTGGAGGAGTTAACCAAACATTTACAGTAAGAAAAACATCTTATGGTGTTGGTGTAGAAAAAACATTCTTAATTCATTCTCCATTAGTTGAAAAAGTAGAATTAGTTAGAGTTGGTAAAGCAAGAAGAGCTAGATTATTCTACTTAAGAGACAGAGTTGGTAAAGCTGCTAAAACTAAAGAAATGGTTGGAGCTAGAATTGAAAATAGAGAAATCGTTGTTAAAGAAGATTTAGTAGAAGAACCAGCTGTTGAAGAAGTTAAAGAAGAAGTTATTGAAACTCCAGTTACAGAAACAGAAAACAAATCTGAATAATTTATAAAGAATAGAATGTCGAATTTGGTCGACGAAAAAAACTTGAAAAATTGCACATTTTGTGGTTTAATATATATTATTAAATTGCATAAATGTGCAATTATTTTGTCTAAATAAATTTATTCAATTACGAATTTTATTCAAATTAATTGATTCGAAAAATAACCCAAAGTTTTATTAGTGAATTTTAATATATGTAAAGAAGTTATATTAAAATCAGATTTTAATTTTAAATTAAGGACTAAAGTATTTGCTGTTAGGAGGTGAAGATAATATTTTATGCAGTTTAAAATAAAAGTGAAAGGAATAACAAACATTTGACAAAACAATTATTAGAACCTAAAATGGATATAGTGTTTCAAGCACTATTTAAAAAGGGGAATGAAAATATTACTAAAGCACTTATTTCAGAGATAATAGGTAGAAAAATAAAAAATATAGATTTGGATAAAAATAAAAATCTATTGAGAGAATATGCTAAAGATAAAATGGGAGTATTAGACTTGATTGCAATATTGGATGATGGTATGATTTGTAATATTGAAATGCAAGTTGCTGAATATCAAAATATAGATAAAAGATTATTATATTATTATTCTAAGATATATTCTCATCAAATGTTGATTGGTGATAAATATGATGCATTAAATAAAACTATTTCTATAGCAATATTAAATTATAATTTAAAGCAATTAAAAGATATAGAGTATGGACATACAATATGGCATATAAGAGAAGATAAAACAAATAACAAAATATTGACAAATCAGTTAGAAATACATATAATAGAAATACCAAAAATAAAAAGGATGATAGAAATGGGAAAACAAGATGCATTAATGGACTGGATGATGTTTTTAGATAATCCAAATGATGAGGAGGTGTCCCAGATTGTGAAAACTAATAAGGAAATTGAAGAAGCCATGAGGAAACTTGAAGAGATTAGTGCAGATGAGGAATTAATGAGATTGGTTAATCTTAGACAAAAAGCTATTTTAGATGAAAATCAATTAAAATATGAAGCTAATGTTCTTGGAAGAGAAGAGGGGCGTAAACGTGGATTAAAGGAAGGTCGAAAGGAAGGTCGAAAGGAAGGTCGAAAGGAAGGTCGAAAAGAAGAAAAAATAGAAATTATAAAAAAAGCTCTTCAAAATAATATAGATTTAAAAACAATTATGATAATAACTGAATTAAGCGAAGCTCAAATAATGGATATTAAAAAAAGTATTGAATAATTAAAAATAAAGTAATGTACAAATGTATACATTACTTTATTTTGATTACATTCTGATGAATAATAAGCATAAAAAAACATATGCATATCTGAAAATTTTTTTCTGACAAAATCTATTAAATATTTCTTGATAAGATTCATTTAAAGCACAATATTTATCAACTATAGTTAAAATGTAACTTTCTCTATATTTAGGTAAAATAACAGTTAATGGCCACATATGCTTTAATATTATATCTGTTTCTTTATCATTTAGATTAAATAATTCTGATGCATTTTTGTATGCCGTTTTTGGATGTGTAAAAGCATGTAGACCTTTTCTTCCATCTTGTTTTTTTCTCCAGTCATATAGAAATAAATCATGTAGCATAGCAGCTCTTGCACAAGATATGTAATCTAAATTAAATTTTTTGCAATATATGTAACAATAATATGATGCTATTAGACAATGGTCAAAACAAGTTGTTTCATAATGTTGTCTATAGTTTTTCATTTGTTTGACTGTTGAGTTTTCTAATAGGTCATTTATTATATTTATAAATTCCTTATTATTATAAATTTTCTGTATTAACTTTTCCAATTTAAACACCCTTTGTATTTATAATCTATATTTATTTTAGTATATATTATTGTATGTGTCAATAGAAAAATATTACACTAATTTAGTAAATATAGGTTTTGTATTGACACACTTTTAAAATAAGTTATAATAATAAGTGTAAGCTATTTTAGGAGGTATTATTATGAAACAAAGAGAAAAGGAAGTATTAAAGTTAGAAGAAGACATTAAAGATACATTAGAAAATGATTTAATAAAATATCAAAAAGAAAATAGAAATATTATTATTAAAGATATAAAATTAGTAGGACAGGCTACATGGCAAGATAAGATTAGTGGAAAAATTATATCAGAAAATGTTTTTATAGTAGAAAAGCAAATTGAAGAGATTGGTGAAGATGGAGATAAAAGAGTAACAGAGCAAGATGCATATTATTTGGGAGAGAGATGTATAGGAGCTAAGTTTAAAAATAGTGAATTAATATATGACGAGAAATTTAAAACTTCAGAGCCAGATAAAGTTAATTCTATTAATGAACTATTAGAAAGAACATCACAAGAGGAAATAGAAAATAACTCTTTGAATTCTTTACAAAAGAAAGAAATATCAGAAGTCTTAACTGCTCATTTAGGAAGACAAATTTCAGAAGATGAGGTTCAAAAGTTGTTGGATGAAATGGATGAAGAAGAAATAGAGGAATTGCAAGAAGAAAAACAAGATATGGCAGATAAAGATGAAAATGATTTGTCTGAAAAACAGACAGAAAATATTAAAGTGAATGGAATTCAAAAAGCAGATTTAAATAAGTTAGTTGATGGAAAAGAAACATTAGGAAAAAGGTTAGATTTACAAGAGTATGATAGTTTATATGTAGTATATTCTGATAAAGTTGATGAGATTACACCAGGGACAAAGAGAAACAATACAGTCTATTCATTAGTAGGAACGACAAAGGATGGAAATGCCAGAGTGTTAAATGATGAATTTGAAATGGATAGAAGTGTAGGAAATAGTGCAAATAGAGAAACAACAAAAATAAAGGCAGATACTACTGCTACAAGAGATAATAAGGATTTATCAATATATACAAGAAAATCTAATGGAATGAGTATTGGATGTGAAAATAATCAAGGAAATGTAGATATGTTTTTATATCAAAAAACAAGAGAAGAAAATGAAAATGTTGGAATTCAGATAGAAACTTCAAAAACAGCAGTTATTCCATTTGAGACAAAGGATATAATGAGTAGAAATAAGGGAGTTAATCAAAGAGATAAAGTAAAGGATGAAATAGAAGAACATACAGAAAATGATTGCAAACCAGACGATATTAGAGATTTTGATGGAAATGAAGAAACTTCTTCACATGAACATTTTGCAGAAGAAACATTAGAAGATTATGTGAATGAGATATATAATTATGAAAATGAAGATGGAGAAGAATTGATTAAAGATGTTTTTACTAAGGATGAAATTGAAGATAAGTTTGTAAGAGAATTTCAAAAAAATAAAGATGTACTTACTATTCAGCAAATATTGAATTCTGTGAAAAAAGAAATGAATGCAGATGCAGAAATTTTAGGAAGAGAGCATAAATTGTAACAATTGTAATTCGACAAAATATAATATAATATAAGAATATTTTGGAGGATTACATATGAAAAAGAAAGTAATAAATTTGAATCAACTACCATTAAATGAGAATGGAATTATAGAAGAAGTGGAATGTGATGGAAATATAAAAAGAAGATTATTGGATTTAGGATTAGTAAAAGGAACTAATATTATACCAGTTTTAGTAAGTCCATCCAAAGACCCTAGAGCATTTCAAGTTAGAGGAAGTATTATTGCAATTAGAGAGGAAGATGCTTTAAATATAAAAATATTATATAGATAATAGATATAAGAAAAATTGAGTTATTTGACAAGCTAAGTTTGTTAATAACTCAGTTTTTGATTGTTGTAATAAAATTATAGAATTATACAAAAATTTATTAATAAAAGTTATTGTGTAGTACTAGTATACAAGAGGGATATTATGTAGGAGTATCTGTATTGTATGTATATCAGGTAAAAGAAAGTGAATATTTGATAGGAAAATATGAAGTTTTTAGAGAACTCGTTCTTAATTATGAATTCGATAATGAATTTTTAGAAAAAGAATTGGGAATTATTGATGTAGGAATTATAAAAAAGATATACAGGAATATATTGTATCTGTTGACGATATTACAAATTTATAGAGAAAATCAAATTTAAAATTGGGGGCTGTAAGAAAAGTCTGTGGTGGTGATAGGGGGCCAGGTCTTAAATCCCCATTTTTTGTACAAAAA
>CAOMRW010000029.1 GCA_948485625.1 uncultured Clostridia bacterium | reverse complement strand
TAAAAGTTAATTTTCAAATTTCTTTATGACATTTTCAAAAGTTATTGACATATTTAAACATAATTTCTTGCAAAAATTAACAAATTATGTTAATATAAAATATAGGTATTAAAATTTAATAAATATCGAAATTAAAGGATGTTGATATAAATGTTAAAAAGAGAAAAATGTGTAGAATACTATTTTGATTCAAAAGAATATAATGAAAAAGAAATAATAGAAAATATGGAAAAAGAAGAAATAGGATTTGAAAAAAAGAAATCAGAAATAAATATAATATTAAATGAATATGGCATATATGTAGTTAAATTAAAATTTATAAATAAAAAAATAAAAAACAATAATAAAATAATACAAAAGGAACAAAATAAGGAGAACAAAAAAATAAAAACAAGAAAAAGATATAAAGGATATGAAACATATAATAGTAATGGCAAAATATATGGACAATATAAAACAACAAAAACATACCAACCAATATAAAATAACAAAAAATACTTGTAAAATAAATAAACATATGTTAATATAATAAATATAAAAAATAAAAAACAAAATAAAATATTTTAAAAATCCAATTAAAAAGCAAAGTATATATATTAAAAATTTACAGAGAGAATATTCAAGGTTGAGAAATATTCAAATTAAGAATATATAGAAATTTCACTTTTTAGGACTTCTTTTGAAATAGAAATAGATTAGGAAGAAGCGGTTGAACCGTTAAAACTATTAATGAGGTTAATTTAAGGAAAAATAAATTAATAAAATTAGGTGGTACCACGAAATAATAATCCATTTCGTCCTATGTATATAGGATGAAATGGACTTTTTTAATGAATTTCAAAATGTGTCCCTAATGGGACAAAAATGTCCCAGAAGAAACGTCCCTTTGGGACAAAAAGGAGGAAAATATAATGAAAGAACAAATTTCAAAAATCAAAGAAACTTCAGTAGAAGAAATAAAAAAAGCTGAAGATTTGAAAACACTAAATGACATAAAAGTAAAATACTTAGGAAAAAAAGGAGAACTTACATCTGTATTAAGAGGAATGGGAGGGCTATCTCCAGAAGAAAGACCAATAATAGGAAGTCTAGTAAATGAAGTAAGAGATGAACTAGAAAAATTAATAAATGAAAAAGAAGAAAAATTCAAACAAGAAGAATTAAATGAACAACTAAAAAAAGAAACAATAGATATAACACTACCAAGTACAAAAATGAAAAGAGGAAGTATACATCCAGTAAATAGAATAATAGAAGATATAGAAGATTTATTTGTATCTATGGGATATGATGTTGTAACAGGACCAGAACTTGAAAATGATGAATACTGTTTTGAAAGATTAAACTTACCAAAAGGACATCCAGCAAGAGACATGCAAGACAGCTTCTATATTACAGATGAATATTTATTAAGAACACAAACATCATCAGTACAAGCAAGAACAATGATGGCAAATGAAGAAAAAACACCAATAAGAATGATAACAACAGGGAAAACATATAGAAGAGAAGATGATGCAACACATTCACACCAATTCAATCAAATAGAGGGATTAGTAATAGATAAAAAAGAAAGAAATGTATCATTAGCAGATTTAAAAGGAACACTAGAAGTATTTGTTAGAAAAATAATAGGAGCAAATTTAGACTTAAGATTCAGACCAAGTTATTTCCCATTTACAGAACCATCATATGAAGTTGATGTAACATGCTTTAAATGTGGAGGAAAAGGATGTAATCTATGTAAACAAACAGGATGGATAGAAGTGTTAGGATCTGGAATTGTACATCCAAATGTATTAAAAATGAATGGATATGACCCAGAACAATATGGAGGATTTGCATTTGGAACAGGAATTGACAGATTGGCAATGTTTAGATATGGAATTACAGATATGAGATATTTGTATACTAATGATGTGAGATTCCTTTCTCAATTTGACAGAAAAGATGAAGAATGAGGAATTGGGGACGGGTTAAAAATCCCCAATTTAATAAAATAATTTTATAAAATAAAATAAATAGATTTAAATGGGGATTTTTAACCCGTCCCCAATTCCTAAAGGAGGAAAATAGAAAATGAAATTAAGTTTGAATTTTGTAAAAGACTATATAAAATTAGATAATGATATAGATGTTAATGAATTAGCAGAAAAAATGACAAAAGCAGGTAATGAATATGATTCAGCAGAAAAATTGGTAAATGCAACGAATTTAGTAATTGGAGAAATAAAAGAATGTGAAATGCATCCAGATTCAGACCATTTACATTTATGTAAGGTAGATATAGGAACAGAAATATTAAATATTGTATGTGGTGCACCAAATGCTAGAAAAGGTATAAAAGTTATAGTAGCACAAGTTGGAGCAGAGTTACCAGGAGATTTTAAAATCAAAAAAGGAATGATTAGAGGTCAAGAATCAAATGGTATGCTATGTGCATTATATGAAATAGGAATAGATAAAAAATTCTTATCAGAAGCAGATAAAAATGGAATACATGAATTGCCACAAGATGCACCTGTTGGAGAAGACCCAATAAAATACATGGGACTAGATGATAGTGTTGTAGATTTTGAATTAACAGCAAATAGAGGAGATTTATTAAGTATATTAGGAATGGCATATGAATTAGGTGCAATATATAATAAAACAGTAGAACCAGTTGAAATAAATTACAAAGAAGTTGGTGAAGATATAAATAAACAATTCTCTGTAGATATAAATACAGAAAACTGTAAGCTATTTTTAGCAAAAAAAGCAATGAATGTAAAAATTAAAGAAAGTCCAGATTTTATAAAAAATAGATTAATAGCATCAGGAATAAGACCAATAAATAATGTTGTAGATATAAGTAACTATGTAATGTTAGAATTAGGTCAACCACTACATTTTTATGATGCTGATAATTTAGGAAACAAAATACTTGTTAGAATGGCTAATAATGATGAAAAACTTACTACTTTAGATAATATAGAAAGAACATTAACTGAAAATGATATAGTTATTACAAATGGAGAAAAATCAATTGGATTAGCGGGTGTTATGGGAGGTCTAGATACAGAAGTTGAAGAAACAACTAAAAATGTAGTAATTGAATCAGCAATATTTAATTCAGTAAAAGTAAGAATGACATCAAATAAAATATTAAGAAGTGAAGCAAGTAACAGATTTGAAAAAGGATTAGACCCAGCAAGAACTTATATGGCAATAGATAGAGCTTGTACTTTACTTGAAAAATATGCAGATGCAGAAATTGTTACAGGAATGGTTAAGTACGATGTAACAGATAATAAAGAAAAAGTAATTGAAATTTCATTTAAAGAAATAAATGATGTATTAGGAACAAACATTCCAATGGAAGATATTATAGATGTATTTATAAAATTAGGATTTAAACAAGAATTAAAACCAGGAAAAACAATAGTAACAGTTCCAACAAGAAGAATAGATATATCAATAAAAGAAGATTTAATAGAAGAAGTTGGAAGAATTTATGGTGTTGATAATATAGAAGGAAAATTGCCAGTAGTTCCTATGAGAATGGGACATATAGATAAAACAACAAGAAAAATAAGAGCGAAAATGGCAAATATGGGATTAAATGACACTTTATCATATATATTAATAAATGATAAAGATGTACACAAATTTACAACAGATGAATTTGAAGAAGTAAAACTATTAGACCCAATAACAGAAGATAGAAATACTTTAAGATATAGTATAATACCATCTTTATATAAAATATATGAATATAACAAAGCAAGAGAAAATAAAGATGTTTGTCTTTTTGAAATAGGAAAAGGATTCTGGAAAAAACAAGAAGAATATGGAGAAAATCAAAAAATATGTGCATTAATGTCTGGTGAATATTACACAGGAATAGGACATAGCAAAAATGTTGATTTTTATGACATAAAAGGTGTTACAGAAGAACTATTAGATTATTTAGGATATGAGAATAGATATAGTTTTGTAATACCAAAACAAATACCATCAGAATTCCATCCAGGTCAAACTGCAGAAATATCAGTAAATAATGATATAGTTGGAATTTTAGGAAGAATACATCCATCAGTTGAAAAAGAGGCAGTTTATGTAATGGAAATTAATTTAGATAAACTACTAGCAAAAAGAGTTGGAAAAATGAAATTTAAAGAAATTTCAAAATTCCCAAATATCAAAAAAGACATCGCAGTTCTAGTAAGTAAAGAAATAACATCAAAAGATGTCGAAACTTTAATTAAGAAAAAAGCTGGAAAACTTTTATTAGATATTAAAGTATTTGATGTTTATGAAGGAAAAAATATAGAAGAAAATAAAAGAAGTATTGCTTATTCATTAACATTTGGTGCTCAAGATAGAACTTTAAACGATGATGAAATAAATACAATTTTAGAGAACATTATTAAAGATTTAGAAAATAAGGGTATAGAAATTAGAAAATAATAAATAAAATAAAAAACGCAGATTCAAAAATTGAATTTGCGTTTTTTATATGTAGATTATTCTACATCATGTGCATCAGAACATTCTCTAAACTGAGAACACTTTAATCTAGATGATTCAACGACAACTTCACTAATCGAGGAAATATTATTGAATTCATCTAATATAATCTGATTAGAACACCTGTCATATTCTGAATATTTGCATACTTCACATCGACAGATTACATTTCTTTTTCTTAAGCAAAGGGAATAAAAAGGAAAATCTAATGGATAGTAAGCTTCCTTAGAATCATACTTTTTTTCTTCAATAATACCAAATCCAGCAGATTTCCAAGCTCTTTTGATACAATAAAGAAATTCAACAACATATTTAGAATGCTTTGATTCCAAAAAGTCATTTGATGAAAATAAAAAGAAAAAATATTTGTCATCCATAAATGCATAATAATCTCCAACATCCCAAGAATATTTATCATGCATTAAATTTGAATAAGTATCCATAATCTTAATAAGATTTTCATTTTCACTAATGTCGATATTGTTGATATTTTTCATAATAATCCTCCTAAAATTTTAGACCAGATTACAGTTACAAAAATAAATATCCTCCTTAAAAATTATTTTCCTATAGAAGTTAAAACTCAGAAGAAAAAAGGAGCCATAACATAGGAATAAAACTATTATATAACAATTTTATGTAAAATGCAATATATTTAAAACGAATTTTCAAACAAAGAATTTTAAATAGAATTTATTTTTTAATTGAATCTAAAACATTTTATAGTTAAAATTCCTTGACAAAACACAAAGAATATTGATAATATTGTATTACAAAATAAGTTAAAGAATAAACATTAAATATAAAGAAAAAGAGGGCGAAAGAAAAAATGAAAAAATTATATCCTAATTTATATTTAAAAAAAGTAGAAGATATAACAATAGAAATACTAATAAAAAATAAAATAAAATTACTAATATTAGATGTAGATAACACATTAATAGATTACTATAAAAATTTATCACAAGAAGTAATAAATTGGGCAAAAGAAATGAAAGGACAAGGAATAAAATTATATATATTATCAAATACAAATGACAAGAAGAAAGTAGAAGAAGTAGCAAAAAAATTAGACATTAAATATAAACACTTTGGAATGAAACCACTAAAAAGAGGATTTAAAAACATAGAAAAAGAAACAAAAATAAACCCAGAAAATATAGCAGTAGTAGGAGACCAAATATTTACAGATATATTAGGACGGAAATAGAAGTAAAATGTTCACAATACTAGTAGAACCAATAAATGACAAAAAAGACTATTGGTATACAGCATGGAAAAGACCAATAGAAAATAAAATAAAAAATAATTATAAAACAAAAGAGGGGAAAAACAAAGATGTATATTAATGAAACACACATAGGATACTATGCATTTGTAGCAATATTAGGACTTTTTGTGGGAATGTTTATAGACTGGATGAATAAAAGACTACCTGAATATAAAAAAGTATTTTCAAAAGAAATATTTTCAGAATATTTTGCACAATTTAAACCAAATTATATAATAATGTTAATAACATCAGTAATTTATGTAGGATTATTATATTTCTATGGAATAAGAAGCACATTTATAGCAAATTTAGACTTAATAAAATTTACGATATTAACACCAATGCTATTATCAGCATTTGTAATAGATTACAGACTTCAAATAATACCTAATAGACTAAATCTAACAATGTTTGAAATAGGATTAGTAATAGCATTTTTATATGGACTATCAGATGTAGCAATAACAATAAATATGGTACTTGGAATGCTAGCAGGAGGAGGAATCTTTTTACTAATTACATTAATAGGTGGAGTAATATATGGAAAAGAAGCAATGGGATTTGGAGATGTAAAACTAATGGGAGCATTAGGATTATACTTTGGATTATCAAATATAATAGTAATAACATTATTATCATTTCTAATAGGAGCAATATTAAGTATAGTATTGCTAGCAACTAAGATAAAGAAAATGGACGAATATATACCATTTGGACCATTTATAGTTTTAGGAACATTTATAAGCATATTTATACCATTTGAAATAATAAAAAATGTATTATTAGAGTTTTTCACATTAGGACTATATCAAGGATAAAATAAGGATTTGGGGACGGGTTAAAAATCCTCATTTAAAATAAAATATATATATTTAATTTTAAAATGGGGATTTTTAACCCGTCCCCAAATCCTAAGGGGGAGTTTATAATGAATTCAAAACTACAATGGCTTAGAAATAAAATGTCAAGTTTAAATTTACAAGGAATAATAATATCAAATCCAATAAATATAAAATATTTAACAAATATAGATGCAGAAGGAACATTAATAATAACTCCAAAGGAAAATATTTATATTACAGATGGAAGATATATAGAATATGTACATAGTATATTAACATTATTTGATGAAATAATAGTGTATAATATAAATGATGTATCAAAAGATGATTATGAAAACTTTTTTATGTTCTGTGAAAATGTAGGATTTGAAGAACATTATATATCTTTTGCAACATATAAAGAATATATTAGAAAATTTAAAATAAATAATTTTGTCGAAACAGAATATATAATAGAAAAACAAAGAATGATAAAAGATGATGAAGAACTAAGTAATATAATAAAAGCATGTAACATAACAGATGAATGCTTCAAATATATATTAAGTTATATAAAACCAGGAATGACAGAAAAACAAATAGCAAAAGAAATAGAAGACTATTATCAAGAAAGAACAGATGGAATATCATTTGATACAATAGTAGCTTCAGGAGAAAATTCATCAAAGCCACATGCAATTCCAACAAATAGAAAAATAAAAGAACAAGATATTATTACAATAGATATGGGATGTAAAGTAAATGGATATTGTTCAGATATGACAAGAACATTTTTTGTTGGCCAACCAACAGATGAAATGAAAAATGTATACAAGTTAGTTTTAAATAATCAAAAATTTGCACTAGAGCAATATAAAGATGGTGCAAGTACAAGACAAATTACTAAAATGATAGAAAATGATTTTAAACTAAATGGATATAACCTAATACACAGTTTAGGACATGGAATTGGACTAGAAATACATGAGCCACCATATATTAGTTATAAAAATGACACTTTTCTAAAAGAAAATATGATAGTTACAGATGAACCAGGAATTTATATACCAGGAAAATTTGGAATAAGAATAGAAGATACAGTTCAAATTACAAAATTTGGTTGCATAAGTTTAACAAATTCTGATAAAAATATTACTACAATATAAAGCATATACAAAAGTATTGATTTTTCTGGAAAATTGTAGTAGAATATAAAAAGATAAAAATGAAAATTTAAAATAAGGTAAAAATAACAATTTTTTATTTTATAATAAATGAAATGGAAGGGAGAAATAAAATATGGCAGGAGTATATTCAGCAGGAGATTTCAGAAATGGAACAACATTTGAAATGGAAGGAAACGTATTTAGAGTAGTAGAATTTCAACATGTAAAACCAGGAAAAGGGTCAGCATTTGTAAGAACAAAATTAAAAAATGTAATAACAGGGGCAACATTAGAAAAAACATTTAATCCATCAGATAAATTCCCAGGAGCAGAAATAGAGAAAAAAGTAATGCAATATTTATATGCAGATGGAGATTTATATTATTTTATGGACAACGAAACATATGATCAAATGCCTTTAAACAAAGATACATTAGGAGATTGTTTAAAATATTTAAAAGAAAATATGGAAGTAACAATATTATCATATAAAGGAAATGTATTTGCAGTAGAACCACCAACATTTGTAGAATTAGAAGTTACATATACTGAACCAGGATTTGCTGGAAACACAACAACAACATCTGGAAAACCAGCAACATTAGAAACTGGATTAGAATTACAAGTTCCAATGTTCGTTAATATAGGAGATATATTAAAAATAGACACAAGAACATGTGAATATATGGAAAGAGTATAAAAAACAATAAATTGCACTATAATTAGTTTAATAAAAATCAAAAAAATAGTTAAACTATAAATAGTGCAATTATCTTTAAAATAAGTATTTTAGCAAATCGCAAAGAAATTGACATACGAAATTCACAGAAATTTTGGATGGATATGAACGAAGCGAAGCAGAAAGAAAGGTGTAATTATGAATGATTTAAATAAACAATTAGAAAATCTTTTAAAAGAAATGAAAGAAATAAAAGAAAATCAAAAAATAATGACAGATAAAATGGAAAAAATGCAACAAGTAATTGACCATATAGAAAATGATATATATTCAAATGAAGGATTTGACTTTGAAATAGTTTGTCCTTATTGTGAAAATGAATTTGTTATTGATGCAGATGAAGATAAAAAAGAAATTGAATGTCCAGAATGCAAAAACATAATAGAACTAGATTGGTCAGGAGATATAGAAGAAGATGGATGTTCAGGACATTGTCATGGATGCTCTGGATGTGGAGAATCTGATGAAGATGATGATATGTAATTAAAATGAAAGAGAGACAAAGAGAGAGCCAGGGACATTCCTATATCTTTCTTTTTCTTTTATTTTTCAAAAATAATTTAAAGGATTTTGATATTCATTATTAATTCTAAAACCGCAAATGAAGATGACATCCGAGTAGAAGCACCGATTAGTAGGCTTTCCAGAAGAATCAGAATACTGATTGCCAGGAACACCATAAACATATTTCGGACCAACATAACCGAATTACTTGACCTTGCTTAACAAAATCACCAACAGAAACTATAAAATTTGGAGAAACATGACAATAAGAAACTTTAAAATTGTCAAAAGAAAGAGTAATAGTATAACCACCAGCACCTAAAAAAGAACGAAAAGTAATTTCACCATCAGCAATAGCAATCAATTTAGTATTTTCAGGAGCAGGGATATCAACACCATAATGAAAACTAGAAGCACCACTTGTAGGAGCATTTCTTTTACCAAAAAATGAACTTATACTAGTATAACCAGGAATTGGCCAAACAAAACCATCAGGATTGAAATCAATAAATTCTTTATTTTGAGAAAAACTATAATGAAAATTACCGAATTTGAACTACTGGAATAAAAAATATAGAAATAAAAATTGAAAACAAAATAATAATAGTAATAAAATTCTTTAAAAAACTTGAAATAAAAATCACTTCCTTGAATAAAATAATATAATAAAACTTATAACATAAATTTAAAATAAAAACAAGACTAAAATAAAAAAATAGAACAAAAATTGAAATATAAATTTAAAAAATAATAAAAATCAATAATAATACTTGTCAAAAAAATAAAATTGTGTTAATATAATAAAAGATTTAAAAATAGCAAATAAATATAGGGGTATAGTGTCAATGGTAGCACATCGGTCTCCAAAACCGCCTGTGAGGGTTCGAATCCTTCTACCCCTGCCATTTTTATTATTAAATTAAATAAGAATTACAATGAAAAAGAAAAAATGCTATAAATTTTATTAAAAGAGAGCAAGTGATGGTGGAATACTTGTAATAAAAAAGCATGGGGAGCTTTGGAGTAATATAAATTAAGGTGCTTAGAACTATAAAAATAGTTTTAAGAATTAGGGTGGAAACGCGGAAATAAACTTTCGTCCCTAGCAATATGCTAGGAATGGAAGTTTTTTTTGAAACTGTTTTTGGGGGGACGGAGGAAAAAAACAGTTTTGAAAATATAAAATATTTATAAATTTTTTTAAGAAAATAAGAATTAAAAAGAAAAACTGTTTTTTTCCTCCGTCCCCAAAAACAGTTAATAAAGGAGGAATTTTTATGTTAAAATCAATGGACACATTAGTTGCATTATGCAAAAATAGAGGATTTATATATCCTGGTTCAGAAATTTATGGAGGACTAGCAAATACATGGGATTATGGACCATTAGGTAATGAATTAAAAAATAATGTAAAATCAGCTTGGAGAAAAAAATTCATACAAGAACAACCTAATATTGTAGGATTAGATGCAGCAATCTTAATGAATCCAGAAACATGGGTTGCATCAGGACATGTTGGAGGATTTTCAGACCCATTAATAGATTGTAAAGAATGTAAAACAAGACATAGAGCAGATAAATTAATTGAAGAATGGGCACATGACAACCAAAAAGATATGATAGCAGATGGAATGTCAGATAAAGAATTAATAGACTTTATTACAACAAACAATATACCATGTCCATCTTGCGGAAAAACAAATTTTACAGATATAAGAAAATTTAATTTAATGTTCAAAACATTTCAAGGTGTAACAGAAGATACAACATCAGAGATATATTTAAGACCAGAAACAGCTCAAGGAATATTTGTAGACTTTAAAAGTATTGTAAGAACATCTAGAAAAAAGATGCCAATGGGTATTGCTCAAATTGGTAAAGCCTTTAGAAATGAAATAACACCAGGAAATTTTACATTTAGAACAAGAGAATTTGAACAAATGGAACTTGAATTTTTCTGTAAGCCAGGAACAGACTTAGAATGGCATAAATATTGGAAAGACTATTGTGAAAATTGGCTATTAGAATTAGGAATGAAAAAAGAAAATATACGTTTAAGAGACCACTCAGCAGAAGAACTTGTATTTTATAGTAAAGCAACAACAGATATCGAATTTGCATTCCCATTTGGTTGGGGAGAATTATGGGGAATTGCTGATAGAACTGATTATGATTTAAAACAACATATGAACCATTCAAAACAAGATTTATCATATCAAGACCCAGAAACAAATGAAAAATATGTACCATATGTAATAGAACCATCACTAGGTGCTGACAGAGTTGTATTAGCATTCTTATGTAATAGTTATGATGAAGAAGAAATAACAGAAGGAGATACTAGAATTGTATTACATTTACATCCAGCTCTAGCACCATACAAAGTTGCAGTTCTACCATTATCTAAAAAATTATCAGAAAAAGCACAAGAAGTATATACAAAACTATCTAAAAAATTTATGTGTGACTATGATGAAGCAGGATCAATAGGAAAAAGATATAGAAGAGAAGATGAAATAGGAACACCATATTGTGTAACTATTGATTTTGATACTCTAGAAGATGAAACAGTTACTATAAGAGATAGAGATACAATGGAACAAATAAGAGTTAAAATAGACGAACTTGAAGCTTGGATTTCTGAAAAAATTGAATTCTAATAAATATAATAACAACCAACAAATCAATCGATTTATTGGTTGTTATTTACATTCTTAATTAAACAAATTTTTTTCATATAAATCTTCAATATACACATCTTTTTCTTCAAAATTATCAACAAAGCCAACCTTTGCAATATCATTAGAAGAATCAACACCTTGAATCCATACAGGTCTATCATCATAAAAAACATCACATTTTTCTTTATTATCTAAAATAAAATGAACTCTTTTTAAATCCATAAAATCAACTCCAATTTTTATAATTTAATAAAAGTATATCCAAAATATAATAAAATATAACCAAAAAATGTAATTGACTTATTAATATAATTAAGATAAAATATAAAACAGAGCAAAAGAGGAGGAATAAAAATGAATGTAAGATATAATGGAAGAAAAACAAAAATAGAAAATGGATTGACAGTAAGTCAAGCATTTAAAGAAGAAATAGAAAAAAGTAAATATGAAATAGTAGGATGCTTATATAATAATGAATATAGAAATTTAGAAACAGAAATAGAAGAAGATGCAAAAATAGAATTAATAGATATATCTTCAAAAGAAGGAATGAAAATATATAGAAGAACATTAGTATATATAATGGGAAAAGCATTTGAAAAGTTATATCCAAAAGAAAAATTAACAGTTGAATATCAACTAGGAAATGCTATGTTTTGTAAATGTGATACTTTAGAAATAACACAAGAATTTATAAAAAACTTAAAAGAAAAAATGCAAGAAATAATAGACAAAAATTTAAAAATAGAAAAAATAGAGATGACAAGAAAACAAGCAAATGAATTTTATGAAATGACAGATACATCTAAGGGAAGATTACAATATGACTTTGAAGAAAATAGTATAATATACATGTATTATTGTGAAAAATATTATAATTATTGTTATGGAGTATTAGCAAATAGAACAGGAGTAATACAAACATTTGATGTAAACAAATATGATGATGGATTTTTAATAAGATATCCAAGCTCAAAAAAACCAACAGAATTAGCTAAATTTGAAGAAACAAAAAAATTAGCATGGGCATTGGAAGAATTTGAAAAGATACATGCTGTATTAAATGTAAATACAGTATATAAATTAAACAAAGCGATAGAAGAAAATAGAATAAAAGATATAATAATGCTTGCAGAAGCACTACATGAAAAGAAAATAGCCAATATAGCAGATGATATATTAAAAAGAAAAGATGTCAAAATGATATTAATTGCAGGACCATCATCATCAGGAAAAACAACATTTGCACAAAGACTAGGTATACAATTAAAATTAAATGGATTAAAACCAGTAACAATATCAGTAGACAATTATTTTGTAGAAAGGCAAGATACACCAAGAGATGAAAATGGTGAATATAACTTTGAATGTATAGAAGCAATTGATTTAGAACTATTTAATGACCACCTTGTAAAATTATTAAAGGGAGAAGAAATAGAAATACCAGAATTTGATTTCCATGTGGGAACTAAAAGATACAATGGAAAGAAAATGAAATTAGAAAAAGATGAAATTCTAGTAATAGAAGGAATACATTGCTTAAATGATAAATTAACAAGTCAGATATCAAAGAATCAAAAATATAAAATATATATAAGTGCATTAACAGTATTAAACATGGATAGATATAACAGAATATCAACAACAGACACAAGACTAGTAAGAAGAATAGTAAGAGACTATCAATTTAGAGGATATTCTGCATTAAACACATTAAATACATGGCACAAAGTAACAGAAGGAGAAGTTAAGAATATATTTCCATTCCAAGAAGAAGCAGACAGTATATTTAACACATCTTTAATATATGAATTAGGTGCACTAAAAAAAGTAGCAATGCCATTATTACAAGAAATAGATAGAGATTATAAAGAATATGCAGAAGCACAAAGACTAATAAATATGTTAAAATATTTTAGAGAAATACCAAATGAATATGTACCAACAAATTCATTACTAAAAGAATTTTTAGGTGGAGGAATATTTGATTTACACTAATTAAATAAAATCGAGGAAAATTGACAAAAATGTCCAGAAGGGACTGTACCTTTTGGACATTAAACGAACAGGGAGAAGAATTATGTTAGAAAATAGTAGATTTACAGAAATAGATGAAGAATTTATATGCGAAAATTGTGGCAAGACAATACCCAAATTAGGATATTCATGTAGAAACCACTGTCCATATTGTTTGCATTCAAAACATGTAGATAAAAATCCAGGAGATAGAGCTGAAAGTTGCCATGGAGATTTAGAACCTGTGAGTATGGAAGTAGATGGGAAAAAAGGATATGTTATTATTTTTAAATGTAAAAAGTGTGGAGCAATTAGAAGAAATAAAGCAGCTAAAGATGATAATATGGACTTATTAATAGAATTAAGTAGTAAACAAATTTAAAAAAGAAAAACTTGAAAATTTTAAACAATTTTCAAGTTTTTCTTTTTTGTAACAACAGCTATCAATTTTATACTAAGTACTATATTTGTCGATTTAGATTTCCATTAGTATATATTTTTCCTTCTAATCTTTTATTATTTAAAGTTTGACTTACAATATAATTTATATCATCAACATTTTCATCTAAAATATCAATTCTAAGATTATTAACATTAAACTCATTATAACAAATAGAAAGAATCTTACTATTATAAATTGTTGATACTGTTTGAATATTATCAAATAAAACTCTAAAATTCATGTTAAGTCTATCTTTCAAATAATATTTATTATTTGAATTGCACATTGAAGTACAAGTAGGATAACACTTATTTGTTTTTCCGATTAAGACAATAATTCATATTCATTAAAGGTGTATTTCCATAAACTATTAATTCATTAGACAAATTTATATTTTGACCGTGATAAATTTTTAATAATTTCTTTGTCAGATTCAGGAGAAATAGTAAATCTAGAAAAATTTAAATTTTTTAATTCATTAACAGTATAATTATTAAAAACATTAAAAGTATAGTTTGCAATTAATTCAAAATTATATTTTTTATCTTTTAAAACATCCTCTAATAATTTGATATTAGAAATATTAGAAATTACAAAACCTTTAATATTATATTTTTCTACAGTTCTTTCTATATTATTATAAAATAAATTTATATAATTAGCTTTTATTATAGTAGGCATATAAATATAAATATTAGATTTTTGCTGTAAAGTATATAAGACTTCTGAGTATTTACTATTTGTAAAGTATTTTAATGGAACATAAACATTATCAATATTTTCCAATTTTGAATAATCAAATTCAGTATTTAAAATATTTAACAAGACTGAAATTTGTTTATTTTCCACATCAGAGTTATTAAAATAATCAGAATCAGTTTCTAAATTATCACAATTAATATCTAAATTAGATTTTTTTATATTAGTAATTGCAAAATTATATGTAAGATTTAATACATTTCGTCTAAGTTCATTTAAAGTACTTATTTTAGGTAAAAACAAACCATCATCTAATACAATATCAATATTTTTAAAATTATAAATAGAATCAGTAGTTTTACTTAATTGTAATAAAACTTTTTCTTTTTCTAAAGGTCTATTTTTGGCTACTTCAGGAATAATTTCAGATTTACAAGTAATATTTAAATTTGAATAAATATCCAAATCATTAGCAGAAGTAACATTAAGTTCAATAGGAAGACCTTTCTTTATAATAATTTTACAATTTAAATCAACTTTTCTATTTTCATTTTTTATACTATCACGAGCAAGTAAATTTATTTTTTTTGAAGAAATCTTGAATATTTTATCACCTAAATTAATATTACCTTTCATTCTTCCAATAGTAACAGATTGACCAATATGTGATTCTTTAATATTTTTATCTTTAAACATTAATTCGGAAACATTATATGTACCGTCTTCTTTTTCTAAAGAAACAGAGTCACCAATTTCAATTGGTTCTTGTAATTTGACAGTTATATATCCTTTATTTTTATTGTATTTTTCAACTTTCCCCAAAAACAAACCCATATTATTAGGTTTCTCTTTAAAAACTAAATTTTTATTAGGTTTATCTAAAAGATGCCCAGTTGAAGACATCCCCCTATTAAATACTTGTAATAGTGTTTTTCTATCATCTTCATCAATAATATATTTCTCAGAACTTTCAGCTAAATTAATATACTTTCTATAAATTCGTGTGACTGTAGCAACATATTCAGGATTTTTCATTCTCCCTTCTATTTTAAGACAAGTGACACCAGCATTTATTAGATCAGGAATGAAATCTAATCCACATAAATCACGAGGACTTAATAGATGACCACAATCAACTTTTTTATCATTCTCTAGTAATTCATATGGAAGTCTACAAGCTTGAGCACATTTTCCACGATTACCAGAACGTCCACCAATCATACTAGAAAACAGACATTGTCCTGAATAAGAAATACATAAAGCACCATGAATAAAACATTCTATTTCTATATTAGAATTAGAACAAATATATTCTATTTCAGGTAAAGAAAGTTCGCGTGCTAATACCACTCTTTTAAATCCTAATTGTTCCATTTCTAAAACACCTTGAAGATTATGAATAGACATTTGTGTACTTGCATGAATATCTAAATTAGGGAAATGTTTTACTAATTGTTTTGCTAATCCCAAATCTTGAACTATTATGGCATCTATACCAAATTCATAAGCCTTTCTAGCAAGTTCAAAAGCATCTTGAAATTCATTATCTTTAATTAAGGTATTTAATGTAAGATTTGTTTTTACACCACGTGATTTAGCATATATTATAGCTTTTTCTAAATCATTTAAATCAAAATTAGAAGCAAATGCTCTTGCACTAAATAAATCAGCTCCAAAGTAAACACTATTAGCACCATTCTGAACAGCAGCTTTCAAACAATCAAAATCACCAACAGGTGATAATAAATCAACCATTTTTTTATCCTCCTAAGAGATTATAACATTATTTTGTAATAAAGTAAAATATTAAAATAACTTCGTAAAACATAAGCTAAAAGCTTGACAATTAAGAAGTTTTTTAATAAAATCTAATACGAAAAATAAATTTTAGGAGGTAACAAAATGGAATTAAAAGGTTCTAAAACAGAAAAAAATTTAATGGAAGCTTTTGCAGGAGAATCACAAGCAAGAAATAAATATACATATTTTGCAAGTAAAGCAAAAAAAGAAGGATATGAGCAATTAGCAGCAATATTCTTAGAAACAGCTGATAATGAAAAAGAACATGCAAAAATGTGGTTTAAATTATTACAAGGTGGAGATATAAAATCAACAGCTGAAAACTTAAAAGCTGCAGCAGAAGGTGAAAACTATGAATGGACAGATATGTATGACAGAATGGCAAAAGAAGCAAAAGAAGAAGGATTTGACCATATCGCATTCTTATTCTCAGAAGTTGCTAAAATAGAAAAAGAACATGAAGCTAGATATTTAAAATTATTAGAAAATGTAGAAAATGGATTAGTATTTAGCAGAGATGGAGATAGAATTTGGAAATGTAGAAATTGTGGACATATAGTAATTGGAAAAAATGCTCCAGAAATATGCCCAGTATGTGCACATCCAAAAGCTTATTTTGAAATAAAAGCTGAAAATTATTAATAACTAATAAAATGAATTATTCTAGAATATAAATAAAATTTTTAAAAATAGTTGATTTTTACAAATAAGTGTGGTATTATAATGCCATACTTATTTTAATTCATTTAAGTTTTAATTCAAAAAAATTATACTTCAACAGAGAAGTATAATTACTAAGATTTTTTCAAATATAAGTTTTGACTTATTCAAATATAGCCTCAGTTCACATTTATTTCACGAGGTAGAAAAAATCAATTGAAAATATCAAAAGAAAGGAGGCGATACTATGAGTGCAGAATTTGAAAAATTAGTATTAGAAAAACTTGACTTTACAACAGAAAAACTAAAAAAATTAGATTTAGATGTAACAGAGTTAAAAGAAGATGTAGCAGTATTAAAAACAGACGTAGCAGAATTAAAAGAAGATGTAGCAATATTAAAAACAGA
>CAOMRW010000028.1 GCA_948485625.1 uncultured Clostridia bacterium | reverse complement strand
ATTATGACATAATCAAATGTTAATTTTACTATGACATTATCAAAAATTAATTACATTTCTATAGTTATGCTGTTGAAATAAAAAAGAAAGTATGTTAATATATTAAATATAACAAAAATTTAATAATTTTAAAAGCAGAAATGATGAATTAAATGAAAAAATCATGGATACTAAAAACAGGTTACTATAGGTTATAAGGTTGAAAACAAACAATTAGAGTTATGTTTAATTCACAAAATTGTTGATATATCTATAAAGTATGAACTTTATTTTCATAGTGATGTAGCTGTAAATGGAAGATTTTTTTATATCTCTGGAATTTCTGAGTAAAATCTTAAATCTGCTTATAAAGAATTACAAGATATCTTAGAAGAGATACCTTAAAATTAAAAAGTGGGGACATATGTCTCCACTTAACTTATAAAAATATAGGAGAGTGATAAAATGTTAGAACTAGAAGAAACTATTAAATTACTACAAGAATTAAATGAAAAATTAAAGAATTTAGGTGAGTCTCTTTGACATACCAGGTTTAGAAAGTAGATTAAAAGAATTAGAAGAAGAAACTAGTAAACCTGAATTTTGGAATGATTCTGAAAATACAGGTAAGGTATTATCAGAAATAAAAAGAATAAAAAACAAATATTCAAAATATAAAGAATTAGAAAAAGAATTGAATAATTTATTAGAATTATCAGAATTAGTAAAATTAGAATATGATGAAGAAATAGCAAGCGATATAATAAAAAATACTAAAAAAGAAGAAAAGAATTTAGAAAAACTGGAATTAGAGACGTTATTATCTGGAAAATATGATTCAAATAATTGTATAGTAACAATACATCCTGGAGCAGGGGGAACTGAGTCACAAGATTGGGCAGAAATGTTATATAGAATGTATACAAGATGGGCAACCAAAAATGAATATGAAGTAAAAGAACTTGATTATTTAGAAGGGGAAGAGGCAGGATTAAAAAGTGTAACATTTGAAATTATTGGCCAGAATTCTTATGGATATATGAAAAGTGAAAAAGGTGTACATAGATTAGTAAGAATTTCACCATTTGATAGTGGAGGAAGAAGACATACATCTTTTGCTTCAGTAGAAGTATTGCCAGAAATAACAGAAGATATAGAAATAAATATAAATCCAGATGATTTAAGAATAGATACATATAGAGCATCAGGAGCAGGAGGACAACATATAAATAAAACATCATCAGCAGTAAGAATAACACATATTCCAACAAATATTGTAGTAGCATGTCAATCAGAACGTTCACAAATACAAAATAGAGAAACTGCAATGAAAATGCTAAAATCAAAATTATTTGATTTAAAAGAACAAGAACATAAGGAAAAAATTGAAGATTTAAAAGGAGAACAAAGAGAAATTGCATGGGGAAGTCAAATACGTTCATATGTTTTTTGCCCATATACAATGGTAAAGGATCATAGAACAAATTTTGAAGTTGGAAATGTAGCTCGGTGTTATGGATGGAGATATAGATGAATTTATGCAAAGTTTTCTTAAAAAAACTTGTAAAAAAGAAAATAATTCATAAATTTATACTGTAAATAAATTTTAGCTCCCTATCAAATTTATAGGGAGCTTAGGTATTATATTTAATGTCCTCTGTCAGCTTTACGCCATCGTACACATTTTGGGTTTACAGAAGTGTTCCGATATTTTGGTTTTAGATTGTAATTAATTTTTTCTTCTTCAAAAGGTACAGTAAAAAAATAAAGATTTAAATTGCTGCGTTTAGCTTTTCTGTTTGCATACATATGATTAATACCTCCATAAGTTTTTTGTGGTATAATTATAACCAATTTATATAGGAAAGTCAAGTTTTTATGTTAAAAAAGAGAACACTTTGACACTTTTTTGAAAACTACATATAATATATAGAGCCACATTTTTAATAAAATACGGCTCTATATATTGTTTAAAGAGGTGGTCCAAAGTGGACACAATTGTTATGAAGTTTGGAGGAAGTTCTGTTGCTGATAATGAAAGATTAAAATTGGTAGCAAATAAAATTATAGATATGTATAACAAAGATAAAAATATAGTAGTTGTTCTTTCAGCACAAGGTAAAACAACAGATAACTTAATTAGTGAGGCTTTAGAACTTTCTAAAAATACAAAAGATAGAGAAATGGATATGTTACTTAGTTCAGGTGAACAAATATCTATTGCAAAATTAAGCATATTATTAAATGAAATGGGATATAAATCAATATCTTTAACAGGTTGGCAAGCAGGTATACTTACAAGTAATACAAATCAAAATGCAATTATAAAAAATATAGATACTACTAGAATTTTAAAAGAACTTGAGGATAGAAAAATTGTTATTATTGCAGGATTTCAAGGATTTAATGAAAATCTAGATATAACAACATTAGGAAGAGGAGGCTCAGATACATCAGCAGTTGCAATTGCAGCAGCATTAAATGCAAAAGAATGTTACATTTTTTCTGATGTTGATGGAGTATATACTGCAGACCCCAATAAAATAGAAAATGCTAAAAAACTATCTGCACTTTCTTATAGTGAAATGATGGAAATTTCAAGTGAAGGAGCTAAAGTTCTTCATAATAGATGTGCTGAAATAGGTGATAAGTTTAAGATTCCTATTATAACTAAGTCTACTTTTAATAATAAAGCTGGTACAATAATTACTGATATTATTGAAGAAAATACAATAAAAAGTATTGTGAAAAAAGATGTTTCAAGGGTTTCTATTATAGGAAATGGAATTATTAGAAATGTTGATTTTATAAAAGGAATTATAGATATAGTTACTGAATATAAATTAGAAATGCTAGAATTTAATGTTTCTGAATCCAAAATTTCTATTGATTTTAAAAATTTAATTGATAAAGAAATTTTAGAAAGATTTCATTCAATAATACTATAGTGATGAGATAAAGAGCCAAACAAGTTGTTTGGCTCTTTTTTAGAAATTACTATTTTTTGACTTTTTTTGCTATACCATAAGAAGTAACTCTGTAAACATATCCCATTCCAAGAATACCAGTATTTTTGATTCCAGTCTCTAACTTTGTTCTTTCTTCAAGAGCCTGCCTTTTTTCTGGAGTTCCATGAGTAAATAGGATTGATTGAGGGCAAAACATATTGAAGAATTCAATTTCTTTATCTGCAGTAGTATGAGATGAAAATTCTCCTGTTTGCTTAACTTCTGCATTTTTAATTGAAGATGTTCCATTTTTGAAGAATACTTCTTCTCCATATTCTGCTTCTACAATTTTCCTTGCAAGAGTTCCTTTAGAGGCATATCCTGGTATATAAATTAAAGCATTGGGATTAGATAAAAAACTGGAGACATACAGTTCTGCAGGACCATGACTTGCCATACCAGATGTTGAAATAAATATGGCCCTATTTTTTGTATCTAACAAAGCTGGCCGTGATTCTTCATCTACAAATTGAATATTGTAAGGAAGAAAATTAATAGCTTCTTTCTTTATTTGTAAGATGTGACTACGGTCAATATACCTAAAAGTATATGCAAAAGTTGTTTTTCCGTCAATCTTAACAGGATAGTCCTTAGGAATTAAGCCTTTGTCTTGCATCATTCTTATACGATACATTAATTCTTGAGCTCGTCCCTGACCAAAAGCAGAGTTAAATACCAACATATTTCTAGAACATGCTTCAATAATATCGTCTTCCCAGGTATGCTGTATTTCCCAAGAATTTGTTGAACCGTATGTGGATTCTGCAATAATAGTTAAATTTGGTAAAGCATATACCCAATTAGGGAGAGGCTTAATATCGCAAAAGATATTATCAGACTTATAATCTCCCATGTAAAGAAGATTTATTATTCCCCTAGGGTCATCAATTTGAACTAATATTACAGAAGCACCAAGTAAATGTCCATTGTTAAAAAATGTTACAGAAATGTTTGGATGAATATTCTGTACAGTTTCTTCATATTTTACAGGTCTAATTTGGTTTAAAGTTTGTTTAATGTCTGTATCAGAAAATAGAATAGGCCGTTTCTTTATTTTTGCATCTCTTTTCATGATATTATAACTATCTTTTAGTCCAATATCAATTACAGAAGCAGAACCCTCTGACATATAGATATTCTTTTTATATCCATGACGTACAAAGATTGGTAAAGCTCCATCATGGTCAAGATGAGTATGAGTAAGTAATATTGTGTCAATTTTTTCAGGATTAACACTATCATTATACTCAATACCTTTGTGGCCTTCTCCTTGATACATACCATTGTCAACTAAGAACCGAAAAACCTCACCATTAGAAAAATGAACAGTATTTCTAATACAGGAACCAGTTACTCCTTCGTTATATCCACGTATATCTACATAAGGAATTCTTCTTGCCATATTTTATAGCTCCTTTCTAAGTAGGTGTTATTTTATAAAATAACGTTTTTAAAAGTTGTTGTATAGATTTTATCATAATGCTAAAATTATGTCAATTAATTTACATAAATAAAATTAATTTGAATATCTTATTTACAATATACATAAAGTATGATAAAATAATATTATTAAATTATATAACAATTTCACCCCAATTTAAGGAGGAATTTAAATGAATAATAAAGATTATCGGTTGGAAAATTTAGAAAGACAACTTCAAATTAATGAAGCAATGGGAAAGAAAGTGTTTGAATGTAACCTTACACCTGAACAAAGTAGTTATCTTGAAAGTGTTGGATATAACCTTGAAATTTTATTATATAGTTTTAAGACAAGACAATTTAAAGATATTCGGTCAAAACCTAACTTAATAAAGGAAATTCATTATGCATGTAAAAGGAAAAAATGGATGATGAAAAGAAGACTGACAAGAGAAGAAATGGAAGTTTTAAGGATATATAATATAAAGTTTACACCGATAAAATTTAGAATTTATTTAAGAAGAACAGTTCAATAAAAATTATTGAAAAGTAGGATTTGAAGTTATTTCGAAATCCTACTTTTTTAAATTTTCAGAAAAATGCATTTTATTTAAACTTAGAATGTACATTTTGTTCTAAAAGAGACAACCTGTGAATATATATAAATATCAGAGAAAAAAATAAAGAAAATAACTCAACATTTGACATACAGAAAAATTAAAAGAATTTTAATATTAATATATTAAAATTTGATATATAGTGAATTTGGAATTTTTTGTATGACAATGAATGTAGTAAAGAGTAGGGGAAGGATGGATATAAATATGACTATTGATGAACGAAAAAGTATAAGTACAGGAGTAATCCAAAATTTAATATTAGAGAATAGGGGAAAGCTAAGTATTTCGGGAGTAAATGATGTATTAAGCTTTGATGACCAAGTTGTTATGGTAGAAACAGAGTTGGGCTTACTTACAGTAAAAGGGGAAAACATTAGAATAAATAAATTAAGTATAGATACATCAGAAGTAATTATAGAGGGAAGTATTTCATATTTAGCATATAGTGATAAAGAACTAGAAAAGAATAAAGGGAATTTAATAAGCAAAATTTTTAAATAAACAAAGGATTGATGAATTATGGTTACAAATCAAGCATATTTATTTTTAATATTCACAGTAAATGGTATTTTTATAGGCGTGTTATTTGACATATTTAGAATATTAAGAAAAAGCTTTAAAACAACTGATATGTTGACATATGTACAGGACATATTATTTTGGATTTTGACAGGTTTTATTTTATTGTATTCAATATTTACTTTTAGCAATGGAGAAGTAAGATTTTACATGTTTTTAGGCGTATTTTTAGGGTGTTTATTATATATGTTAATTTTTAGTAAATATTTTATAAAGATAAATGTAACAGTAATACTAACAATTAAAAAGGTATTAGGAAAAATAATATCAATTATAATAATACCACTAAAATTTGTAATAAATATTATAAAAAAAGTTTTCTTTAAACCAATTAAATTTATTACTATCAATTTGAAAAAAATGAAGATAAATGGTCAAAAAAAGATAAAAAATGTATTAAAAACACCTAAAAAAAATATTCAAACATAAAATTACATTTTTTTTAAGAAATAAGAAGGATTTTTTAAAAAAATGTAGAAAATTATATTATACGTTATTTAGACTGGAGAGATACTGATGAAAAAGAAAAAATTATATAAAAGATTACTAATAATATTAGTGTTAATATATGCATTATTTACTTTACTAAATCAACAAAAGATATTAAAACAATATAGTGAAAATAGTAAAGAACTTGCTAACAAAATAGAAGACCAACAAATATATAATGCTGAGCTTGTTGCTAAAAAAGAAAGTGTGAATTCAAAAGAGTTTATAGAACAGACAGCAAGAGAAATGCTTGAAATGTATTATCCAAATGAGAAAATTTATATTGATAAAGGCATGTAGTATTAAATATTGCAGTGCTTTTTCTTTTTCGAAAAAAGACTTCCTTTTTTTGGAAAAATATGTTATAATATAAATGTATTTTATTTAATTCGAAACAAATCCCACAAAAAACAATATAGTAATTAGATATAAAAATAATGTACAAATATGTAAATTTATAATTTTAGGAGGAATAATGATAAATTTAGAAGAAAAAACATTGAATGAATTAAAAGATTTAGCAAAGGAAAATAATATTAAAAATATTTCTAAGCTAAAAAAAGAGGATTTAATAAATGTATTAAGTCAAATTCTAAATAGTAATATTAATAATGAAAATACAAATGGTACAAATAGTCAAAGTTCAGATAATAATTATCAAGAATTATCAGGATACAAACTTACAAATGATGGTGATGAAATAGTAGAGGGAATATTAGATGTATTACCAGATGGATATGGCTTTTTAAGAGGAGAAAATTATTTATCAAGTCCTAAAGATGTATATATATCAGTTGTTCAAATAAGAAGATTTAAATTAGATACTGGAGATATAATAAAAGGTATTTCAAGATTTAAAGAAGGTGAGAAATTCCCATCATTAATATTTGTAGGGGAAGTTAATGGTGAGTCACCTGAAAAAGCTGCAAGAAGAAAAAGATTTGATGAATTAACACCAATATATCCAGAAGAAAGAATAAAATTGGAAACACAAAGTAATGAATATGCAATGAGAATGATTGACTTAATGTCTCCAATAGGAAAAGGACAAAGAGGGATGATTGTTGCACCTCCAAAAGTAGGTAAGACAACATTATTGAAGAAAATTGCAAATAGTATATCAACAAACAATCCTGAAGAGAAATTAATAGTATTATTAATAGATGAAAGACCAGAAGAAGTTACAGATATGAAACGTTCTATAAATGGTGAAGTAATATATTCAACATTTGATGAATTACCAGAACATCATGTTAAAGTAGCAGAAATGGTTCTTGAAAGAGCTAAAAGATTAGTAGAACAAGGACAAGATGTTGTTATTCTTTTAGATAGTATTACAAGACTTGCAAGAGCATATAACTTAACAATTCCATCATCTGGAAGAACATTATCAGGAGGTCTAGACCCAGCGGCATTACATAAACCTAAAAAATTCTTTGGTGCAGCAAGAAATATAGAACATGGTGGAAGTTTAACTATTTTAGCAACAGCTTTAATTGATACAGGAAGTAGAATGGATGATGTAATATTTGAAGAGTTTAAGGGTACAGGTAATATGGAAGTGCATTTAGACAGAAAATTGTCTGAAAAACGTATTTTCCCTGCAATTGATGTTAATAAATCTGGTACAAGAAGAGAAGATTTATTACTTACTCCAAAGGAGAAAGAAACAGTATTTGCTTTAAGAAAAGCTATGAATAGTATGCCAGTTGCAGATGTTACTGAACAAATTATTTCTTTAATGGTTAAGACTAAGAATAATGATGAATTTTTAGATGGAATTGATAATTTTATTAGAAGATTTAAATAAGTAAATTAAAAAAGATACAGCTATAAACATATAATCATTTTATAGAATATATCAAATTAGTGAAAGGTAGAAAATATAATTGCATATTTTCTACCTTTTTTGCATATTTTACTTGACACAACGAAAAAAATATTATACACTAGCGTTGACATAATTTATTAAAAATATTTTCAATAGGAGGTATCATTATGAAAGGAAAAGATAACCGGATAGTAACAATTTCTTTACCATTAGAAAATTCTGAAGTAATAGTATTTAATGCTAATTTGTCAGATTTAGAAAATCTTTATAAGGAAGCTGTTGAAAAAAATCTTAAAACAATTAGCATTAAAGTAGGAGAGACTTCTGGAGAACTTTCAATTAAGACATTAAGGCGTATTATAATGTCATCAATAAAACTTTACAAATCGTATGGATTGATATCATTTGCACTAAAAGAATATCTTACTTATAATTATTCAGGAATTACTGAAAAAATTGATGGGCGTGATCAAGAACTTGATAGGATATGGACTTATTTGACATCACAGCAAAAAAATAATGCAATACTTATTGGAGAGCATGGTGTCGGAAAAACAACTATTGCATCAGAGATTATACGGCAAATTAATTTGGGTGAATGTCCAAAGCAATTTCGTAAGTATCATGTAATAACAATTAATACAAGTTCTTTACTAGAATTAGCAGATTTATGTGAAAAGAAGAAATCTTTTAAATATGAAAAAGTTCTTAATAAATTAGAAGATTTCATAAAGCAAAATAAAGAAAGAGTTATTTTCTATATTGATAATCTTTTGCATATGAAATATGATATAGGGCTTTTAAAATTATTTAAAAAATGTGTACTTGAGTACGACATTAAGTTTATAGCTTCGATTAATGATGAAGATTTTGAATATTACTTTGAATATGATGATGATATTTTGAAATATTTAAATAGGATTAGAATTGATGAACCTGAAGTTGATGAAGTTTATCCTATGATAAAAAATAGAATCAATAATCTTCAAAGTATTTATGGAGTAAAGATTTCAGAAGGAATGGTTAGATTTGCAATTTCAACAGCTGGTGTACATGCTCGTTTTAATAAAAGTAATCCAGAGAAGACAATTGATGCAATAAACTTTGCATTAGCAGATGCTCAGAAAAATCGGCAAAAAGAAGTTACAAAACAAAATTTCTTCACATATTACAGAGTTGATTTTAGAACAACATCTAAAAGACCTGAAAAAGAAGAATGGGCAGTATCATATCATGAAGTTGGACATTATTTGGTTGGAGCATTATTGCCAAATTTGAAATGCTACAGATTCGATAATGTTAGTATTCTTCCAACAGATGATTGGAACGGAGTAACAGTATATGACTTTGATCAACGCCAATATTATCCTGGTTCTAGAGAATATTTTATAGACGATATTGCTTTTTCATTAGGAGGCAGAGTAGGAGAAAAGTACTATACAAACGAACTGTCTTCAGGTGCATCAGCTGATTTAGTGTCTGCTAATTATATGGCAGAACAGGCTGTATTATCATTGGGGTTGGCTCAAATTGGAAGCGAAGAGAATAAAACCTATATAGCAAAAGGATATGTAAAGGATTACTTGCTTACAGATGATGTTAAAACTAAAATCAATGCCGAGATTGAAAAAATTATGAAAGAGGCATATGCTCGTGCTCAAAAGGTTATTGAAGATAACAAAGAACTTTTTGAGGAAATTGTGCAAAGGTTGCATGATGAAAAGATTTTGGTTACTTATGAGCTTGATGAAATTTGTAAAAAATATATCAAAAATGTTGATAATTCATAATGAAATTCATATTCTTTTATTTTAGTAAGAATATTGAAACTTCTAAAAAGCACAGTTTAATACTGTGCTTTTTTCTAATAAAGATATAATATTGATATATTAAAAGATAGAACTATATTATATATGGTTCTATCTTTTAATGTTAGCAAATTAATCATTTTTATATGATCTAGAAAAGTATATTGAATTTTTTATTTAATAATTTTATTTATTATTTCAGTTATTTCATACTTTTCGGATACATTTATTCTAATTAATTTATATATATTTTTAAGAGCATTGTCTAATATTCTATCTTTTTCAATTTTTTCTATATTATTTTTATGTTCTATTCCATCTAGTTCAATACAACAAAATATTTCATCTTTATTCAAGTCATATAAAACAAAATCTAAACTTCTACAAAAAATATCTTTTTCTAATTCTTTTTCTCTTTGATTGTTTTGTTTTATTATTCTATTTATTGCTACTTGCGAAAAGATTTGTAAGTTAATATTATACATTTTTTTAATTTCATTTACAATTAATATTAAGACTTTATAAAATCTTATTTCATCTTTTGACATAAAATAGTCTGTTTTTTTATAATTTGGTATTATTGTATATTGTAATTTCCCATTTTCATCATATATTTTTCTTTGTAATATTTCTCTTTTTTCTCTCATTTTTGTTCTCCTTTTTTATTATTTATAGGCTTTTTTAAATTATATCTTATTACTTATTATAAATATGTCATAATTTGTCGAAATAAAAAATATTAGTATTTGTATAGCTTAATATAATATCATTTTTATAAAATATTATAAAGGAGAGGGGGGATATAACTATTTTAACTATAATATTTTTTAATAAATATAATTATTTTATTAAATTAATATTTTTTAAAATTGAAAAGCATTAAGTATTAAAATTTAAAAATATTTAGAAGATAAAATATAAAAAAATAATAATCTTACAGTTTTAATTATGATATTTAATGAAAATATTTTATTAAGTAGGGGGTAAATATATGTGATAATGAATTAATAAGGCAGGAGACTCTATTCTTTATTATAATATAACATTGCACAAAAGGTAAGGTTTCGGCTATTATTTAAACAAAAAGATTTATATAATTAAATCTCAGGATTTATTTGTATAAGTCTATTTTTTTAGACTTTTATAGTAATAAGTTGATAGCCCCTCTTATTACTATGGGGCTAAATATTTATTTAAAGGTGGTTATATGATACTTCAATTTATAGGAACTTATAAAAGTCATACAATTAAAAAAACTAAAAATAATAAGGATTATTGTGAGTTAGATTGTTTAGAAAATTTAAGTAATAAAAATGTTAGAATTTTTATTTTCAAATCTGAATTAATTGAACGTTTAGATATGTTAAAAGAAAATGACAATATAACTTGTATATTTGAATTTTGGTATAGTAAAAAAGAAAATAAAAATGTAATTAATATGAAAGATTTGGTTGTATATTAGTTTGACCGAGATGGAATGTTTATTACAAATATTGTATTATACTAAATACATTTATTTGATTTTAGGATTTATCTTTATATTTTTAGTTATTAAATTAGTTTATAATTTCTTTTGTCACTTTATTTTTGGTGGCATATAAAATTATATAAAAATTTTTTAGGAGGTTTTTTATGGAAGGTTCAACTACAGTTACAAGTTTAGCACAAGTAATAAATGGATTAGATTTTTCAGCTATTACTCAAAATGTTCTAGTTGCAATTAGTGCTTCGGCAGCTTTTGTAATTGGTTTAATTGCAATAAGAAAAGGTTATGCATTCTTAAAAAGACAAATTAAAGGTGCTTAATATTAATGAAAAAATGGAACTAAATAAAAGATTTTTTAGTTTCATTTTATTTTTTTAGGAGGTTTTATGAAATATAGTAAATTTTTTATATTTAAAATTTTATTGATTTTAATTTTTTTTATATTATTTTTTTCATGTAATGTAAAAGCTTCTAGTGATGAATACTCTTTTTTTTATAATGAAAAAAAATATTATTATACATTACCAGATGATTGTCGAGATTTTATAATTGCTTATGATAGTAATAATAGATTTCATTTATTTTATAGTAAAGATACAGAGAGTTTTTTCAATTATTCTATAAGGGGTAGTTATCCCTCAATAGATTGTTATACTGATATTACTTTTGAAACTAAAAAAACTTATTATAGAAGTTATGGTGATTTTTATGCTATAGAACAAAGTGATGGTACATATTTTTTGGATTTTAAAAATTGTACGACCTTAAGGTCTTATAATACTTATAGTAATTTTTTAGGTTTATGTCGTTCTACAGTTGATATTTATAACACTGATGGTACAATTTTTTTTCAAGGGACTCCTCATCTGGAACTGGTAATGAAAATAATGGCGGAGAAGTCGGAGGGGGAGATAAAAATGATGGTTCTGATGATAATAGCAGTAGTGGTTTGTTTGGTGATTTCTTTGATTGGATTAAAGAGGGGTTTTCAAACATTGGTAAGTGGTTTGAAAACTTAGGAAATAGTATAGGCAATTGGTTTTCGGATTTATGGAATAATATAGACAATGCACTTCGCAGTATGTCAGAAAGTATAAATGATTGTTTTGAAAGTATAGGCAATTGGTTTAGTAAAAAAGATGAAGATGAAAGACAAGAAAGTAATGACAAGGCATCTGAAATGAATAATACTGCTAGTCAAGTAAATGGTCTTATAGACGATAAATTTAGTGCTTTTTATAGTTTAAAGGATTTCCTTGTTGAATTTTGGAATGCAATTCAAGATAGTGATGATACACCACCAGACTTTAATATTGTGTTACCTGAATTTTGTGGTGGTAAGACTGTTAATGTTTTAGATTTATCTTTTTATAATAATTATAGAGATTATATACATGGTATAATTGCAGGTATTTGCTATTTTGTTTATATAAGAAAAATATATATTAAAATACCTAATATTATACATGATTAAGGAGGTTTTATGGTTCAAACATTGTTTATTATTGCAATGGTTTCAATTGTTGTTGTTATGCTTGTTGCTATACCAACTTTAAGTATTAGTATACCAGCTGGAATTGCTAATACTTTGATTTCTATTTGCAAATTATCAGCTTATCTTTTACCTGTCAAATTGTTAATGCCTCTTATTTTGTTTAGTTTTACATTTCATACTTTTAGATTTGTTTGGTCTGTTTTTCTTAGAGTAAAAAGTTTTATACCAATGGGAGGTAATTAATATGGGTATTATATTTTTAATATTTAAAATTATTTTGTTTATTATTATTTTTTTGTTTTTATTAGAAATTTCAAGTTTTGTATTATGGTTTTTATATTATAGATTTATTAAAAAACTTGAACTTCCTGCAAATGTTAGTCAATATAAAACTAAGAGTATTTTTCAAAGATTATTATTTGATTTTCCTAAACAATTTTGGCTAGATAGATTTAACCGAATTCCTCGGAGAATTTCAAGAATATGGTTTACATCTTTTTTGTGGAGAACAGGGAAGTGGAAAAACAACTAGTGTTGTTGATTTACTTTTAAATAGATGGAAAAAACAATATCCATTCTTAAAAACATATACTAATTTAGATTACAAGTATGAGGATGGCAAAATTTCTCATTGGAAAGACTTGTTAAGTGAGGAACGCTCAAATGGTAAATATGGTGTTGTGAACGTAATAGACGAAATTCAATCTTGGTTTTCGTCTTTGCAAAGTAAAGACTTTCCTCCAGAAATGCTTGGAGAAATAAGCCAGCAACGTAAACAAAGAAAAGTAATAGTAGGTACTGCTCAGGTATTTGGTAGAGTTGCAAAACCTATTCGAGAACAAACAAGTTTTGTTTATTTGCCATTTACTATTGCAGGTTGTCTTACTATAGTAAGAGTAAGTAAACCAATTTATTATGATGAACAAACATTTACTTTTAAGAAGTATATTAGAACTTACTTCTTTGTTCATACACCAATACTTCGTAATTCATTTGATACTTACAAAAGAATACAGAACTATTCTAAAGATGGATTTAAAACAGATTTAGAAAGAAATAATATAAATAATTAAGGGTACGCATTTGCGTAGCTTAATTATTATTTATATAGGAGTTTTTTATTATGGATGATAATAGAATTATAGAATTATATAATAATGGATATTCAATTGATTATATATCTAAAAGTTATTATAAATTTAAAAATAGAAATTTTAAACCAATTTTTATTGATGGAATAAAACTTTATCCATCAAAAATATATACAAAAATTGAATGTAAAAATTATGTTATGCAAATTATTTATAGTTATATATTAAATAAAGATAATTTTCTTTACCAAACATAATGCTACTGTGAACTTCTCCGATATGCAGGGGGGTGAGATTAGCTTCAATTACAAAACGTTGTGACGCAGGAACTACGTTTTGTTATTGTTTGCTATCTCAGGAGGGGGAAGAGTCCCCCTAGGACGATAAAAAGAAAAATATAAGATAAAATGAAAGGAATTATTAATTTATGAGAGATTTTATAAAAAAGGGAAAATTAAGAGATTATTTAAGAGATTTAAAATTAGAGGAGTGTAAGGTTTTTGATAGGATTCAGTTATTAGAAAATACTATTGGAATGTCATTAGATGAATATTTTGAATTGCAGAAATTATATGATTTTTATTATGAAATTTCAATAAAAATTAAAATATTGAAAAAATTGTTAAGTATTTAATATTTACAAAATTTTAATAATATATACTTGACATAGTAACAAGTTAGGAACATGAGGTGCTCTATATTGAAAAAAATAAGAATTTTTAATAATAACGATGTTTATACAACAAAGTATTTTATATATAGCTATAATAATAATTTATCTAAATTAGTAAAAATAAAATCTTGTAGAAATTCAGGTTTTGAGCTGATAAAAAATAATATTACAATTACTACAAAGGAAGAAGTTGAAAGAATTTCTTTATCACGTACCAAAAAGAATATAAAAGAAATTGCATTGTGCAATAATTTTGAATATTTTGTTACTTTTACTGTTAGTTCTATTAATTGTAATAGATTTTCATTATCTGATTGCCAAAATAGTTTAAAATCTATTTTAAAAGCTTATAAAAGAAAATATAATGAATTTGCTTATTTGATTATCACAGAAAAGCATAAAAATGGTGCTTTTCATTTTCATGGATTGTGTAAAGGCGTTAAAGATTTATATATTAATTCAAATGGTTATTTATCATCTTATTTTTTAGATAAATTAGGTTTTAATTCATTTTCTAAAATTAATGACTATGTAAAATGTTGCAATTATATAACTAAATATATTTCTAAAGATTGTATAAGAAATGAACATAGGCAAATATATATATGTAGTAGAGGTTTAAAGAGAGCTTTAAGAACGGAAATAAATATATTAAATGATAATGATATTGTTTGGGATTATGAAAATGATTATTGTTGTATAAAAAATATATAGAAGTAGTTTTATGCTACTTCTGTTATTATATTTTCTAATTCTTCTAAATTGTAATTATTTTGTACTTTTATTCTTTTTAGTTTTAAATTATATGTATTAAATAGATTATTTATAAAAATATCTCTTTGTATTCTATTTTTTCTATTATGAGTATAATCATCTAATTCTATAAATAGTTTATAATTATAATTACTGTCAACTATTGCAAAATCTATACTTTTTGATTTTATTTTATTAAAACTTGAAATATCTTTTTTTTCAATTGTTTTAAAAATTGATTGTAATTGTACTTGTGGTATTATAATTAGATTATTTTTATCTGTAAAAACCTTTAAATAACTTAAAAATTTTTGCTCAGTTTCTGTCATTGGATTATTCTTAATTATATACCTTTTAATGTTTGAGTTTTCGTTAATTACACCTTTTTCATTTAGTAATTTTACAATAATTCCTAATATGAATAATAGAATTGCACATATATATAAATTTTTCATTTTTTCACCTCCTTAATTATTATATCTTATTGTTTATGATAAATATGTCATAATTTGTCGAAATAAAATTATTGACAGTTTACATAATTTGATATATAATTATTTTTATAGGGGAGGTTTTTTAATTGAAAGAATATGGAATTTATACTATTTGTAATGGTGGAACACCATATATGATACATTTTTTTAATGATATTACTTCAGCAAAATTAAAACTTTATGATATGATTTCTTTGGAAGAGGAGAGAGGGCGTCCATATTTTGTTGATAATGATTTTTTTAAAAATAAGTATGCATATTGTGTTAAACTTAAGTATTTTTGCATTAAAGAACGTGATGTTTCTGATTTTACAAAATATTCTGAAAAAGAAACATTGAAGAAAAAAGATAATAATATAATTTATTTTCAAAATTTCAAAAAAATTTATTGACAATAATTTTTTCTTATGATATAAAATAGACATATTAAATATTTCTTATATTTACTTTATATAAATCTATTTTGTTAGGTAGGGTATGTATGTACCTTATAAAATATTGCATATAACATTGCACAAAAGGTAAGTTTTGTGCAAATAGAGATAGGAATAAAATATAAAACCATGTCAAATAGTCCTAACTATAAAATTTTGCTATTCCTTTAATAAAGCCTGTTTCGGCTTATTATTCTAACAACAAACTATACTACTTTTTTAATAAAATCGTCTTAAAATCGATTCTGGAGCTTCATTATTTTTGATTATTCCTGGTTGGATTTTTTTTCATTATTGCAACCTCATAATTTAAAAAAATTATATAGCTAGTATATGTCTAATTTTTAAAAACGGCTTAAAATCGATTTTCGTGCTTCGTTTTTTTAGCCATTTTTCAGCATTTTTAATAAATGCCTAAAAATCAGCATTTTTACTAGAATCATATTATAAAGATGACATTTTATATTATGCACATCAAATTTAAAACATAAAACTTTGTTGGATGAATCATTAAAATGTCTTAAAATTGATTTTGAAGCTTCATAATATGAAATTATATTATAGAATTAGTAATCTAAATTTATATAATGATTATACAAAAATTTTATAAAGTATTTACAAAATTGTAATGCAAATTTTTATTTACAAACAATTATAACAAATGTTCGTTTTTTAAAATTGCATATATAAAATTAACTTTACACAAAGTTTTAATTTAAAATCTAATTATAAAATTTCTTATAATTTTAAATTTTTATTTTAATTTTTCTGTTTTTAAGATATTCTATGTTTAAATTTTTTCTTCATATCTAGTTTTTATTTAAAAAATTTATTTTAAAATTTCTATTTTCTCTAAAATAGCTTATTTCCCTATTCCCTACTTATTTTTCTATTTTGAAACCTTTTTCAAAGAATTCAAATATCCTCCCTACTTTACTAATTAAATTTATAAAAAAGAAACAACACTACCATAATAGTCAATGTTGCTTCTTTTTTTTATTATTTTACAAAGAATTGTTTTGCCCATTCTAAAGCTGTTGAACTATTCCCTTCCTTAATTGTGTTATCTTCTTTATGTACTGCTCTTGAAAATCGTTCAGCTCTAGATAAAGCTTGTTTAGATATTTCACTATTTTTTTCAATCTGTACTACACTAATTTTCCGTTTCTTCATAAAATTCCTCCTAAACTTTAATGAATCTTCATTTTTAAGTTTCCATTTTAAGAAATTCTCATAACAAAATATATATTAGCACATTTTATAATAAATAACAACTATTAAACTAACTAAGAATATATATATTAATTTTCAGATAATAGTTTTATCAATCTAGTATTTTTATATAACTTTTCCCTACCTATTTTTTCAGATTCTAAAAGACCTATTTCTTCTAACTGATTTAAATATGAAGTTGCAGTAATTCTTGTAACATCACATGCCTTTTCTATATATGATATTTTAGTATAAACTTCATAAAATAAACTTTCTAACAGTTCTTTTGAATAGATTTTAGGTAGTTTAGTCCTAAACTCTTCTTTATAATCTTTCATCTCCGTTTGAATCTTTTCAATTAGTTCTATTGTTTCTTTGGATGTAATTTCAATACCTTTCAAAATATATAGTATCCAATCTTCAAAATTATTATTATCTCTAACTTCATTAAATAATTTGTAATATTGCTGTTTAGTTTTGTTTATATATTTACTTAAATACAAAATTGGACTATCTATTAGTTTATTTAATACAAGATATAGAATATTTAATATTCTTCCTGTTCTTCCATTTCCATCATAAAAAGGATGAATGCTTTCAAATTGATAGTGTATCAAACATACTTTTATTAATGGATCTATACTATCTTCACCATTATTAATGAAATCTTCTAGATTCTTTAAATATGTTCTTATTTCTTGTTCATTTTGAGGTGGTGTATATATTGTTTCTCCAGTAATAGAATTTTTTAATTCAGTTCCTGGTAATTTTCTAATCCCAGCATTGTTATGTTCAATGGTTCCTTGAATTTTAATAATAGTATTTGTGTTAATAAAATTAACTTTTTTTATTTGTTCATATCCAAACCAAATAGCATTTCTATAATCTACAACTTCTTTTGCGTTTTCTTCTTTATAGCCACTTTTTGTAAGCACTTTATAAATGTCATCATGAGTTGTAACAATATTTTCGATAGCACTACTATCTTTTGCTTCATTAATAGTTACAGCATTTATTAAAATATGCATATTTGGAATAGTATTAGCATAACCTTTTAATTCTGCTAGGGCTCTTGATGATAAAGTTAATTGTTCTAAAATTTTATTCGTTTTTAAATTAATATTTTTATATGGCAACATTTCTAATTTCATAGTTTTACCTCCATATGTATAAAATATCATATTTTTTATATATTTTCAATAAATATGTATAAAAAGCAAAAAAAATTATTGTAGGTTTGTCAAACATATGTCACACTTAATTGAAAATACTAGCATTGAAATAC
>CAOMRW010000027.1 GCA_948485625.1 uncultured Clostridia bacterium | reverse complement strand
AGCAGGCAATATATCTTGAGATATCAAGAGATATATGGGAGTCAGATAGAACAACAGAAATAAATTGTGCAAGAGAGGAAGGAATAGAAGAAGGAATAGCGAAAGGCAGAGCAGAAGGAAAGAAAAGACAAATTAAAATAGCAAAAAAACTTCTAAATATGAAAATGACAATAGATGAAATCTGTGAAATAACAGAACTTTCAAAAGAAGAAATTGAAAAAATGAATAAAAATTAGAAATAACGAATGAACCACAATTATTAAAAAGAATTTAATAATTATGGTTCATATTTATATTACCCCAGCCTTTATCTTATCAACTACTAATCCACAAATAATAAACTCAATCCCAAAAGTCAAACTAAGCTTAAATAGAATAAAGCCAATAGAATAAAGAACAGGAACAGTAAAAGATAAATTATATGTAACAAGAACAGTTAAAGCAATTATTCCAAGAACAGAACAAAACTTTAAACCATTTTTCATAATTTTCTTTGATAACTTATCTAAATCTTTAAAATTATTTATAATATTATTAATCATATGTATCACCTATAAATAATAATAGCATGTAAAAATTTAAAATACAATGGAAAAAATACCCTACACATTATTTTTAAACAACAAGATTTTATAACTTCTTTAGAAGAATATTAAAAAGATATAACAAAAAACCTGTAAGAAACTTACAGATTTTAAAACAAAAACTATGCATAATTTTCATTTATTAGCTTAAGCTATAGCTGCATTTAATTTTTTTGATAAACTAGATTTTTTTCTAGATGCAGTGTTTTTTACAATAACACCTTTTGTACAAGCTTGATCTATTTTTTTTGTAGCTTCTGAGAATAAAACTTTTGCTTCATCTATATTTCCAGCTTCAATAGCTTGTTCAAACTTTTTAACTGCTGTTTTATATGCAGATTTTATCATATTATTTCTTAAAGTTTTCTTTTCAATTACTTTAACTCTTTTCTTTGCTGATTTTATATTTGGCATGTTTGCACCTCCTTTTAGTCTTTATTAAACTATAACATTGACTATTTTAACATATATTTCTAGTTTTGACAAGAGATTTATGGAAATTACTTGTCAAAATTATTTTTTTTCTGAATTTTTAGGTATTTTTGGAATTACTATATTCTTTGGTTTTTTATTATTACATTTAGGTTTACCAGTATTTAAATGGTCATATACATGAGAAATTTCTAAATTAGAACCATCACCATTAATAATTTCAATACTTTTTTTATTTTCACTCATATATTTGTACCTCCATAATATTATAAAATAATATTACCACAAAACTATAAAATTAGCAAGAAAAGGCAAAAAATAAATTACAAATATTGACATAATACTAAAATAATGTGATAATATAAAAGTCAATTTTAATGAGAATTTTTGAAGTAATGAACTAATTGAAGTGGAGTGAAAAGAAAAATAATGGAAATAGAAAAACTAAAATCAATAATTGAAGCAATACTATTTGCAGCAGGAAGACAAGTAAGCATAAAAGAATTAATGATTACACTAGAAATATCAAAAGATGATTTAGAAAATATAATAGTATCAATGCAAGAAGACTATAAAATACAAAATAGAGGAATAGAAATAATAAAAATAGATGATGAATATCAATTATGCACAAAAAAAGAATTATATGAATATATATATCCAATATTAGATAAAAGATCAAAACCAAATTTATCAAATGCATCATTAGAAACAGTTGCAATAATAGCATATAACCCAAGAATAACAAGAGCAGAAATAGAATCTATAAGAGGAGTAAATGCAGATGCATGTATATATAAATTGCTGGAATATGGATTAATACAAGAAGCTGGAAAAGCAGACTTACCAGGAAAACCAATGACATATATAACCACAGATGAATTCTTAAAAATGTTTGGATATACATCTCTAAATGATTTGCCAGAACTTCCAAGATATAAATTAGATGAAAATCAACAAATTGTAATTGATGACTTAATAGAAGATGAGGAAGAAACTAATAAAGAAGAAAATGAACAAAATGAAATTATAAATGAGGCTCCAGAGCCCGAAAGGGAAGAAGATAAAAACAATAAAGAACATAAAGAAATATAAATATAATTTAGGAGTGAAGAAAAATGAAATTATCAAAAACAGGAATGGGCACAACTAAACTAAATAATATAGATGAAATGTACCCAGGACAAAGCATATTATTACAAACAGGGCAATTAGTACAATATGGAGCAGGACTATTTGCATATAACACAATACCATTATTAGTAAGAAGAAATATAGAAAAAATAATAACAGAAACATTAAATAAATATGATTGTATAGAATGTTTATTACCAACATTACAACCAGACACAATTTGGAAAAACTCAGGAAGATATGAACATTATGTAGATGATGGAACAATGCTTATAACAGAATCAAATAAAGGAACATTCTGTTTAGCACCAACAGGTGAAGAAGCAATGCTAGAATTTGCAAGAGAAAAATTAAAATCATACAAAAATTTACCAGTAACATATTATCAAATAGGAGAAAAATACAGAAATGAAATAAGAACAAGAGGATACTTATTAAGAGGAAAGGCATTTCCAATGATGGATGCATATAGTTTTGACGTTGATGAAGAAGCTATGGCTAAATCATATGATAATGTTAGAAAAGCATATTTAGAAATATTTGAAAAAATAGGATTACCAGTAATACCAATAGTTGCAGATAATGGAGCAATGGGCGGAAAAAAATCAGAAGAATTTATGATGATTTCTGAACAAGGAGAAGATAAAATACTATATGATGAAAAAACAGGAATAGGATTAAATACAGAAATTTTAGAAAGAGAAGACTATAAAGAATACCTAAAAAATGAATATGGAATAGAGGATATTTCTAACTTTAAAGAAATAAGAACAATGGAACTTGGACACATATTCCAATTAGGAACAAGATATTCTGAAATGATGAATGGCAAATTTACAAACCAAGATGGAAAAGAATCATTATATTATATGGGATGCTATGGAATTGGAGTAAGTAGAACAGTTGCAGCCTTATATGAAAAATGTGTAATAAACGATGAAAAATGGGGACCATGTGGTTTTGTACTACCAAAAACAGTAGCACCATATCTAATACAAATTGTTCCAAAAATGGATAATGAAGAAAAAGTTAATTTAGCTAATAAGTTATATGAAAAACTAAAAGAGCAAAACATAAATGCCATTTTAGATGATAGAGAAAATATTACAATAGGAGCTAAAATAAAAGATTGTAAAGTTCTTGGAACACCATATTTAGTTGTTTTAGGAGATAAGCAAGATGGAGAAAATGTAGAGCTTGAAAATATGGAGACAGGAGAAACAGAAATTATAAATATTAATGATTTAACAGAAAAATTAAAATAGAAAAGTCTATGGTGGTGATAGGGGGCCAGGTCTTAAATCCCAATTTTTATATAAAAAATTGGGATTTAAGACCTGGCCCCCTATCACCACCATAGACTTTAATTGTTTTAGTAGTTTTTTAAATTAGAAAGGGATTCCAACAAGGAATCCCAATAGTACTATTTCATTAAAGTTGCAACTCCTAAAGAAACTTTAAGTTTTACAATCTGCCCTATTTGAATAGTTTCCCAATCATCATAAGATATTGAAAAAGTTTTCACTTTACCATCTTCTGTAGTACCAGTTATCTTGTAAGAACTACTTTTTCTAGAAATCCTTTCATCAGATGATAATAATACATCTCCCCAATAAGGAAACTTATCAGAGCCAGATGTATGAACAGAACGTTCATATAACCACTTATCTATATAGTAATAATATTTTGTTTCAAAAACTGGAACATCTACATAGACATCTTTTTTATGTTCTTGCTCATCTTCTTCAAAATATCCATTACCTAAATTATTAATAGTGGTAGTAGTATATGTTTCAGTATGATCATATACTCTTTCATTATGATGAAATTCTTCAGAAGTATAAATTAGTTCAGATCCTGATGGTAAATACCAACCGCTTTCTATAACTGGTTGAAGTCTTTCAATATTAATAGACCTACTCCAAGAAAGTTCTGAAACTTTCATACTAACTTCTCTGGGAATTAATAAGTAAATAAGCCCAGAAATTAATAGAATGATACAAATTGATATTAAGGAAAAAGAGAAAATAGGCTTTTTAAAAATATCCTTAAAATTCTTTTTTGAAGAAGAAGAAGAAGATAAAGAAGAAGAATCAGATATAGTACTTTCTTTATCTAAATCTGAGTAAAAATTGAAATCATTTTTACTTTCAACTTTATTTTTCTCAGCTTCCTGCTTTCTCTTAATATCAAAATAGTTAAGGTCCTCCTCTGAACGTGGTGCACCACAACATGGACACGCAGTATCATCATCAGAACAATAACTACCGCAGAAACTACACATCCAATCAGGATTACGAGTAATGTTTTTTGCAACATCTTCTGGTACATAACTCGCTTTCCGGTCTTTAGGCAAGTAAGGATCAAAATCCTTATCTCTCACTCTACCACAATTTGGACACTGTCTTTTACCTCCTAAGATGCCTTTGGTATCACAGTATGAGCAGTCCCACCGTCCTTCAATAATTCTTTTCATACTATATTCCTCCTAATAAATGCTATAGTACATACAATATTTTCTATTGATATTATACTAAGTATACATAAGAAAGTCAAATGGATTATGAAAATGACTTAGAAATTTATATTGTAATATATAGTATCGCAATATAAAAGTATAATAAAAAACTGTGAATTTTAAAATTCACAGTTTTTTGGTGTTCTAGGAAAAGGAATAACATCACGAATATTTTGCATACCTGTCAAATACATAATAGCTCTTTCAAAACCTAAACCAAAACCAGAATGAACGCAACTACCATATTTTCTTAAATCAAGATACCAATCATAATTATCAATAGGCATATCTAATTCTTTCATTCTATTTAATAATTTATTATAATCTTCTTCTCTTTGACTACCACCAATAATCTCACCAATACCAGGAGCTAAAAGGTCAGCAGCAGCAACAGTTTTACCATCAGGATTTTGTTTCATATAAAAAGCTTTAATATCAGAAGGATAATCTGTAACAAAAACAGGCTTTTTAAATATTTGCTCACATAGATATCTTTCATGTTCTGTTTGTAAATCAATACCCCAACTTACTTTATATTCAAATTCATCATTATGTTTTTCTAATTCAGCAACTGCATCAGTATAAGAAATTCTTGCAAAATCTGAATTAATAACATTATTTAATCTATCTAATAAAGTCTTATCAATAAAATTATTAAAAAATTCCATCTCTTCAGGACAATTATCAAGAACATATTTAAAAATATATTTAATCATGTCTTCAGCTAAATCCATATCATCATTTAAATCAGCAAAACAAATTTCAGGTTCAACCATCCAAAACTCAGCAGCATGTTTTACAGTATTTGAATTTTCAGCCCTAAAAGTAGGACCAAAAGTATAAATATTTCTAAAAGCTTCTGCAAAAGTTTCACCATTTAATTGACCACTTACTGTTAAGTGAGAAGACTTTCCAAAGAAATCCTTGGAAAAATCAACATGTCCATCTTCTGTTTTAGGAACATTTAATAAATCAAAAGAATTAACATTAAACATTTCACCAGCACCCTCAGCGTCACTACCAGTAATCAAAGGAGTATTAACATATACAAAACCTCTTTCTTGGAAGAATTTATGAATTGCATAAGCTAATACACTTCTAACTCTAAAAACAGCATTAAAAGTATTAGCCCTTGGACGAAGATGTGCAATAGTTCTTAAATATTCAAAAGAATGCTTTTTCTTTTGAAGAGGATAACTACTATCAGACAAACTAAATATTTCAATTTTTGTAGCTTGAACTTCAAAAGGTTGTTTTGCATTTTCAGTTATAACTAATGTTCCAGTCACTTTTATTGACGAACTGATTGTAAGTTTACAAATATCATTAAAATTATCTAATTTATCACTAAAAACAATCTGAACATTTTTAAAAAATGAACCATCATTTAATTCAATAAAACCAAAATTTTTTGAATCTCTAACTGTTCTAACCCAGCCATCTAATATTATCTCTTTTCCTATATAATTATCTGTATTTCTATACAAATCTTTTATAACTAATTTTTCCATTTTGTACCTCCAATTATATTATGGGGAAATTATACATCAATATACATTAAAATTCAAGAGAAAATTTAATAGAGAATAAAATCTATAACTATTGACAGATTTTTAAATAATAAATATTATAAAATATATAATTAAAAAGGAAAAATAATAAATGAGTAAAAAAATAGAAACAGGATTAATCATAGTAAAAGATGACATATTTACTAAAATAAGAAAAAACATATTTTCAGTTTTCTTTAAAAAAGAAAATCAATTATTAGAAATGTTATATGATATAGAAAAGCCAAGAAATAAAACTACTGGGAAAATAATAATACCAAAAGAAATAAAAAGGTATTAAAACCTTCTTATATTTAATAATTATACATTTCTGGTCTATAAGGATATTCTGCAATAGACACAAATTTTATAGAATATAAATCACAGTAAAGCAAATTTCCACTATCTATTGCTCTTAGTAGAATATAACTAACACCAACATCTTCAAGAATACCAGTTCTATCAGTTAAATTATTAGTCCCTATAAGAAATTCAACTCTTACTAATTTTCCAATTTGTTCTCTTAAAAAAGCAGGAGTATATATATTATTTGTTAAAACTTCTGGAGAATTGTTATTAGTAACAACATTTCTTTTTTCACTTGTATTATTTAAATTTTCGTTCATAAAAAACCTCCTAAATTAAATATAAAAATTATTGAGCATTAAGTATTAGAATAAGTAGGTGTAGGCCTATAAAAGCAATGATTAGTAATTCTTGTATGAAATGTTCCAGAACCATTTGAAGGAAAAGTCTGACTACAGGTTGGTCTAAAAGGATTTAAATACCATAAACATTCACCAGCTTCTGATAATTTATTTCCAGAAAGAGCCCAATCTGCAATATAATAATGCTCATCAGTAGGTGTCATATTATATATGTTTTGAGGATTATATTGATTTCGAATAGTTTCTCTAGCACAATCAAATTGTCCCTCTTGAAAAAGAATATTTCTAATATTACCACCTTGAGATACTCTTGAATATTCACCAACTGGTACATTAACTCTATTCATAATAACAGAAGCAACAGCTTTCATCCCATTATCACCTTCTCCGACCAGCTTCACATTGAACCATTCTTGCCAATAATTCTCTTTCAGAATATGCCATAAAATCACCCCTTAAATTATTATATGAAATAAAAAAATAAGTGTTATAAAGTAATTGACAAAAATATTGAGTTTGGTATAATTAACAAAAAATCTTATTACTCAATAGTTTCTATTTTTATGTAACAACATATATAATAAAAACTATTAAGAAATAAGAAAAAATAATAAGGGGGAAATTCAAATGATAATAGCAGTTGATGGACCAGCTGGTAGTGGTAAAGGAACAGTAACAAAAAGAATAGAAAAAGAAATAGGATTTTTCAATTTAGATACAGGAGCAACATATAGATGTGTAGCATTAGAAACTTTAAGAAAAGGAATAACTTTAGATGATACAGAAAAAATAATTGAAATAGCTAATAATATAGATATAAAAATAGAAAAAACAGAAAATAAAGAAATAATATTATTAAATAATGAAGATGTTAGTAAAGAAATCAGAACAAAAGAAGTAACAGCAATTGTTTCTCAAATTTCCTCAATAATTCTTGTAAGAGAAAAAATGGTAGAAGTTCAAAGAAAACTAGCAAAAGGAAAAAATGTAATAGTAGAAGGAAGAGACATTGGAACAGTAGTATTTCCAAATGCAGATATAAAAATCTACTTAGATGCAAGTGAAGAAGTAAGAGCAAAAAGAAGATATGAAGAAAATATTGAAAATGGAATAGATACAACATATGAAGAAGTATTAGAAAATGTAAGAATGAGAGATTATAACGATATGCATAAAAAAGTTGGAGCATTAAAAAAGGCAGAAGATGCAATAGTTATAGATTCAACAGATTTAAAAATAGAAGAAGTTGTGGAAAAGATAAAGGATACAATATCACAAAATAGATGAAAAAATAAGTAATTCACCTTTTACGTAAAGAAGACATAAAATATAGCAAAATGAAAAAATGTAAATTAAAAATAAAATTATTAATTTACAACAACAAAAGTAAAAGGAGGAAAATAAATGTCAAGCTACATAATAGAGGGAGGAAAAAGATTAGAAGGAACTGTAAAAATATCAGGTTCTAAAAACTCATCACTTCCAATAATCGCAGCAACAATATTAAATGCTGGAAAAACAACATTATATAATGTACCAAACATACAAGATACACAAATGATGTTCAAAATATTAGAAACAATAGGAGCCAAAGTAGAAAAAAAGAATGGAAAAATAAAAATAGACACATCAAAAATAGAAAAATTTGAAATTCCAGAAGACTTAATGCATAAAATGCGTTCATCAGTAATATTAGCAGGAGCATTAATAGGAAAATACAAACAAGCAATATTTTCATATCCAGGAGGATGTGATATAGGAGCAAGACCAATAGATTTACATCTGAAAAATTTTGAAAGACTTGGAATACAAGTAAATCAAAACCATGGAAGTATAGAATGTTCAGCAGAAAAAATAACAGGAGAAAAAATAGACTTAGATTTTCCAAGTGTAGGAGCAACAGAAAATATAATATTAGCAAGTGTACTTGCAGAACGGAACAACAATAATAACAAATGCAGCAAGAGAACCTGAAATAGTAGATTTACAGAATATGTTAAATAAAATGGGAGCAAAAATAATAGGAGCAGGAACAGATAAAATACAGATAGAAGGAGTAAAAAAACTAAAAGATGTAAGTTATAACATAATGCCAGACAGAATAGAGGCAGGTTCATTTCTATGTTTTATAGCAGCAACAAAAGGAAATGGAATACTAGAAAATGTAAACAGTAGCCATATTACACCAATAATAAATAAATTAGAAGAAGCAGAATGTAAAATAAACATAGAAAAAAATCAAATAAAAATAGTATCACCTAAAAGACTAAAAGCACTAGATATAAAAACAATGCCATACCCAGGATTTCCAACAGATATGCAATCAGTATTTGCATCAATGCTGACAACAGCAAAAGGAACATCAATAATGATAGAAAATATATTTGAAAACAGATATAAATATACACAAGAACTAAATAAAATGGGAGCAAAAATAACAGTAGAGGGAAAAAGTGCTGTAATAAGAGGAACAAGAAAATTATATGGGGCAAATGTAAAAGCAACAGACTTAAGAGGAGGAGCATCATTAGTATTAGCAGGATTAATAGCCAAAGGAACTACAAAAATAGATAATATAGAATACATTTTAAGAGGTTATGACAATATAGATGAAAAACTAAATAAATTAGGAGCAAATATAAAAATGAAGAAATGACCAAGAGGGACGTTGTTTAAGTGGTTGAAAATTTTTCAACCACTTAAACAACGTCCCTCTTGGTTAAAAAAATAATATTAATTTAAAAAAACTATAGAAATATAAAAGCTTTTCTGATAAAATACATAATAGAAATTTTTGGAGGTGAAAATTTTGGCAAAACAGCAAAAAAATCAAATTGATAATTTATATAATTTTTCTAACAACAAATATAGCAAAATACAGGAAAAAGAAGAAAAAAAGAAAATAAAAGAAAGACAAAAAAGAATAAAACAAAGAAAAGATGAACAGAAAAATCAATTTGACATTGATACAGAAACAGTTATTGGAATGACAAACAAAAATAATCAAAAGAAAAAAGAAGAAACACAAAAAAGAATGACAAAAAAACAAGCAAATATATTAAGAAAGAAAAAGAAGATAAAAAGAATAGTAAAATTTATAACACTAATTTTGTTAATAGCTGGAGGTATTACATTTGCATTAGTTTCACCAATATTTAATATAAAAGAAATACAAGTTATAAACAATAAACAAATAGCAACAGAGACAATAATAAGTTTATCACAATTGCAAGAAGGACAAAATATATTTAGATTTAATCGTAATAAAGTAGAGAAAGAAATAAAAACAAACCCATATGTAGAAATTGCAGAAATAAAAAGAAAATTTCCAAACAAAATAGAAATTTCAATAAAGGAAAGACAAAAGAATTACAATGTAGAATTTCTAAATGGATATGCATATATAAATAATCAAGGATACATATTAGAAATATCTGAACAAAAACTTGATTTACCAGTAATAAAAGGAATAGAAACAGAACAAGAACAAATTGTAGCAGGAAACAGATTAAACACACATGACTTAGGAAAAATAGAAGTAGTAATACAAATAATGAACATTTGTAGAAACTATGAATTAGAAAAAAAAGTATCTAGTATAGATATAACAGATAAAAATAATTACATTATATATATGGAAGAAGAGAAAAAGACAATATATATAGGAGATGGGAACAACTTAAATAATAAAATGCTATATGTTCCAGCAGTTATAAAAGAAAATGAAGGAAAAGAAGGAAACATATATATAGATAACATAATAGACACAGTAAACAAATTTCAAGCAAGATTTAGAGAAAAAGTATAAACTATAATGATATAAAATTATAAAGGAATGATTTAAATGACTAATAAAAAAACAATTAGTTTAGTTTTTGGAATTATGTGCTTTGCATTAACAGTAGGAATCTGTATACAAGCTAAAACAGTAAAAAAGTCTAGTTTGGTTGTAAGCCAAAATTATGAAGAAAACAACTTAAGAGCTGAAGTACTAAAATATAAAGAAAGATATGACAACCTACTAAAAGAAACAGAAAGAATTGAAAATGAACTACAACTAGAAATAGAAAAAGCAACATCAAATAACTCAGAATTAGAAGAAGCTAAAAATCAAATAAATGATGGAAATAAAATAATAGGATTAACAGAAGTATCTGGTTCAGGAGTAGTTATAAGAGTAGAAGATAGTGATATAGACCTAGTGCATGATATTGATATATTAAAAATAGTAAATGAATTAAAAAATGCAGGAGCAGAAGCAATATCAATAAATGAACAAAGAATAATACTTACAACTCCAATAATATGTGGAGGAAACATTATAACAATAAATGGAGAAAAAATAGGCTCACCATTTGAAATAAAAGCAATAGGGCTACCAGAAACTCTAGCAAATTTATCAAGACCAGGAGGAGTATTAAACAACTTAGAAGACGAAAGAAAAATAAAAGTTAGCATAAAGAAATCTAATGACATAACAATACCTAAATATTCAGGAGTATTAAACTTCAAATATTTAAGTAGTACAAACTAAAGCTAGGAGGTAGTACAAAAATGAAAAAAGGCAAAATAACAGTTATTATAACAATTGCAATAGCATGTTTCGCTTTAGCAACAGTAATGTGTATGCAATTCAAAATTGTAAAAGAAACAGATATAACATCAATAGAAACAATGAGAGAAGAAGAACTAAGAACAGAACTTGCAAATTGGAAACAGATGTACAAAGAAGCAGAAGAACAATATAAAGAAAAAGAATCAAGACTTAAAGAATATAAAGAAAAACAACAATCATCAGAAGAAACATCAAAACTAATCGAAAAAGAACTTGGACAAACAAATATGTATTTAGGAAAAACTAATGTACAGGGACCTGGAATACAAATAAAAATAGAAGACACAAATAGTGATGAGATAAAACCAATTTCAGCAGAAGATTTATTAGTAATAGTAGATTATTTAAAACTAGCAGGAGCAGAAGCAATATCAATAAATGAAAAAAGAATAATCAATATGTCTGATATAGTATATATAAATAATTCAATTATATATGTAAATCAAGAAAGAATATTATCACCATATGTAATAAAAGCAATAGGAGACCCAACAAATCTAGAAAGCACATTATTAGGTAATGGAGGATATATAGAATTACTAAGAAATATAGGATTTGAAGCAGATATAGAAAAAGATAACAAAATAGCAATTCCTAAATACAATAAAGACATAGGATATAAATATATAAAATAAATGTTAATAAATAACGATATATTCTTAATTACTTGGCATTTTTTATTTCAGTGTGAGCACATATATAATAAAAATGTCAAGTAATAAATTATATATTAATAAAATAGTAAAAGGAATGATAAAAATGATTATATTTAGTATGATAATAGCATGTATATTAGGAGTAATTGTAGGATTAAATGCTCCAATAATCTCATATACATATTCAAGTTATCTAGCAATTGCAATAATTGCAGCATTAGATACTGTATTTGGAGGAATAGCATCTGTAATAAATAAAAAATTCGATATGAAAATATTTATATCAGGATTTTTTGGAAATGGGATACTTGCAATACTATTAACAGTATTAGGAGAAAAATTAAATATTGATATTTATTTAGCAGCAATAGTAGTATTTGTAGGAAGAATGTTTTTAAATTTAGGAATAATAAGAAGATATTATGTCGAAAAATGGACAGAAAATTTAAAAAATAAAACAAATAAAAATTAAATAAAACACAAAAAACTGATATTTCAACATTTATAAATAATATTACAATAATATTACGAAATTATTACAAAAATATAACAAATTCTATTGACATTTTAAAAAAAATGTAATATAAATACAATCAGAAAATTTAGTACTTAAAAGATGGGGGAATTAACTTGGCAATAGGTGATATTATAGTTGGTGTAGATATAGGAACAACCAAAATAGCAACAGTTGTAGGAGAAGTCAATAATTTTGAACAAATAGAAACTATATGTAGTACATCATATAAATGTAGTGGATTAAAAAAAGGAAAAATAATAAATGAAGAAGAAGTAAGTTTAAGTTTAGCAAAAACTATAAAAGATGCCGAGGATGAAACAAACTTAAAAATAAATTCAGCATATGTAACAATTCCAGGTAAATATGTTACAATAGTTCAAAATAGTATAACTAAAGAAGCAAGAGATAAATATTCTGGAATTTCAGTAAGAGATGTTCAAAATGCAATAATGCAAGTAAAAGACATAGAAATACCAGATGGAAAAACATTAATAGACATTGTTCCAGACAAAATAGTATTAGACAATGGAACAGTTGTAACAGACCCAGTAGGAAGCCTAAGCTCTAATTTCACAATAAGTGCACAAATAATATTAGCAGAAAAAGATTATGTAAGACAACTAAATGGTATATTCAAAAAAGCAGGATTAGAAATAGATGGAATTGTACCAATAACATTAGCTCAAAGAAATTTAATCCTTGACAAAAATGAATTACATGATAATATAGCAATTATAGATATGGGAGCAGAAAACACAGATATAGGAGTTTTCGAGGGTTCAACATTTATTTATACAAATTCAATACCATTAGGAGGAGAAAATATAACTAATGATATTGCAGTAGTATTAAATATATCACATGAAGAAGCAGATAAATTAAAAAGACAATATGGACTAGCATTAAAATCTTTTATAGATAATGATAATGACATAATTTTAAATACATGCAAAGACAATAATAAAAATAAAATAATAAAAAGCTCTGAACTAATAGAAATAATAGAAGCAAGAATTGAAGAAATGTTCTTAATAATAAACAAAGACTTAACAAATCAAGGAATTAAATCTAGAATAAATAATGTTATTTTAACAGGACAAGGAATAGTAAATGTAAGCAAAAGTGATGTTGCTGGAAAAATAAACTTAAATATACCTGTAAAAATATCAACAGGAAGACTAATTGGAGCAACAAAACCTGCATATAGAACAAGTTATGCATTAGTTAGATATATAGCATCAAGACCATTTGCAAAAACAGTATCAAGCAGTATAGATACAAAATCAAATGAAAATATGTTAAAAAACATATTTGAAAGAATAAAAGAATTTTTCTATAGTTAAAGTTCTTATTAAAAAATAAAAGAGTTATTAATTTTAAGTTAGTAATTTAAAAAAGCTAACTAATAACATATAAAATATACAATTAAGCAAAATTGTGAAAACACAAAAATAAAGAAAGCTAAAGATTAGCTAAATTGATGGGGAGGAAAATCAAAATGATGGAATATGATGATAGTAATATAACAATGATGGATGGAACAGCAACAATAAAAGTAATTGGAGTTGGAGGAGCAGGAAACAACGCAGTAAATAGAATGATAGAATCAGGAATAAAAGGTGTAGACTTTATAGCAGTAAATACAGATAGACAAGCACTTCAACAATCAAGAGCTAACACTAAAATTCAAATAGGAGAAAAAATAACAAGAGGACTAGGAGCTGGAGCAAATCCTGATATTGGAGCACAATCAGCAGAAGAAAGTAAATCAGAAGTAGCTGAAATATTAAGAGGAGCAGATATGGTATTTGTTACTGCAGGAATGGGTGGTGGAACAGGTACAGGAGCTGCACCAATAGTTGCATCAATAGCAAAAGAAATGGGAATATTAACAATAGGTGTTGTTACAAAACCATTTACATTTGAAGGAAAGAAAAGACTTTCACAAGCAGAAAGAGGAATTGAAAGCTTAAAAGGAAAAGTAGATACATTAGTAGTAATACCAAATGACAAATTACTACAAATAATAGATAGAAAAACATCTATAATAGAAGCATTTAAAATGGCAGATGATGTATTAAGACAAGGTGTACAAGGTATATCAGACTTAATAGCAGTACCAGGATTAGTAAACTTGGACTTTGCAGATGTAAAAACAATAATGTTAAATACAGGTATGGCTCATATGGGTGTGGGTAGAGCAGCAGGAGAAAACAGAGCAGAAGATGCAGCAAAAGAAGCTATACAAAGTCCATTATTAGAAACATCAATAGAAGGAGCAAGAGGAGTAATTATAAATATTACTGGTGGAGAAGACTTAGGATTACACGAAGTAAACACAGCAGCAGAATTAGTACAACGTAGTGTAGACCCAGAAGCAAATATTATATTTGGTACAGTTACAGATCCTACAATGCAAGATGAAATACAAATAACAGTTATAGCAACAGGATTTGAAAAAGCAGAAAATAATATATCAAGTATAGGTGTAGATAACATAGTATCAAAAACATGGGAAAAGAAAATTAACTCAATACCATCAAATACAGAAGTAAGTTCATCACAAAATGATTTAGATATTCCACCATTTTTAAGAAAAAATAGAAATAAAAATATGTAAAAAAAGAAAAAAGCACATATTTTATATAAATGAAAAAGAAATAATCGAAAAGACTCGATTATTTCTTTTTTTCTACAATAAAAAAAGACAGACTTTGTAAAAAGGATATAGTAAAATTCTAAAAGTAGGTGAATAAAATGACAATTTATATTGATATTATAATTGTAGAAAACCTCATTATGAACTATATAATACTATATGCTACTGGATTAATCTCAAAATGTAAAATAAATTATATAAGAATATTGATTTCGAGTTTAATTGGTGCAATATATGCAACAGCTCAATATGTATCTAAATTACATATATATTCAAACTTTATAATAAAAATAGCTTTATCAATAATTATTATATATGTAGCATTTAATCCACAAAACTTAAAAAAAATGTGTAAACAATTGGTATTGTTTTATTTAACAACATTTACATTTGGAGGAGTAGCAACATATTTAATATATGTATTAAAACCACAAAATATAATAATGAAAAATGGGATATATGTTGGGACATATGTACTAAAAGTAATATTTATAGGAGCTATACTAGGAACAATTATACTGATTATATCTTTTAAAATATCTAAAAATAAAATTACTAAAAAAGATATGATGTGCAAATCTAAAATTAGAATGAATGGAAAAGAAATAATTTTAGACACAATGGTAGATACAGGAAATATGTTAAAAGAACCAATCACAGGTAGTCCAGTTATAGTAGTAGAGAAAATGGCACTATATGATTTGATACCAAAAGAAATTTTAAATAATACTGAATCTATACTAGGAGGTGATCTTGAAAAAATACCAGAAAACATAAAGAAAGAATATATTCCAAAACTAAAAATGATACCATTTTCATCATTAGGAAAACAATATGGAATGTTAATAGGTATAAGGCCAGAAAAATTAGAAATAATTAATGAACAACAAATAGAAGAAAAAAAGAATGCAATAATAGGAATATATAATAAATCTTTAACAAAAAAGGGAGAATATAAAGCTCTTATAGGTATAGAACTTTATTAATAAATCACAAAGAAACAAAAAATAGGAGGTGCATAAATGAATATTGTTGAATTTTTAAAAAAAAGAATAGATAGTCTTACAAGTGTATGTGCAAAATACATAAATGAAGATAATGAAATAGAATATTTGCCTATATTTTATATAGCAGGTAGTCAAACACTTCCTCCTCCACTAGAACAATCAGAAGAGGAAGAGTTAATTAAAAAATTATCAGAAGAAGACAATCTGAAGACTAGACAAATTCTTGTAGAAAGAAATTTAAGATTAGTTGTATATATAGCAAAAAAATTTGAAAATACAGGAATTGGAATAGAAGATTTAATATCAATAGGAACAATAGGATTAATGAAAGGAGTAAATACTTTTAATTCTGAAAAAAATATAAAACTAGCTACATATGCATCAAGATGCATTGAAAATGAAATACTAATGTATTTAAGAAAAAGTAATAAAACAAAAGGAGAAATTTCAATAGATGAACCTTTGAATAAAGATTGTGATGGAAATGAATTATTACTTTCAGATATATTAGGAACAGACCCAGATATTACTTCTAGAAACATTGAAGATGAAGTAGATAAAAAATTACTTAAAGCATCAATATTAAAATTGAAAGATAGAGAAAAAGATATAATGGAAATGAGATTTGGATTTAAAACTGGAAAAGAAAAGACACAAAAAGAAGTTGCAGATGAACTTCGGAATATCACAAAGTTATATATCTAGATTAGAAAAGAAAATAATAAATAAAATGAAAAAAGAAATTATGAGTAAAACTGGCTAATAGACAAAAATAATAAGATATGATATAATGCAATTAGTATAATGCAAAAGGAGACATAATTGAATTGAATGAAAGGAGACAATATGAGCGAAAAAGGACGGAACTATTCATATCTAAAAAAGCATATGTTGCCAGAGGAATTCAAAAGCTTCTGTACAAGAATTGCTAATCAATATGGAAATTCAGAGCAGCACTTTTCTTATTCATATTTCTGTGAAAAAGAAAATATAAAAAAATCATGCTTCTATAGAATAATAGAAGAAGCAGTTGTTAAAAATTGGGTTTCAGAAGAAACCGTTAACAAAATCGAAGCAAAAGCATTTCTAAATCAAAAGACTCATGCTCAGAACGCAGGAGAGAGTACTCTGGGACGTTATGCCAGATTGCGGAAAAAGAGAAATGCCTACATTATTTCTACTTATTCTAATACAGAAGTAGAAGTGATTGCTAAAGATTTTGCAGAAAATTCTGAAATGTCTAAAAAAGAATTCGCACAGAAATATGATATAAGCACAGTAGTATTAGATGCATTACTAAAAAAAGCATTTATTGAAAATATTGCTGATGATGAAATCTGTAAAGCAATTGAAAAACGAAGCTTAAAAAAAGATTCCAGTAAAAGAGCAAAAAACTTTTTTGAACAATTATGGAAACAAAGAAGATGCCCTAAATAAGGGTATCTTTTATTATATGAAGAGAAAAATTAAGTTGTTAAGAGTTTCAATTATCTTGTAGCTACATATATAATAAAATTAAAACTGTTAATCACTAAGAGTATATATAAAAGCTTTTTTGGAAATAATACAAAAAAATATTTCCAAAGGAGGTTTTTCTTTTTGATAAATAAAGTAGAAATATGTGGAGTTAACACATCAAAATTACCTTTACTTACAAGAGAAGAAAAAGAAGAATTATTCATAAAAATAAAACAAGGAGATGAAGAAGCAAGACAAACATTTATAAATGGAAATTTAAGACTAGTACTAAGTGTAATACAAAGATTTTATGGAAGAGGAGAAAATGCAGACGATTTATTTCAAGTAGGATGTGTTGGATTAATAAAAGCAATAGATAATTTTGACTTGAGCCAAAACGTTCAGTTTTCGACATATGCTGTTCCTATGATTATTGGAGAAGTAAAAAGATATTTAAGAGATAATAACAGTATAAGAGTAAGCAGGTCAGTAAGAGACTTGGCATATAAAGCTATGCAATTTAAAGAAAGATATACAAAAGAACATGGAAAAGAACCTACAATAGATATAATAGCAAAAGAATTAGGAGTAGAAAGAGAAAATGTTGCATTAAGTTTTGATGCAATTCAAGACCCAGTTTCGCTTCAAGAACCAGTATATAATGATGGTTCAGAAAGTATCTATATAATGGACCAAGTAAAAGATAGTAAAAATACAGACGAAATTTGGGCAGAAAATATGACAATAGTACAAATAATGAAAAAATTAAATGAAAAAGAAAAAATGATAATAACTAAAAGATTTTTTGATGGAAGAACTCAAATGGAAGTCGCTGATGAAATAGGAATATCTCAAGCACAAGTATCCAGATTAGAAAAAAATGCAATAGAACATATAAAAAGATTATATAAATAGTTAATTTTTTTACTATTAATGAATATAATAATAGAAACAAAATATAAAATTAATATCTTATATCTTAATGCCTAAGAGTTTTTATTATATGTGTAATCACATAAGAATAAAAACTGTCAGGTATCTATATGTGAATTACCATGATATAAAATCTTAATTTTAATTAGTAGCAAAAGGAGGATTAGATATATGCAAGACAAAGGTCTAGATTTTAAACATAAAGAGGTTGTTAATATTAAAGATGGAAAAAGACTAGGATATGTCCAAGATGTTTGTGCTGATTTAGAAAGTGGTGTAATAACTTCTATAATTGTTCCTGGAAGTAATAAGATTATTAATATTTTTTCATCTAATAATGATATTGTAATTCCATGGCAAAATATAAAATGTATTGGGGATGATTTAATTCTTGTTGAAATTTAAAATATTTATAATGGAATAAAATTAATGTAAATAAGAGTGTTAAAGAGATATATAGAAACTTAAAAAAATATATTAAAAAATAAAATAAAAAAATTACAAAAAAGTATTGACTTTATTAGATGGATGTGTTAATATAAATAAGCACTTGTCGAGGAAACAAAATACAATAAAAAATATTTTAAAAAAATTAAAAAAAAGTATTGACAATAAACGACAATATATGCTATTATAAATAAGTGCTTTGCAAGAAAGAAAAAAGAAGTAAACAAATGAATTAGTAAGAAAAAACAATTAAAAAAATGACAGTAATTACTAATTTTTATTTTGACAAAAAAACTTCAAAAAGTACTTGACAAAGTAAAACAATTTATAGTATAATTTGAATTGCCTACATCAAAAAAAGTAGACAAAAGTACATTGAAAAGTAAACAGTAAATCCTTTAGAGAATAAACCGAAGCGGTA
>CAOMRW010000026.1 GCA_948485625.1 uncultured Clostridia bacterium | reverse complement strand
TATTAAAAACAGACGTAGCAGAATTAAAAGAAGATGTAGCAATATTAAAAACAGATGTAGCAGGATTAAAAAAAGATGTAACAAAATTGAAAACAAATATAAATACACTAGAAAGAGGAATGAAAGAAGTAAAACAACATATATCAGTTTTAGAAAATGAAGTATTTAATGTTATAAAACCTAAAATAAACTCTATAGAACAAAAAGTAGATTTAATGGTAAATGTTAATACAGCTAAAATATTAGAAAACCAAATAAGAAACCATAAAGAAATTATGAAAAAATTTGACAAATATCAAAGAGAGAATGAATTAGAACATAGTAGACTAAATTATGAAATTTGTAGATTAAAAGCAAATGCATAAAATAAAAAAAGAGGCCATCCACATCTGTAAATCTGGAAAGGCCTCTTTAAAAAATTACATATGAGTCTGATTAGTGGTATAAAAAATGCTTAGACTCACACAATCACATTTTTCTTCACTTTTAAAGTGAACCACTCCAGTAAGACAAAGCCCACTGGGAAACTGCCTTCTTTTATCATGGCGTTTTCACCCCAACATTCTACTTACGCTGCGCCACTGGAATCTCAATTGGTTTTTGTGTTAAATGAAAAACTATTGGGTCTTGTTCTGTTCATATAGTGTCCTTCTTAACATGGAAAAAAGTTTGGTATTTATTTAACCATTCAGCACTAAATATTGTGCTGGTGGCAGTTACTTTGTACAATTGTTCTTGAGCAAGTATATCCCTATTTAGTAAAATATAAAATACTAAATGGTTTGAAAAATAAATTGTAATATGATATAATTTCAAATAATAAAAAAGAGATTAAATCTATGTAGAAATGGAGAAAAAATATGCCAAAATTTTTCATAAAAAAAGAACAAATAAAGCAAGATAAAATTTTTATACAAGGACAAGATGTAAATCATATAAAGAAAGTTCTAAGAGCAAAAGTAGGAGATGAATTACAAATATGTAATGATGAAAATGGAGAAAATTTTTTATGTTATATAGAAAACATAAATGAATACGAAATTCTATGTAGCATAAAACAAAAAATAGAGGAAAAAGTAGAATCCAATATAAAAGTCACAATATTTCAAGGACTACCAAAAGCAGATAAAATGGAACTTATAATACAAAAATCAGTAGAACTAGGAGCATATGATATTACACCAGTAGAAATGAAAAGATGTGTTGTAAAATTAGATGAAAAAGATAAAAATAAAAAAGTACTAAGATGGCAAAAAATATCAGAAGTAGCAGCAAAACAATGTGGAAGAGACATAATCCCACAAATAAATAATATAATAAATATTAAAAATATATGTGAATTAATTCAAAAATATGATATAGTATTAATAGCTTATGAAAATGAAAAAGAAAATACACTAAAAGAACAATTGAATAAAATAAAAGAAAACATCATAAAAAAACAAAAAGATAGACAATTAAAAATAGGAATAGTAATAGGACCAGAGGGTGGACTAGAAGAACAAGATGTAGAAAAAATGAAAGACAATGGAGCAAAAATAATAACATTAGGAAAAAGAATATTAAGAACAGAAACAGTAGCATTAAACATTTTAAGTATTATTATGTATGAATTAGAAAATTAAATAAAAATATTTAAACTTGAAATAAAAAAGAGAGGAATGATTATAAAAGTGAAAGAAGTAAGTGAAAAATATTTAAAAGAAATATATTTGAATATTTTAAAAGCCATAGTTATAGTATTATATTTTTTTGTATTAAATTTAGCATATACCAATATAAATAATGAATATTTAGAATTAGGAATAAAAATATTAACAATGGTATTTTTATTTACAGCAATTTTAATATTTGAAATTGCATATAAAAAAGATGATGGAAAATTAGCAATTCAAGGAATCGAAATATTAATTTTAGCTTCATATACATTAACAACTAAACACATAACAAACAAATATAAATTTGATTTTAAAAGCTATTCATTAGTTGCATCATATATTTCTGCAATATATTTTATATTAAAAAGTATAATTGTATATACAAAAGGAAGAAAAGAAATAGTAAAAAATCTTAGTGATATAAGAGAAATAGTAAAAAAAGATGAACCAATGAAAAAAGAAGCTACTAAAAAAACAAAAAAAGAAAACAAAGAGGATTCAAACAAAAAGGAAAAAGCAACAACTAAAAATGAAAAAATAGATGATATAGAAAAAACAAAAACGGTAAGAAGAAAAAAAGATAATAAAGTAGAAGAAAAAACAAAAGTAGTAACAAAGAAAGAAGAAGCTAAAGAAGAAAATAAAACAACAACAAGAAAAAAGAAAACTGCTAATACTAGTGAAAAAAAGAAAGAAACAACAAAGAAAACTACAGCTACTAATGAAGAAAAACAAGAAATAACAAAGAAAAAGAAAACTACTAATACAAATGAAGAAAAGAAAAAGGGAACAACAGAAAAAAATAAAATTATTAATGAGAATGAAGAAAAACCAAAAACAGTAACAAGAAAAAAGAAAGAAACAAATACAAATAAAACAAAAACAACAGTGAAAAAGGCTAATAACAATATAAAAAAAGAAGAAACAGAAAATAAAACCAAAAGAAAAACAACGAAAAAAGAGGTAAAAGTAAATGATTAAAAGCATGACAGGATATGGTAAAGGAACATTAAATACAGAAAATAGAGAATATCAAGTAGAAATTAAGAGTGTAAATCACAGATATTTAGATATAAATATAAAAATTCCTAGAACATTAAGCTATTTAGAAGATATAATAAAGAAACAAATATCAGAAAAAGTAAAAAGAGGAAAAATAGATGTATTTGTAACATTTGCAAACAATAGTCAAGAAGGAAAAAATATAAAAATAAATAAAGAAATTGCAAAAATGTACATAAAAGAACTAAAAGAATTAGCAAACGAAGAAAAAATTTTAAATAATATTGAAGTTATAGAGATAGCAAAATTTCCAGATGTATTAACAATAAAAACAGAAGAAGATGATGAAAAAATTAAAAACGAAATTATACAAGTAACTAAAGAAGCAACAAATAAAATAGTAGAAATGAGAAGTATAGAAGGAGAAAAAATATCACAAGATTTAATAAGTAGACTAGAAAAAATAGAAACAAAAATAGAAGAGATATCTAAAAAATCTACTGGACTTATTGAAGAATATGTAGTAAAATTAGAAAAAAGAATAAAAGAAATACTAAAAACAGAAGAAATAGATAAAGCAAGATTAGCACAAGAAGTTGTAATATATGCTGATAAATGTTCGATAGAAGAAGAAATTACAAGACTAAAAAGCCATATATATCAATTTAAAAATTTGATAAATATAAACAACAATGAAGTAATAGGAAAGAAGTTAGATTTTATAATACAAGAAATGAACAGAGAGACAAATACTATAGGTTCAAAAGCAAACAATTTGGAAATAACAAATGGAGTTATAGAAATAAAAACACAATTAGAAGACATAAGAGAACAAATACAAAATATAGAATAGAAGGGATGGATATGTATGCAATTAATTAACATAGGATTTGGAAATATCGTTTCAGCAGAAAGAATAGTTGCAATAGTAAGCCCAGAATCAGCACCAATAAAAAGAATGGTACAAGAAGCCAAAGACAATAAAACAGCAATTGATGCAACATGTGGAAGAAGAACAAGAGCTGTTATAATAACAGATTCAGGACATACTATTTTATCAGCAGTACAACCAGAAACAGTGGCAGGAAGACTAGATAAAGATATAACAACAACAGTTACACAATTACAAGATGAAGAATAATAAAATATTGATAATTTAGGTAATACAAATTATCATAAAAATTAAAAATAAAATTTGGAGGTAAATAAAATGATAGTAAGACCAACAGTTACAGAATTGTTAAAAAAATCAAAAAATAGATATGAATTAGTAATAGCTACATCAAAAAGAGCTAGACAAATTTCAATGGGAGATGAACCTTTAACAAAAGTTAAAGAAGAATCACCAGTTACATTAGCTGCAAACGAAATTGCAGAGGGAAAAGTTGCTATAATAAATGATGAAGAAGTAGAAGAATAATTAAAAGTATTATAAAGGGGATTTTAAATGATAAAAAAAAATATAATATCTTTAGCAGGTGAATTATCAAGTGGAAAAGGTGTAGTTTCTAAAATATTAATGGAGGAATTGAATTATGATGTATACAGAAATGGAGACTACTTTAGAAAACTAGCACAAGAAAAAGGTATGAGTGTCACAGAATTTAATGAATATGTAAAAAACCACACTGAAATTGATATTCAAATTGAAAATAGTGCTAAAGAACATGCCAAGAATCACAATAATTTCATAATAGACGCAAGATTAGGTTGGTATGCAGTACCAGAATCTTTCAAAGTCTATTTAAAAGTAGATATTGATGTAGCAGCAAAAAGAGCATTTGAAAATAAAGATGAAAGCAAAAAACAAACAGAAAGATTTAATACTATAGAAGAACAAAAAGCAGATATGGAAAAAAGATTTAGATTAGAAAATGAAAGATATTATAATGTATATGGTGTAAGAAAAGATGATATGTCAAATTATGATTTAGTAATAGATACAACCAACTTAACACCTAAACAAGTATCTGATATTATAAAAAAAGAATATCTAGAATGGCTAAAAAAGTAAGTACTCGGAATTTGCAAAAAAATGTAATATATGGTATAATTAGAAAGTACAATTGAAAAAACCAGAAGGTGGTAAAAATGGAATTATTATTAATTATATATATATTAGTATTTGCAGTATTTGCATTAATATTATATGCAATAATGCAATTAAAATTAATAGGGATAAAAATAAAAGATTTTTGGGATTTTATAGAAGCAAATGAAATGCTAGATAAATTATACAAATTTGCTAAGCAATATCAAAAAATGTCATCACAAGAACAAGTAATATATTTGTCTGAAGCAGAAAAAATATTTACAGCATTTGATAAAGTTCCTAAAGAATTATGGGATGAAGAATATGAAAAATACAAGCAAGTCTTAAAAAAATATAATGATATAAAAATGTTAAGATGGGCTTCAAATTAATTGATAAACGAAAGGATAAAAAATGGGAGGAAAACATAGTAGAGGTTATAGAACCAATTATTCATCAGATGAAGATGAAATGCCGAGAGCTTTAAAAAGAAATACACAAAGAAATGACAGTAAGAGAAACAAAAAGAAAAAAAATAAAGGGTTAAGAATTTTTGGGAAAATAGTATTAGTTTTAATAATTATTCTAGTTATACTATTAGGAGCAGTATTTGCTTTTTTAAATAGCAAATTAGGAAAAATGAAAAAAGTTAATATAAATGAAGCGGAATTAGGAATATCAGACCAAGTAAATGAAAATCTTTCTGAATATAGAAATATTGCAATATTTGGAGTAGATAGTAGGTCAGATGATTATGGAATAGGAAACAGAAGCGATTGTATAATAATTGCTAGTATAAATAATAAAACTAAAGAAGTTAAACTGATATCTGTATATCGTGATACATATGTACAAATAGAAGGACATGGATTAGATAAAATAACACATGCATATTCATATGGAGAAGCACCACTTGCAATAAAAACACTTAATAAAAACTTAGATTTAAATATAAAAGAATTTGTAACAGTTAACTTTGACTCAGTATCAGAAGCGGTAGACAAATTAGGAGGAGTTCAATTATCTATAACATCAGAAGAAATAAAATACATAAATGGATATATAGATGAAACATCAAAAGTTACAGGAAAAACATCAAAACACATAACACAACCAGGAACATATACAGTAGATGGTGTACAAGCAGTTGCATATTCAAGAATTAGATATACAGCAGGAGGAGATTATAAAAGAACAGAAAGAATGAGAACAGTAATAGAAGCAATGCTTGCAAAATTGAAAACAAGAAGTCTTGGACAAATAAATGCATTTGCAGATGCTATATTACCACAAGTGTATACTAATATTACATTAGGAGATATAATATCATTAGCACCTGATATAGCAAAAGTTAAAGTTTCAGATAGCATTGGATGGCCATATGATACAAAAGGAAAAACAATGGATAGATGGTATGGAATACCAGTTACTTTGGAAAGTAATGTAGTACAATTACATAAAGAAGCATTTGGAGAAAGTGATTACACTGCATCACAAACTGTTAAATCAATAAGTCAAAGTATTGTAAATAAAACAGGATATACAAAATAATAAAATATAAATGTATCCTTATAATAAATAAAGTAAGATATTATCTTAGTAATTTTATTTATTATAAGGATACATTTTTTGAGAAAATGACAAAAGAAGACATAAATGAAAATAACTGGAGTTATGTAAAATTGTTGTCGATAATGGGAAAAAATACTTAAAAAAAATGATGAAAAAGGGTTGATTTTATGTAAAAAAATATATATAATTTGCTTAGAATATTTAGTAAGAAAAAATATTTTGGGGGATTACATATGAATACTAATATTGGAGATAATCAAGCTATTATAAATGAGAAAATAATACTACAAGAAAATGTAAAAAACAAAATAAACATAAAATATAAAATATATAGTTTTTTTAAAAGGTTTATAGATATTTTAGGTGGTTTATTGGGAGTTATACTTTTAATACCAATTACAATAGGAATATATATTGCTAGAAAAATATTAAAAGAAGAAGAAGGACCAATTTTTTATGAACAACTAAGAATTGGAAAAAATGGAAAAGAATTTAGAATATATAAGTACAGATCGATGGTAATTAATGCAGATGAAAAACTAAAAAAATATCTAGAAGAAAACGAAGAAGCAAGAAAAGAATATAAGAAATACAAAAAATTAAAAGATGACCCAAGAATAACTAAAGTTGGAGAATTTATTAGAAAAACAAGTATTGATGAATTTCCACAATTTATTAATGTCTTAAAAGGAGAAATGAGTCTAGTTGGACCACGTCCATATTTACATAGAGAAATAGAAGATATGGGAGACAATTATGATAAAATTATATCTGTAAAACCAGGACTTACAGGATACTGGCAAGTTAATGGAAGAAGTGATAAAGACTTTGAAGAAAGAACTGATATGGATGTTGCTTATGTTAATGATAGATGTTTATGGTTTGATATAAAACTTATAATAAAAACAGTTTTGAAAATATTTGGAAAAGAAGGAGCAATGTAATATATATTAAGGAAGTGAAAACATTTTGGGACAAGAAATTATAAAACAAGAAGAAATATTAGGAAAAAATAAAAGAATTGTTATATTAAATACAATAATAGATGTATTAAATGTTAAAGAAACAATAGAATTAGTAGAAAAATATGTAAAAACAAAAACACCATTGCATCTTATGGGAGTAAATGCTGACAAAATTAATGAAGTTAATCAAAATGAAAAAATGAAAGAAATAGTAAATAAATGTGGAATAATAAATGCAGATGGTGCGTCTGTTGTTTTAGCTAGTAAATACTTAAAAAACACTTTACCAGAAAGAGTTGCTGGAATTGATTTAATGATGGATCTTGTTAAATTAAGTGAAAACAAAAAATATAGTATTTATTTATTAGGAGCAAAGCAAGAAATAGTAGAAAAGACAGAAAGTGTTCTAAAAGAGAAATTTCCAAATCTAATTATTAAAGGAATACACAATGGATATTTCAAAAAAGAAGAATGGAAAGATATATCAAAAGATATAAAAGATAGAGAACCTGATTTTGTATTTGTTGGAATAACATCACCAATAAAAGAATATTTAATAGAATACTTACAAAATGATGGAAATGATTGTGTTTTTATGGGTGTTGGTGGAAGCTTTGATGTTATATCAGGAAATATACCTAGAGCACCACAATGGATGCAAAAAATGAATTTGGAATGGCTTTTTAGAGTTATGCAAGAACCTAAAAGACTATTTAAAAGATATTTTATTGGAAATACAGTATTTATTAGAGCAGTGATTAAAGAAAAAAGGAAACAAAAAAAGGAGAATAGATAATATGAAAAAAGTAATGCTGGTGTTTGGAACAAGACCAGAAGCTATAAAGATGTGTCCATTAGTAAATGAATTAAAAACAAGAAAAAATATAGAAACTGTGGTTTGTGTAACAGGACAACATAGACAAATGTTAGACCAAGTATTAGATGTTTTTAACATAAAGCCAGATTACGATTTAAGTATAATGAAACAAAAGCAAAATCTTTTTGATGTTACAATAAACATTTTAGAAAAAATAAAAGAAGTATTAGAAAAAGAAAGACCAGATGTAGTTTTAGTACATGGGGATACAAGTACAACATTTGTAACTGCACTAGCATGTTTCTACTTGCAAATTCCAGTAGGACATGTAGAAGCAGGTTTGAGAACTTATAATATATATAGTCCTTATCCAGAAGAATTTAATAGACAAGCAGTTAGCATTATAAGTCAATTCAATTTTGCACCAACAGAACTATCAAAGGAAAACTTAATAAAAGAAGGAAAAGATAAAGATACAATTTATGTTACAGGAAATACTGCAATTGATGCATTAAAAACAACTGTAAAATCAAATTATTCTCATCCAGATTTAGAATGGGCTAAAGATAGTAGATTGATCATGATTACAGCACATAGAAGAGAGAATCTTGGAGAGCCAATGAAAAATATGTTTAGAGCAATAAAAAGAGTTATTGATGAACATGATGATGTAAAAGCAATTTACCCAATACATATGAATCCAATAGTTAGAGACACAGCAAAAGAAATATTAGGTGATGATGATAGAATTAGAATTATAGAACCACTTGAAGTAATCGACTTTCATAATTTTTTAAATAATAGTTTTATGATTTTAACAGATTCAGGTGGAATTCAAGAAGAAGCACCATCATTAGGAAAGCCAGTACTAGTTATGAGAGATACAACTGAAAGACCAGAAGGAATAAAAGCAGGAACTCTTAAATTAGTTGGTACAGACGAAGAAATAATATACAATAATTTTAAATTATTACTAGAAAATAAAAATGAATATGAAAAAATGAGTAAAGCAAGTAATCCATATGGTGATGGATTTGCATGTAAAAGAATAGGAGATATATTAGAAGAAAAGATATGAAAATATTACATATATCAAGAACAATGGGACAAGGTGGAGCCGAGAAAGTAGTTTATCAAATATGTAAAGATTCTAATGACATTGAAATGGTTATTGCATCAACAGGAGGAATTTATGAAAAAGAATTATCAAAAATAGGAGTAAAACATTATAGTATACCAGATATAGACAGTAAGAATCCAATTACATTGATAAAAACATATTTGAAACTAAAAAAAATAATCAAAAAAGAAGAAATAACTATAGTCCATTCACATCACAGAATGGCTGCTTTTTATAGTAAGATTTTAAGTATTTTTAACAAAAAAATAAAAAGAGTTTATACAGCACATAACATTTTTTATAATAAAAAGAAATTATTAAAATTTTCATTAAGTGGTTCAGAAATTATTGCTGTTGGAGATGGAGTAAAAAATAACTTAGTTAATTTTTTTGAAATAAAAGAAGAAAAGGTAAAAGTTATTTATAATTCAATAGAAAAGTTGAAAGAAATTAATAAACCTGAAGATGATTTTATAAAAAATAAAAGTAATAAAATTTTAATTGGTACAGTTGGAAGACTTTCTGAACAAAAAGGAATAGATATCTTTATTTCATCAATATCAGAACTAATTAATAAAAACAAAAATATCCTTGCTATTGTAATAGGTGATGGAGAATTAAAAGAAGAATTAAAAAAATTATCTCAGAAATTAAATATAAAAGATAATATAAAGTTCCTAGGATATAGAAGTGATGTAATCGAATTAATATCAGAAATGGACTTTATTGTCTTAGCGTCTAGATGGGAGGGATTACCATTAACTCCTATTGAAACTTTTTCAGTTGGAAAAACAATCATCGCTACTAATATAGATGGAAATAATGAGATAATTAAAGATGAATATAATGGATTATTATTTGAAAAAGACAATATAAATGAACTTGGAGATAAGATGAGTATTTTAATATCTGATATAAATAAAAGAAAAGAATTAGAAAAAAATGCTCAAAATACATTTGATGAAAAATTTAGTTATGAAACTTTTATAAATAATTATATTAATATTTATAATAAATTGTAATTTAATAAATAAAATTGAGGTGATTTATCATTTATAGTAAAATAAAAAAAATTATTATATGTTTTTATTATTATATAAAATATAAGATTCTTTTTAGAGAAAAAATTAAAATGCATTTTTTAAATTCATTTTCTGGAAAATTTAATTTATTGATAAATAAAAAAGGAAAATGCACTATAGGAAAATTTTTGATGATTGATGGACCTGTATATATAAAAGCACTTAACAAATCTAAAATTGTTATTGGTGAAAATTGCTTCTTTAATCATAATTGTTGTATTACATCAATGAATTCGATTAATATTGGTAATGATTGTATGTTTGCCAATAATGTTACAATTATAGATCACGATCATAGTATTTTTGATAATAAGATATCAAAAAATGAATATGTTACTGATAAAATTACTATTGGAGATAATGTGTGGTGTGGAGCTAATGTTGTTATTCTGAAAGGTGTCAAAATTGGAAATAATTCTATTATTGCAGCTGGAGCTATTGTTAATAATAATATTCCAGATAATGAAATTTGGGGAGGTATTCCTGCAAAAAAAATAAAAGATATTAATTGTGGAGGAAAAAATGATAGATAAGAAAATTCACTATTGTTGGTTTGGTGGAAAAAAATTGCCTAAAGATGTGAAAAAATGCATAAGAACATGGAAGAAAAAGTGTCCAGATTATGAAATAATAAGATGGGATGAAACAAATTTTGATATTAACTATAGTGATTTTGTTAAAGAAGCATATAACTCTAAAGCATGGGCTTTTGTCTCAGATTATGCTAGATTAAAAATTATTTATGAAAATGGAGGAATTTATCTTGATACTGATGTAGAACTTTTAAAAAATTTAGATTTTTTATTGGAATATGATTTCTTTATTGGAACTCAACAATGTGAAAATTTATACACTACTGGACTTGGATTTGGTGCAAGTAAGAAAAACTTCATTGTAAAAAAAATGTTAGATGAATATAATAAGCTTTATTTTAATTTTGCAAATAAAGAAAGATTAGCTTGTCCATATTTAAATTCTTCTGTTTTAAAGGCTATAGGTTTTAGTTCAGTTGACAAAATTCAAAAAATTAATAATAGTGTAGTATATCCACCTAAATATTTTGATCCAATAGCTCCTGGGAATTCTAAGAATTTATTATGTGATGATACTATTTCTATTCATCACTATACTGCATTATGGACTAATAATAGTACTAGATTAAAAAGAAAAATTATAAATATAGTTGGACAAGATAAAATAAACAAGTTGAAAGGATTTTTTTAAAATGAATGATACTATGAATACTACACATAAATTAAATTTTTCATTAAGTAAATTAGTTAATTATTTTGTAATTATATCTTTCTTATTTCCAAGAGGATATGCAGAGTTTAATTCAATATATAAAAATATATTTACACTTTGTACATGGGCTTCTGTAGCGATTATATGGACACAATTTTTCCTTTTCTATTTTAAGAAGAATATAAAAAAAGAAGATTTAAATATTATTGCTTATTTTGTAATTACAATCATAATAACATTTTTAATGAGAGGATTTGCAATTAATGGTTATCAAAAATTAATTGCTTATCCTTCAATATGTATTTTTACTATATGCAACTTTAAAAGAAATCCTAAAAACTTTTTAAATATGATAAATAATGTTATTATTATTTTACTTATATTAAACCAATTAGTATTACGTAGCTTTTTTTCTCAACAATATCATATAACATTTTTAGGACATGTTCAAATGATTGCACAATTAGGAGCTTTATCAATTTTCTGTGCTCTGATTTTTTGGATGCTCTATCATGAAAAAAAAGAAAGAACAATAGTAATTATTTTACTTTCTATATTTACTATGATAACAACTGATGCAGCATCAGCTAAAATAACTTGTATTATTTTATGCATATGTGCACTTTTATATAAGATAAAACTATATCGCATTTTAACATATGATTCTAAAGTTTATATTATTGGAGGATTGATTCTTAGTATAATAATAGTTTTTGCTGCAATCATCAATAATTCTGTATTTAATAATGCAATTTCTATTTTAGATTTTTCAGGACGTAGTTTCATATGGATTGATGCTTTATCTAAAATTAGAATTAAACTAATATTAGGATATGGTATTGAGGGAGTATTATTAAATGTTTTTTGGAACAAATGGACTAATTCACCAGGTTTTAATTATGCACATAACCAAATTATGCAAAATTTTTTAGATGGAGGATTAATTGGATTTATCGCATTTTGGATTATGATTATTTCTTTTTGCAAAAAAACTAAAAATATTGCAAATCCAAAATATAAAGCACTTATAAATACTATTTTAATTATATTTTCAATTATAATGATTTTTGAAAGTACATCATTATATTGCTATATGTATATTTGTTTATCAATTATTTATGTTATACCAGACATAATTAAAAAGAATGAAAAGATAGGAGAAAAATAATAAATGGGACTTATCAATAAAGTAAAATTTGAATTTGCAAAAAAATATTATCCATATAAAATAAAAAGAACAGCAGCATCATATAAAGGAAGAGTATATGCTGGAGGTAAAAGCTATGTGACTAACAATACACATCTAGGAAGTAATGTTTGTTTTAATGGAATGTCAATGTTTGGAAATGGAATTATTACAATAGGCGATAATTTTCATTCTGGACCTGGATGTCAAATAATAACTTCTTTCCATAATTATGAGGGAAGCTACATACCTTATGATAAAACATTTATAGACAAAAATGTTACAATTGGAGACAATGTTTGGTTAGGAAATAATGTTATTATTCTTGGAGGAGTTACAATTGGAGAAGGAGCAATAATACAAGCTGGAAGTGTAGTTTGTATGGACATACCAGACTGTGCAATAGCAGGTGGACATCCAGCAAAAGCTTTTAAATATAGAGATAAAGAACACTATTATAAATTAAAAAGCGAAAGAAAATTTCATTAAAACATTTTTATAAATTATTATTCTAAAGAAAGGGCATAAACATGAATATCAAAACGGCTATAAATAAATATAATGAAATATCTAAACCAGTTAAAGCGGCTTTATGGTATACAATTTGTAATTTTATAAATAAAGGAATTGCACTTTTATCTACACCAATTTTTACAAGAATTTTAACAGAAGAACAATATGGAACATTTTCTATTTTTCAATCATGGTTTAATATATTAATTATTTTTACTTCGTTAAATATTTTTTTGAGTGGATATACTAAAGGACTGCTCTTATATAAGGAAGATAAAGATGGATTTACATCATCACAGCTTTCTTTAACAAGTTGCATTACATTGATTTTTTTTATTGTGTATATAATTAATATTGATTTTTGGACTAAAATATTTGAACTTTCTCCAATTTTAATATTTGCTATGTTTGTTGAGCTACTTGTAATGCCAGCATTAGAGTTTTGGACTGCCAGAGAAAGATTTGATTATAATTATAAAAAAGTTATTATTATATCAATAAGTATGAATGTACTTTGTCTTGCATTAAGTGTTTTAGCAATATTAATGACAAACTATAAAATTGAAGCACGTATTTTACCAGATGTATTTGTAAAATTATTATTTGCTGGTACATTATTTATTTTTATTCTTATAAAAGGAAAAAAACTTTATAATAAAGAATACTGGAAATATGCTTTAAAATTTAATTTACCTTTAATACCACATTATTTATCAAATTATATTCTAAATCAATCAGATAGATTGATGATAGGAAAAATGGTAGGAAAAGTACAAGCTGCTTATTATAGTGTATCCAATACAATTTCCAATGTTATGATGTTATTAGTTTTAGCAATAAATAATTCTTTAACACCATATATATACAAAACAATTAATGATAAACATCCTGAAAAAATAAAAAACAAAATTAGTCCAATTGTGATATTAATTGCTCTATTATCAATTGTAATAATGGCATTTGCACCAGAAGTTATATCAATATTTGCTGGAAAAGAATATATGGATGCAATTTATGTTATACCACCTATTACAGCATCTGTTTACTTTATATTTATTTATTCAATGTTTAGTACAATAGAGTATTATTATGAAAAAACAGGATTAATTGCCATAGCAACAAGTATTAGTGCTATTTTAAACATAATACTAAATTATTTTGGAATTAAATTATTTGGATATTATGCTGCTGGTTATACAACATTAATTTGTTATGTATGCTTATCAATATGCCATTATATTTTTTATAAAAAGATAATAAAAGAAAAACTTCCAGAATTAAAAGATGTTTATGATACAAAATTGATGGCAATAACAAGTCTTTTAATTTTAGGGATGATGATTTTTATGTCTATAATATATAAATTTATATTAATGAGATATGTAATAATTTTATTTATACTTCTTTTTGTATTTATAAAAAGAAAATATATTATTGATATAATAAAATCACTAAAAAAATAGACAAACAAAGAAATGGAGAAATAAATGAATATAATTACATATTTAAAAGAAAAAGGGATAAAAAGAGCTATAGAAGTATTATGGAAATATAAAATTGAAATATTATTAGAAAAAACTATACATATATATACAAAAAATAAACCACTTCAAAATAAAATTCTAATAGAAAGTCATAATGACTTTGATTGTAATGGAGGAGCATTTTATAATTATTTGATAGAAAATGGATATAATCAAAAATATAAAATTGTATGGTTAGTTAGAAAAAAAATTAAAAATGAATTACCTATAAATGTTGAGACAGTTCCACTATATAAGCCAAGCATAAGAAAAGCTTATCATATGTGTACAGCAAAATATTTTACATATGATTGCGAATTTGGAGAAAAGGTAAGAGATGACCAAATAGTAGTATATTGTTCACATGGAGCAGGTGGATTCAAAAAAGCAAAAGGAAAAATTTGTATTCCAGATAATGTTAATTACATATTAGGACAATCAGAAGAATATGCACCTATACAAACTGAACAGTGGTCTTTAAAATGGCCTAACGAAAGAATGGTTTTTATAGGTTATCCAGCACACGATACTTTTTTTATTGAGGACAAAACTGAATTAAATAAAATAACAAAAGAAAGATATAATAAAGTTATTTTATGGATGCCAACATTTAGAAAAGGAATTGCATATAAAAGAAATGATAGTTCAAAAGAACAAAAATTAGGAATACCCTTAATTGAAAATTTAGATGATTATAATAAGCTAAATGATGAATTAAAAGAAAAAGCAGTATATTTAATAATTAAAATACACCCAAAACAAGACTTATCAAATTTAGGAATTCAAGATTTATCTAATATTAAGGTTTTAACAGGAGATAAAGTCAAAGAATTAGAAATTGACAATTATAGATTAATGAAATGTGCAGATGCACTTATAAGTGATTACTCTAGTGTTGCATATGAATATTTACAACTAAATAGACCAATTGGATATGTATTAGATGATATAAATGAATATAAACTTGGATTTATTGTTAATGATATTCATGAACTGATGGCTGGACATGAAATTTATAATTTAGAAGATCTAAATAAATTTATAGCTGATATCATAGAGGAAAATGATATATACAAAAAACATAGAGAAAAAATGAGAGACTATATATATAAGTATCATGATGGAAATACATCTAAAAGATTAGCAGAATTACTAGGACTTTCAAAAAATTAAAAAATATATCGAAAAAAAATATTATTTATGTTGAATGACTAGAAAATATGTTATAATGCGTAAAGAGGAGAGGAATTATTATGTCTGACTATATTTTTTTATTTGACTTAGATTCAACAATAACAAAAAAAGAAATTTTACCAACAATTTCTGAAAGAATTGGTAAATTAGAGGAAATGAGAGAACTTACTGAAGCAACTATGAGAGGAGAAATTCCATTTAAAACTAGTTTTTTAAATAGAGTTGAAATTTTAAAAAGTGTAAGTGTTACAGAAGTAAGTGAAATAGTAGAGAAAATTCCTTTAAACAATGCTATTGCTAATTTTATAAAAGAAAACAAAGATAGATGTTATATTGTAACAGGAAATATTGATATATGGATTAATAGACTTATGGATAAACTTGATATGAATAATCATGTTTATTGTTCAAAAGTAAATGTTAAAGATGATTATATTTCTCAAATTATAAGTATAGCAGACAAAGAATTAATAGTTAAACAATTTGTTCAACCATTAGTTGTAATTGGCGATGGAGATAATGATTCTGGAATGGCAAAATTTGCTGATATTGCTATTGGATTTGGTGGAGTTAGAAATATTGCACCTTCATTACTTAGAAATATTGATTATGCATTCTATGATGATGAAAGATGTGCGAATTTTTTAAAGACGCTATTATAGAGAGGAGTATTAAATATGGAACCAAGTAATACTACAGTCATAATTTGTTGTGCTGGAATGGGAACAAGATTAGGAATAGGAACTACAAAAGCACTTGTAGATATTTGTGGTAAGCCACTAATTATACATCAATTAGAACGATTAAAAGAATTCGATGATATTAGAATTGTAGTTGGATTCCAAGCAGAAAATGTGATAAAAATTGTAAAAGAATATAGAAAAGATATAATGTTTGCATTTAACTATAATTATGAAAACACAGGTCCAGCAACCAGTTTATGCAAAGGACTAATTGGAGCTAGAAAAAATATTATATATATTGATGGAGATGTATTAGTTAATCCAGATGATTTAAAAATATTTTTAGATTATAAAGGAGAGTGCATAAGTGCAACGGTAATAACTTCAGATGAACCTATTTTAATAACTGTTGAAAAAGGACAAGCAATAGCTTTTTCAGAAAAATATGGAAATTTTGAATGGCCAGGATTAGCTAAGATAGAAAAGAAAAAATTACAGAAAAAAGATGGCTATGCATTTGAAATGTTGCAAGAATTGCTACCATTAAATACAATAAACGTTAGAGCAAGAGAAATTGATACTCCAGAGGATTATGAAAAAACGATAGAATGGGTTAAAAGAGGATATTTAGATTAAAGATAGGGGATATAGAAATGAAGAAAGAAGAATTCGTAATAGGTATTTTAGGTGGAATGGGAACATATGCAACAATTCACTTATTTGAACAATATGCTGAAGAATTTAAAGCAGAAAAAGAATGGGATAGACCACGTATTATTATTGATAATAGATGTACAATGCCTAGTAGAGTGAGAGCATTTCTATTTAATGAAAATGTTCAGCAATTAGTTTCAGAAATGGCAGACTCAATGAAACACTTAATTGAATCTGGATGCACAAAAATAATTTTAGCATGTAATACTTCACACCTTTTCTTACCAGAGATTTTTGAAATAGTACCAGAAGCAAAAGATAAGGTAGTTAATATTATATATAATTGTGTAGAAAAAATTGAGAGGGACAAAATAAAAGAAATATGTCTTTTAGCATCTGAAGGAACAATTGATTCTAGGATATATCAAAATGCATTGTCTGAAAAAGGAATAAAATGTATTGTGCCAGATAAATCAGAATATTCGCTTTTAAGACAATGTATAGAAGCTGTTAAACAAAATAAATATTCAGAAGATATTAAAAATATTTTTTCAGATTTGATTAATAGATATGATGCATGTATTCTTGGATGTACAGAGTTACCTATATTATGGTCTAAATATATAGATGATGTAAATTGTAAAAATGTATATGATCCCCTTTTAAATGTAATAAAAATATTGAAAAAGGAGTATGAAAATGAATAAGATTTTAACTTTTGGTGTATATGATTATTTCCATTTAGGCCATTTAAGATTATTTAAACAATGTAAAAAACATGCAGACTATTTAATTGTTGCGGTACAAGATAGTAATTATATTTTAAAATATAAACCAGAAGCAAAGGTATTATATTCAACAGAAGAACGTGTAGAAATATTAAAAGCACTTAGAGTAGTAGATGAAGTAGTAGTATATGATAGTGTAAGCCCAGAAACATTAGAAAAGATAGATTTTGATATTTTAGCTCTTGGTGAAGACCATGTAGGAGGAAGATTTACTGCTGTTGAAGACTGGTGTGCAAAAAATGGAAAAAAAGTAGTTAGACTAAAAAGAACACTAGGAATATGTTCATCGGGAATAAAAAAAGAATTAACTAAAAATTAATTTTTAATATTATTATATAAATGTTAACAATGAAGAAGAAGATTGGGTTTATATGTTTCGCAGTGTGTTTTGTAAATTTGCAGTACCAATATACTTAGCTGTTTCGGGAGCAGTGTTTCTTAATTGTGAACCAGAACCTTTAAAAGAGCTATGGGGAAAAAGAATTTTTAGAATGATAATTATCTTAATAGGAATTTCTTTTTTTAGATATATACTTATAAATGATATACATATTTTAAATTTGCAAAATTGTAAAGCATTTTTTATGCAAATGTATAATGAGAATGTAGATGCCCATTTATATTTTTTATATGCATACATTACATTTCTTATTGCACTGCCATTTTTACAAAGTATGGTAAAAACATTACCAGATAAATATTTTTATTATATAATTAGCATAGCTTTTGCCTTAGTTTGCATACGACCTATAGTTGAATATGCTATATGTCAGGGGAGTTTACTGCTAAATAGTGAAATAAGAGGAGCATGGTTTTTACAAATAATATTTTTATATCCATGTATTGGGTATTTTTTACAACATCGACTAAAAATAACAAAAAAGAAGATAATATTTAGTTGGATGATAAATATAATGATACTAATAGCTGTATGCATAATGACTTATAATAAAGGAATTAATCTAGGAAATTTTAAAAGTTCAAATTGTCAATCTTTTTATGGTTGTACATTTTTAACTAATACTATTAGTATTTTTATTACAATAAGATATTTGTTTGAAAATAAAAGAATAAACTCAAAAATAGAAAAATTAATTATCAATTTAGGAATGTGTACATTTGGAATTTACTTGTTTTATACTACATTTTTATATCATATTAGCAAGTTGCTTCCAATTTCATTAAATCCTATGATTAATTGTTGGATAAATTGTCTAATTACATTAATAATATCTTTTATTGTAACATTTATTTTAAAGAAGATACCAATTATTAAAAAATTGATATAAGCAAAAAGTAGATTATAAGGATTAAAGATTAGTTTTTATTATAATATTAGTATACAGTTAAAAAAATGGAAAAGTTCTTTATATGTCTTGCTACAAAGAAAACAATATGATAAAATACCACCAGACAAAATTATAAACAAAAACTCTAATAAGAACAAATTAAACGTAATAAAAGAGGGAGAAACAATGATAGACTTTCACACACACATAATACCAAACATAGACGATGGAGCAAGAAACATAGAAGAAACATTTAAACTAATAAAAGAAGCAAAACAAGCAGGATTTGAAGGAATAATACTAACATCACACTATAGAGAAAACTACTTTGAAACAAACACACCAGAAAGAAATATATGGGTAAATGCAATAGAACAAAATCTTAGAGAAAAAGGAATAGAAATAAACTTATATTTAGGAAACGAAATATATATGACAGAAAATATCATGGACTTATTAATACAAGGAAAAGCATCAACAATCAATGACACATGTTATGTATTATTTGAAATGCCACTAGATATAGAACCAGAAAATTTATATAATGTCATATATTCACTAAATGAGAATAAACTAATACCAATACTAGCACATCCAGAAAGATATAAATTTGTACAAAAAGAACCAGAATTAATAAACGATTTAATAGAACAAGGAGTACTAATGCAAGCAAACTATGGAAGTATATTAGGACAATATGGGCCAAAAGCAGAAATTATAGTAAGAAAATTTTTTGAAAACAAAATGATACACTTTTTAGGAAGTGATGTACATAGACCAAAAACAACATATAAAGCAATACCACGAGCACTAGAAGAAATTAAAGATATAATAGGAGAACAAGAATTAGAAAAGCTAACAACAACAAATGCAATGTTAGTACTAAAAAACAAAAGAATAGAAATAGAAGAAACAACAGAAGTAACACTAACATTTAAAGAAAAAATGATTATGTATTTAAAAAGAAGATAAAATTAGGAATTGGGGACGAGTTAAAAATCCCCATTTAAAAAGGGGAATTTTTAACTCGTCCCCAATTCCTAATTTTAATGAAAGGAAGTATAAAAATGAGAAAATATTTTGGAACAGATGGAATAAGAAGAATTGCAAATACAGAACTAACACCAGAATTAGTATATAAAGTTGCAAAAGCAGGAGCATATGTATTATCAAAACATACAGACCATCAACCTACAATATTAATAGGAAGAGATACAAGAATATCAGGAACATTAATAGAAAGTGCAATGGTAGCAGGATTTTTAAGTTATGGAGCAAATGTAAAACTATTAGGAGTAATCCCAACACCAGCAGTAGCATACTTAACAAGAAAACTAAATGCAGATGCAAGTGTTGTAATATCAGCATCACACAACACATTTGAATTTAATGGAATAAAATACTTTAGTAACAAAGGAATGAAAATACCAGACAGTTTAGAAGAAGAAATAGAAGAAGTAATGGATTCAGGAAAAATAGATGAACTAACAGCAATAAGTAGCAAAATAGGAATTTCAGAGTATAGAGAAGACCTATTAAATGAGTATGTATATTTCTTCAGAAAAAACTTTGATGACAATATAGAAAAACTAAACAGAGACGACTTTATAGTTGGAATAGACACTGCAAATGGAGCAACATCAGTTGTAGCAGAAAAAGTATTTAAATCATTAGGAATAAAATATAAAATAATAAATAACCAACCAGATGGAATAAACATAAATGAAAACTGTGGTTCAACACATTTAGAATCACTAAAAAGACTTGTAGTAGAAGAAAAGTTAAGTTTAGGTGTAGCATTTGATGGAGATGGAGACAGATGTTTAGCAATAGACGAAAATGGAAATGAAATAGATGGAGACAAAATAATGGCTATAGTATCAAACTATCTTAGAAAAAAAGGAAAACTAGCAAAAGACACTATAGTAGCAACAGTAATGAGCAATTTAGGAATGAAAAAATACGCAGAAACAAATGGACTAAATCTAATTCAAACAAAAGTTGGAGATAGATATGTATTAGAAGAAATGCTAAAAGAAGGATATAACTTAGGAGGAGAACAATCAGGACACGTAATTTTATTAGACTATAATCCAACAGGAGATGGAATATTAACATCATTAATGTTAATACAAGCAATATTAGAAGAAAATGAAAAAGCATCAAAAGTAGCTGAAATAATAAAACTATATCCACAAGTATTAATAAATGCAAAAGTAAACTCAGACAAAAAATATGATTATGAAAAAAATGAAGAAATAGAACAAGCAATAGAAAAATTAGAAGAAGAATTTGCTGGAAATGGAAGAGTACTAATTAGACCATCTGGAACAGAGCCACTTGTTAGAGTTATGATAGAGGGAGAAAACCAAGAATACATAACAAAAAAAGCAAAAGAAATAGCAAATTTAATAGAAGAAAGATTGAAATAAAATTGTAATATCATTGTAATGAAAATGTAATGAAAAAAATCAATAAAAATATTGAATTAAAATATAAAAAGTGATAATATAATTTTAATAACAAATGAAAAATATAGGGGGAACCTACAAAATGTTTATATTCGATTTAACAAATTTATTAACATTAATTTTAGTTGTAATTGCTACAATACTATTTATATTTTTATCACAAGAAGTGAAAAAAAGTTTAATAGCAGCAATTCCATTATTTGCAGTAGTAATAGATTTAATAATACATACAATACAAATGCTTACATTAAAACAAGAATATTCATATTTATTTTCAACGCTATGCTATAATATGGCTATAGATTTTGCACTATTACTAGTAACATTCTTAGGATATTTGTGGGCAGATGAAGTAGAAGCCAAAGTATTTAATAAAAAGACAATAAATAGTAAAGGCATCAATTGGCTATGGAAAAAGGTTTAAATAACATTAAATATATTGTTTTTAAGCAACAGTAGGGATGGAAACTACAAGTTTCCATCTTTATTTTTATATAAATTAGAAATACTATATAATATAGAAGAAACAATTTAAAAGCATTTACAAATAATATTTATAATAAAATTTTCACAGAAAATAATTAATTACAATATAAATAAAAGAGGTGAAAAAAATGAATTATAAATATTATACTTCAAACAATAATGGGCAAGATGACTATGGACTTAAATATGTAGATGAACAAGGATATGGGGTAATATGCAAAAATTACAAAATGGAATTTCCACCACAACATCAAGATACACAACCAGGAATGGAATATCTAATGACACCAAGACCAATATTTAATAACCCATATTATAGAGCATCAGGAAAATTATATAATAAAGTTGCAATAATAACAGGAGGAGACTCTGGAATAGGAAGAGCAGTATCAGTAGGATTTGCAAAAGAAAGAGCAACAATAGTAATAGTGTATTACAATGAACACAAAGATGCAGAAGAAACAAAACAATTTATAGAAAGACTTGGAGGAAGATGTATACTAATTTCAGGAGATATAAAAGATACAAATTTTTGTGATAAAATTATAGAAGAAACAATAAACACTTTTGGAAAAATAGACATTTTAGTAAATAATGCAGGAGTACAATATCAACAAAAAAGTTTATTAGATATAACAGATGAACAATTTGATAAAACAATGAAAACTAATATATACTCAATGTTTTATCTAACAAAAAGAGCATTAAAACATATGAAACCAGGAGCAAACATAATAAATGTAACATCAATAACAACATTTAAAGGAGAGCCAGAACTAATAGACTATGTAACAAGTAAAGGAGCAATAGTAGGATTTACAAGAGCACTTGCAACAAATTTAGCATCTAAAAACATAAGAGTTAATGCAGTATCACCAGGAGTATTTTGGACACCATTACAACCAGCATGTTGGGAAGCAGAAAAAATACCAACACTTGGCTCAGATGCACCAATGGGAAGAGCAGGTCATCCATTTGAAATAGCACCACTGTTTATATATTTAGCAAGTAATGATTCATCATATGTTACAGGACAGGTAATGCATATAAATGGTGGAGAATATAAAGGATAAACTATTTAAAATTACATTAACATCTAAGTCTTATATAAAGCTTTAACTATAATTCTATTATTATTTAAATTATTACAAGTAATAAGAGTCAACTGTCTAGAATTTTTATCATAAGAATAAACAGGAGACAAATCATCAGATTTAACTTCATAAATATCAAAAACAAAATAAGAAAACTTTTTATTAAAATTATTATAAATAACAATTTCATCATTTAAATTCAAATTAGAAATCTTACTAAAAAACTTATCATTATCATAATTATGACCAGCAATACATAAATTACCAACATTTCCAGGCTGAGGACCATAAAACTTACAAGGAGACACTCTCAAAAGTTCATCATCATAATTAGAAAAAACAGGATAATAAATACCTAGTTTAGGAATATCAATAATACCAATAATATGAGAGCCCTCAACATTTTCATTAGAAAACATATCAGAACTTTTTAAATCAGAATACAATTTTGTTATATTGTAATTGCTCAATATCTGACTAGAATAGCGCTCTTGCTCATAAAGTTTATACTTATTAAAAAATATAAAAGACACAATAAAAATAATAAGAAAAATAGAAAGAAAAAGCTGAAATCTAAAAAACTTTTTAAATTTATAAAAATTAGAAAACTTCTTATTTAAACTAGTTTGCAAAATTTGATTCATATTCTCACTCCTAATAATATTATAAACACTAAAAGCAAAATTATAAAAAATACACAAAAAAACTATGTCAATAACTTTTGAAAATGTCATAAAGAAATTTGAAAATTAACTTTTAATT
>CAOMRW010000025.1 GCA_948485625.1 uncultured Clostridia bacterium | reverse complement strand
AATTAAAAGTTAATTTTCAAATTTCTTTATGACATTTTCAAAAGTTATTGACATGGCCCATCTTAAAGTCATAAATTATCATATCTCCTCAAATACTCCATCTGCAAATTATCTTCCAAAAACTGTTCCTCACCTGTAACAGACTTTTTACTCTGAAACAATAAAACCCACAAAAATATCCACTGTAAAAATAAAAAACCTGAAATAAATAAAACCATAAGCACCTCTTTCTATAGTATATTATTCTTCAAACGAAAAAAAGTTATTCTATGTCTACATAATATTATACTACTTTAAATTACAAAAATCGCAATTTTTTTGTCGAAAGTCTCAATTAAATAAAGAAAAGTAAAAAGTGGTACAAATCCACTTTTTACTTTTCTTTATTTAATATGTGTCCCCACTGGGACAAAAATGTCCCAAGAGAAACGTCCCTATTGGGACATTTCTTCTTCATTTAATCTATCTTCTGTACTAATATGAGTATCTTGATATCTCTTCATACCAGTACCAGCTGGAATTAACTTACCAATAATAACATTTTCTTTTAATCCAACTAAATCATCAACTTTACCTTTAATTGCAGCTTCAGTAAGTACTCTTGTTGTTTCTTGGAATGATGCTGCTGATAAGAAACTTTCTGTTGCAAGTGAAGCTTTTGTAATACCAAGTAATACTCTATGTCCTGTTGCTGGACGTTTACCTTCAGCAATTGCTTCATTATTCTTATCTTCAAAGTCATACATATCTACTAATGAACCAGGGAACATGTCAGTATCTCCATTATCATCAATTCTAACTTTCTTAAGCATTTGTCTTCCAATAACTTCAACGTGTTTATCATTTATATCAACACCTTGATTTCTATATACTTTTTGAACTTCAGATGTTAAATATTCATAAACTCCCTCTGGTCCTTTTAATGCTAAGATTTCTGATGGATTTATAGAACCTTCAATTAATGGGTCTCCAACTTCTACCATGTCTCCATCTCTAACTTTCATTTTTGAACCAAATGGTATTGTATATGTTTTTGAATCATCAGAAGATGTAACAATAACTTCTTTTTTCTTCTTAGTTTCTTTAATTTTAACTTTACCTGCAATTTCAGTAATGATTGCAACTCCCTTAGGTTTTCTAGCTTCAAATAACTCTTCAACTCTTGGAAGACCTTGTGTAATATCTGCAACACCTGCAACACCACCAGAGTGGATAGTTCTCATTGTAAGCTGTGTACCAGGCTCACCAATTGATTGTGCAGCAATTATACCTACTGATTCTCCTATTGATACTAAGTTTCTTCTTGCTAATCCCATACCATAACATTTTTGACATACACCATGTTTTGACCTACAAGCTAAAACTGAACGAACTTCTAGTTTTTCAATTCCTGCTTCTACTATTCTTTCTGCTATATCTTCTGTTATCATTGTCTCTGTATCAACAATAAGTTCTTTAGTTTCTGGATGATATACATTATCAACTACATATCTTCCAACAAGTCTTTCTTGCATTTTCTCGATTATTTGATTTCCATCTTTAATATCATAAACTACTAAACCTTCATGTGTTCCACAATCATATTCTCTAACTATAATATCTTGTGATACATCAACTAATCTTCTTGTTAAATATCCAGAGTCAGCTGTTCTTAAAGCTGTATCTGAAAGACCTTTACGAGCACCATGGGCAGAAATAAAGTATTCTAGAGCATCTAGACCTTCTGCAAATGATGATTTGATAGGAATTTCAACCGCTTTACCTGTTGTACTAGCCATAAGTCCACGGATACCTGCAATTTGTCTTAATTGGTTCATATTACCTCTGGCTCCAGATTTTACCATCATATATATTGGGTTTAAGTCTTCAAAGTTTTCTTCCATTGCAGAACTTATTTTCTTTGTAGCATCTTCCCAAACTTTAATTACTGAATTATATCTTTCATCATTAGTAATTAAACCTCTTGCATATTGTTTTCTAATATTTTCAATTTGTTTATCAGCTTCTTCAAGTAATCCTTTCTTAGCAGCAGGAACTTTTACATCACTCATTGAGAATGTGATACCAGCAAGTGTAGAATATTTAAATCCTAACGCTTTAACATAGTCAATTACTTCTGCTGATTCAACAACACCATGTACTCTTATTACTCTCTCAATTATTTGTCCCATTGATTTTTTTACAACTGGGAAATCTATTTCATATTGGAATGGATCTTCATTTCTATCTATAAATCCTAAATCTTGTGGTATTCCTTGGTTAAATATAATTCTACCAACACTAGTTTCGATTTTCTTAGATTTCATTTCTCCATCTATTTCTTTTGTTATTCTAACAAATATTTTTGCATGCATACCAACATCATGATTTTCAAAAGCCATTATTGCTTCTTCAGGATCTTTAAAGTATTTACCTTCACCTTTTTCTCCCTCTAATATCATTGTTAAATAATAACTTCCTAAAATCATATCAAGTCTAGGCACTGCAACTGGCTTACCATCTTGTGGTTTTAATAAGTTATTTGTTGCAAGCATTAAATATCTTGATTCTGCTTGTGCTTCTGGTGATAATGGTAAATGTACAGCCATTTGGTCACCGTCGAAGTCAGCATTAAATGCTTCACAAACTAATGGGTGAAGTTTTATAGCTCTACCCTCTACTAAAACTGGTTCAAATGCTTGAATACCAAGTCTATGTAATGTAGGAGCACGGTTCAACATTACAGGATGGTCTTTAATAACATCTTCTAATATTTCCCATACTTCTGGTTTTAATCTTTCTACCATTCTTTTTGCATTTTTAATATTTTGTGCAATTCCTCTTCCAACTAATTCTTTCATTACAAATGGTTTAAATAATTCAACAGCCATTTCTTTTGGAAGTCCACATTGATAAATATTAAGTTCAGGTCCAACAACTATAACAGAACGTCCTGAATAGTCAACCCTCTTACCTAGCAAGTTTTGACGGAATCTACCTTGTTTACCTTTTAATAAATCTGATAATGATTTTAAAGGTCTATTTCCAGCACCTGTTACAGGTCTTCCTCTTCTACTATTGTCTATTAAAGCATCTACAGATTCTTGTAGCATTCTTTTTTCATTTCTTACAATTATTTCTGGTGCACCTAATTCTAATAATCTTTTTAATCTGTTATTTCTATTAATAACTCTTCTATATAAGTCATTTAGGTCAGATGTTGCAAATCTACCACCATCTAATTGAACCATTGGTCTTAATTCTGGTGGAATTACTGGTACAACTGACATAATCATCCATTCAGGCTTTGTATTTGAAAGTCTAAAAGAATCAATTGTATCTAATCTTTTTACAAGCTTACTTTTCTTTTGTTCACTTGCATTTTCTAATTCTTTTCTAATTTCTTTAGATAATTTTTCTAAATCAACTTTTTCTAATAATTCTTTTAAAGCTTCTGCTCCCATTCTAGCTCTAAATGAACCTCTACCATATTTTTCTTCTGCTTCATGATATTCTTTTTCTGTTAATACTTGACAAGCTGACAAATCTGTAGAACCTTTGTCTACAACTATATAAGAAGCAAAATATACTACTTTTTCTAAGTTTCTTGGTGAAACATCTAAAATCAAAGCAACTCTACTTGGTATTCCTTTAAAATACCATATATGTGCTACTGGTGCAGCAAGTTCAATATGTCCCATTCTCTCTCTTCTAACTTTTGATTTAGTTACTTCAACACCACATCTATCACATACAATACCTTTATATCTAACCCTTTTATATTTTCCACAATGACATTCCCAGTCTTTTGTTGGTCCAAATATTCTTTCACAGAAAAGACCATCTTTTTCTGGTTTTAATGTTCTATAATTTATAGTCTCTGGTTTTTTTACTTCACCCTTTGACCATTCTCTTATTTTCTCATCTGATGCAATTCCTATTTTTATTTTATTAAAAATATCTAATTCGTCCACTATTTTTCCCCCTATAAATTTATATGTTTTGGGTAATTATAAAACAGTTCAAGAAGCTTACCACTGCTGGTGCAATTCTATCTAGTCGTTCCCTCACTTTTTATAATTTATTAAATTGCTGAGACTGTTAAAGCTTTGCTTATTACAGTCTCAGTATACAAAATGCGTTTTTGTATTTCCTATATTAAATCATTATCATTATCTAAATTATCATTAGCCAAATCACTATCGAAAATTGCTTCATCATCTTCATCATCTAAAACTTCAAATAATTCATCACTATCATCCATTTCAATTTCGTCCTCATCTAATAAAACATCATCTTCAATATCTTCAATATAACCATCTGCTATATCATCTTCAGCAACTACTTCCTCTTCAGCTAAATATTTTCTATCCTTTTCTGGGTCATATTCAATACCATCTTCGATATTTTCCTTTAATTCAAGTTCTTCATTATTTTCTGAATATAAACGAACATCTAATCCTAGAGCTTGTAATTCTTTAACAAGAACTTTAAATCCTTCTGGAACACCAGGTTCAGGAATATTCTCACCTTTAACAATAGCCTCATATGTTTTTACTCTACCTACAACATCATCTGATTTAACTGTTAACATTTCTTGTAATGTATAAGCAGCACCATATGCCTCTAATGCCCAAACTTCCATCTCTCCAAAACGTTGTCCACCAAATTGTGCTTTACCTCCAAGTGGTTGTTGTGTAACTAGTGAGTATGGTCCAGTTGAACGAGCATGTATTTTATCATCAACTAAATGGTGAAGTTTCAACATGTACATTACACCAACTGTAATTGGTTTATCAAATGGGTCTCCTGTTCTTCCATCATATAATATTGATTTACCATCTTCACTCATTCCTGCTTGTTTTAATAACTCTTCAACATCTTCTTGTGTTGCGCCATCAAAAACAGGTGTTGATACATGCCATCCTAAAGCTTTTGCAGCTCCTCCTAAATGAACTTCTAGAATCTGTCCTAAGTTCATACGTGATGGTAATCCAAGTGGATTAAGTAATATATCAATTGGTGTACCATCTGGCATAAATGGCATATCTTCTTCTGGTAATACTCTTGAAATAACACCTTTGTTACCATGACGTCCAGCCATCTTATCTCCAACAGAGATTTTTCTTTTTGTTGCTATATAACATCTAATTATTTGATTTACACCAGGTCCTAATTCATCTGAATTATCTCTAGTAAATATTTTTACATCTACTATTGTTCCAGCTTCTCCATGAGGTACTCTTAATGATGTATCTCTTACTTCCCTAGCTTTCTCTCCAAAGATAGCTCTTAGCAATCTTTCTTCAGCTGTTAATTCTGTTTCTCCTTTTGGAGTAACTTTACCTACTAAAATATCACCTGGTCTAACTTCAGCACCAATTCTTATAATACCATTTTCATCTAAGTCTTTTAATACATCATCACCAACATTTGGAATATCTCTTGTTATTTCTTCTGGTCCTAATTTTGTATCACGACATTCACAATCATATTCTTCTATATGGATTGATGTAAATACATCTTCTTTAACTAGTCTTTCATTTAATAAAATAGCATCCTCGTAGTTAAATCCTTCCCATGTTGAGAATGCAACTACTACGTTTTTACCTAAAGACATTTCTCCATCTTTAGTTGATGGTCCATCTGCAATGCTATCTCCTTTTTTAACCTTTTCTCCTACTTTAACTATTGGTCTTTGGTTAATACATGTACCACCATTTGTTCTTTTGAACTTACGTAATTTATGTACTACTGTTTTTCCATTATTATATTTAACTGTAATAGCATCTCCAGTAACTTTTTGGATTACTCCATCTTCTTCAGCTAAAATTAATATTCCTGAGTCCTTAGCAGCTCTATATTCTATACCTGTTCCAACTATTGGTCTTTCTGTTATCATTAAAGGAACAGCTTGTCTTTGCATGTTTGCTCCCATTAGAGATCTTTTAGCATCATCATGTTCCAAGAATGGAATCATAGCAGCAGCTATAGAAACTAATTGTTTTGGTGAAACATCTACATATTGAACTTTATCTTTATCAACTTCTATAATTTCATTTTTATATCTAACTCTAATTCTATTATTTATAAATTCACCTTTATCATTCATTGGTTCAGATGCTTGAGCAATTATATAATTATCTTCTACATCCGCACTCATGTATTCAACTTCATCTGTTGCTATATGTTTTTCTGGATCAACTTTTCTATATGGTGTCTCTATAAATCCATATTCATTTATATTGGCAAATGATGAAAGTGCTGATATAAGTCCAATGTTTGGTCCTTCTGGTGATTCTATAGGACATAATCTACCATAATGTGTATAATGAACGTCTCTAACCTCAAATCCAGCTCTTTCTCTTGTAAGACCTCCAGGTCCTAATGCTGAGATTCTTCTTTTATGTGTTAATTCTGAAAGTGGGTTTGTTTGGTCCATAAATTGTGACAATTGTGAACTTCCAAAGAATTCCCTAATTGATGATGTTATTGGTTTCGTATTAATTAAAGTTTGTGGTGTTACAACATCTAAATCTTGAATTGTCATTCTTTCTCTTACAACTCTTTCAAGTCTTGTTAAACCAATTCTAAATTGATTTTGTAATAATTCACCAACACATCTAATTCTACGATTAGCTAAATGGTCAATATCATCAATATTTCCAACTCCATGAGCTAAGTTTAGTAAATAACTTATAGATGCTATCATGTCTTCTGTTGTAATGTGTTTTGGTACTAATTCATCTATTCTTTGTCCTATAACTTTTACTAAATCTTTCTCATCAGTATTTTCTATTATATTTTGTAATACTTGATAATTTACTTCTTCTTTAATATTTAAAGAGCTTAAATCTACAGTTGGTAAAACTTTATGAATATCAACTGTTCCATTACCTATAACTTTTACTGTTCTTTCTCCAACTAATATATTTACTATATTAATTCCAGAATCTTTAATATTTTGAGCAACTTCTTCTGTTATAACTTCTCCTGCTTGTACTAATATTTCACCAGTTTCAGAGTCCATTACATCTGTTGCAGCAACTTTTCCTGTTATTCTTGTAGCTAAACTTAATTTTTGGTCAAATTTATATCTACCAACTTTTGCTAAATCATATCTTCTATTATCATAGAATAATCCATCAAATAAACTTCTTGCTGCTTCTACTGTAGGAAGTTCTCCTGGTCTTAATTTTTTATAGATTTCAATTAAAGCTTCTTCTTGTGTTTTAATTGTATCTTTTGCAATTGTTGCATTTATTAATTCTTCATCTCCAAATAAATCTCTTATTTGGTCATCAGTAACAATTCCAATTGCTCTCAAAAGTGTTGTTACAGGTATTTTTCTTGTTCTATCTACACGAACATAAAAAATATCATTTCCATCTGTTTCATATTCTAGCCATGCACCTCTTAATGGCATAACTGTAGATGTGAATGTTCTTTTTCCTGTTTTTGTATCAAATTCTTCTGCATAATAACATCCTGGTGAACGTACTAATTGGCTTACTACAACTCTTTCTGCACCATTTATTATAAATGTTCCACTATCTGTCATTAATGGAAAATCACCTAAATAAATTTCTTGTTCTTTAATTTCTCCTGTTTCACGGTTAATTAAACGAACTTTTACATGTAGTCTGCTTGAATATGTAGTATCTCTTTCTTTTGCTTCTTCGATTGAATATTTTGTTTTGTCTTCCATATAGTAATCAAAAAATTCAAGAACTAGATTTCCAGAATAATCTTCTATTGGTGATATATCTTTTAATACTTCTCCTAATCCCTCTTTTAAAAACCACTCATATGAGTCTTTTTGTACTTTGATTAAGTTTGGCATTTCGATAAAATCTCCAACTTTTGCGAAATCTTTTCTTGAAGCTTTTTCATATTGAATGTCTGTAATTTTCAAAAAAATCACTCCTTATAAAAAATTGAAGCAGAATTTTTTAATTCTAGAAAGTGTTTAACACTTGACTTAGAACTTAATATATTTGATTTTAAGAAAAGTCCTTCTTAGAATATAATTACTTTTAATAATTAAATTAATTCGTCTGCTTTTCGTATTAATTAATTATAATTTTATTATATTTAATTCCTCTTTTCTTAAATTTTAAACTTAGTATTTTGAATATCTCTTTTGAATAAAAATTTGCATAAAATTCATCTTATATTGTACCATATTTTTCCTGAAAAAGTCAAGCTTTCTAAGCAATTTTTTTACTCAAATCTATAGTGGTGATAGGGGGCCAGGTCTTAAATCCCTATTTTTTATTCAAAAATGGGGGTTTAAGACCTGGCTCCCTATCACCACTATAGACTTTTTTACTTTCCCTGCTTCAGCATACAATATCAAAACCCCTACTACTATTTTTTCCATTTAACTGCCCTTAATCCATACGGACACCCCCATGGAGCTCCTGATATTTCATTTTCTTTTTTGTCTATAATTATTCCCTTTAAACTATTACATCTCGAAAAAGCATATGTACTTATATTTTCTATATTTGATGATATTTCAACTTTACTTAAATTAGTCGAATTATCAAAAGCTCTATCCTCAATTGTCTTTATATTTTGTGGTATTACTATTTCCTTTAATTTTCTTCTATTATAAAAAGCAGTTTGTCCTATAGTTTCAACTGTATTCGGTATATCATATGTTTCTATATCTTTTGATATTGCCACTAATTTTTTTCCATCTTTACTTAATATACTTGTTCCATCTTCACATTTAAAATTTAAATTATCAGCTGATATCGTTACATCTATTAATTTACCAACAAATAATCCAGTATCTATATGGTTAACTTTAGAAGGTATTTTAATTTCAGTAATTTTTGTCCTATTAAAAGCGCTCCCTCCTATGATTCTTTCTAAATTCTCTGATAATGTCAACCCAGATAAATTAGTTGCTGAGCTAAAAGCATTACTTCTTACCTCTTTTACTGTATCTGGCATTTTGTATGATGTCTCATTTTGCAAATAAGCATATAATATTGTCTTATCTTTACTGTACAAATTTCCATACTCACTTGTAAAATCTTCATTGTTCTTATCTACATTTATTTCTATTACATTACCAGCAATTCCAGTATTTATTTTCTTTACATTTCTTGATATATTCACTACTACTTTATTAAAAAATTCATTCAAAGAACCACCTTCAAGAATTTCTACTGTATCTGGTATACTTATTTCAGTTAAACTGCTTATACAAAAATATAAGCTCTTTTTATCTTTTGACATTAAATATCCATTTTCAAAACAATAATTATTATTATTTTCTGATATTTCTATTTTACTTAATGATTTAGCTCCATTAAAAGGTGATCCGTGAAATCTTTGTTACTGTTGATGGAATCATTATTGTTTTAATATTTATAGAATTTTCAAATGCTAAATTTTGAATTTCAGTTATTCCCTCTGGTATATTAAATCCTGTTAAAGAAGTACAACCTGATAACATTCTTAATGTTATTACCTTTAATGATACTGGAACATTTATTTCTACCAATTTTGTGCATCTAAGAAAACAACATTGACCTACAACTGATATAGAATCTGCCATATGTATTTTCTCTAAATTACTACAATCCTGAAACGCATATTCTCCTATTTTTTCCACACCCTCTTCAATTGTTACATTCTCTAAAGTTGGATTTCCTGAAAAAGCATTGTCTCCTATTTCCTTTACTGTTTTTGGTATTACTATTGTTCGTAATCCTATTACATCTCTAAATGCTCCAGCTCCTATTTTCGTTACATTTTCTGGTATTACTATTGTTCCTGTATTTTCATCCATTAACATTAAATTTGTATCTGATGACATTAATTCTCCATCTATTATTATATATGGATTTATCTTCATCCCCATTTCTAATGCCCATTCTAATTCATCTTTATCTTGACTTGAAAATATTAATTCTCCTTTTATTATTTCAAAACTATTTTCATATTCTTTATTTAAATTTCTTAATATACTATATATATTTCCCTCCTGCACTTTTCCATTATATGAAAGATTCTCTTTTCCTGCATTTAACGTGCCTGATTCAAAATTTATGTCCTCAGCAAATTTGCTCATTTTATATAATTCAAACTCTTCTTTTACTCCAGAAAATATTGATTTTACTTTTGCTTCATTCGCTTTTCCAAATAATCCACTTCCTGTCAAATTTGATATTGATATTCCTGCTAAAACTAATAAAATTATAATTGTTATCACCAAAACAATTAATGTTATTCCTCTTGTTTGTGCTAATTTATTCATTTGCTTATTTCTCCTATCTACTTCATTTTCTAAAAACATTATTTCTAAAACCCACTAATAAGCTATAATTACTAATATCTAAAACTTACTCTTAAAATCCACATGCCAAAAAGACAGCAATATCAACTTTTCAGTCAATATCCCCATCTCTTACTTTATCTACTATACTAATTTTTTTATTTACTAAAGATACCGTGTGTGTGTGTGTGTGTGTGTGTGTACTCTCGCAACAGTTACAAGCTTTTTCATTTGTTTTCCTACTTTCATTTCTTACTCTACACTATAATTCTATCTTAATATCTATTTTTTATCAATACCTATTTCTAATTTTCATGAAATTATTGTGAACATTATATAACATAATTTTCTTCTACTATACAATTTAAAATACTAGACATTTACATTTTTATATAGTACAATAACCAAAGTAAAAAATCAAAAATAAAGAAAGGACAAAAAATCATGGCAAGTTTACCAATTGTAATAAAATATTTAATAATAGCACTAGTAAGTATGGTTCCAATAGTAGAACTAAGAGGAGCAATACCAATAGCTGAAGGCTTAGGACTAAACATACTTTTATATTATCCTATAGCAATTATAGGAAATATGCTTCCAGTACCATTTATCTACCTATTCGCCAGAAAAGTACTAGAATGGGGAAAAGATAAAAAAATTATTGGAAAATTCTTCACATGGTGTCTAGAAAAGGGTGAAAAAGGTGGAGAAAAATTAAAAGAATCTGCTGGAAACAGTGGAATATTCTTTGCATTACTTCTTTTTGTTGGAATACCACTTCCAGGAACAGGTGCATGGACAGGAACACTAGCAGCAAGTTTTCTAAAACTTGACTTTAAAACAAGTATAATTGCAGTAACACTTGGTGTTTTATTAGCAGGCATCATTATGTCTTTAGGTAGCAAAATCGTTTCAATTTTAGGATGGCCTGGATTAATCGCAATTATTGCTGTAATTATCATTGCTATAATAATATCTATCATTATAAAAAAACATTCTAAACATTAAAAAGAAAAAAAGTATACAGTGGTGATAGGAGGCCAGGTCTTAAATCTCCATTTTTGTATAAAAAATGGGAATTTAAGACCTGGCCCCCTATCACCACTACAGACTTTTTACAGCCCCTTTTATTATTATATCACTTTTTACATAATTTTCAAATTTTCCTCTTCATCTCTAATTTCATTTCTACTATTTACGAAATCAGTTACTACTGCTTTAATTACAACAGCAATTGGCACTCCTAAAAACATACCCATAATTCCAAAATATGCACCACCAATAGTAATGGCAAATATAACAAGTAATGGACTAGTTTCTAGTGAAGAACCCAATATTTTTGGATTAATAATATTAGCATCTATTTGTTGTAATACAATTACAACTATTGCCATAGCTAATGCTTTTCCAAAACCACCTGTTATTAAAGTTATAAGTATTCCCAAAGCAACTGCTACTATAGCTCCTATATATGGAATCAAATTAAATAATCCTATCATAAATCCTATTAAAGGAGCATAATTAACTCTTAATATCATCATAGCAATAGTAGTTAAAATTCCAACAATAACTGCATCTAATAATTGACTACTTATAAAAGTAAAGAATACCTCATTTGCCTTTGTAAAATAATTATCAATTGTCTCATATACATCTTTCTTGAATATAGCCCTAGCAAATCTTCTCAAAGATTTAATAATTGATGTTCTTTGTAATAAAATATAAACAGATACTACTATAGAAACAAATACATCAAATATTCCTGAGAATATATCTATGATACTTTTTAAATATTCAATTATCTTATCATTATTAATATTTAAAAACTGTTTTATATCAATATTAGTAAACTCTGACATTTTATCTTTTATCAAATCACTTTTTAAAATCGAATCTTCTGGCAATTCATTATATTTATTAACTAATATTTCATAATAACCTGGAACATTACTAACTAATTCAACAATACTATCTCTTAATACTGGAAAAATACAATTTATAACCACTATTATAATTAAAACAAAAATTATATATGTAGTTATAACAGATAATCCTCTCGATTTTTTAGATAATAGTTTTAATCTTGACTTTTTAAAAATATTTTCAATTTTTTTACATGGCATATATAATATATAAGATATTAACAAACCAATCAAAAAAGGTTTCATAATTGCAAAAAACTTTCCAAACCACTGTTGTATACTTGAAAAATTATCTAGCATTTTATAAAAAAATACCACTACCAATGCAATTAATAACCATGATATTCTTTTTTTCCATCCTTGTTTTATTTCTTCCATTTAAATTCTCCTTTCATGTCCATATTGGACAGAAACCTTTATATTTTTATTTCTAGTCCAACTGGACAATGGTCACTACCCATTATTTCTGGATATATCTTTGCTTCTTTAATTTTATTTTGAATGTCTTTTGATATTATAAAATAATCAATTCTCCATCCTACATTTTTTTCTCTAGCATGTCCCATATAAGACCACCAACTATATTGATTCTCTTTATCTGGATACAAAGTTCTAAATGTATCCACAAAACCAGCATTTAATAATTCTGTCATTTTATTTCTTTCTTCATCTGTAAATCCCGCATTATGCCTGTTTGTTTTTGGATTTTTTAAATCTATTTCTTTATGTGCAACATTCAAATCTCCACACATAATGACTGGTTTAGTTTCATTTAATTTTAATAAATATTTTCTTATTTCGTCTTCCCAAACTTGTCTATATTCTAGCCTTTCTAATTCTCTTTTTGAATTTGGTGTATAAATTGTTACCATATAAAATTTGTCAAATTCTAATGTTATAACTCTTCCTTCTTTGTCATGTTCCTCTATTCCAATTCCATATGTTACACTTTTAGGCTTCTTCTTTGAAAAAATAGCAGTTCCTGAATATCCTTTTTTCTCTGCACTATTCCAATAACTCGTATATCCATCAAACTCTAACTCTATTTGTTCTGGCTGGCATTTTGTTTCTTGAATACAAAAAATATCTGCATCTATTTCTTTAAAAAATTCTGCAAATCCTTTTGTCAAGCATGCTCTTATACCATTTACATTCCACGATATTAATTTCATAATATTTTTTTCCTCCTGTAATATAATCTATTTTACTACATATCCAAGAAAATAGCAACTCAAAAATTATAATTGGAAGTAAAGTAATTACTCCACTTCCAATTATAATTAAAAACATCTCATTCTATAATACACTTTTTAAATATTTGGGATAATAATCCTGCTATTGGCTCAATTATAAAAATCGCTATCGCTATAAAAACTATATTAACTATAAAGACAAAATTTAGAGTAAATAGCAAAAAAAATGTTGGTAACATTATTACTGGTGCTACAATATACCATACCATGTCTTTGTCGCTTAATAGCAGATAAATAAGCCTATTTTGTTCTATTATTTCATCTGGCATCTCTTTAATTTTAACAAAACACTTCCACAAAGAAAATGTTAACCATATGATACATAATAAAATCACATTTACTGTCAAAAAATACTTGTCTGATAAGCATCTAAAAAAGAACTGTACTATAAGTAATAATAATATTATTAAGAACATTACTCCCCCTAATTCTTCACTATTACTTATCCGTATCACCATTTCTCTTACTTTCTTCATTTCTTTTCCTCCATTTCCAATAATTATTGCATTGTTTACTTGTTATATATATCAAGCTCCAAAAGGAGATTAAAAAATTAAATTATATATATTATATCACCTTTATACACGAATTTCTAGTATTCAAACATAAATTAATAAAAATGTTGCCTATATTTTACAAACAAATGCAATTTTTATTAATATAGAGTTGTTGAAAATCACTCTCCAATAGTAAAAGCAAAAAAAGAACTCCTATTTCAATAGGAATTCCAATTATCTTCAAATCTATTATTGTGCCACACTTACAGGTAAGTATCTTACCCCCCAAGCTAAAGCTTCAGCATGTGAATTCACAAATATATCTATTTTATTTCCTTTTATTGCTCCACCTCTATCTTCAACTGTATAAGTATGCCCATTTATATTTAATTTTGTACCAAATGAAAATTTAGAAGATGCTGCAACTGTTCTTCCAGCTGTTGCATGTGTTCCCATTGCAGTAATACCATTTGTCTTACCACAACATTTAGCACATGGACAATAAGCTGTTATTTTATATATTTGACCATTTGCATTTGATGATGCAGTTTTATCTGGTAATGTTCTTGATGTTGTACCAGCTCTTGATGTTACATTTTTATTTACTTGTACAATCTTATTTTTTGGTTCTTTAATTATCTTTTCAGATAATTGTATTTTTTCAATTTCAATATCATTTTGGTATTTAACTTTATAAGTTACTTCTTTCAACCCATTTACACCTTGTTGTAAAACCTTATTTGTTGTGTTAGAGCTTGTACCCGTAGTATTTTTTGTTATTGTCTCATAAGGTATTTCAACTTGTTCAGTTACTATTTTTTCTGTAATTGGTGCATAATTATTTAATAATTCATCTAATGTTGTTTGTACACCTTCTTCAGAAACTTTAGCAATTTGAACCTCATTATATGATTTATCAACTATTTTTATAACAGAACCTGCTGTTATTTGTTCACTTTCTTCTGGTATTGTTTTTTGATTTTCATCTAAAACTATGTTATTTTCATCTAATACTTCTCTAATTGTAGATTTAGCTGTTAAAACAGTTAATTCATATCCATTTTGTAGTACAATTTTGACATCTTTTAAATTTGTACTAACTGCCATAACACCTATTCCTGAAATCAATATTAATATTATACTTACACATATGATTTTCATAATAGAAATTGAAGCTTTTTCTTCATTTTTCATAAATTATTATACCTCCTTTTGGCATCAATTATGATTATACTACATATTTCTTTTTTTGTCAAATTTGTCCAAGTCCTTATTCCGTAAGTATTCTATTTATATTATATTCAGATACATTTATTTTTAGAACAAAAATAATATACTATTTTATTATTATTCTATATTTTCTTTCTCAAACTCTGAAATAAAATCTTGTAAAAGCTCTTCAACACCAACCTTTAAAACTTTTGCACTTGCTACTAATTCAAAATCTTTTATAATTCTATTTTCCTTTTCTAACTTATGCAAAGATTGTTTGGGAATATCTATTCTAACTAATAATAACTTTGTTGACAAATCTGTAAGAGACAAATTTTTTTTGATTCTTAATTCTTTAATTTTTTTATTTTCTATATTTAAATGATTATTATATTTTTTCATAAAAATTATTTCCATAAAAATAACAAATTTTATAAAATCATTGTTAAAAATAAAAATATATGTTATTATCTACTATATAATGTATATAATAAAAAAGGAGGAACAAATAATGGGATGGATTATATTAATAATAGTTGTTGTAATTGTATTAGCTATAATATCAATGTATAATAGTTTAGTATCATCAAAATTAAAAGTAGATAATGCTTGGGGACAAATAGATGTACAATTACAAAGAAGATTTGACTTAATTCCAAACTTTGTTGAAACAGTAAAAGGATATACTGCACATGAATCAGAAACTTTTGAAAAAATTGCACAATTAAGAACTTCATGGGCAAATGCTGGAACAGTTTCTGAAAAAGCTGATTTAAATAATCAACTTTCAAGCACATTAAAAACAATAATGGCTGTTTCTGAAAACTATCCTGAATTAAAAGCAAATCAAAATTTCTCAGAATTATCTGAAGAACTAAGAAATACAGAAAACAAAATTTCTTTTTCTAGACAATTCTATAATGATACTGCAACAATATATAATGAAAAACTACAAATTTTTCCTTCTAACATCATTGCTAACATGTTTAAATTCAAACCACGTGACTTATTCCAAACAGATAGCGATGAAGCTAGAAAAAATGTAAAAGTAGATTTTGGAAAAAATGCATAATTAACAAATATTGTATAGATAGTCCCAACTACTTATACAATATAAGAGATGGGTTACTTCAAAAGTAACCCATTTATGCATAAAAGGAGGTACACAATGTTCAAAACAAGTAAAAAAAATAAATTTGAATCTGGAATAATAATTTCAATATTTATAATAGTCATAACTTTAATAGTATACTATGTATGTAATGCATTAGAATTAGGTAATTTTTCTATAATTATTGCATTAATTTTCTCAATAGGAACTAGTTGGGTATCTTATTATTATAGTGACAAAATTATCCTTGCATCATGCAAAGCAAGACCTGCAACAAAAGAAGAGGATTTAAAAATTGTTAATATATTAGATGCTTTGATAGTAACATCAGGATTACCAAAAAAGCCAAGTTTATATGTTGTAGAAGATAATCAACCAAATGCTTTTGCAACAGGAAGAAATCCAGAACATTCAATAATTTGTGTTACAACTGGCTTATTGGAAAAACTTGACTATTATGAATTAGAGGGTGTAATAGCCCATGAAATGAGTCACATTAAAAATTATGATATTCTTCTAAGCACTATAGTATCTGTTTTTGTTGGATTTATAGTAATGTTATCAGACATATTCTCTAGAACTCTTTTCTGGGGAGGATTAAAAGATAATGATGATGATAGCAGTAAAGCAAATGGATTTCTAATGATAATTGGCCTAATATTTTTAATATTATCACCTATATTTGGTACTTTAATGCAATTAGCACTATCAAGAAAAAGAGAATTTTTAGCTGATAGTACTGCTATTGAATTTACACGTAATCCAGATGGATTAATATCAGCTCTACAAAAACTTGAAAATGATTCTAATGAGCTAAAATCTGCTAACTCTGCCACTGCAAATATGTATATTGTTAACCCATTCAAAAAAAATGGAACTAAAGGAAAAAAGAAATCAACAAATTTATGGTCTACTCATCCATCTACTGAAGATAGAATAGAAGCATTAAGAAATATAATTTAAATTACTATCTAAAAATATCACATAATTGCTATATTATGTGATATTTTTTTATTAAGAAATTTATCCAACTAATGCTTCTAGCAGTAATTCAACGCCTTTCATGTTGTTCTAATTGCTTTAATATTTTTATATACAACAAAATAAAATATTGACATATTAAAATTCGCTAAATTTTAATATGCCAACATTTTTACATTTTCCAATTTCAGTTAACTATTTTAAAAATGTTCTTCGCATTTTGTTCTGTAATATTTTGAACTTCACTTAAATCCATTCCTTTTACATCTGCAATTTTTTGTGCAATAAATCTAACATTAGCTGGTGTATTTCTTCTACCTCTTACAGGCTCTGGAGCTAAATAAGGACTATCTGTCTCAATTAAAATTCTATCATTTGGAACCATATTAATTATTTCATCTGCATTTTTAGAATTTTTAAAAGTAATTGGACCTGCAAAAGAAATATAAAATCCTAATTTCAATGCTTCTTTAATTAGTTCTCTATTTTGTGGGCAACAATGGAATACTCCTCTATTATTAACAGTATTTTCTTTCAATATTTGAACAGTATCCATTATAGCTTCTCTTGTATGAATAACAATTGGAAAGTTTAATTCATTTGCCAACTTTATCTGTTCTATAAATGCCTTTTTCTGTATATCTTTATTATCTGTATTCCAATAATAATCTAATCCAATTTCTCCTATTGCAACAACTTTACTACTTTTTTTAGCTATATCCTTAATTTCTTCTAATTGTTTCCACAATTCTTCTTCAGTTTGTGGAATATCATTTGGTGAAACACCTACTGTTGCATATATAAATTCATAATTATTTGCTATTTCTATAGCTTTCTTTGAACTTTCAACACTATATCCTGCAGTAATAAAATTTATTACTCCTGATTCATATATTTCTTTTATCAATTTATCTCTATCTTCATCAAACTTTTCGTCATTCAAATGACTATGACTATCAAATAATCCCATTTTAATCACTAATCCTTATACAAAATTGTAACATTTGCTATTGCATACAATTTACAATGAGAAATGCTAACATCTATATTTTTAATATCATTTATAGCAATATTAAATAAATTTAACTTTGGCCTACCTTGCTCATCATTCACAATCTCAAAATTTTTCCATCCGACAGAATATTTGTCCTCTAAATGCTTTGAAATTGCTTTTAATGCCGCTTCTTTAGCTGCAAATCTACCAGCATAATGTTGATATTTTTGTACTTTCTTAGATTCACAATATTCAATTTCTTTATCAGTAAAAACCCTTTTTAAAAAACTTTCTCCAATATTTTCTATACTTGATTTTATTCTCTCAATCTCAATAATGTCAACACCACAACTAATCTCCATAAATAGCTCCCTCATTATATAAAAATTGAAGATTAAAGACTAAGTCATCAATCTTCATAAAAAATGGGGATTAATGACCTGGCCCCCAATCCCCACTTTATAATTGATTATAATAATTCATATTAATATCTAAACCAAGATGCCATCTGCCTATAAAATCTACTAATAAGTAATCATCTAAGTTATATGTAGGCTCTTGAATAACATTTCCTTTAATATCTACACATCCCCATTTTCCATCTTTTTTAATAGCTGCATATCCATAATCATTTTGTTCCATTGCGTCATCATAAATATAATCAACTATAACTTTTTCGTCTTTATCTACATATCCATATTTTCCATCTTTTTTACTTAAGAATAATGTTCTATTAGAGAATATCTCTCTTTCTTGTTTCTCTTCAAATTTGAAATTATAATATTTATAATTATCATCTATTCTCAATTTAATGTATCCTTTGTCATCATTTAGTTCTATTAAAATTCCTGTAGCTTTTGTTTCTAAATCACTATTTAATATAGTAGAATTAAAGTCATTATCCTCTAATATAAATATATCGGCTTTTTTATTATAAACTATTGAATTATAATTAAAAGGCATTTTTTCTTCTTTGCTACTATTTATAATTCCATATTTATCAGCCTTTTTTGCTATAAAAACACCTACTTTAGTTTCTTCTAAACTATCATATTCTGCTTCTATTTGTACTTCCCCTGATAAATTCATTACACCACATTTGTTATTTTTTGTAAATACAACTGCATTCTCTTGAGTTGCTAATATTTGTTTAATAGAATCAAATCCATTTACTAATACATCTGCATTTTCTTTATTCACTACTCTTTGTTTTCCATCTAATGTGACAACATATAAATCTTTTCCAAATACCTTTTCTACTGAATCATACTTTATTTCTAATATTTGCTTATTTGAATAATTTACAATTCCATATTTTCCTGCATCATTTTTAACAATAAATCCTGATTTATTATCTTCGCCTAATATATCTATATCAGTATATTGTGGTTCAACAACTATTTTTCCTTCACTATCAACAATTCCATATTTTCCATCTCTTTTTATTTTAAAAGAATTCTCTATCCCTGGAACTGCTACTATTTCTTCATAATTAGTAGAAAGAATCTGTTTCCCTGATAAATTTATTAATCCATATTTTCCATCTTTTTGGACTCTTAAAGCTTCTTTTTCATACCATAAATTATTATTGTTATCTTTATTTTGAATAACCTCTATCTTGTCATATTCAGTATAAATTTTTTCATTTTTTTCATTTAGAACTTTAGTCTTATATTCCCCATTTTCATAATTTATATCGTATGTACAAATGAACACACCAACTTTATTATTTGGTATAATTATCATATCTTTATATGATGGATCTATTATATTTTTTCCTGTGGAATCTATTACTCCCCATTTATTATCTTTAAATGAAGCGAAATATGTTTGACTTGTTATCTTACCTGTCGATGTTTCTTTTGTCAGTAAGCCTCTTATTATAAATACAAACATTATTATAACAATAACTGCAATAATTACAGCAAATACTTTCTTCATATTCAATTTAGGTTCTGCATCATATCTTCTTCCTCTACTCATGATTTAACCTCCCTTATGACTCATAATATATCATAAAAAAGTTTGCTTTTCAATAATTTTCATTTATTTTTAAAACCTATATTAAAGTTAATATCAAAATTTCTCATTAATAAAAAGTATATTGTGGTGATAGGGGGCCAGGTCTTAAATCCCCATTTTTTATACAAAAATGGAAATTTAAGACCTGGCCCCTATCACCACCACAGATTTTTTATAGCCTCTTCAATAAAATTTGAAATTAATAAATATATATTTTTAATTAATAAATTCTGATATTATTTTATTCTTTTTCAAGTACATATGGATTAGTCTCTGTTCCATCTCCTCCTGCTATATATACACCATCATTCATCTCTACAACAGGGCGAATTCCAAATGTATAATACAAACTTGAACTATATGTAGCATTATCTCCATTTACCCACCATAAAGTCATATCTCTTTTTGAAGACGAATTTGCAAAATAATAAGAAGAACCTATAATATGTTCTATTTTAGTTGCAGATACATTATCTGCTGAAAATGAAGCATCTTCACATGTCATTGCATGCACTCCTTTAATTAAACCTTTTGATTCTAAATCCTTATCTTTATACATTTCCCAATTTCTCGGATTTATTCTTTCTCCTTGATTTAACGTATTATACTCTATTTTCCTTAATCCATTCGATAATAAATATTCTGCTCTATCAGCCAAATCATAATCATTATCTACCATATAAAACACAAAATTCTCTGGACTACCTGCATGAACTATTTTTTTTACATATATCTTTCCATCTTCTTCTCTACTTTCTAATATCTTCCATCCATCATATTCTGGCACTCCATATCCACTTTGGGGACTTACACTTTGGTTTTTATTTGTTATAACTGTTCCTGAAACTATTGCTTCTTCATTTAATTTATCTCCTTTATATGTAAATCCACCAAATGTAAAGTTTAATCCATTTTCGTCTTTTAATTTATATTTTTCATTTGCAACATGTTCTTTATTTATATCATATAATTTGTTACTCTTTAATTCTTCTATTTCTTCTTTAGTCCATTCTCCTGCATCATACTTTACTAAACCTATTGCATATTTATATTTATTTATAGCAATATGATTTTGTGCTGTAATTGTTTTTCCATTAAATATACCAGTTATTGTATATGTATATATTCCATTTTTAGTTATTGCTTCTGTTAATGGTGGCTCTATTGTACAATCACTTCCCATTAATGTTGCTGTAAAGTTTATATACAATTCAGTCCCTTTAATTACAGAGTTATCTGCTACTGAGCTTGTTGCACCTTGAGTTGTATTTACATATGCTTCTGTTACTTCTATCTCTGGCTCTATTAATATTTTTACTCTTTTTGTTTCTCCATCTCCTGTTGTTACTAATATAATATATTCTTCTCCTAGTTCTATATCATACTCCAAATCTCTTACTTCTTCTACACTATTATATACTAATGGCTCTTTACCTGGTAATTCTATTTTGTTTATTCCATTTTCTTCATCTCTTACTGTTATTGATATCTTTACATTAATTCCATTTTTTTCTATTATTTCATATGAGAAATCTAATCCTGTATCTTCTGTAATATTAAATTTCCCATCAATTATAAATCTTCCTCTTACTCCATTTTTATCCATTGTTACTTTTTTAGCATCTAACGTCTCATGTTTTGTTACTTTATTTGTATATTCTTTTATACTTTCATCTATCCACTCTTGTGTTATATCATCTAATGTTGCATCTCCTTTTTTCTCTATTTGCAACTCTGATATTGCCAAAGTTAATCTCTCTTTCATCTCAGCCCTTATACTTACTATCTTTGACTCTTTAGCCTTTCCAAATAATCCACTCTGTGTTAATGATGATATTGATATTCCTGCTAAAATTAAAAGAATTATTATTGTTATTACCAGTGCTATTAGCGTTATTCCATTTTCTTTTTGTTTTCCCATTTTTATTAATTTTCCTCCTTTGTTTTTCTCCCTTTCATTATATATTTTACTATCTTTTCATGTAATAAAATTAAGCATTTTTTGTAATACATTTTTTACATAATGTTTGTAAATTACTTTTTATAATTTGCTTTGAATACAAGAAGAAAACAACTATTCTAATAGTAATCTTTTAACATAATATTATATTAATTTATAATATCAAAATCCTATTTTTTGTATTACATAAATACATATTCATATTCATAATTAGTCTTTTCCAAGTACATATGGACTTGTCTCTGTTCCATCTCCACTTACTACATAGACTCCCTCATTCATTTCTATAACTGGACGAATTCCAAAGCAATATTCATTTGTAGCATCTTCATCTTGACTTCCTCTAAATACGTACAAATTTACATTATCAAATTCTGTAGCAATCCAATAATTAGTACCAGTATTTCTAATTTCATATGTAGTATTTTCAGATTCATCATATGTCATCAGATGAACATTTTTTATATATCCTTTATTATCCAGTTCTACATCTCTATACATATCCCAATTTCTCACATTTATTGTAGTTACTGTATCTGCTAATTTTTTATAATTTTCGTTATTATCTTTTACTTGCCCTGTTAATAAATACAATGCTCTATAAGTTCCATCTCCTTCCCTACAGTATGAAAAACTTTCTGGAGTACCTGCATGAATTAATTTCCTCACATATTTTTTTCCATTTTCTTCATAACTATCCAATATAATCCAACCATCATATTTTGGCATTATTATATCCTGCCCATGAAAAGCACCAAATCTTGTCATTGATCCACAGTTTCTACTAACCGAATTTTTTTCTGTATCTTCACCACTTCCATTATATGTAAAACCTCCAAAAGTAAATGCTTGTCCATTATCATCTGTTAATTTATATACACGATTATTACTACGTGAATCATTTATGTCATATAATTTCAATCTATCTAATTCTTCTATTTCCTCTTTTGTCCACTCTCCTGCATCATACTTTACTAAACCTACTGCTGATTTATATTGGTCTACTATAACTTCTTTTTTTGTTGTAATTGTTCTTCCATTATATTCACCTGTTATTGTATATGTATATTTTCCATTTCTAACTATTGCCTCTGTTAATGGTGGTTCTATTGTACAATCACTTCCCATTAATGTTGCTGTAAAACTTATATATAGATTACTAGAACCTCTCTCCACTGAATTAGACTCTAATGAAACTGTTGCATTTTGCATCGTATTTACATATGCTTCTGTTACTTCTATCTCTGGCTCTATCAATATTTTTACTCTTTTTGTTTCTCCATCTCCTGTTGTTACTAATATAATATATTCTTCTCCTAGTTCTATATCATACTCCAAATCTCTTACTTCTTCTACACTATTATATACTAATGGCTCTTTACCTGGTAATTCTATTTTGTTTATTCCATTTTCTTCATCTCTTACTGTTATTGATATCTTTACATTAATTCCATTTTTTTCTATTATTTCATATGAGAAATCTAATCCTGTATCTTCTGTAATATTAAATTTCCCATCAATTATAAATCTTCCTCTTACTCCATTTTTATCCATTGTTACTTTTTTAGCATCTAACGTCTCATGTTTTGTTACTTTATTTGTATATTCTTTTATACTTTCATCTATCCACTCTTGTGTTATATCATCTAATGTTGCATCTCCTTTTTTCTCTATTTGCAACTCTGATATTGCCAACGTCAATCTCTCTTTCATCTCAGCCCTTATGCTTACTATCTTTGACTCTTTAGCCTTTCCAAATAATCCACTCTGTGTCAATGATGATATTGATATTCCTGCTAAAATTAGCAAAATTATTATTGTTATTACCAATGCTATAAGTGTAATACCTCTTTTGCTATTAAAAAAACCTTCTTTTAACTTCATAATAAAATCCTTCTTTCTCTTTTGCATTAACTAAACCCATATTATCATAACAGCAATTTATTTGCAAGCATTTTTAAGTGCATATGTAATTAATTTTTGATAATGTCATAGTAAAATTAACAATTGATTATGTCATA
>CAOMRW010000024.1 GCA_948485625.1 uncultured Clostridia bacterium | reverse complement strand
TGCAAATAATAGAAACATTAAATGAAGAAAGAGCAAAATTAATAAAAGATTCAATTGAAGAAGGAAGAATTAAAGGAAAAATAGAAGGTAAAATAGAATATGTAAGAAATATGCTAAATGAAAAAATACCAATAGAACTAATTTGTAAAGTTACAAAAATGACTGAAAATGAAATAAGGAAATTAATAAAGTGATAAGTTTTTAATAATATAAATTAAATATTAGGTTAAAAGTGACTACATAAAGTAGTTGCTTTTAAATTATAAATTGTACAATTTATAATTTAAAAAACAAAGAAAGAAAATTAGAAGATGATATACAGAAAAATAAGGAGATAACATTATACTATAGAAATAATATCAAAATTATAGAAAAAATTTTAAATTTATGTTATTATATAATTAGTGTTATTATAATAGGAGGAAAAAAATATGGCTATAGTAGAAGTTTTAAAATATGATGGAAAAAAAGATGTATTAGCATGGAAATATCCAAGCCAAGAATTAGGAACATGGACACAAGTTATAGTTAATGAATCACAAGAAGCAGTTTTTGTGAAAGAAGGAAAAATTTTAGATGTTTTAGGACCAGGAAGACATACATTATCAACAGAAAATATTCCTATATTATCTAAATTGATTAATTTACCATTTGGCGGAAGAACACCATTTACTGCAGAAGTTTGGTTTATTAATAGAGCACATATAATAGATGTTAAATGGGGAACACCATCACCAATACAATTACAAGATCCTAAGTATAAAGTATTTATTCCAGTGAGGTCATTTGGACAATTTGGAGTTCAAATTAATGATGCAAAAAGTTTCTTAACTAAAATAGTTGGAACATTGAATATTTTTGACCAAACAGAGTTAGTTAATTATTTTAGAGGATTATTAGTATCTAAAATAAAAGATAATATATCTACATATTTAATTGAAAAACAAATTTCAATATTAGAAATAAATGCTTTTATAAATGAAATTTCAGATGGATTAAAAGAAGAAATACAAACTGAAATGAGTAAATATGGAATAAATGTTGTTAATTTTTATGTAACTTCAATAGATACGCCAGAAGAAGATACATCTGTAAAAAAATTAAAAGATGCATTAGCTAAAAAAGCAGAGATGGATATTGTTGGATTTAATTATACTCAAGAAAGATCTTTTGATACATTAGAAGGCGCTGCAAAAAATGAGGGCTCAATAGGAAGCAATATCATGGGAGCAGGAATAGGACTAGGAATGGGTGTTAATATGGGAGGAATGGTAACAGAGCAGATGAAAGATGTTACTAAGAACATTAGTATATCAAATAATGAAGAAAGAAGATGTTCTAATTGTAATGCTCAATTATCAGGAAATCAAAAATTCTGTTCAGAATGTGGTAAGCCAGTTGATGATATTTGTTCTAATTGTGGAGCAATATTAAGAAAAGGACAAAAATTTTGCCCTGAGTGTGGAAAATCTCAAATAGTAATATGTAAAAAGTGCAATAAAGAAATAGAAAAAGGAGAAAAGTTCTGTTCTAATTGTGGTGAGAAAGTAGAAAATTAATAGAGTAATAAATTAAGTGAAAGGGATGGTATGAAAGATGAAAGGAAAGAAACTTGCTATTTATATATGTTTTTCATTATTGATAATTGCATTAAGTTTTGTAATTTATTATGGTTTTTCAGATGTACAAAAAACATATATACAAAATGTTGGATTTAGCAGTATTATAATATCAGAAATTATATTTTTTACAATGATATATGTTGTTACTAGAGAGAATAATAATATATTTGTAAAATCTGGTGTAATATCTGTTTCAGGTATTTATATATTAACGATGCTATTGTTGAATACAGTTTTAAAAGCTATGTTTGCAACAGCTAGAATATTAATTACTACAAATATTATATTACTTATTCTATATGTAGGTATTATATTATTAATTTATTTAGCAAAAAAGGAGAAATAGTGTAAAATGGAAGAAACAAAAAAATGGTTTATATCTTGGACAGCGATTATTATTGCATTTGTTGTATTTTGGCCAGTTGGATTTTTATTATTATATCTTAGATTTACAAATAATAGTGGAAAATTAAAGACTAATGCAATTTTATTAATTGTTGTTGCAATAACTTGTTATTTTATGACTTTTGTAGGAATTTCTGTAACATTAGAAGATTTAAGTACAGATTTCGCTATAAATTTATTTATGATTATATTTTTCTTGGGTGGAGGAATAGCATCAACTATTTTTGCTATAAAATTTATGAGAAAGCATAAATGTTATAATAAATATGTAGAAAAAATAGGTGCAAGAGTAAAAATATCTGTTGATGAATTATCACAATTAGTAGGGAATACTAGAGAGATAACGATTAAAAATGTATCTGAAGCTATTAAGTATAAAATGTTGAAAGGATACATAAATGAAAATGATGAAATTATTATTAGACCAAGTAGTGATTTTAATATTAATATAGAAAGAAAACAAGAAATAGTAACTGTACAATGTAAAAATTGTGGAGCAAATAATAAATTTATTGTTGGTAGAGAAAATAGATGCGAATTTTGTGATTCTGTATTAATTAGACAATATAGTAATGTAGTGAGATAATATTTTATGAAGTAAATTTATAGAGTGGATTAAAAAGTGGTGATTAACATTGTAATCATTACTTTTTTTGAAATTTACTTGAAAAAAAGCCCCAAACAATGTAAAATAGAAAGGTAAGAAAAATTGAGAGGTAAATAAAATGTATTTAATAGTAGGATTAGGAAATCCAGAAAATGAGTATGCAAATACAAGACATAATATGGGATTTAATGTCATAAATGAAATAGCAAAAAATAATAATATAAATATAACAAAGAGCAAATTTAAAGGATTATATGAAACAGGGATAATACAAGGAAAAAAAGTTACATTATTAAAACCACAAACATATATGAATCTAAGTGGAGAATCTATTAAAGAGATAGTTGATTTTTATAATATAGAATCAGAAGAAATAATTGTAATATATGACGATATAGATATAGAAAAAGGAAATATTAAAATAAGAAAAAAAGGTGGACCAGGATCTCATAATGGAATGAAATCAGTAATAAAAGAATTAAATATGTCTGAATTTGGAAGAGTAAGAGTAGGAATAGGACAACCAGAATTTAAAAATGATATGGTGAATTATGTGATAGGAAAAGTTCCAGAGGAAGAACAAAAGATATTATATGAAGGTGTGAAAAAAGCAGCAGAAGCAGTTGAAGAAATAGTAAAAAATGGAATTGATATTGCGATGAATAAGTTTAATTAGAGAGGATTGTAAAAATGTTTGAAATATTAATAAGCCAAAAAGAGAATGATAAAGAAATTGCATTAGTAGAAAATGGAAAGTTAGTAGAATATTATATAGATGAAGAAAAATCTGTCAGAAAAGAGGGAAATATCTATATAGGAATAGTAAAAGATATATTAAAAGGAATGCAAGCAGTATTTGTAGATATAGGAACAGAAAAGAATAGTTTTATACATCTAAAAGATATTTTACCTAAAGTAGATGAAAGTAAAGAGAAGCTTAAAAAAGATATAGATATAGTAAATGTAATAAAACCTGGACAAAAATTATTAGTACAAGTAAAAAAAGATAGTAATTTACAAAAAGGGGCAAGAGTATCAACACATATAAATTTACCAAGTAAATATATAGCACTAATGCCAAATACAGATATAGTAACAATATCACAAAAAGTAGAAGATAAAAAAGAACAAGAAAGATTAATAAAATTAGTAAGAGAAAATTTAACTAAAGGTAATGGAGCTGTAATAAGAACATCAGCTGTAGGAAAAGAAAAAGAAATAATTGAAGATATAAAAAATATAGAGAGAAAATGGAATAAAATAAATGAAGCATATAAAAATGATAAAGGAAATAAACCTAAATTAATATCTAAGGCAGAAGATATAATAGAAAAAATGATTATAGATTTACCAGAAAAATCAATACAAAAGATTATAGTAAATAATAAAGAACAATATGAAAGAATAGTTAAGTACAAACAAGAAAGTGGATATATAACAGAAGTAAATATAGAATTAAAGCAAAATCAACATATTTTAGAAATATATGATTTGCAAAAAGAAATATCAAAGTTAGAAAACAGAAAAATTTGGTTAAAGTGTGGAGGATTTATAACAATAGATAGAACAGAAGCACTGACTGCAATAGATGTAAATACAGGAAAATATACTGGAAATAAGAATATAGAACAAACAGTATATAAAACTAATGAAGAAGCAACTATAGAAATAGCCAAACAAATAAGATTAAGAGATATTGGTGGAATAATAATAATAGATTACATAGATATGAATAATGATGAAAATAAAGAAAAAATACAAAAATTATTAGAAGAAAAACTAAAAAATGACAGGACAAAAACACAAGTAGAGGGATTTACAAAACTAGACTTAATGGAAATGACAAGAAAGCACATTTGTAGCCACAAGGAATAATGTCCCAAAGGGACGTTTCTTTTGGGACATTTTTGTCCCATTGGGGACACATGTAATTAGTTAAAGTCAATTAAAGAAAATGTCCTTTCCATAATGGACATGGAGGAGTAAAAAATGAATGTAGGATTTATATCACTTGGATGTAGTAAAAACTTAATAGATACTGAAATAACAATAGGAATGTTTAAAAATAATAATTATAAGATAGTAAATGATCCAAAAGAAGCAGATATTTTAGTAATTAATACATGTGGTTTTATCGAATCTGCGAAAGAGGAGGCTATTAATACTATCTTAGAAATGGCTGAATATAAAATGCAAAGATGTAAATATTTGATTGTAATGGGATGCTTAGTACAAAGATATTATGAAGATTTAATTAAATCATTGCCAGAAGTTGATTTATTTATAAAAATAGATGAATATGATAAGTTATGGGATAAGATAGAAGATTTAATAAAAAGAGATATTGTTGTAAAAGCAAAAACAAAGAATATTAAAAAGGTATCTGATATAAAGCCACTTCCAATGCCAACATTTAATGAGTTTTACAAAAGGGTTATTACGACAGGAAAAAATTATGCATATTTAAAAATAGGTGAAGGATGTAGTAATAAATGTACATATTGTGCAATTCCATACATAAGAGGTTCGTTTATAAGTAGGAAAATGGAAGAAATTTTAAAAGAAGCAGAAATGCTTGCTAAAAAAGGATTTAAAGAAATAATTGTAATTGCACAAGATACTACTAAATATGGAATTGATTTATATGGAGAAAGTAAACTTTCAGAATTGTTAGAAAAATTAAGCGAAATAGATGGAATAGAATGGATTAGATTTTTATATTCATATCCAGAAGGAATAACAGAAGAATTGATAGAAACAGTTGCTAAAAATAGAAAGATTGCAAATTATTTTGATATTCCAATTCAACATATATCTAATTCAATACTAAAAAAGATGAACAGAAAGACAAGTAAGGAAAATATAATAAATATAATAGAAAAAATTAGAAAGCAAATTCCAGATGTTACATTAAGAACTAGTTTGATTGTAGGGTTTCCAGGAGAAAATGAAAATGATTTTAATGAATTGTATGATTTTGTTAAAATGATTAAATTTGATAAATTAGGAACATTTATGTATTCAAAAGAAGAAGGAACCCCTGCTGCACGTTTGCCAGGACAAATACATGGTAATACTAAAAAGGCAAGATATAATAAAATAATGAAGATGCAGGCAGAAATTTCTCAACAAAATCTAGAAAATAGAATTGGAAAAGTATATAAAATTTTAATAGAAGATATGTCTTTTGATGGTAAGTTTTTTGTTGGAAGAACAATGCAAGATGTTCCAGAAGAAGATGGATTAGTATATATAGAAAATGATGCTAGATTTAAGATAGGAGATATTTTAAATACTTTTATAGATTGTAAAATTGAAAAAGTAAGCAATTATGATTTAATAGGAAGAATTTGTGATTAAATATTATAATATTATTTTTGTGGTTAATTGTTAGTTTATTATATATTTAAATATTTTTGAAAGAAGGAATTATTATGTTAAAAGAAAAGTTATTAAATGATTTAAAAGAAGCAATGAAAGATAAAAATTTAATAAGAAAAAATACAATTCAAATGATAAGAGCAGCAGTTTTACAAATTGAAAAAGATAAAGGAATTGAAGTTGATGATGAACAAATAGTTGATATAATAGCTAAAGAGTCTAAAAAAAGAAAAGATGCTGAAGCAGACTTTGTGAAAAGTGGAAGAGAAGATCTAGTTAATCAAAATAGAGAGGAATTAGCAATTTTATCTGAATATTTACCTAAACAATTATCAGTAGAAGAAGTTGAGAAAATTGTAAAAGAAATAATAGAAGACATAGGAGCAACATCTATAAAAGAAATGGGTGTAGTAATGAAAACTTCAAAAGAAAAAATAGGAGCAGCAACTGATGGAAAGACTATAAGTGAGGTTGTTAAAAAATTGTTAGTGTAAAAAGAAGTAAAATATACAGTGGTGATAAGGGGCCAGGTCTTAAATCCCCATTTTTTGTACAAAAAATGGGGATTTAAGACCTGGCCCCCTATCACCATCAATTCTTATTTTGTTCTTTAAATAGAATTTCTTGTTTTTCTTTATCCATTTCGATTAAAGGAAGTCTAGGCTTTCCAAAATTAAAACCAATTTTATTTAAACAAGCTTTAATTGGAATTGGGTTGACTTCTGAAAAAAGATTATTAATTAAAGGAATGCAATCTAATTGTTTTTTTGTTGATTCAGTTATATTGCCATTAAGAAAATCAAAAATCATATCATGTGTAAATTGTGGTTTTATATTAGATAAAACAGATATTACTCCTAATCCTCCTAAAGAACATATTGGAAGTGCTTGGTCATCATTTCCAGAATAGATGTGTAAATTATCTCTACATAAATGTGCTATTTGTGCAACTTGAGATAAATTCCCACTAGCTTCTTTTATTGCGACAATATTTTCGATTTTTGATAATTCCCAGCATGTTTCAGGATTGATGTTTAATCCAGTTCTACTTGGGACATTATATAGAATTATTGGAATTGTTATATTGTCGCTTATTGCTTTATAGTGCTGGATTAATCCTGTTTGTGTTGTTTTATTGTAATAAGGTGTTACTATTAGTACTCCATCAACACCTAGTTCTTCAGCAATTTTAGACATTGTTATTGCTTCTTTTGTGTTATTTGAACCTGTACCAGCGATAATGGGAACTCTTCCATTTGATACTTTAACAGCACATTTTATAGTTTCTATTTTTTCTTCTTTTGTCATTGTTGAACTTTCACCAGTTGTTCCACATACTATTAAAGCATCTATTTTGTTTTGGATTTGGAATTCTAAGAATTTTTCGAATTCTTTAATGTTTACTCCACTTTCATCAAATGGGGTTGGAACTGCTGATGCTGCTCCTTTGAATAGTATTTTTTTCATTTATATACTCCTTTGAAATTTTTTATATTATATATTTATTTACATTGGAGACAAAAAATTCATTTTATTTTATAGTTGCAAAAGAGGTAGTTTGAATTTTTAATATATCAATGAAAAATGTTGAGTAATTTAAATTTATGCAAAATGATTAACAATTAAATATGTTATTTTTATTGTGTGAAAAATAAATAAAAAATATAATGTTGGATAATGATATTATTATATAAAAATTGAAAAAGTATTGAAAAAATAAAAATGTTTTAATATAATTAAAATACATATATTATATATTTATACAAATAAGTACTTTCAAAACTGAATAATCCATTAAAATAGAAATACAAATTTTGAATACATTTTTTATTTAAAAATTAAAAAAATAACTAATAAAAAGTAAAGAAAAACAAAACAGAGTATATTATTTTTGAAAATATAAATAATAAGCAAAGAAAAAATATAAAAAACTAAGGAGGAAATGATAAAAAATGAAGAAACAAAACAAAGGTATAACACTAATTGCTTTAGTGATAACAATAATAATTCTTTTAATATTAGCAGGAATATCAATAGCAAGTCTAACAGGAAGTGGATTATTTGAGAAAGCAGGGGAGGCAAAAAATAAATCATTAGAAGCCCAAGAAAAAGAAAATACAACATTAAAAGAATATGAAGATACAGTGAATGAATATTTAGAAAACAATCCAGGTGGAGGAAGTAATTTAGGAGAAGAAATAAAAAATGTAGATACATCTATAACAGACCCAGTAAGTGCAATGCCAGATGGAACAAAAGAAGTTATAGAAGGAGATGCAAATAAAGGGATAGTAATAAAAGACAGTAAAGATAATGAATGGACATGGGTAGAAGTACCTAAGACTATATTTACAGCAACAGAATCAAACCAATATGATACAATAAAAGCAGATTTAATAAATTATGTAACAACTCCAACGAATTATAGAGATAGTAGATATGAAGATGAATGGTATGCTTTAGATGGTTCAACATTAGTAAATGAAAGAACTACAAATTTAACAGAAGAACAAAAGAAATTAAATAATGGATGTGGATTAACATATTATGAATATAAGGAAAATTATGAAAAGATGTTAAGTAGTGTATTTTCAAATGGAGGATTCTGGATAAGTAGATATGAAATAGGAGATGCTACAGCAACATTAAATAATATAACTAGAACAAAAACAAGTGGAATAACAGGAGAAGCAGTAAGTAGAGTAGATCAAATACCATATAATTATATAACATGTAGTCAATCACAAATACTAGCAGATAGAATGAACCCAGATGCAAATAAAACAACTAGTTTGTTATTTGGAATCCAGTGGGATTTAACATGTAAATTTATAGATGAAAAAGAAGGAAGTGTAATAACGAAAGGAGATTGTAAAGAATGGGGAAATTATGCAAATAGTAGTTTAACACTAAGTAGAGGAATGTATAATACAGAGCCAAATAGTTCAACAAGTATATGGAAACCGTTTAATGAAGATACAGAAAACTATGTGAAATCAAGTCAAACCTCAAGTAATATAAGTTATTATCAAGTATTAACAACAGGAGCATCAGAGCAGACTAACAAAATGAACATTTACAATTTTGCTTCTAATCAGTGTGAATGGACACTAGAGCAATATATGTCTAGTAGCACTTTTCCTTGTACTATCAGAGGAGGCAATTATGCCCTAAGTGGCCCTGACAGTTCAGCTTCTAAGCGTGATAGTTATACTGTTTCTGATATCTTCCTTATTGTTGTTAGCCCACGTGCTACACTTTATTAGTAGAATTGAATGTTAAAGTCATAATTTAAAAATGTAAAAACGTTAGTTTTGAAATTATAAATTTAGAAAAAAACATAATCTAATGAATGTCAATATATTATTGTGAAAAATTATATATTACTCGATAATTTAAGAGTAATATATAAATTATTATTAAATTTTTGAGTAGAAAATATAAATTTTTACACTAATGGTGGCGCTACCAAAGAGGTGGCGTCTTTTTTGTATGTAAAGCGAAAAGAGGACAATTAAAAAATAAAAACATAAATATTAATTTTATTGAAAAATAATAGAGTATATGTTAAAATCCAATTATAATTATAGAAGTTGACAAGGATTAAATATACTAATGTGAGAGGAAAATACATATGAAAAATGATATGAATGTACAGGCAAGAAAACAAAATATGAAATTATACTCAATATATAGATCAATATCTATGGATATACTATTTTTTTATGCAATTGATTTTTTATTTTTAACACAGGTAAAAAATATAAGTGCATCAGATGTTGTATTACAATCTTCTTTTTATGCATTATTTATGATAATGTTGCAAATACCTGCTAATATACTAGTTGATAAGATAGGAACTAGAAAATGTACAATATTAGCAAATATATTTAATACAGCATATCTATTAATAATAGTATTTGCCAAAGATTTAACGAGCTTAATTATAGCAAATTTTTTTAGTGCTATATGTTTTTCAGTAAAAGATATATCTGATACAACACTTTTAAATATGTCAATTCCAGATGGCAATATAAAAGGAGAGATTTTTTCTAAAATTGAAGGAAGAGGTAATAAAAATTATTATTATTTAAATGCAATTACTGCAGTTTTAGCTGGTTTTTTATATAATATAAATCCATATTTTCCAGTTGTTGGATCAATAATAATTTCTATAATTGCAACATTTTTATCATTTAAATTTTATGAGTTAAAAGACGTTGATAAAAATAGTAAAATTGGAAAATTTAGTACTAAGGAGTATATTTTAGACTTAAAACATTCATTTAAATTTATAATAAAATCAAATAGATTAAGAAGTTTAATTATATATTCAGGAATTATGTGGGGAGTTTTTTGTTTAGTTAGTACTTATAGAACAAGTTTATTAAAAGATGTAGGAATATCAGCAACATGGATTGCTATTGTAGCAGCAGTAGTTGGAATTGCGTCAGGTATTGGTTCAAAAATTCAATTAAAAATGCATAAAAAATTTAGAAATAAAACATTATCAGTATTATCAATCACAACAGCTATTATGATTATATTGACAGGTGTAGTAGGATTGAGCAAAATGATGCCAAATACTATTATGATTTTTATAATGATATTTTATATTATAATAAATACAAATAAAGGTGCTTTTGGAGTCTTAATGACTAGATATTTAAGTAACTTTGCAAATCCACAAATACTTCCAAAGATATATTCTATTAATGCTATAAGTAGAAATGTTTTTAGAATGCTGATTGGATTTTTAGGCTCTTATTTATTAGCAATTATTAATACTGCACATTCAACATTATTAACAGGAATTATTTTTATGATTGTAACAATTGCTCTAATAAGTTACATGAAAACAAGAACAGGTTTAAAGGCAAATGAATATAAAAAAGAAGAAATAGAATTTGATATTTAAAAATACTATATTTTATTTGAAATTTTAACCAATATATGGTATACTAGTATCATTGAGAAAGAGAAAAACAGAGAGGATATTTTAATATGGATAAAAAAAGAATATTAACAGGAGATAGACCTACAGGAAGATTACATATAGGACATTATTTTGGTTCATTAAAAACAAGATTAGAAATGCAAGAAAATCCAGAATATGACCCATTTATATTAATAGCAGATGTTCAAGCACTAACAGACAACTTTAATAATCCAGAAAAAGTAAGAAAAAATGTAAGAGAAGTAGCAATAGACTATTTATCAGTTGGAATAGACCCCAATAAAACAACAATATATATACAATCAATGATACCAGAAACAGCAGAATTAACAATATTCTATTCAAATTTAGTCACAATAGCTAGATTACAAAGAAATCCAACAGTAAAAACAGAAATTGCACAAAAGAAAGAACTATTTGGTGAAAGCGTAACATATGGATTTCTAGGATATCCAGTAAGTCAAGCAGCAGATATAACAACATTTGAAGGAGAATTAGTACCAGTAGGAGAAGACCAAGAACCATTAATTGAACAATGTAGAGAAATAGTAAGAAAATTTAATAGTATATATGGAGAGGGAATTTTAAAAGAGCCAAAAGCAGTTTTATCAAAATCAAAGAGAATAAAAGGATTAGACGGAAATGAAAAAATGGGAAAATCTCTAGGAAATGCGATATATTTATCAGACAGTGAAGAAGAAATAACAAAAAAAGTAATGAGTGCAGTAACAGACCCTAATAGAATAAAAAAAGATGATTTAGGAAATCCTGATGTATGTATGGTTGCATATTATCACAACTTATTTACAGCAAAAGAAGATGTAAAAACAGTATGTGAAGAATGCAAAGCAGGAAAAAGAGGATGTGTAGCATGTAAAAAACAATTGGCAGCAAATATAATAGAAGAATTAAGACCAATAAGAGAAAAAAGAGCATATTATGAAACACATCCAGAAGAAGTTGATAAAATTTTAATTGAAGGAACAGAAAAAGCAAGAACAGTTGCAAAAGAAACTATGAAAAAAGTTAAAGATGCAATGATGCTAAATTATTTTGACTAAAGTGTGCCAAAGGGGGCGTCCCTTTTTGGCACAAAAATAAAATTTAAAAGTGTGACAAAAAGGGACGCCCCCTTTGGCACACTGAGGAGAGGAAAAATGTTTACAGATTATACAAAAATAATAATAAAATCTGGTAATGGAGGCAATGGAGCAGCAACATTTAGAAGAGAAAAATATGTAGCAGCAGGCCGGACCAGACCGGAGGCGATGGAGGAAATGGTGGAAATATCTATTTTCAAGTTGATAAAGATAAAAATACATTAATAGATTTTAGATATAATAAAAAATTTAAAGCAAAAGATGGAGAAAATGGAAGTGGAAATCACTGTAATGGAAAATATGGAGAACATTTATATATAAAAGTTCCAATAGGTACAGTTGTAAAAGATGCAGAGACTGGGAAAGTGGTTGCAGATTTATCAAATCCAAATCAAAAAGAACTTATATTAAAAGGTGGTAGAGGAGGAAGAGGAAACTCACATTTTGCAACAGCAACAAGACAAGCACCTAGATTTTCAGAAGATGGAGAAAAAGGTGAAGAAAAGGAACTTATATTAGAACTTAAATTATTAGCAGATGTTGGACTTTTAGGATTTCCAAATGTAGGAAAATCAACATTTTTATCAACAGTAACAGATGCAAGACCTAAAATTGCAAATTATCATTTTACAACTATAAATCCAAACTTAGGGGTTGTAAAAACAAAAAATGGTGATGGATTTGTAATAGCAGATATACCAGGAATTATAGAAGGAGCAAGTGAAGGAGTGGGACTTGGAATTCAATTTTTAAGACATGTTGAAAGGACAAGATTACTTTTACATTTTATAGATGTTTCTGGACAAGAGGGTAGAGAGCCAATTGAAGATTATTATACAATAAATAAGGAATTGGCAAAATATAGTGAAAAGTTGGTAAAACGAAAACAGATTTTAGTTGCCACTAAAATTGATAGTATGCAAGATGATACAAATTATAAAAAATTAGAAGAATTAGCAAAAAAAGAAAAATTAGAATTATTTAAAATATCATCTGTAACAGGAGAAGGGGTTGAAAAACTTATAGACCACGTTACAGAAGTGTTGAAAACATTACCAAAAGAAGAAATTGTTGAAATTGAAGATAAAGTTGTATTCACACTTCAAGATAAAGAACAAGAATGGGAAACTTATGAAGAAGATGGAATATTCTATGTAAAAGGTAGAGCAGTTGATAGACTTATGGGAAGAATTAATATTGAAGATAATGAATCAATGTACTATTTCCAAAAATGTCTTAAAAATATGGGCATAGAGGATAAATTAAAAGAACTTGGAGTTTGTGAAGGAGACACTGTTAAGATTTCTGATTGGGAACTTGAGTGGTATGAATAAATAAGGATTTGGGGACGGGTTAAAAATCCTTATATTATAAAAAATTTTGTAAAAATTTTTAATAAAAATAGGGATTTTTAACCCGTCCCCAAATCCCAAAAAGGAGAGAATGAAAAATGAATGAAAATCAAAACAATGAACAAATGGAAGAATTAGATATAAATCATCTAATGCAAGTAAGAAGAGATAAATTAAAGGAATTACAAGAACAAGGAAAAGACCCTTTTGAAATAACAAAATTCAATAGAACTAATACAGCAGGAGAAATAAAAGAAAATTATGAACAATTTGAGCAAAAAGATGTAACAATTGCAGGAAGAATTATAGCAAAAAGAATTATGGGAAAAGCATCATTCTGTACAATTCAAGATAGTAATGAAAAAATTCAAAGTTATGTAAGTATTAATGACTTAGGAGAAGAAAGTTACAAAGCTTTTAAGACTTTTGATATTGGAGATATAATAGGAATAACAGGATTTGTATTTAAAACAAGAACTGAAGAAATATCAGTACATGCAAAAGAAGTAACATTACTTTCTAAATCATTAAGACCATTACCTGAAAAATTCCATGGTTTAAAAGATATGGATTTAAGATATAGACAAAGATATGTAGATTTAATAATAAATCCAGAAGTTAAGAAAACATTTGAAACAAGAAGTAAAATAATCAGTGAAATAAGAAGAATATTAGATGAAAAAGGATATCTAGAAGTTGAAACACCAATATTAAATACAATATCAGGTGGGGCAACAGCAAAACCATTTATAACACATCACAATGCACTAGATTTATCAATGTATCTAAGAATTGCAACAGAGCTAAACCTAAAGAGATTAATAGTTGGTGGATATGATAAAGTATATGAAATGGGAAGAATATTCAGAAATGAGGGTATGGATATAAGACATAATCCAGAATTTACAACAATAGAATTATATGCAGCATATGAAGATTATAATGATATGATGGATATAACTGAAGAAATATTCACAAAATGTGCTATGAAAGTATTAGGAACAACAAAAATTACATATCAAGGACAAGATATTGACTTAACACCTGGATGGAAAAGAATAACTATGATAGATTCAATAAAAGAAGCTTGTGGAGTAGATTTTAATGAAATAAATTCTGATGAAGAAGCAGTAGCTTTAGCAAAAAAACATAATATAGAAATTCCAGATGTAACAAAAGAAACAAGAGGAGATGTAATAGCATTATTCTTTGATGAATATGTAGAAAAAACATTAATACAACCAACATTTATATATGATTATCCAGTAGAAATATCACCACTTGCAAAAAGAAGTCCAAAAGACCCAAGATTAACAGAAAGATTTGAAGTATTTATTGGTGGTAGAGAATATGGAAATGCTTTCTCAGAACTAAATGACCCAATAGATCAATATGAAAGATTTAAAAAACAAGTTGAAGCAAGAGATGCTGGAGATGAAGAAGCTGGAATGATGGATGACGACTTTATCCAAGCGTTAGAATATGGTATGCCTCCAACAGGTGGACTTGGAATAGGAATTGATAGATTAATAATGTTACTTACTGATTCTGCATCAATAAGAGATGTATTGTTATTCCCAACAATGAAACCACTTAATAATGCTTAATGAGTTTTAATGAAGCTTTAATAAAATATAAAAAAGCTAGGAGTTAAAAATGATTTTAGAAAATAAATTAAATATTACTGACCAAGCAGAATTAGCGAGAGAAGAAGAAAGAATTAGTAAAACACGTGCAAAAGAAATGTTCGAAATAGGATATTTAGAAAAATTGGAACCAGGAACATTTGATGCTTTAAAGGATATTCATAAATTTCTATTTGGAGAAATATATGAGTTTGCAGGAAATTTAAGAAATGTAAATATTGCAAAAGGAAATTTTAGATTTACCCCAATTGTTTATCTTGAAGAATCTATTAAGAATATTGAAAAAATGCCACAATCAACATATGAAGAAATAATAGAGAAATATGTGGAAATGAATATTGCACATCCTTTTAGAGAGGGGAATGGAAGAAGTACAAGAATTTGGCTTGATTTAATTTTGAAAAAAGAGTTGAATTTAGTAGTAGATTGGAGTAAAGTTGATAAAACAGATTATTTACTTGCAATGGAACGTAGTCCTATAAAAGATATAGAGATTAAAGAATTACTAAAACAAAACTTGACTGATAAGATAGATGATAGAGAAGTGTATATGAAAGGTATTGATAATAGTTATCTATATGAAGGATATTTATTATATAAGACAGAAGAACTATAAATGAAACATTTGGGACAGTCCAAATTTGTTTCATAATTATGTAGAAATTTGTCGAACGAATACTTAGTTAAATAACAAAAGAAATAAAATAATGAGACATTTTGAGTTTATCTCAGATGTCTCTCAAAAAGGAGAAAAATATGTTTAATTTTTCATTTGATAAAAGAACAATGTATATTATAATAGCAGTAATGGTAGGAATTATGTTATTACAATATGCAACAAATCCAGTACAATTAGTAGGCTTATTATTAAGTGCACCAGGGGTACTAATTGCAATAACATTCCATGAATTTGCACATGGATATGCAGCATATAAATTAGGAGACAATACAGCTAAAAATGAAGGTAGATTAAGTTTAAATCCATTAGACCATTTAGACCCAATAGGAACACTATTATTACTAGTTGCAGGATTTGGATGGGGAAAACCTGTACATGTAAATCCAAGAAACTATACAAGAAAAATGTCTATGGAAAAAGGTGAAGCTATAGTGTCATTAGCAGGACCTTTAATGAATTTTATATTAGCACTAATATTTACATTAATATATTGTGCAATATATAAATTTGCAGGAATTTCATTTATAACATCAAATATCGGTGGGATTATAATGTTATTAATAACAAGTACAATATCAATAAATATAGGATTAGGAGTATTTAATTTAATACCATTGCCACCATTAGATGGTTCTAAAATAATAATGCCATTTTTACCATATAATGCAAAACAATTTTTTATAAATAATGAGCAAATATTTTATATAGTATTTGTATTAATATGGGTAACAGGAATTGCAAGTACTTTAATAACACCAGCAATTACTTTAGTAAGTAAAGGAATATTAGGTTTAGGAACAATGATATTTGGATTATAAAAAAATGGGGATTAGGGGCCAGGTCTTTAATCCCTATTATAAAAAATTAAGAAAAAGTTAGAATAAAAAATATATAATTAATGGGGATTAAAGACCTGGCCCCTAATCCCCATAGATTTTTAGGAGAAGAAATGAAAAAAGATATAATAACATTAGGAATAGAATCAAGTTGTGATGAAACATCAGTTGCAGTAATAAAAAATGGAAGAGAGATATTGTCAAATATAATAGATACACAAATACCAATACATGAAAAATATGGAGGGGTTGTGCCAGAAATAGCATCACGAAATCATATTGAAGCAATTTCAAGAGTGACTAAAAAGGCATTAGAAGAAGCAAAAGTTACTTTTGATGAAATAGATGCAATAACACCAACATATGGTCCTGGTTTAGTGGGTGCTTTATTAGTAGGTCTTTCATATGCAAAGGCATTAAGTTTTGCAATAGATAAGCCATTAGTAGGTGTGAACCATATACAAGGACATGTAGCTGCAAATTATATAACATATAAAGAACTAAAACCACCATTTTTATGTGTAATGATGTCAGGTGGAAATACACAACTTGTACATGTAAAAGATTATACAGAATTTGAGGTTTTAGGGAAAACTAGAGATGATGCAATAGGAGAAGCTTTTGATAAGGTTGCAAGAGTTGTAGGACTTGGATATCCAGGAGGGCCTAAAGTAGATAAGCTTGCAAAAGAGGGGAATCCTAATGCAATTGAATTACCAAAAACTCATTTTGAAAATTTAGATTTTAGTTTTAGTGGAATAAAAACAGCAGTAATAAATTTGAATCATAAAACACCAGATATAAATAAAGCTGATTTATGTGCAAGTTTTATAAAAACAGTAACAGAAATATTGATTGAAAATACTAGAAAAGCATTAAAACAAGCAAATGTAGATACAGTAGTATTAGCAGGAGGAGTTTCTGCAAGTAGTTATATAAGAAGTGAATTTTTAAAGTTAGAAGATGATATAGGAATTAAAGTTTATATGCCAGATTTAAAATTGTGTACAGATAATGCTGCAATGATTGGTTCTGCAGGATATTATAATTTTATAAATGGATTTAGAAGTGATTTGGATTTGAATGCTATTCCTAATTTGAAATTGTGATATTTATTTTTGTTATAGTAAAATATAAAAAGAAAGAAGGCGAAAGATGGCAATATATACAATAGCAGATTTGCATTTATCATTCAATACAGATAAGCCTATGGACATATTTGGACAAAATTGGCAAAATTATGAAGAGAAAATAAAACAAGATTGGGGAGCAAAAGTAAAAGAAGAAGACTTAGTAGTATTGCCAGGTGATTTTTCTTGGGCAATGTATTTAGATGAGACAGAAAAAGATTTTGAATTTATTAATGAACTATCAGGTAAAAAGATATTATTAAAAGGTAATCATGACTATTGGTGGACTACAGTAACAAGTATGAGAAAATATGTAAAAGAAAAAGGATTTGAAAATATAGATTTTTTATATAATAATAGTTATGAATATGAAAATAAAATAATAGTTGGAACAAGAGGATGGACTATTTCTGAAGAAAAAGAAGATATAAGACTAACGAAAAGAGAAGTAGATAGATTAGAGTTATCTATAAGGGATGGAATTTCTAAGTATGGTCAAGATAAAGAAATAATCGTATTTATGCATTATCCACCAGTTACAAAAAAATATGAGAACACTGATTATATGAAATTAATGAATAAATATAATGTTAAGAGATGTTTTTATGGTCATTTACATTCTACTTCAATTCAAGATGCAGTTGAAGGAGAAGTTGATGGAATAAAATTGAAATTAGTTAGTAGTGATGGTTTAGATTTTAAATTGTTAAAAATTTGATTTTTAATTTTAGATATGATATAATATTGACATAAAATTTGCAAATATAAAGAGGAGGAAACAGGATGAATGAGACAATAAGAAGTTCCAGAGAAAAGGCAACTAAGGCAATACAGGAGTATCGGGATGAACTCCTCAAAGAATTCTTGTTCAAAAGATTAAAATTGAGCAAAGAATTTGAATCACTTATTGAAAATGGGGTTGATGAACGTAGGCATATTTATTTGGAAGATGTAGATGTAGACAGAAGCATATATTATTATAATTTAGATAGGGAATCAGTAGTTGAATTAAAGTATGTTTTGGATAGTATGGACAAGACAAATGCTATTCAAAATTTTGATGGTTTTATAAAAAAAGAACCTTGGAGCTCAATAATGTTTGAATATGAAAATTTCTTAGATATGACAGAGTTGTCTACAGAGTATATATGTGCAGAAAACCTTTTACTTTTATTAATTGATGAATAAATGTAAATAAGATGATAGTGGCAAACCAGTTAAAGGTAAATTTCTTTAACTGGTTTGTTTTTACTTGAATTTTGGCTTTTATTATTATATAGTTTTAGAAAATAAAAAAGTAAAAATTGCTAAACTTTCATAGACAAGTTATTTAAAATATAGTAAACTACTGTAAAAGAAATAAGTAAAATTAAAGATTGTTGTTTTAACATTTTTCAAGGAGTAAATAATGGATTTAAATGAAGATGTAAAATATATAAAAGGAGTAGGACCTAATAGAGTAAAATTACTAAACAAAATAGGAATATTTACATTAAAAGACTTAATAACATATTATCCAAGAGGATATGAAGATAGAAGTAAGCCTAAAAATATATGTGAATGTGTAAATGGTGAACTTGCCCTAATAGAAGCATATGTAGTTTCAAGATTTATAGATTCTAGAATAAGTAAAGGAAGAACTATGCAAAAATTAGCTGTTAGGGATGAAACAGGAATGGCTACAATTACATGGTTTAATCAACCATATTTAAAATCTAAATTTCAAATGCGGAAAAAAATATAGATTTTATGGAAAAATAGAATTTCAATATGGAAAAGTGAGTATAAATTCACCAGTATTTGATGAAATAGAAAATACAAATAATACAGGAAAAATCATACCAATATATCCATTAACATTTAGCTTAACACAAAATACACTAAGAAAAATAATAGAAAATGGATTAGAAAAGGTAAAAGAAAATGGAGGATTAAAAGAAACATTACCAGAATATATATTAAAAGAATATAACCTAGAAGAAATAAATGAAGCCAATAATAGTATACATTTTCCAAAAGAATTTGAAGAATTTAAAAAAGCACGAAGAAGACTTGCTTTTGAAGAATTACTTTCAACACAATTAGCACTTTTACAATTGAAAAATAATAATTTAACAGATAAAAAAGGAATTGTTTTTGACAAAAATGTAAATATGTCAGATGTAATAAATACATTACCATTTAATCTAACAAAAGCACAGTTACGAGTTTTACAAGAAATTGATGAAAATATGGAATCAGAAAAATCTATGAATAGACTTTTACAGGGGGATGTTGGCTCAGGAAAAACAATAGTTGCTCTTGTTTCAGCATATAAAGCAGTAAAATCAGGATATCAATCAGCAATACTTGCACCGACAGCAATACTTGCAACACAGCATTTTAATAATTTTAAAAATATTTTAGATAAATTTAATATTAACTGTGAATTATTAATATCAGGAATAACAAAAAAGAAAAAAGAAGATATATTAAAAAGACTTGAAAATGGAGAAATAGACATTCTTATAGGAACACATGCGATGTTAGAGGAAAATGTAATATTTAAAAATCTAGGATTAGTTGTAACAGATGAACAACATAGATTTGGAGTAAAACAAAGAACTAAAATAGCAGAAAAGGGACAAAACCCAGATGTGTTAGTAATGTCAGCAACACCAATACCAAGAACATTAGCTTTAATACTATATGGAGATTTAGATATTTCAATAATAGATGAACTTCCACCAAATAGAAAAACAATAGAAACATTTGCAGTTACAAAAAGAATGGAAGAAAGAGTAAATAATTTTATAAAAAAGCAAGTTGATGAAGGGAGACAAGCATATATTGTATGTCCATTAGTAGAAGAAAGTGAAGATGAAGAAAGTGATTTAAAAGCAGTAATAACATTGTATGAAATGTGCCAGAGAGAAACTTTTCCAAACTATAAAGTAGAATACATACATGGAAAAATGAGGCCAAAAGAAAAAGATGAGATTATGAATCGTTTTAAAAATAAAGAAATAGACATACTTATTTCAACAACAGTTATAGAAGTTGGAGTAGATGTACCAAATGCAAGTATAATGGTTATAGAAGATGCACAGAGATTTGGATTGGCACAATTACATCAATTAAGAGGAAGAGTAGGAAGAGGAGAATATAAATCATATTGTGTACTAAAATATGAAGGAAAAGGGCAAAATACAAAAGAGAGAATGAAAGTAATGTGTGAAACAAATGATGGATTTATTATTTCACAAAAAGATTTAGAATTAAGAGGCTCTGGAGACTTTTTCGGAACAATGCAACATGGAATACCAGATTTTAAAATAGCAAATTTATTTACAGATATAGATATTTTAAAATTAGCACAGGAAGTAGCAATCAAAATTGTAGATAAAGATGCTAGTTTAGAAAAACAAGAAAATAAGTTATTAAAAGAATTGGTAAAAGATAAATTTACAGATAGAATTGAAATTTAAATGTGCCAAATGTGACAAAGGGGGCGTCCCTTTTTGGCACACTTTAAGATAAAAAATAAGTCAAAAAGGGATATCCTCTTTGACGTTTGGGATAAAAGGAGAAGAGGTGCTTGTATTGGGAATAGATATAAGAATATATTTTTTATTATTTATTGTATATTCATTTATAGGCTGGTTAATGGAAGTGGTTGGTAAGCTTGTACAATATAGGAGATTTATTAATAGGGGATTTTTAATAGGACCATATTGTCCAATATATGGTACAGGAGCAATACTAATAACTTTTTTATTAAAAAGATATATAAATGATCCTATAACATTATTTATTATGGCAATTTTAGTATGTGGTGTGCTTGAATATCTAACAAGTTATTTTATGGAAAAGATATATCATGCAAGATGGTGGGATTATAGCCAAAGGAGATTCAATATTAATGGAAGAGTTTGTTTAAATACTATTATTCCTTTTGGATTGCTTGGAATGTTCATAATGTATGTTTCAAATCCATTTCTAATTACAAGAATAGAACTATTACCTGAATTATGGTTAAATATATTATTTTGGACAGTATTAGTATTATTTATAATAGATAATATTGTTTCAACTAATGTTATAAGCTATGTAGGGAGAACTTCTAAAGAGGTTGGAAAAGATTTAGATAATACAGAAGAAATAACTAAAAAAGTAAAAGAACTGTTATTAGGCAAATCATTCTTGCATAGAAGATTATTAAATGCATATCCTAAAATAAAGTTAATTAAAGTAAGAATAGAGGAAAGAAAAAAAGAAATAAAAAGACAAGTAGAAGAACAAAGAAAACAAATAAAAGAAAATGTAAATAAACAGAAAGAAGAATTGAAAGAAAAAATTGATAGTTTTAGAGAAGAAAATAAATAAAAAGGAAGTATTAGAATATCAATGAAAAAGTTTAATTTTAAAGAGAAATATAAAATGATAGAAAATATATGCACTAATATTGATTTTGATAATGTTAGTGCATTTTCAGCTCAATGTTCTTATTATACGATTTTATCATTTATACCTTTTACTATTTTATTAATAACTCTTATACAATATACAAATATAGAACAACAAACACTTTTTGATGTTATCACTAGAATAGTGCCATCTAGTATGAATGAATTTGTTTTAGGTATAATAAGAGAAGTGTATTCAAAATCTATAGGAACTATTTCAATATCAATTGTTTTTACAATTTGGTCAGCTGGAAAAGGATTGCTTGCATTAATAAAAGGTTTACATTTTGTATATGATGTAAAGGATAAAAAAAGTAATTCAGTAATATATTTGAAATTATTATCTATTGTACACACAGTTATATTTATTGTAGTAATTATATTAGCACTAATATTGCTGGTTTTTGGCAATAGCTTGATGTCAATAATAAAAGAGTATTTTGGAGCATTTGAAAATTTTAATGTTTTATCAAGAATATTAACAGGAGCGGGATTTCTTTTTGTAACATTTTCAATTTTTTTATTTTTATATAAATTTGTTCCAAAACATAAAGTATCTTTTAAAAGTCAAGTTATAGGGGCTGTATTTGGTGCAGTTAGTCTTAATGTTGTTTCATTTGTGTTTTCAAAGTATTTAGATATCTTTAAGGGGTTTTCTATAACTTATGGTAGTTTGACTGCTTTGATTCTTATTATGATGTGGACATATGCTTGTTTTTATATTGTATTTTTGGGAGCAGAATTAAATTGTTATTATAATTCGTAGAATTTTTATGGAAAATTTGCAAATTATGTTAAATTGTTGTATAATATAATTAGTTAACAATTGTACCTGTATTTCATTTCCTTGCTTTTACAGAAGGATTATACAACACTAATTAGGAGGATTTAATTATGAAACGGACATTGGTAATTGATATATTTATTACTTTAGTATTGTTATTGGCAATAAATGTTTTTGTAGTTAATGCTATACAAAAGTCTAGCATAGTCTACTTAATATTTGCAGCAATCGCAGGTGTTGCCATTATGGTAAGCATTTTCTGTATATGCGAAGAAAGTAACTACGAAAAGTAACGTTCGTTTTAAGGAATAGAACATGGTGATAAAAAGCTGTGTTCTATTTTTATTTGAAAATTTACTTATCAATTTTGTATGACAATTGCTTAAAAATTTATGTACAAAGTGAGAAAATATAGTATAATGTTTCCAAAAGGTAAAACAAATGAAAACATTATTTGAAAAATTTGAAATATTAGAAGATCCAAGACATATAAGAGGAAAAATATAAATTAATAGATATATTATAATGACAATATATGGAATATTATGTGGTTTGACAGATTTCACCAATATAGCTGATTTCTTAAAATTAGAAAATGGGACACCATCACATGACTGCTTATCAGATGTATTTGCATCAATAGACAGTAAAAATTTGTAGACTAGACAAAAGAAATAGTAAAAAAGAAGACGGACAAAAATATAAGTATTGATGGAAAAGCAGTGAAATATGCTACAGATACAATTAATGGAGGAAACACTCCATATATCGTATCAGCATTTTTAGGAGATGTAGGAATATCAATAGGTCAAGTGAAAGTGGATGAAAAATCAAATGAAATAACAGCAATACCAGAATTGTTAGATTTATTAGACATATCAGGTGCCTATATAACAATAGATGCGATAGGAACACAAGAAAAGATAACGAAAAAGATAGTCGAGCAAGGAGGTTATTATGTTTTCAAAGCAAAAGAAAACCAAAAAGAATTACAAAAAGATATAAGAAGATATTTTGATAAAATCAATAACTTAAAGGCTCATAAAGATATAATATGGAAACAAGTAACAGATAAAAGAAATCATGGAAGAACAGAAAAAAGGAGTTATTACTAATATTTGAAGTAATACCTAGCATTTCATAATACTAGGTATTACCACTTAAATTTTTAGGCGATTGCCATACAAAATTTGCAAAATGTAAGAAAATGTTGTATAATTAATATAATAGCAAAAGCTATATTGTAACCGATAAAATATATCATAAGGAGGAATAACTATGGCAAATCGGTATAACAGACTTGTGTTTGAGGTTGGAGAAGGAATAACTTTTGAGGTCTCAAAAAAAAGAAATGGAGAGGTAATCTTAAGAGCTCTGAAGATTGTTTCAAATAATGTTTATTCGGAGCTTCCAACTGTATCAGCTGGGGAATATGCAGAGGTATTATCTGTGTATACAGATAATAATGGAAACAAAGCAGTAGTTCCACAAGGCTGGACAGTGTCTGGAGTACCAAAGGAGAACATCATTTGGGGAAATGATAAGGGCTTAGTTATCTACTATATTCCAAAGGAAAAAGTAAGTGGTATTAACTGGCAAAATCCAAATGAGGTTGAAACTTTGATGAGAGCATATGATCAATTTGTATGGACTCCAGTAGGATTGCTGACAGCTAATGCTACGCTTGACGGTATTCACTTCAACGAAAAATTCGGTAGAATGAATTATCGGAATGATAAATTTTCAGAAAGTGCATTTAATGAACCATTAGTTGGCGAACTTCTTTCTCAGAAGGAAAGTGTCGATAAGTATGATGGATATTATAGTTCTCGCTATCGTATTTCTAAAGACGAAGAGACTGGAAAACCAAGGTCTGTAAAAGGTGCAGATTCTTGGACGACAATCAATTTTCCAACTGCAAAAGAGATTGCAAGTACTATGGTACAAAGCAAAACAGTTACAAGTCATTTGATGTATGGATCTGAATATGATACTAGAGAGAAATGGGTAATTGAGTCTGGTACAGTAACTACTAAAAAGATTGCAAGGGATTCAACAGAATTGGGTAACTACTATAATAATGGGAATTATCCAAGTAGAATAGTTAAAACAGGAGAAGATGGATGTATCAATAACATCTATGGAATTGCAGGTAATTTGGAAGAATGGACACAAGAACAGTATGATGATAGTTCATATCGTGTTCTCCGTAATGGTTGTTACTACGCTTATGGAGACTATTGTCCTGTTGACTATCGCAGTTACTACCTTCCTGATGGCATCTATAGCTTCACTTGTTTTCGTGCTACGCTTTGTATTAAGTAGCACTGACCACTGTAAAACTATCCTAATTTTCCAAACACAGATAGAAGGAGAGAACTTTGAAATTTCAGAGTCTCTTCTTCTTTTTTTGAAAGGGGGATATATGAGATGGAAAAAAACAAAGATAACAGATTGGTAATAATAGTAAAAATAGAAAAGTATATTGAATATATGCTTACAATATTACTTAAACTTCCAAGAACAGAAAAATTTAGTATAGGAACAGAAGTAAAGACAAGTATCTATGAAATGCTAAAAAATATTCTTTTAGCAAGTAAAATAGATAAAAGTAAAAGGCTACAAATTTATAATATCGTCGATAGTAATATATATTATCAAAGAATTTGTATAAGAATGATGTATAATCAAAAATGGATGGATGAAAAGAAATACAAATAAAGCAACGAGTTACTAGCTGAAATCAGAAAGATTTTAGGAGGACTTATTAAATCTCTAGAGGTGAAGAAATATGCCTAAAACAATTAAAAATATATATGATAATTCAGTATCGTTTGAAAATTTACTAAAAGCACATAAAAAGCAAGATATGGAAAAAGAGAAAAGAAAAAAATAATATTGTTTGAGTTAAAATAGAAAAAGAATTTCTTTTGCCTAGTCTACAAATATTTCTATTGTTTTACCTCTTGAAAACATTATACTATATTTTCTCACTTTGTACATAAATTTTTAAGCGATTGCCATATCAATTTTGACATTAAAATTCTATGGTGCTATAATATAGAATGGAAAATTTATATAACAATAGAGAAGGTAGAAAAATGCAAGATTTAGATACAATGACAAATGTGATATTGAATAATGAGTATGAGTTGCATGAAGAAAAAGAATTAGATAATAAAAATTATAACAATAAAAATCATAAAAGAAAAAAAGATAAGAAAAGGACATTAAAGCAGAAAGTGTTTTTTATTTTTAAGTTATTAATAGGATTAGTTGTTTTAACAATAATATTTATGTTTTTATTTTTTAAAACATCATTATTCCAAAAATATAAAGAATTATGGGTAGTAACTGCAATGTCTACAATGAGTCATCAATATTTAGCAACATGGTTTTTATCTGATGAAGAAATACAAGAAATATTAGACCAGTTAGAAGTAGAAAATAATGAAGATTCAAATTCAAATGAAATAAAAATAGAAGTTCCAAAAGAAGAACATAAAGAAATAACTGTAGAAAAGATAAGTGGAAAGAATTATGTTGGATATGTAATGATAGTTCCAGATGCATCAAAAGTTAAATTAGTGGATGCTAGAAAATCTAATAAAGGTACTAAATTGAGTGAAATAGTAAAAAATAATAATGCGATAGCAGGAATCAATGCAGGTGGATTTACAGATAATGGCGGAGTTGGTCAAGGAAATCTATTATGTAATGCTACAATAATTAATAAGAAATTATTATATGGATATAAAGCTACTAAATATAGTTTAATTGGATTAAGTTCAGATAAAAAATTAGTTTTAGGAAAATATACATATCAAGAAGCTCTAAATTCAGGAATAGAATCAGCAGTGGAATTTGGACCATTTATAATAGTAAATGGAAATAATCAAATAAAAAACTCTAATTCTGGTGGAATACATCCAAGAATGGCAATAGGGCAGAGAAAAGATGGTACATTTATTTTCGTTGTAGTTGATGGAAGACAACCAGGTTATAGTATAGGGACAAATTTACTAGAACTTCAAAATATATTCAATAAATATGATGCATATAATGCTGCCAATTTAGATGGTGGATCATCTGCTACAATGTGTTATAATGGAAAGATTGTAAATAAAACATCTACTCCAATTGGAGAAAGATATCTTCCAAACGCATTTATTGTAGAAAAATAAATAAACTGAAAGAGACATTGTTAAAATGTTGAAAAAAAATTCAACTATTTTAATAATGTCTCTCATATTTTTTAGTTTAGTCTATATAAAGTAATTATTACATTATCACTATTATTTTCTGCTTTTATTTTTATATCATAACCTAAATCATTTCTAAACTTTAAGTCATAACTACCATATGAAACAGCAGCATCTTTTCCAGTTTGTATATATGGGACTTTATTACTATGAGGATGTCTTTCTGTAATAACCAAACCAGGAGTTTTAAGAACAGCATTATATAAAGTAGTACTAACTTGGCATTTTCCTCCACCTAAACCTTTTATTTTATTCCCATCTTCATCAAAAACATCAGCTTCTTGATATCCTTGATTAGGAGTAGCTGGTCCTAAAGTATTACAAAAAGAAAAGGTAGAACCATTTGGTACAATAGTATCGTTTAAAGAAGCACAAGTTATAGAAATATTATTTTGTCTAGAATTTTCTTTAGTGTAAATTTTAGTAGAAAAAGAGGAAATAGCCTCTTCTTTTTTTTGTTCACTTCCAGTAGAGTTTTGAGTTATTTCTATTTTATTTGTTTTATTTTCAGTTTTTTCATTATTTTTATTAGAATTTTCATTAGAACTATTAGTAGCACTATCATTACTATTTGATTGTTCATTTGTAGAAATTCTAGTAGAACTATAATTATTATTCATATTATTATTTTTTGTAAAAAAGTATATACCAATACATATTGCAATAACTGCTATTATACCTAAAATAATCCAAAATTTATTTTTCAAATTAATCACCATAAATAGTGTAACCAAAAACAATCATAAAATACATAAAACTTGAATATAATATGTCCAAAAGAAGATTTATTTTTGACATTATAATTAGAAAGAATATTATGAAAATAAATGAATTTAATCTGTAATAAATAGAGAAAGAGAGAATAAGAATGAAAGATATAGAAGAAATTTTAAGATATTTTCCTAATAAAATATATCAAATGTTTTTTAATTTGTTTAATGAAAATACTAAAATGATAGGCGAAATACAAGAAATAAGAATGAGGGCTGATAGGCCAATATTATTGAAACTGATAGATAGAGATTTTGTATTGCAATATAATATATCACAATCAGAAATATTACAGATATTAGAAAGAATATGTGAAAATTCTATATATGCATATAAAAATCAAATTTGTGAAGGGTTTATAACAGTTAAAGGTGGACATCGTGTTGGACTTACTGGTTCATGTGTTATAGAAAATGGAAAAATATTAAATATAAAATATATATCAAGTTTGAATTTTAGAATAGCAAGAGAAGTATTAAATTGTAGTACACGTGTATTAAGAGAAATATTAGATATTGAAAATAAAACTATATATAATACTATAATTGTAGCACCTCCTGGGAGAGGAAAAACAACAGTTTTGAGAGATGTAATTAGAAGACTAAGTAATGGAATAGACGAAATTAATTTTAAAGGAAAAACATGTGGTGTTGTAGATGAAAGAGGAGAAATAGCAGCAATGTATAAAGGAGTTCCTCAAAATGATGTAGGAATAAGAACTGATATAATAGAAAATATTGATAAAAACCAAGGAATACATATATTAATTAGAACAATGGCCCCTGAAGTAATTGCTTGTGATGAAATTGGGAGTAAAGAAGATGTTGAAGCAATACATTATGCATTATATTCTGGAGTTAAAGGGATTTTTACTATGCATGGGAGAAATGTTGAAGATATAAAAAATAATAGACAGATATATGAATTGATAGAAAGCAGAGAAATACAGAAAGTCGTGTTTTTGTGAAACATTTGGGACAGTGCAATTTTGTTTCATTTTTTTATCATATTTTGTCGAAATAATAAATGTTAACTATCATTCGACAAATTGCAACAAAAAAATGAAACAAAATTGCACTGTCCCAAACGTTTCATTTTTATAGGTTTACAATAGATATGTCACAGTAAAAATAAAAAAGAGAGAAAT
>CAOMRW010000023.1 GCA_948485625.1 uncultured Clostridia bacterium | reverse complement strand
CCCCATTTTTTATACAAAAATGGGGATTTAAGACCTGGCCCCCTATCACCACCATGGACTTTTTATATGTTTTACATTTTTTCATTACATTTATTTAAACATAAGTTTTTTTATTATTGATTCACTAAATTTTTATAATAAGCATTATATAATTTACTATAATATCCATCTGGATTATCCATTAATTCATTGTGGTTTCCTTGTTCTATAATTTCTCCATTATTTAATACTATAATTTTATCTACATTTACAATTGTTGATAATCTATGTGCAATAAATATAGATGTTTTCTCTTTAGATAATTTATCAATAGAATATTGTATTAGTTCTTCTGTTTTAGTATCAATATTTGCTGTTGCCTCATCTAAAATAAATATAGCTGGTTCATGTGCAAATATTCTTGCAAATGCTAGTAATTGTTTTTGTCCTGCTGAGAATGAACTTCCTCTTTCGTGTGCAATTTCTTCAATTCCATTAGGTAAGCTTTGTATAAAATCTTCTGCTGATGATAATCTTATTGTTTCCATGATTGCTTCATCTGATAAATTCTCATTTAATTCTATATTTTCTTTTATACTTTTTGCAAAAATAAATGGGTCTTGTAATATTATTCCTACTTTTTTTCTAAGATAACGTAAATTTATGTCTTTTATATTAATTCCATCTAGTAGGATTTCTCCTTTTTGTATTTCATAGAAACGGTTAATCAAATTTATTATTGTTGTTTTTCCGTGAGCCTGTTCTTCCGAACTAACGCAATACTTTGTCCAGGTTCAATTGTAAAACTAATATCTTTTAATATCCAGTTTTCTCCCTCATATGCAAACCATACGTTTTTAAATTCTATTTTTCCTTTTACTTCTTCTAATTCAATTCCTTTTTCAAAGTCTTCTAGGTATTTTTTATCATCTAAAATGTCATATATTTTGTTTATTGAAACTACTGCTTCTTGTATTGTTTCAAAATTTTCTACTATTCTTTGTATTGGGTCAAATATTTGCTTTAAATATGTAATAAATATATAGATTGTTCCAACATCTAAATTTATATTAAAAATGTGCTTAGTACATGCCCATACAATTAATGACACTCCTAAATTTTCAAATATTATCATAAATGCGATTAGAAATCCTTCTGTAAATGCTGTCGGTATTCTGGATTTATAGAATTTGTCACATAATTCTGTACATTCTTTTTCTTTTTCATATTGTCTATTAAATATTTTTATTAGTTTTACTCCATATATTGATTCTGATAAAAATATATTTAATTTTGTTTTTGCCTTTTTAGAATATTCTTGTGCTTTTCTGCTAGCTTTTGTTATTACTATTGATGTTAATACAACAAATGGTAATAACATAAAGCATACTATTGCTAATTTATAGTCTAATGATAACATCATTACTATTAATGCAATAATCATTATAATATCTTGTATAAATGTTGTAATAACATCTTTAAAGAATGTCGTAATATCTTCTACATCACTTGTAATTCTTACAAATAATGTTCCTGATGGTGTTTTATCATGAAAAGGAATATTTGCATATTGTATATATCTATATAACTTATTTCTTATAGAGTATACAGCATTTTCTCCAATCATACTTGTTGTTGTGCTAACAATAAATTCTAGAATATTTCCAATTAATACTATTACAATATAAGCAAATCCTATCATTCCAATTGTCATTATTCCTTTTTGCCATAACCCTGCACTTAGGTAATTATCAATTACTGTTTTTATTAGATATGGTTTTATGATTTCTCCTGCACTAATTATAATTGCTAGTATAGATATTATTACTATAGATTTTGCTTGTGGTTTTAGCATTTTATATATTCTATTTAGTGTTTTATTTTTCATTTATTTTTCCTTCCTTGGTAATTTTTGAAAAAGGATATAAATGAGAAAGAGGCTCTTTCTCATATCTTTCTCTTTTTGCCTAAGCTAAAATATTTGATTCTGCTTTTGTAGATTGTTGTTGATAAAATTCATTATAAATTCCATTATTATTTATTAGTTCTTCATGTGTTCCTCTTTCTACAATTTTACCATTATCTAGTACAATAATTTTGTCACTATATTTGACATCAGATATTTTATTTGAAATTATTATACATGTTTTTTCTTTTGATAGTTCTCTTATATTTTCTATTAGTTTTTCTGATGTTTTATTGTCTAATGCTGAAAATGTATCGTCAAAAATTAATATTCTGCTGTTTTTTAGAAATGCTCTTGAAATTGCTACTCTTTGTTTTTGTCCTCCTGATAAGTCTCCTCCTCTTTCTCCTATTATAGTATTGATTCCTTTTGGCATTTTTTGAATATCTTCATATACTATTGCTTTTTGTGTACTTTCTTCAATTTCACTATCATCATATTCATCTTTAAATAGACTAATATTGTCTTTTAAGGATGATGAGAATAGGAAGTTATCTTGTGTTATGTAGCAAATATTGTTTCTTAATGTTAATATTGGTATTTCATTTATGTCTTTTCCATCTATTAGTATCTTTCCATCTGGAACACTATATAATTTAGTAAGTAGATTCATTAATGTTGTTTTTCCGCTTCCTATTGTTCCTATAATTCCTAGTGTTTCTCCTTTTTTTAGTTCTATATTTATATTTTCTAATGCTTTATCTATTACACTTGGATAGCTGAAGTCTAGATTTTTTATATTTATATTTCCGTCTAATCTTTCTTTTGCAATCTTATTTTTTTGATTAATTTTTTCTGGTTCTAGTTCATATAGTTTTTCTAATCTCTTATAAGATATTTGTGCTCTTTTAAATCTTGCTATTAGTTGTGGTAACCATTTTATTGGTCCAACAAATAATGCTATATATCCATTAAATGCTACTAATTCTCCAACTGTTATTTTTCCATCTATTACTAGTTTAGAACCATATAATAGTGATATTGAATAGCATATTCCAAAACATAAATTTAGACTTATTTTTAGTAAATTTGAAAATATTTCTACTGTATTATTGCTTTGTTGAACTTTTCTGTTTTTTCTAATAAATTCTTTTAATTGGTCATTTTCACATGCATATGCTTTTGTTGTTTTTATGCTATCTGTACTTTCTTGTACATATTCTGACATTTGAGTAAACATTTCTTGTGATCTTTTAAAGCTTTTTTCAACATATTTTTTAATTTTTACTACTAGGTATCCTCCTACAATTATTGGTAACATTACTGCTATTGTCAAATATATATTAACATCTTGTATCATTTGAAATGTTGCTATTATAAATGTAAAAATAATTCTTATTCCATGATTCAATATTCTATATATGGTAGACCTAATTTCATTTATATCTTTCACAAAATATGACATTATTTCCCCATTTTTGATGTTTTGTATGTCTTTTAATTTTAATTTTAAAAATCTTCTGAACATGTTTATCTTTATTTCTTTTTCAGATTTTCTGACATTAACTGTTTCAAAATATTTCCATATAATTCTTACAATCAGCAAAACAATACATATTCCTAATAAGTAATATGTACTGTTTAATATATTTTGTTTATTTTCGTCTAAATTATATAACATATCTACTATTTTTCCAATTATTTTTGGTGGAACAGTTAGTAGATATATATTTATTCCTAAAAATATTGTTTGTAATAATATTGTCCATTTACGGTTCTTTATTGTATCAATTATAACTTTTTTCATATTTTTTCTTCCTATGTATTTATATTTATATTTATCTTTATCTTTATATTTATATTTATCTTTATCTTTTTATTCTTGAAAATTTTCTATTGCATTATATAATGAGTCTAAATTAAAACCTAATGTTTGTTTATCTTGCATTTGGTTTTGTTGCATTTGTCTTTCTAGGTTCATTAAATCTATTTCATCTTTAAATCCTATTTCATCGAATTCAAATTTCATTTTATTCCCCCTATTTAATTATATCTTATTGTTGTTTTTTCTGCAATACTTTTTTAACCGTTTTTAACTGTTTTTGGGGACGGAGGAAAAAAACAGTTTTTGTTTATGTTTTTTATTGTATACTATATTAAATTAAATTAAATTAAAAACTGTTTTTTTCCTCCGTCCCCAAAAACAGTTTTAATTTATTGTAGTATTTGTTGCTCCTGTTCCTACAACATTTTCCTGTAATGAACGCCATGTGTTGCAACCTACGATTCCATCTGCTGTTAAACCTCTTGATTTTTGATATGATATTACTGCATTTTGTGTTGCAGCTCCAAATATTCCATCTAGTCCACCTGTTCTATATCCTAATGTGTTTAAATCATCTTGTGCTATTAGTACATAATTACTTAGGCTTCCTCTTCTTAATAATGGAAATCCTCCTGTTGGACATGCTGGTTTTCCAAATCTTTTATCAAAATGAACCCATGTTGGTGTAAGTGATATCGGTTCTACAAATGACCAAATCTGTGAGTTGTTTGCACTATTCCATAATCTTGTTCTTTGTGCATTACTTAATGTTTGGCCTACATCAAAAGCTGTTCCTGCATAATGTTGACTTTGATTTCCATGTCCTCCTTCATATGGTCTTTTAAATGCAAATCCTACTGGTATTGGTCCTCCATAAATATATCTTTGACTGTTCCAACTTTGCATAGTTCTTTTAGTTGTCCATAATATATTGCTTTTACTTGAGCCTCTAAATTCTCTAACTCGTAATGTTCCATTTGTATTATATGGCATTGGCTCTGCTTCACCTCTATAGTATGTCTCCATTCTATCTGTATCATTATTATAAATTAATATTTTAGCCAAGAAAAATCCCCCTCATACTTTTTATTTTATTATATGAGATGGGATTTTTATTTGTTACTATTTTATTTGTTTACTTTTTTACTTCTTTACATTTTACTATAACTCTTTGTTCACTATTGTCTGTACATGTTATTAGAGTTATTTCTTTTTTGCCTCCTGTTAATTGTGTTGTATCTCTTGTGTCATTTGGATCAACTGTATGTTTATCATAAACTTCATATGTAATTGTTCTTCCTGTTAAATCTGTTAATTCTACTTTGTCTCCAACTACTAGTGTTGGTACTTTACTGAAAAATTTTGTATTTCTATAATTGTGTCCTACTATACAGAAGTTTCCTACTTCATTTGGTTCATATCCATGATATTTACATGGAGCCATTTTTAAAAGTGCTTCTATTTCTTCTAAGCTTCCTGTTTCTCCTTGATATATTACATAATTTACATTTATTTTTGGAATATTTATTATTGCTATTTTTTTATATTTATATCCAGCTGATGTCTGTTCCCATTCAGTTTGTTCATTTACTTGTGCCACATCAACCTTTTCTGTTGTTTCTATTGCTTTATAATCTTCTTCTGTTCCATCCAATACTACTAATAATATATCATCTTTCGCAATTGTTGTATCTTCTTGTGCTGCTGATATAATTTGATTTACTTCTTGTAGTACTTCTTGTGATACTGCTTCATATTTATTTCTATCATATTCTGCATAAATATATAAAGATGTTAGAACACATACTAAAAATATTGATATAATAAAATTAAATTTATACATCTTCTTTTTTCTTTTTAGTTCTGGTGTTATATATAATTTTTTAGTTACTAAAATTTGATTCATTCTAACCTCCTTACATTATTCTTCTTTTTTATTATATCACATATAATTATTTTTTTGAATATTTTTTTATAAATTATCTGAAATTCTTGAAAATTGTTCTAATGTCAATTCTTCTGGTCTTACATTTTCATTTATATTTAATGATTTTAAAATATTTATTCCTTGTTCTTTGCTATTAAATATCTTATTATTAGTTAATGAGTTTAGTAGTGTTTTTCTTTTTTGCATAAATGCATATTTTATTGTTTTTAACATTTTTTCTTTACTTTTCGGATTAACTGGTGGAGCTTTTCTTATGTTTAATTTTATTACTTTTGATGTAACTTCTGGTTCTGGTATAAATGAGTTGTTTGGAACTTCTAATATATCTTCTGATGTTGCATAATAGTATACAGAATATGTTATTGCTCCTGTATTTTTTTGTCCTGGTGTTGCAATTAATCTATCTGCTACTTCTTTTTGTATCATTACTGTAATACTTTCTAGTTCTAGTTCTTCTTCTAATAGCTTCATTATTATTGGTGTTGTTATGTAGTATGGTAAATTTGCTACTATTTTTACATTCTTTATTATTCCTTTTTCTTTTTCTTGTTTTATTAATTGTTTTAAATCTACTTTTAATACATCTTCATTTATTATTTTAAAATTATCATATAAACTAAATCTATCTTGTAGTATTGTTAACATTTTTGTATCTAACTCAATGCATATTACTTTTCCTGCTTGTTCTAATAAGTATTTTGTAAGTGTTCCTAATCCTGGCCCTATTTCTATTACTAAATCTTCTTTTTTTATATTGCTACTGTCTACTATTTTTTTTACTACATCTTCACTTATTAAAAAGTTTTGTCCAAGACTTTTATTTGCTTTGATATTATATTTTTTCATTATAAATTTTGTTTCTTGTAAAATATTTTCCATCTCTTCTCCTTACTATTTATATAATTTATTATAACAATTGTTTTCTTTAAATTCAAGTGGTCATAAAAAACCACAAACTAAATATAGCTTCTAACATTTATTTATAATTAATATTATATATTTTTATATAAATGATATTATTGACTGTCTTGATATTTTCTTCTAGTGAAAATTGTTTTTACTTATGAATTAATGATTTAGACTATGTTTTTTAACTATAGTTATTAGTATATGGCTGTAAGTTAGTGTTTATATCTTTAATGTTGGTTGTTGAAATTATAATGTTTACAAAACAAAAAGAAAAGAAAAAAATTTATTGATTTTTAACTAATTTTAATATAAAATAATTAAAACATTTAACATTGTACTTTAAGATAATAAAATGTAACAAAAGAGTGGTGAAAATATTGGAAAGAAAAACAGGCAAAAATACATCGAAAAAAAATTCAAGTAAAAAGGTTATTAAAATAAATGAAAATTTTAATTCTCAAAATTTTATTTATGTAAAAAAATTAAAGCTTATATTTATTGTTGTTATTTTAATTTTTATATTATTAACAGGAAGATTAGCTTTTCTTCAATTTGTACAAGGAACTTACTTGAAAGAGCAAGCATATAATCAACAGACAATAAATCAAATTATTAGTCCTAAAAGAGGTTCTATTTATGATTCTACTGGAACCATATTAGCTACTAGTGCTTCTGTTGATACTATAACTATTAATCCTGGAAAAATAAAAGATTCAAAAAGTAATGATCCTATTAAAACAAAAGATTTAAAAGAGAAAGTTGCAAAAGCCTTTTCTGAGATATTTGAATTAGATTATGATGAAACTTTAGCAAAGGTTAATAGTGATTCTCAAGTAGAGACTATTGCAAAAAAAGTTGAGCAAGAAAAAGTTGATAAATTAAAAGCTTGGATGAAAGAAAATAAAGTTTCTGTTGGCATAAATATAGATGAAGATACCAAAAGGTATTACCCTTATAATACAGTTTTGTCTCAAGTTTTAGGCTCTTGTGGTAGCGATAATCAAGGTTTATCTGGTATTGAATTTGAATGGGAATCTACTTTATCAGGCACTCCTGGTAAAATTGTAAGTTCAAAAAGTGCTAAACAGGAGGAAATTCCTAATGCAGAAGAAACTTATATTCCTGCTGAAAATGGTAGTGATTTAACTCTTACAATTGATTTTAATATTCAATCTATTGTTGAACAATATTTAAAACAAGCTGTTGAAGATAACTCATGCGAAAATGGTGGTAGTTGTATAGTAATGGATCCTAAAACTGGTGATATTTTAGCAATGGCTACTTATCCTAATTATGATTTAAATCAGCCATTTACTCCTAATGAGTATCTTGCTAAGACTTATAATTCTTTAAGTTCTGATGAAAAAAATGATTCCATATATAAAATGTGGTCTAATAAATCAGTTTCAGAATTATATGAACCTGGATCTGTTTTCAAATTGATTACTGCTGCTACTGCTTTAGAAGAAAATATTACTACTACTGACAAAGCTTCTGATTTTTATTGTGGTGGTGCTGAAGATGTAAATGGAATATCTGTAAGTTGTTGGGCTAGTAATCCTCACCTTCATCAAACATTAAGACAGTCTCTAGAGCATTCTTGTAACCCTGCTTTTATTCAATTAGGAACAAGAATTGGAACAGCTACTTTATATAAATATTATAAGGCATTTGGATTCTTTGATAAAACAGGAGTTGATTTACTTGGAGAAGCAAGTTCTATATTTAAAGAAGAGTCTACTGTAATACCTATTGAAAGAGCTACAATGTCTTTTGGCCAAAGATTTAGTATTACACCTTTACAAATGGTTACTGCTATATCTGCTATTGCCAATGATGGTGTATTAATGAAACCTAGAATTGTTAAATCAATTACTAATTCTGATACAGGTGCTGTAACAACTATTGATCCTGAAGAAGTTAGACAGGTTATTTCTTCAGAAACAGCTTCACAAGTCAAATCTATGATGGAATCTGTTGTAGAAGATGGAACTGGCTTTAGAGGTGGTGTTACAGGCTACACAGTAGGTGGAAAAACAGGTACTTCTGAGCCTATGCCAGGAAGAGAAGAAATTGATGGATATGTTGCTTCTTATGTTGCAATTTCTCCTGTTGAAGATACTCAGGTAGTTTTATTACTTACTTTATATAAACCACCAAAATCTAATCATCAAGGAGGTACTTTAGCTGGACCAGTTGTTTCTCAAATGTTGACAAAGATTTTACCTTATTTAGGAATTCCATCTAATGATACTAATTCAGATGATTCTGATTTAATTACTGTTCCTGAGGTAAGAAACAAGACTATTGCAGAAGCTGAAAAAATTCTTAAAGAAAAAGGCTTTACTGTAAACATTTCTACTTCTAATGACAAAAATAGTACTACTGTTATTGACCAAGTTCCAAAACCTGGAGCTACTTTATCAAATGGTTCTATTATAATGTTATATGATCAAGATGCTAGAACTTCAACTACTGTTCCTGACCTTACAGGAAAAAGCAAATATCAATCTACTACTGAATTAAAAAATGCTAATTTGAATATAGATATTGATGGTACTGGTATCGTTGTATCTCAAGATCCTCCAAAAGGTTCTATTGTAGATGCTGGTACAGTTGTAAAAGTCACTTTAAGAAAAAGTGGTGATTCCTATTAATTAAATATAAATACAAAAAGCTTAAGATTTTTCTTAAGCTTTTGTGTTTATATTTTATTATATAACAATTTTATTAGTTATTTTTTGTTAATTCATAACTTTGCTCTATTAGCTCATACAATAATTTCTTATTCACATCTTTACTGATAATAATTGTATTCCAATGTTCTTTATTCATGTGATATGCAGGAATTATATAGTTATATGTATTTCTTAGTAAGTCTGAATAATTAGGTTCAGTTTTTAAATTTAGATATTCTTCGCCATTTACATTTATTACTAAAGCAAACCATTTTCTATTTTGACTATGTCTAAATATTGCTGCATCTGGTGTAGTTTCCCATAAATATTCTGGATTTACATTATATTTTTCTTTTATATGTTTAAATACTTCTTCTCTTTTTATCATTTTTTATTCCTTTATTTTAATTTATAATACTTCTTTCCACATATCTTCTTTGAATCCTATATAAATGCCTTTATCTGATATTAGTATAGGTCTTTTTATAAGCATTCCATCACTTGCTAATAGTTGTATTTTTTCTTTATCAGTCATTGTTTCTAATTTATCTTTTAGTTTTAATTCTTTATATTTTAATCCACTTGTATTAAACCATTTTTTTATATTTTGATTACTTTTTTCAATCCACTCAGTTAATTCTTTTATCGTTGGTGTTTCTGTAATAATATTTCTTTCTAAAAAATCAATATTGTTTTCTTCTAGCCATTTTTTTGCTTTTTTACAAGTAGAACATTTTGGATATTCTATAAATATATTTTTCATTGTATTTTTCTCCTTTTCTTAATTTGTTTTTTTGTACTTTTATTATTATATCACTTTCTATAAATTAATTAAATATATTTATTTTTAATATTCTTTCTATGTAATTTATTATTCCATTTTTTCTTCAGCCCAATATCTTTCAGTTAGTTCATCTAATAATTTTATGTTTTTGTTTTCTTTTTTTATTTTTTCTAATGTTTCATTTGGATATCCTTGTAAATATTTTGTCCATTCTTCTCTTTTACTAAGATTATTTTCTTTTGTAAATTTAGGTAATTCTAGTACATAAAATTCTATTTCTTCTAAGTTTACATATCTCTCATTAGATTTTATTTTTATTACTTTTAAGTATTCTTGTGATGAGAAATAGTTAAAGTCTAATATATTTATTGTTATTGTTTTGGTAAATTCTCTTGTTTCTTCATATTCTAATTGATTTAAATGTATTTGTGAATAATACATCAATATTTTTGTTTGTACATATATTCCATCTATAAATTGTATTCCGACATTTAATTCTTCATCTTCTTCTGTTTTTATTCTTACATCTGCAATTCCAAAATTTTCTTCTTTAGGTAAGTATTTTTCCTTTTTATGCAGATATGGATTTAATTGTATTTCTTTAATTTTGATGTCTAGAATAGATTCAATAAAGTCCTTTATTATGTCTAAGCACTCTTCTTTATTTAATATTTTTCTTAGAACATAATTACTGTTTGATATAAATTTTCTATTCATAATTTTTTCTGGTTCTCACCTCCGATTTTTTTATTTTTTTGTTGGGATTTTTAGTCGAATCTAATTATAAAACTGATTTAAAATTTATTTGAATTAAAAATTATATAGATTATAACTTCTTATCTAAATTATGTCAATAAAGTTTTTATTTTTTATAAAAGAATCCACCGCAAATTTCGACATTTGTACTTACTTTTTAAATCTAATCATTATCCCTCAATATAACTCAATGTTAACATCTTAAGCATAGCTGGATAGTATTGTTAAAGTCAAAAAGATAATCAAGACATTTTTCATCTTGATTATCCTTTTCTATTTTTTAGCTGATATATAATATCCTACTCCTCTTTTTGTAATTAATATCTTTGGAGTAGATGTATCTTTTTCTATTTTTTCTCTTATTCTTCGAACTGTAACATCTACTGTTCTTATATCTCCATAATATTCATATCCCCATACTTTTTCAAGTAATGTTTCTCTTGTTACTACTTGTCCTGGTTGTGTTGCTAAAAATTTTAGTACTTCAAATTCTCTTAATGTTAAGTCTATTATTTCTCCTCTAACTTTTACTTCAAATCTATCTAAATCTAATTCTAGTTCATTTACTTTGATTACATTTTCATTTCTGTTTTCTATTTCTTGTATTTCTTGTATATTATCTTTTTTAGAACTTAGCATTTCATATTTTCTTAAATTTGCTTTTACTCTTGCCATTAATTCTCTAACGCTAAATGGTTTTGTAATATAATCATCTGCTCCTAATTCAAGTCCTACAATTTTATCTATTTCTGCATCTTTTGCTGTTAACATTAATATAGGTATATTCAAATGATTTTTTACTCTTGTACACACTGCTTTACCATCTAATTTTGGTAACATTATATCTAACAACATTAAGTCTGGTTGTTCTTCTAATGCCTTATTTACTGCTGTTAATCCGTCTGTTGCTTCTATTGTTTCGTAGCCTTCTCTTTTTAAATTATATACTAATACGTCAATAATTGCTTGTTCATCATCTACTATTAATATTTTCTTTACTTCTTTTTCTAAATTTTCTTCCACAAAAATTCCGCCTTTCTGTAGGTTGTTTTATAGTATACTTATATCATATTTTTTTTGATTGTACAAGTGTTAATAGTGTTTTTATTATATTTTTTATTTTAATTTAGATATTTTTCTATTTGTACATACAAAAAAGCGACTATTTTATCATTGCTTTTTGACAGATTATTCACTTGCTTATTTTGTTTATTTCCTTAACGATTCTAGTATATTATTTGTTCTCATTATTATTCATATTTTACAAATAATATTCCTATTTTGTTAAAGAATAAGTTCCATCTTCATTATCAATCAATTTAACGTCTGGACTCAACTTTACTAATGGTCTGACTCCACAATTATTGATATCTGGAATTATAACACTCCCTGGTGTGTTGCATCTAGCTCCATCCAAATATCTTCCCGCGACATATATCCCATCATTAGAAACAGCATGACGTGACATCAACCACCAATAGGTAGCATTACTCCCAAAATCGCTGTAAAGGTCATTATTTGTTACTTCACGTAATGGAACGAAAACGCTGTCATTTACATACCATCCATTTTCTTCATCTCCTGATAATAAAATCATATTTTCGGGATTTATAACATTCCAAGATTCTGTAAATTGTTCAAGCATCACTCCTCCTGTTGCAGATATAGCATATGTAGTGTCTACAAATTCTTGCCAATTACTCGTTAATTTTAAATAATCTATTAATGTTTCTCTGTTTTTATTAGTATATATTTTGTATGTACTCTTTACAATTCCTTCTGCTTCAGGAATATTAGTTATATTTTGTAAGTTTTTAGCTATTAAATAAATACTATTTTGATCAGTTAGAAGAATATTCCATTCAGAATCACCTTTTGTATAATTTGTTATTGGTTTACAATAGAATTTATCTTTATTAGCATTTATCTCTGAAATTTCTATTAGCTTTATTTCTTTGTATTTACTTTTTACTGGTATTTTTATTATTCTTTTATATTCATTTCCATCTATTTCTCCAGTTATTTCAAATTTAATGTCTTCATTTGTTCCACTTGTTGTATATGGCAACTGTGGTTTTATATTTGTTATCTCTATTCCATTTATTGTTGCTTTAAAATCAATTATTAATGGTGTTCCTATTCTTAAACTATTATCTTCTGGCTCTGTTCCATTTTCTAATTTTATACTTATATTGCTAATTAATGGCCTTGTCCCTGCTTTTTGTATTTCTTCTATTATATTTGCATTTGAATCTACTACTAAATAATATCCATTTCTATATATTTCGATTTCTTTGTTTTCCAAAAGTTCATAATCATCAACTTCTTTACTTTGAACTTTTGTATCTAAAAAATTTTCAAATGTTATATTATTTTGAATAGTTATTATTTTCCATTCATTCAAAACTAACTTTATTTCTTCTTTCGCTTGTGCTTTTTCACTTACTTGTTTACTTTCTTTCGCTCTTTCAAATAATCCACTTTCTGTTAAGCTTGCTATTGAAATTCCTGCTAATATTAATAAAATTATTATTGTTATTACTAGCGCTATTAATGTTATTCCTTTGTTTTTCTTTTTATTCATTTTCTAATTTTCCTCCTTTGTTTTTTCTAATTTTTATAAATTCACTATTATTCATTTTTATAAGATATCTGTATTTCACTTTGTTTATAGCTATCTTAATTATATATTTTGATATTTTATCACGCAATAAAGCGATTACTTTTTTGTAATCGCTTTTTTACATAATCCTTTTATAATAACTATAATTTTTATTAAAAGCTCAACATATCTAAATTAAATTCTTAAATTTAGATATGTTGAATTGGAATTACATTAAAATTACCAGGAAATAATTAATCCGCCATAGTAGTTAAATGTGCTACTTTTCTCTTTTCCAAAGAAAGAGGTCCATTCCATCGAACACTTTTTTCTGCTAAAAATCGATGTAATAATCAAACCTATTCTCCGCCTTTCAGCATATGTGTGTTTTTCTTCATTCCCTTCTTTGAATTCCAACTTGGATATAGTAACACTTCTCCAAGTAAGGATTGTTTTGAGCGTTGCATTTTTCAAATTAAGTTTGTACATGGTTTAACCATCCTTTCTATGATTGGATTTCTCCATTTATATTTTAATTATACCACAAATTTACAAATTTGACTATATAGACTCTCTCTTTTTACGTTTTATATAATGAAAATGTTACTTATAATGGTATTAATTTTATTCCTAGGTATTTCTAATAATTGTTTTAGATTTCATTTCACATTTTTATATTATAATAATTAAAAACAAGACACCTCAACAAAGAGGTGCCTTAAAAATATTTCTTTTTTTCACAATGATTTCTCCAACCTGGATGAACTCACACCTAGCCCTTTAGAGATTCTAACTAAATCGCCTATTTTAGGTATCATTTTACCTGCAATAATCAATTTAATATATCTCTCTGGCATCTGAACTTTCCGAGCAATCTGCTCAGCTGTCATATTTTTTTCTGATAATAAGTTTTCTAACTCCTGCCCAATTGATGTTGCATTTTTATTTTTCTTTTTACTCATATGGTCTCCTCCTTATATCGAGCTTACTTTACATAACATTTTACCATATTAAATTTTTATTGTCAAATGACTACATTATAATTTCTACATTATAATTACCACTATCTTGCAATCTAATACAATTTTCAACTCTTTCACCATTTAGCCAGGCCTCTTCAACTCCACAATTTTTTCCATTCAAATTTTTAACCACAATATTATAAAAACTATTTTTCCATTTATACTTAATGTTATATTCTTTCCAATCTTTTGGAATACAAGGCTCTATACTCATAATACCATTTCTAATTTTAAGTCCCAAAATATACTCAATTCCAGCTTTATAATACCAACTTGCAGATCCAGTATACCAAGTCCAACCACCACGACCAGCTAAATTATTTGCTCCATATATATCTGCTGGTATAACATAAGGCTCTACCTTATACTTATTACTAGCCTCTTTTGTCCTTGAATGTTCTATTGGATTTATCATTCTATAAAATTCATTTGCTTTGTCTCCAAATCCAAGCATTGTTTCTGCAATTATAACCCAAGTAGATGCATGTGTGTATTGTCCACCATTTTCCCTTACTCCAGGCAAATACGATTTTATATATCCTGGATTTAATTTTCCTTTTTCAAAAGGAGGGTCAAGTAATTTAATTATTCCATTTTCTTTGTCAATTAAATGATTTTCTAAGCTTTCCATTGATATATATTTTTTGTCATTATCTCCTGCATTTGAAATTATACTCCAACTTTGTGCAATACTATCTATTCTACATTCATCATTTTCCATACTTCCAAGTATATTACCATCATCCATAAAGGCTCTTTTATACCATCTTCCATCCCATCCATTTGTATTTAGTGCTTTTTTAAGTTGTTGCATTATTTGTTCATATTTTTCTATTTTCTGTTGTATATCTGTTGATAAATATTGAGATTCTTTCATAATCTTAGTAAATCTATCTAAAATATCATATAAGAAAAATCCAAGCCATACACTTTCACCTATTCCTTTTGTTCCTACATTGCTGAATCCGTCATTCCAATCTCCACTTCCAATTTTAGGTAGTCCGTTTTCTCCAAAGTTTAAACTTCTTTCAATTGCTTTTATACAATGTTCTAATATACTTCCCTCTTCTTTTGAAAATTCAAATTTATTATACCTTTCATCTTCATTTTCTTTTAATTGTTCCCCTGTTAAATAAGGAGTTATCTCTCCTAATATACTTTCATCTCCTGTAAATTCGATATATTCACAAGTCAAATATGGAAGCCATAATAAATCATCAGAGAATTTTGTTCTTATTCCTCTTTCTGTTTCTTCATGCCACCAATGTTCTACGTCTCCTTCAATAAATTGATGTTTACTGTGTTTTATAATCTGTGTTTTTAAATATTCAGGGTCTAGATATTTTAGTCCTAGTGTGTCTTGTAATTGGTCTCTAAATCCATATGCTCCACCTGATTGATAAAATCCTGTTTTTCCTTGTAGTCTACTTTGTATTATTTGATATACACACCATCCATTTAATATAATATTTAATGATTCTAATGGTGTATATACTTGTACTTTTCCTAATAACTCTTTCCAGTAGTTTTTTACTTTTTCTAATTCTTGTTTGCAGTTTTGTATTTTACTATATTTATATGCTACGTTTTTGCTATCCATAATAGATTCTTCTGCTCCGTATTGTGAATATTACTTCTTTCTCAGATAGGCTGTCAAGTTCAACTTCTATTTCATATGCTATACATGGAGTTTTTCCTAGACTATTTTCATTATTTAGACTTGGCTTTTTTATTCCATCTGGATTTGATATATCTCCACTTCCAAAAAAGAATTTTTTATCTCCAGTATAACTTTTTATTTTTTCACTATTTGATACATAAATAATATCATTTTCAAATTCTGTATTATATAGATTTTGTGCACATATTATATTATTGTTATTATCATACTTTAAATTTATATATTCATTTGATTTTATTTCATCTTCTCCTAATATAGGTTTTGCATAATATATTATTTTTAATCTTTTTCTATTTAAACTCATATTTTTTAGTTTTAATATTTCTACTTTTACACTATCTTCTGTTGGAACAAATATTTCTAATTCTTGTTCAATTCCATCACTTTTATGAATATATTTTGCATATCCAAATCCATAAATAACATTATAGTTTTTGTCATCTGGCATAGGATTTAATCCAACAGACCATGCTTTTTTTGTCTCTAAATCTTTTAAATATATTGCTTCTGATGGTATATCGAAATTTGCTTGGTTTTCCCATGATGTTACTCTATTTAATCTACTGTTTTTGTACCATGTATATCCTCCCATATTTTCTGTTACTAATGTTCCAAATTTATTATTTGTCATTATGTGAGACCATACTGTTGGTAGTTTATTTTCTTTGTTTACTTTTATTAGATATTCTTTCCCATCTTCTGAAAATGCTCCATATTCATTATAATATTTTAGTTTTTCTGAGTCTTCTAAAATATCTATATTTTCTGTGTTTTCTGCTTCTATTAATATATTTTCTGGTTCGTTTTCTATATTTTTATATTTTTCAAGATATTCTTCTTCTAAGTCTTTAAGTGCATTTTCTAAGCTTCCTTTGCTTCCATTAATGATTATGCTTGCAAAAAATTTCAACAAATCTAAGTCTTCTTTGCTTATTTCATTTTTAGCAAGTTCGAATATTCCGCCTCTTATATTTTTCAAGTATGCTAGCTGGCTATTTAAAATTAGTCCTTCAATTTCTTCTCTTACATAATTTTCGTAACTATGTTTTTCTTCATCTATGATTACTAATTCTATTTCAATATTTTTTGTTCTTATATATTCATAAGCTTTTAATATTTCTTTTATTATATCAACTTCATTTATATCTTTTATTTTTACTAAAATTATTGGTATATCTCCTGAAATTCCATATTTCCATAGTTCACTTTGTGCATATTTTCTTTTAGGTATTTTTTCTAAATTTATTCTTTTGATTGGATTATTAAATACTATATAAGATAATATTTTTTGGTAATTTCTAATTTGTGTTCCTTTTACTCTTAAATATCTACTTTGTGCTTCATTTTTTGCTTTTGATAATTCAAATGCTTTTTTAATATTTTCTTCACTTTTATATTTTTTTATATTTTGTAATGCTTTTTCTTTATCTTCTCCTACTGAAATTATTAAGCTTATTGTTGCTTTTTCTTTACTTTCGATTTTCATAGTTCTTTTTATACTTACTACTGGTTCTGTTACTAGTCCTATTTTTTTAGAAAGTGGATTTGAGTTCCTTACCATTTGTGGTATTCCTATATTTCCTCTTCCCATAAACTTTTCTTCATCAATTTCATACTCATAATCCCCAATTGTTTCACTATTTGTGGATAAGTTTACACACATATACATTTCTTCTTCATTATCATTTCTCTTTTTTCTTTTTACTATGATACTATTTGTTTCATGGTCATAGTCAAATATTAGAAATAAGTTATTAAATGCTGTATGTGCATAATCTTGTTCTTTATTTGATAGTACTGGTTCGAAGTATGATGTTATTTCTAATATTTCTTCTTCATTTCCTAAATTTTCTAATGTTAATTGTCTTATTTCTACTGGTTCATCTGGTGCTACTATTGTTTCTATTTTTGTTTTTATATTGTCTTTTATTATTTCTTGCTCGATTTTATCTGGCATAAAACTTACTTGATATTTGTTAGAATTATTTGTGTAGTTTGATGTCCATATTTTTTTAGATTTTATATTTTTTATATTGAAAAATATTCCTTGTGGATAGTCGTGTGTTTTTTTGAATCTATTTATAAATTTGTTTTTATATATACTTACTCCTTCTCCTTTTTGATTCATTGCTATAGAGTAATTTTCATTTGCTATTACATTTCCTTTTATTAATCTTTCATCGATTTTTTTGTAAGTGTCTTTTATATAATCTTCATAATCTACATATTTTAATTTTTCTATTTTTTCTTTATTTTCTTTTGTTATTATTGATGTTTCTGGCATTCTTTCTTGTAGTAATATGTTTACTGCATTTATTTCTGGATTTTCTATGAACCTTTTTTGTAATATATTATTGTTGAATAAGTTGTTAATTGATAATAATATTAAACTTTGATGATGTGCCATATATGTTTTGACAACTGATGCTTTTGTTCCTTTTTCTAGTCTTTCTGGTGTAAAGTCTATTGATTCATAAAATCCAAACTTTCCATACATTCCATATTCTTCTAATTTTTTTAGATTTTGATATACTTCTTTTGGATAATCTGTTATTGCTAAAACACTTCCATATGGTGCTACTACCATTTCATCTGCTAGTCCTCTTTTTAGTCCAAGCCATGGTATTCCAAATGCTTTATATTGGTAGTTTGAATTTAGGTCTTTTAAGTTAAATGCCGCTTCTGATATTCCCCATGGTATTTGTAATTTTTTAGCATATTCCATTTGACTCATAATCATAAATTTGCAAGATTCATCTAAAAGGCTTCCTTCATATTTAGGAATATTTATATTTGGCATTAAATATTCAAATGATGTTCCTGACCATGAGATTAATCCTTTATATTTTCCTAGTGTTGTTAATGTTCTACTTAATGAATTCCAATGTTTTGCTGGTACATCTTTTTTTGCTATTGCTACTAGACTTGCTTGTCTTGCTTCTGATGCTAATAAGTCATAATATGAATTTGTTAATTTATTTTCTTCAATATTAAATCCAATTGAGAATAATCTTTGTTGTCTACAATATAAGTGTGAAAAGTCTGTATTTTCAATTAGTCTGTCTATAATTTCTATTAATATTTTAATGTCTGAATTTTGTTCTTTTAAATTTGATATAAGCCAACTTTTTACAACATATAAATATCCCACGAAGTTTCCACTATCAACAGTTGATACATATCTAGGAATTAATGGTTCTTTTGTTTCTGTATTGTACCAATTGTATAGATGCCCATTCCATTTTTGTAGGCTTTCTATTGTATAAGTTATATTTTTTAATAATTCTAATGCTTTTTCATATTCTATATATCCTAAGTCATGTGCTGATATCACTGCTAACATTGATAATCCAATATTTGTTGATGATGTTCTTTTTACTATTTCATTTTTTCTTTGTTCTTGATAATTGTCTGGTATTAGATAATTGTTTTCGCTGTTTAAATATTTATTAAAGAATTCCCATGTGTTTCTTCCAATTTCTATAATATATTCTTTTTCTTTTTGATTTAATATTTCTATTGGTTCTTTTTTTTCATTTTCTTTGCTTATATACCACATAATGGCTGGTATTATTATCCATAAAACTCCTAGTATTAGTGCTAATATGCTTTTATCTTGTACATATATTATAAGTGATATTATTCCAGCAATAACATTTATTGACATATTTTTGTAATATGATATTAAGTCTGTTTTTGCTTGTTTTTCTGCTTCTTCTGATGTTGTCCATTCTAATAAATTTTTGTGTGATATTGTTAGTCTATATAATGTTTTTGATACTGATTTTAGGCACATATATGCTTTGTTTGGCATACATCCGAATTGCTATTATTGTTCTTGAAAATATACCTTTTAGTCCAGATATTTTTGGTGTAAAAGTTTTTTGTTTTTGTTCTCCTTCTTTTTTTGCTATTAAGTGATTAAATAATTCTAGTATATATGGTGTTATTTCTATTAGTATTAATAATATGTCAATTCCTAATATATCAATATTGTAAATTACTCTAATTATATTTAAATATATTAGTGCTATTAGTATTGATAGTTCAAATACACTTCTTCTTAAATTATCAAATATTTTGTATTTTGATAATAAGTTTAATGGGCTTTTGTGTTTAAGCCATCTTATTATTTGCCAATCTCCTCTTGTCCATCTTGCGAGTCTGTTCATGAAACTTGTATATTTTGTTGGATATCCATCCATTAACATTACATCTGTTACAAGTCCACACCTTAAATAGCATCCTTCTAATAAGTCATGACTTAATACTGTATTTTCTGGTATTGCATTTTCCATTATTTTTGAAAATACTTTTACATCATATATTCCTTTTCCTGTAAAAATTCCTTCTTTGAAGTTGTCTTGATATATATCTGATATTGCATTTGTATAACTATCAATTCCTCCTGCTCCTGCAAATATTTTTGTGAATAGTGTTTTATAACTTATGTCTAAATTAATTCCTACTCTTGGTTGCATTATTCCATATCCATCTACTACTATATTTTTTTGTTCGTCAATTACTGGTTTGTTTAATATGTGTGCCATTGCTCCTACTAATTCAGATGCTGTATTTAGTACTAAATCAGTGTCTGCATCTAGTGTTATTATATATTTTATATTTTTTAATATTTGTTTTGATTGTTCATTTTTTAGATTTTCTTGTATTGTGTTTGTTTTAAATTGATTTTTTTGATTTAATATATATTGATTAAATTGATTTAATAGTCCTCTTTTTCTTTCCCATCCTAAATAAGAGTTTTCTTTTTCATTCCATTGTCTTTCTCTATATATAAAATTGAATATTGGAAAGTCTTCATTAGGATATTTTTCATTTAGTTTTTCTACTTGTTTTTTTCCTTCTTTTATTACTTCTTCATCAAATTTTTCTTCTTTTATACTGCTTTGTGAGCAGTCTCCTAATAATGTAAAATATAGATTTTTTGATTTATTTGCTAGATAATATCTTTCTAAATTTCCCATCATTTCTGCAACTTTTTCTTTGTTTTTCAAAATTGTTGGTATTACTACCATACATGAGTTTTCTTCGTCTATTCCTTCTGAAAAATCTATTTTAGGTATTAATTTAGGTTTTACTGTTTTGTTTAGTATATATTGAATTATTTGTATTACAACTTCACTTGATGGTACTAAAAATAGTATGAAACTTATTATTGATATTAATGTATTTTTTATTTGTAAGTTTAGTATATAAGTTAGTAATATTGATAGTATTATAGTTAAAAATGATACTGCTAAAATATATGTTTTTGTTTTATCTTGTGGTGTACTTTCTTTGTTTGATGTGTATTCTAGTTTTCTATATAGTTCTTTTATTCCTTTATCTATAAGATAATATCCTATATGAGATTTTTTATTTTTTCCTTCTTTTTCAAATTTTTCTTGAGATAATTCTAACATTTTTCTTGCTATATATATTTCAGATATTTTTGTTTTTTTGCTTATTTCCTTTATTTTTCCTCTATAATATTCTTTTGTTTTGTAATCCATTTTACTGTAAACTTCTGATGGGTCTTGCTTTAATATTTCTTCTACTCCATTTATTTTTTCAAATATCTCTAGAAAGTTTATTCTTTGTATTTCTTTTATACTTGTTATGCTATTTCCCATTAATACTTTTAGAGTTGCAATTTCAAAGTGCTCTTTTTTTATTACTTCTGATACTGTTGTTCCTAATTTTTCTACTACTTCTTCTAGTATGTTTAGATATGCGTTTGCTTTTTTTCCATATCTTTTTAATATATATGACATGTATTCAATAAATGGATATCTCATATCTTGGAATATTTCTTTTTCCATTTTTTTATTGTTATTTTTAAATTTGTTTTCTGTTTTGTCTTTATTTTCTATTAATCTTTCTGCTATGTTTTCTGCTTTATATTTTTGCATTTGACTACTATATATTTTTGAACATATTTCTGTTATGTTTTCTATTATTGCTATTTGTAGAAATATTCCTATGTTCCATATTTCGTCCATACTTAATGTTTTTTTGCTTTGATAACTTTTTAAATAATCTTCTAAGTTTTCTCTTTTTATTTTGTTGTCTGTATATGCTACTATTTCTGATGCTAATACGTATATTCGTGCAAACCCTTTATATTCTCCATTTGCTATTCCTACAAAGTTTGTGTATTTATTTAATGGTAATTCTTTTTGAATTTGTTTTACAGTTTCTTCTATTATATAAAAATTGTCTAGCAACCATTCTCCTGCTGGATGTATGTTTATTCCTAATTTTAAGTGTTCATTTAATATATTATATACTTCTTCTATTGTTTTGAAGTTTTCTAGCATTTGTGGTACTGGGTATGTGTCTTTTTGTGTTTTTTCTGTTATATTATGGCTTGATGCTATTTTTTCTAGATGTTTTCCTATTTGGCTTTTTTCTAGCATTGTTCCTGTTATTTTTAGTTTTTTATTTTCTTTCAAAAAAATTCCACTCCTTGCAAATATTTTTTGTTTTTATTGTTTGCTAAAGAGTGGTAATTTATACATTTTTTAAATTTGTATCAATAATTTTTTGTTTTCTTTTTTAAAGTTTTAAAAGGCCACTATTCTAGTGACCTTTCAGGAACAGTTTTATCAGGTACTGGATTGAAAATACTGAAAATGTACTTCCGCTTATTGTCATTAATATTGTGAATGCTTTATTCTCTTCCAAGAACATCGCACCAAGTACGATTAATGCGATTCCCAATATTAATGTTCCAACTCCAACTACGATTGATTCAATTCTGTCTTTACTCATAATGTTTTCTCCTTTTCCTTTAACGACTATATCTAGTCATACTTTTGCTTATAAACTACTTATATTATAACATATTTAATATAAAAATGCAAAATCTGTCAATTTTTGCTATCTTTTTCATATTATATATTAATCAAACATTATGTTTGAAAAAATTTCGTAAAGTGATTTGTAAAATAAAATTTTTCAAATTTTATTTTATGATGAGTGGAGCGAATTAAAATGAAAGGATGTATGTATTATGGAAATGGATGGTAAAAAACCTTGTTGTCCAATATTAGATGTTGATGGTGTTATTTCAGGAGGTAAACAATTTGATTTAGATATAACTTTACCAGAAGATAACAGAGATGTTATATATGGTGTTATAAAAGATTGTTTTAAAGAGCCTGTTCGTGATGCTGTTGTTAAATTAACTGAAATTGTTTATGAATGTGGTAAAGAAGAAAGAAGACCTATTGGTCATACTTTTACAGATAAAGAAGGAGAATTTGTATTTGGACCTCTTTGTCCTGATAGACATTATGCACTTCAAATCTGGGCTAATGCAACTAAAAAAATAAAAATATGTAGTAAATGTCATCATGAAGGTAAATGCTTAAAGGGTGATAAATGCGATAAATGTGATTGTTTTATAGATGATAGAAAACCTTGTCATAAAGAAGAACACTGTGAAGAACCAAAAGACGATTGTTGTAAATAATTAAAGGTAAAAAGTGGGGATTAGGGGGCCAGGTCTTCAATCCCCATTTTTTAATTTTATTTTAAATAATAATATAATAAAAAGTAGGGATTGAAGACCTGGCCCCCTAATCCCCACTTTTTATTACATTATTCCCATTTTTTTTGCGAATTGTTTTCCTTTTTTTATCATTTTATTTTTGTGCATCATATTGCTGTCGTTATACATCATTATTAGTCCTGTTGTTATTAATCCACCTATTAATAGCCCTTTTGTAAATTTCATATTTATCATTCCTTCCTCTTAGCTCCATTTGTTGCCATTCAAAAATTTAGGAGCATTTTTTATTTTGTTTTTTCATTGTCTTAATTTAGTTTTATTTTCTCCCATTTTTGTTTTTTTATTCTGTTTTATAATGGTATATATTTCATGAATTGCAATAATCGCTAAAAATATTCCAAAGTATTTTCTTAGTTTTTGTACTTCTGTATGAATTGATAAATTAGCTCCTATTATTGCTCCTAATATTCCAAATGTTGATATTATTGTTGCTAATTTTAAGTCTATGTTTTTGTTTTTTATATTTACTATTATTGCTACTATTGATGTTGGTATAAAAAATATTAGGTTTGTTGCTTGTGCGATGTGTTGTTCTAATCCACACATAAATGTTAGTAGGAATATGAGTATTGTTCCTCCACCCATTCCAGTTCCACTTACAATCCCAGATACAACTCCTATAATTATTTCTTTCATTTGTCCTCCATTTTAAGCTTTTTATTTATTAATTCCTTAAATATATCTTCTGCTATATTTGTTACACATTTATCACATTTTAACATTTGGCTTATTATTAATGTTCTTAAATTTTCATCTTTTATATTATCCGCATAGTCTAAAAATTTTTGTAATTTTGATAAATATTGTTTATTTTGGTTTTTCCATTTACTTTTTTCTAAAAAATCTTTATCCATTATTACCATCCTTCTTCTCTTTTTTATGATATTATATTTTTTATTTTTTTACTATTTTTTTCATAAAAACCTTTTTTTCCTATACAAATAGATGGCTTTTTTTACCAAAGTATCATTTTTAGTGATACATATATCAAAAATATTGTAAATGCTATTTTCAATATTTTGTCTGGAAGTTTTTTTAAAAGTTTTGCTCCTATATATCCTCCAACTGCTCCGCCAATTCCACATAATATTGCTGTCTTCCAATCTATAAAGTTTCCTTTGTAATAAAAGAAACTACTAGTTAGTACCATTGGCAATATACAAAATACTGATGTTCCTCTTGATTTTTGCGCTTCTATTTTTAATAAATACATGAATCCAGGTACAAGTATTAGTCCTCCTCCTGTTGAGAAGAATCCGACTTACAAGTCCTGCTAAAAATCCTATTATTATTTGTTTTATATAATTTTTTGATATTTTTGACATAATAAAAAACCTACTTTATTAGTAGGTTTTCCACTTTTTTTATTTTTATTCTAATAAAAAAATTAATTAGATTAGATTTAATTTTCCTCAATATTTTCATCTTTTATATAGTACTTTGTATCTAACATTTTATCTGGTAAATATTGTTGTTCTACCCAATGTCCTGGGAAATCATGTGGATATAGATATCCTTCTCCATATCCTAATTTTTTCATATCTTGTACTGGTGCATTTCTTATATGCATTGGTATTGTTCCTGTATCTTTATTTGCTACATCTTCTAGTGCTTTATTTATTCCTAAATATGTTGCATTTGATTTTTTAGATGTTGCAATATATACAGCTGCTTCTGCTAAAATTATTCTTGCTTCTGGCATTCCAACCATATGTACTGCTTGCATTGCAGAATTTGCTACAATTAATGCATTTGGATTTGCCATTCCTACATCTTCTGAAGCACATATTACGATTCTTCTTGCTAGAAACATTGGGTCTTCTCCTCCTTGTAGTGCTCTTGCTAAGTAGAATAATGTTGCATCTGGGTCTGAACCTCTCATTGATTTTATAAATGCACTTATATTATCATAGTGTGAATCTCCATTTTTATCAAATACTGCTTTTCTTGTTTGTATACAGTTTTTTATAACTTCATCTGTTATGTGAATATATCCATCACTTTCCATAGTTGTTGTTAATACTGCTATTTCCAATCCGTTTAGCGCTGTTCTTACATCTCCATTTGATATATTTGCAAGTTTTTTTAGTGTCTTATCATCGATTTTTATATTGTATTCTCCTAGTCCATCTTTTCTTTCAATTGATTTCTTTAATACTTTATATATATTTTCTTCTGTTAATGGTTCTAATTTTACTACCATTGACCTTGATATTAAAGCTTTGTTTACTTCAAAATATGGGTTTTCAGTTGTTGCTCCAATTAAAATTATTAATCCATTTTCTACATATGGAAGTAATGCATCTTGTTGCAATTTGTTAAATCTATGGATTTCATCTATGAATAATATGCTTTTTCCTGTTGGATTTATCATAAAGTTTTTAGTTTCTTCTATTACTTTTTTTATATCTCCAACTCCAGCTGTTACTGCATTTATTTTATAAAATTTATATTTTGTTGTTTCACTTATTACTTTTGCTAGTGATGTTTTTCCACATCCTGGAGGTCCAAATAGTATTATACTTGATAGTCTGTCAGCTTTAATTGTTCTATATAATATTTTTCCTTCTCCTAATACATGTTCTTGTCCTACATATTCTTCTAGTGTTTTAGGTCTCATTCTGTATGCTAGTGGTTCATTACTGTTCATATTTACTCCTTTTAGGAATTAGGGACAGGTTAAAAATCCTCATTTTAATTTTATATGTTTATATTTAGATATTTTTCATTATCAAAGTGGGGATTTTTAACCTGTCCCTAATTCCTATTTTCCTAAAATATTTAGTCCTTTTCTTATTAATTCTTCTGTTGTTAATTCTTTTTTGTCTATTTTATCAAATGCTTTTTCTATTTCTTTTTTGTTATATCCTAATACTTGAAGTGCTGCAATTGCTTCATCAATTTTTTGATTATTTTCTATTGCAACTTCTACTTTAGTTTTTTCTCCTTTTGTTGCTATTGTTAATTCTTGTATTTGTTGTTCTTTCTTTATTTTGTCTTTTAATTCTAATATTATTCTTTGTGCTGATTTTGCTCCTATTCCTGGTATTTGAGTTAATGTTTTTATATCTTCTGAAATTATTGAAATTGCAAAGTCAGTCGGTTCACATACTGCAAGCATTGTTATTGCTGTTTTTGCTCCTACTCCACTTACTGATATTAATAGTTCGAACATTCTTAGTTCTTCTAATGTGTTAAATCCATATATACTTATATCATCTTCTCTTACTTTATAGTATGTATGTACTTTGACTGTTTCTCCTATATTTCCTAGTTTTTCTATTCCTGTGTCTGACATGAATATTTTATATCCTAATCCTCCTACATCAATGACTATATATCCTGTCATCTTCATTTCTAGTCGTCCTTTTATATATGCTAACATTTCTTTTTCTCCTTCCACTACACTTACTTTTCGTTCATCGTCATCCAAAAGATTATTTATTTTTTCTTATATAAAATATTGGATATTATTTTAATTAAGATGTGTCCCTCTTGGGACAAAAATGTCCCAAGAGAAACGTCCCTGATGGGACATTATATATCATAAAAGTATGTTGCTTCTAAGTCTGCTTCATGCATTAATAGTGCTAGTGGATATTTTTTGTATGCTGCTCCTATTGTATTGTATAATTCTTTTGGTTCTGTATATCCCATATGCCAACGTATTGCATATTTTTCTTCTGGTGTTAGTTTTATATATTCTGTTATCATCATTACTGATTTTTCTCCATGTCCATATGGTATTGTGTCATCTATTGTATAATATGGTACTTTTTCCCATACTCCTAGTGCATTTTTAGCATTTCTATAGTCTACTTTGTAGAAGTTGGCTTTGCACAAATCATGTAATAATGGTACTAATATTAATGTTTCTGGGTTTACTTGTAATGGTTCTATATTTGTTTCTACTTTGTGTTTTAATATTTCATATACTTTTAGACTATGTTCTACTAATCCGCCTTCATAGTCTCCATGAAATCTTGTGCTTGCTGGTGCTTTGAAAAAGTCTGTTTTTTCTATGAAGTCTATTAGTTCTTCTATTCCTTCTCTTTTGATTTGTTTTAATAATTCTAAAAATTGTTCTTTCATTTTATCACCCTTACTTGACTTTTTATTCTTTATATTTTATATTTTATAATATATTTAGAAAATAAGAGACCACAAAATGTGGTTGCCAATTGTTTGATTTATTTAAGCCATATATCGCTGGCGTGCAGATATATGGCTTTTGCTTTATTTTCTTAATTTTATAGCTATTGCTACTATTAAGGCAATTGCAAGTATGGCTTGAAATACATTAAAATATATAGATAAAATTAATAGTTGCAATATGTATCTTTATACCATATGCACCACCTCCTCTTTTGTGATTTGGTGGCAACCATATTCTGCTTTTTTCCTTTTACTTTCTTTGCCTATTATATAAATATAAACTTTAAATGTCAATACTTTTTTGCAAATTTATGTTTGTATTAGATTTTTATAAAATGCTATAATTGTTAATTTGTGATTACTAATTGTAGCATCTTTATTTTATCTTTTAAATTTCAATTGTTCCTTCAAAAACAGTTACCGCTGGTCCTGTCATATAAACATGATTGTCTTTTTTATTCCATTCTATTTCTAGTTTTCCTCCTAATAATTCTACATTGACTTTTCTTTCTGTTAGTTCATTTATAACTGTTGCTACTACTGTTGCACATGCTCCAGTTCCACATGCTAGTGTTTCTCCTGTTCCTCTTTCCCATACTCTCATTTTTATATTTTGTTTATCTACTATTTCTATAAATTCTACATTTGTTTTTTTGGGGAATGCTTTGTCAATTTCTATTTGCTTTCCATACTTTTCTACATTAAATTTATCTGTATTATCAATTATTGTTATTGCGTGTGGGTTTCCCATTGATATACATGTGAATTTAAATTCTTTTTCATCTACTTTTAAATTTAAATTTTTTACTATTCTTTCATTTGATATTACTGGTATTTTTTCTGGTTCTAATATTGGTTCTCCCATATCTACTTTTACTGTTTTAACTTTTCCATCTTTTATGTTTAATTTTAGTATTTTAATTCCTGCTAATGTTTCTATTTTTATAGTTGTTTTATTTGTAAGCCCTTTATCATATACAAATTTTCCTACACATCTTATTCCATTTCCGCACATTTCTGCTTGGCTTCCATCTGAGTTAAACATTTTCATTTTGAAATCTGCTATTTTGCTTTTACATATTAGAATTAATCCATCTGACCCAATTCCAAAATGTCTGTCACTTATAAATTTTGCTACTTTTTGTTCATTTTCTATCTCTTTATTAGTAGCATCAATATATACATAGTCATTTCCTAAACCATGCATTTTTGTAAATTTAGTCATTCTATCGCCTCTTTTAGTTTTTATTAGTAATTAAAATATAATTATATTTTATTGTTTTTCATTTTATCATAGTATATTGTGCTTGTAAATAATTTGCTTTTTTTGTGTTTTATTGTATAATATAGAAAAATACGAAGGAAGGTTATATTTGATGAAATTTATAAGAAGATTGTTTTTCGCAATTATTTTATTAATTATTATTGTTTTATCTGTTGTTTTTCTTATTGGTCATTCTTATTATTCAAAGGCTTTAAAGGAAAAGCCTTTAATTACTAGAGTTGATGAAATTGTGTCTAAAGATAATTTTGTAAAGTTTGAAGATATGTCTTCATATTATAGAAATGCTGTAATTAGTGTAGAAGACCATAGATTTTATGACCATGGTCCTGTTGATTTTATTGCAATTGCTAGAGCTACTTTTACTAATTTGAAAAATATGGAGTTTAGAGAAGGTGGTAGTACAATTACTCAGCAAGTTGCTAAAAATATCGTTCTTTCTCAGGAAAAGTCTTGGATAAGAAAGATCGCTGAAATATTTGCTGCTTATGATATGGAGAAAAATTACAGCAAAAGGGAAATATTTGAATTATATGTAAATACTTCATATTTTGGTGATGGATATTATGGTATTTATCAAGCTAGTTATGGATATTATAATAAATCTCCAAAAGATTTGAATTTGGATGAGTCTTCAATGCTTGCAGGAGTTCCTAATGCTCCATCTGTTTATGCTCCAACTGTAAATCCTGATTTAGCTAAGAAACGTCAATATCATGTTTTAAATTCAATGCTTGAATATGGCTATATTACTAAAGATGAGGCTTTATCTATAAAATAATTTTTATAATACTATTCTTACTTAAAGAGTAGTATTTTTTTATTTTTTTAATATATATTTATTATATGATAGTTTTATGGAGGTTTTTGCATGAAAGTTTTTCTAATTAAAAAAGTAAATTTTTTAGTATTTCTATTTTTGTCTTTTTTTACTGTCTTATTTTCTATTTTTATATTTTCAATAAATAATCCGTCTTTTGCAATTGAATTAAGTAAAAGTTCTTTTTTTAATATTGATATTTCTAAATCATTAGATGAAATTGCAAAGTCTGATGAAAAAAAGGCTTATTTAACTTTTGATGATGGTCCTACTATTAAAGCTACTTCTAAAATTTTGGATATTTTGAAAGAAGAAAATGTTAAAGCTACTTTTTTTGTTGTTGGTAAACATGTTAAAGAACATCCTGAATTAGTTAAGAGAGAGTATGATGAAGGGCATTATCTTGCTAATCATGGCTATAATCATAATAATAAATTATTATATAGGGATATGGAAAGTTTTAAAAATGAAATTGTTTCTACAGATTTGGAAATTTCTAAAGCTATTGGTGTAGAGGATTATTGTTCCCATATTTTTAGATTTCCTAATCGGGTATATGTCTCATATTTATACAAGTCAAAAGAAAGATGCTCTTAATGTTTTATCTAATTTGGATTATGTTTATGTTGATTGGAATTGCTTAAACAGGGATTCAGAACAAAAGGTTTCAAATAGTCAGTTGTTAAATAATTTGAAGAAATCTGCTAGTGGAAAGGGTACTTTAATTATTTTGATGCATGATACTGCTGATGTCAATAATACTTATGATGTTTTGAAAGATTCTATTTCTTATTTGAAATCTGAAGGTTATGAATTTAGAAATTTTTATGATTTTATTAATAAATAGAATTCTCATTTTTTTAAAAAGTTCATATTTAGTTTGTTGTGTTTTCTATTTTAGTTTGTTATTGTTGTTTCTATATTTATACCAATTGGTTAATTATTTTTATTTTTTATAACTTTGGTAAATATTATAGAACTCATTGGGTATAGTTCTATAATATTTGATATAGGAGGTTTCTATGGATTTTAGTATAGAAAAATTTAGTTATAGGTTAACTGTTTTATTAGATGAAAATAATATGACTCAAACTCAATTAGCAAGGAAAATTGGTACTTCAAATGTTACTATTTGTAGATATTTAACTTGTGAAAGAATTCCTCGTCTTGATGTTGTTACTAAAATTGCTTCTGTTTTTAATGTTTCTTTGGATTATTTACTTGGTTTGTCTGATGATAAAACTATAAAAGATTTAAATGGTAACTCTGATTTTAGTTTCGCAGTTTTAGTTGCTAAGTTGTATTCTTTAAAGGATACTTCTCATTTATCTAAAAATCAAATTGAATTAATAAAGAGGCTTTTATTGGCTAATAAGGATTTTATTCTTTCAGCTTAATATATAATTTTCAATTACTTGTTATTATATAAAAAGTTGTTAAAACCTACAAAAAATCCAGATTAACTGATAAAAATATGTCAATCAATCTGGTTTTTTATGGGTTTATTTTTATGTTTGCATAAGTTATGTGTAACGCTCATTCTTCGCTAACAGCTAACTTAATATGTACATCTTTTAGTTGTTGTTCTGATACTTGTGATGGTGCTCTCATAAGTAAGTCTCTTGCTCTTTTGTTTTTAGGAAATGCTATTACTTCTCTGATATTTTGAGAATCTTCTATTAACATTACCATTCTGTCGACTCCTGGTGCTGCTCCTGCATGTGGTGGTGTTCCATATTGGAATGCATTATATAATGCTCCAAATCTTTCTTTTACATTTTCTTCATTATATCCTGCTATTTCAAATGCTTTTACCATTATTTCTGGATTATGATTTCTTACTGCTCCTGATGCCATTTCATATCCATTGCATACTAAGTCAAATTGATATGCTAGTATATTTAATGGGTCTTCATTTTCTAATGATTCCATCCCTCCTTGTGGCATTGAGAATGGGTTGTGATTGAAGTCTATTGTTCCTTCATCTGATAATTCATACATTGGGAAGTCAACAATAAAGCAGAATCTATAAACATCTTTTTCTAGTAAGTCTAATCTTTTTCCTAATTCAATTCTGACCAGTCCTGCTATTTTTTGTGCTTTTTTGAATTCATCTGCTATAAAGAATATACTTGAGTTTTTAGTCATTCCATATTCGTTTTCTAATTGTTCTTTTATTTCTTCTGTAATGAATTTTGCAATTCCTCCTGTAATTTCTCCAGATTCTTCGTATTTTGTCCATGCTAATCCTTTTGCTTCACATTCTCCTACTGCGAATTCTGTCATTTTGTCAAAGAATTTTCTTCCTTGTTCTGCTCCATTTTCTATTATAATTGCTTTTATTGTTTTTCCCTCAAATGCTTTAAATTCTGAATTTGTAAAGCATTTTGTGACATCTTGAATTATAAGAGGATTTCTTAGGTCTGGTTTGTCTATTCCGTATTTTTCCATTGCTTCTTTATATGGAATTCTTATAAATGGTCCTTTATCAACTTTCCAGTTTGTAAATTTTTCAAATGTATATGGTACTACTTCTTCTATTACTTTAAATACATCTTCTTGTGTTGCGAAACTCATTTCAAAGTCTAATTGATAAAATTCTCCTGGTGCTCTATCTGCTCTTGGGTCTTCATCTCTAAAACATGGTGCTATTTGAAAATATTTATCAAATCCTGATACCATTAATAATTGTTTAAATTGTTGAGGTGCTTGTGGTAATGCATAAAATTCTCCTGGGTTTAGTCTACTTGGTACTAAGTAGTCTCTTGCTCCTTCTGGTGATGAGTTTGCTAGTATTGGAGTTTGTATTTCTGCAAATCCTAATTCATCCATTTTGTCTCTTAATGTTTTTAAAATTTTTGAACGTAATAAAATGCTATTATGTAATTTTTCATTTCTTAAATCTAAAAATCTGTATTCTAGTCTTAAATCTTCTCTTACTTCTTGTTCTGTATTTATTTCAAATGGAAGTATATTTTTGCATTTTCCTAATATTTCTATTTTATTTGCTATTACTTCTATTTCTCCTGTTGAAATTTTTGTATTTTTATTACTTCTTTCCACAACTTCTCCAGAAATGTGGATACAGCTTTCTGTTGTTAATTCTTTTGCTTGTTTTTGTAATTCTTCATCACTTATAACTATTTGTGTTATTCCAAATTGATCTCTTAAGTCTATAAATATCATTGCTCCTAAATTTCTAATCTTTTGTATCCATCCTGCTAATTCTACTTTTTCGTTTATATTTTTTATACTTAGTTCTCCACATGTTTTTGTTCTATACATTGTTTTCCTCCAAACTCTGATTTAATTTGCTTTATATGATATCATATTTTCCTTTAAAAGTCTAGCAAAATGTTTCTTCTGTTTTATCTTTTATAAAATTTTTTTAACTCATTGAAGTTCTTTATTCTTTGTGTTAAAATTTTATTAGATAAATATATTAGGGAGATTATATTATGCCAAAAGAAGTTTTTGATTTTTATGATAGAACAAGTTTAAAGTCTTATAATTTGGATAAGAGTATGCAATATCAATTAAATATTTTAGGAAGTTTAGACGTTTTTACAAGAAAACATTGTGAAAATGTTGCTTCTATTGTTTGTAGAATTTGTCAATATTTGCATTGTACAAAGAGTTTTACTGAATATTGCACTATATGTGCTTATTTACATGATATTGGTAAACAGTTTATTCCTGCTAGTATATTGCAAAAAAATGGCCCTTTGACTGATGAAGAGTATAAAATAATGAAGACTCATACAACTATAGGTCATAAAATTTGTATGAATGATGCTAAATTAAGACCATATTCTGCTGGTGCAATTTATCATCATGAGGCTTTAAATGGTTCTGGATATCCTAATGGTTTGACAAAAAAAGATATTCCTTATGAAGGGCAAATTATTCGTGTTGCTGATGAGTATGATGCTATTGTTAGTAAAAGACAATATAAGTCTCATATTGGCATTATTGATACTCTTAAAATTTTGATAGATGAAACTAAACCTATTTCTAATACAGATGCTCTTAAAGTTATAGTTGAAGAAACTAAGTCAGATAATACTCATAAGCTTGGGAAAAATAATCCTATTATTGTTAAAGCTTTAATTAAAGTTGTTGTTGATGATACTGAATATGAAATTTCTTGTATTATGGATTATTTAAAAGATTTAAAACCTGATATTAAGAGGCTTGAGGAAGTTGAAAAATATGATAAAAAGAGAACATCTGCAAAAAGTGATAGTAAAAAAGATTATTATCTTAATGGCATGAAATGCTTACTTGTTGGTAAAGAAACTGTTGATAATTATCTTGAAATTTTAAATTCTTATAGAAATATTGTTGAAACTAAAAATGCTCATATTAAGAAATTATTTGATGAAATTAAGACTATTAAAAAATTAAAGGTTTAAAAAGACCAAAGGAACCAAGGGAGACGAACCAAGGGGGGACGAACCAAGGAACCAAGGGGGACG
>CAOMRW010000022.1 GCA_948485625.1 uncultured Clostridia bacterium | reverse complement strand
ATAATTAAAAGTTAATTTTGAAATTTTTTTATGACATTTTCAAAAGTTATTGACACTATTTATTTGTAGTTTTAAATATGCTATGATATAATTCAGTTACAATTCACAGCTCAAAATATAGAGTAATATATCTTTTATATATTAACTTTGGAATAGCTATTTTTAATCTGTGAACTGTAACATAATTTAATAAAAAAGATGCAAGGAGAATGAAATGAAAAACTTTTTTATAATATTAGCAATAAAAATATTAAATATACTACTAAAAATATGCCACAAAAATGGAGGAAACTTTTTAGGAAAAATAGCTTTCGACTGGAATCCAAAAATTTTCAAATACTTTAAAGTAAAATGTCCTGTAATAGCTGTATCAGCAACAAATGGCAAAACTATGACAAATAACTGTATAGGATATACTCTAAAAAATGCAGGATTCAAAGTAATAAGTAACATTGAAGGCAACAATATGGAAACAGGAATACTTTCAACAATATTAAAAAACTGTACATTAACAGGAAAAATCAAAGCAGACTTTTTAGTATTCGAAGTTGATGAAAGTTATATCCCTGTAGTATTTAAAGACTTCAGATTAGATACTTTAGTAATATTAAACTTTTTCCGTGACCAATTAGACAGAAATGGTGAAGTCGAAACATTAATATTAAGAATAAATGAATTTTTAAAAACATATACTGGTAACCTAATATTAAATAATGATGATCCAAATGTTGCAAGATTAGGACAAGCCAATCCAGCAAATGAAAACGTATATTATTTTAGTGTAGACAAATACTCATTTGCAACAGATAATATTAAAGAAGCTGGTGAAGGAAAATTCTGTCCATTCTGTAAAACAAAATTAGAATATGAATATTACCAATACTCACATGTTGGAAAATTCAAATGTCCAAATTGTAATTTTGGAAATAATGAAATATATAAACTAGCAACTAATATTGATTTAAAAAATAGATGTTTTGATATACAAGACAATACTTATACTATAAAAGGTAATAGTATCTACCTAATATATAATTACACTGCTGTCATATCAGTATGCAACTTATATAACATTCCTACTGATATTATAAAGAATGCATTATCTACATTTGCATTAAATAATGGAAGATTAGAAGAATTAGAAATAAACAATATAAAAACAATTATAAATTTAGCAAAAAATCCAACTGGAAGTAATGTTAGTTTACGTATATTAAATGAAGATGATGAAGAAAAAGAATTATTATTTGTTTTAAATGATAATCTAGCAGATGGATTTGATGTATCTTGGATATGGGACATCAATTTCAATAATTTAAATAATGTATCAAGAATTATCACATCTGGAACAAGAGCCTATGATATAGCAATAAGAATAAAAACAAGTGGCTTCCCTATTGAAAAAATCGAACCTTATTTAGATTTAAAAGAAGCTGTTAATTCACTTTATACAACAAATATAAAAAAATATGTAATTGCAAATTACACTTCTTTACAACCAACTAGAAAAGAATTGAAACATTTGGGACAGTCCTAAAATGTTTCAAATATTTGTCGAATCCTGTCAAATGCAATAGCACTTACAGCTTTCGACAAATTTCAACACAAGAAATGAAACATTTTTGGACTGTCCCAAATGTTTCATTTAAAAGAGGAGGAACTAAAATGAAAGAATTAAAAATATTATATTTATACCCTGATATGTTAGAACTTTATGGTGATTATGGAAATATACAAGTTCTAAAATATAGAATTGAATCTCGTGGATATACTTGCATAATTGATACATATTCAATTGGAGACTTGCCCCCTGATTTCAACTCATATGATATTGTATTTGCAGGTCGGAGGTGCTGATAATGAACAAAATATTTTATCTAATGATTTATTAAAATATAAAAATAATATTAAAGATGCTTTTCAAAATGGTGTATTCTTTTTACTAATTTGTGGTGCATATCAATTGTTTGGTAAGTATTACAAAGATGTTGATGGAAATATAATTCCTGGTCTTGAAATATTTGATTATTATACAGAAGCTAATCCAGATAGAAAAAAAAGATGTATTGGAAATATTGTTATAGAAGCAAACTTAAATAATATTAATTCAAAAATAATAGGATTTGAAAATCATGGTGGACAAACATTTAATATTTCTAATCCTTTTGGAAAAGTTTTATTTGGAAATGGAAATAAATTTGAAGATACTGAAGAAGGTTATTTTGAAAAAAATGTTATTGCAACTTATTTACATGGACCTCTTCTTTCTAAAAATCCTGAACTTTGTGATTATATAATAAAATATTGCTTAGATAAAAAATATAATGAGAATATATCTTTAGAACCATTAAATGATGAATTTGAAAATTTGTGTAGAACACAATTATTAAATAGATTTTTAAAATAGAATATAAATATTATCTTATCACATTATAAATAGTATCACTTCATCCATATTATAATAATAATTTACATATATTAGAATATAAAGGAGCATGCACTAAAGCTTTTTATAAGATTTGCAATTGCTAATAAGTAATCTAAATAAATTAGAATATAAAGTATGTATTCTCTTGTAGATTCTTTTTGTTTTGCATTACAGTAATCTTTATATATTAGAATTTAAAAAAATTTAAAATAGAAAGTAGAAAATCTACTTTCTATTTATAATATAACTTCTACATTATCTAATTGAATTATAGGTATCTCTAATATATGATGGTCTTTAGCAAAAATAACAGTATTATATCCATCAATCAAGAATCTATTTTTATCAAGGACAATTGGTTTCTGGAAATATTGATACTCATTGAAAAATGATTCAATCTTCCTATATTTCTTTGTTTGTGAACAATCCTCTAATTTCACATCAAGTAAAATAGTAGTTATCCGTTTTTTCGAAATCCAATCTTCAGGAATCTGATATTCCTTTCTTCTTCTCATTCCCTCTTTTTTTCTTCTTAATAGATTCAAAAACTTTTTTTGCTCATCTTCTGTCGAAAAACTACACCACTCCATATATTCTTCAAAAGTCATATCTGTTTTATCAGAATTACATTTTCTACAAGCAGGTACTAAATTATTAGTTATAGTAGGACCTCCCATTGTCTGAGGATATACATGGTCAATTGTCATTTTACTATATTCAATACTTTTTCCACAATATGCACATATATTTTTCCCACCTTTTAAATTAAAAGTCAATTCCTTTACAACGTTCCTAAATGATACTGTTCTCCGTATTTTTAATTCTCCATCTATCACATAAGCATCATTCTTCTGAATAGTAGTTCCATAATAAAACTCATTTGGCAAATCCATAATCATAGACATTACCTCCTTATTTTTTTTATTATTATATAATTACATAAAAAAATAGCAAGTATTTGCTATTTTTTTACAAAATTTTTAAAATAAATTTATCTATATTTTTCTTCTTTGTGTAATACTCCTGTTTTCAAAGTTTCTTGAACATCTAAAATTCTTTGATTAGAAGAACCTCTAAATTGTAATTTTAAATCTTTCTTCTCTTCTTCAAATTTCCCATCTACAACTACATCTATATATTTAAGCAATTCTCTTGTTGTTTCACTATTTTTTGCCATTGTACCCATAACATCTCTTTCAAAATCAAATCCAGTATAACACCATATATTTTTATTTGGATATTTTTCCTTAACTTTTTTGACTAATGGTAATAAACCTTCTTGATTTTTTGGTTCTAATGGTTCTCCACCTAAAAGAGTTAATCCCTCAATATAATCATGGTCCATATAATTTATTATTTCTTTTTCTTCTTTTTCTGTAAATTCATTTCCATAATTAAAATCCCATGCACATTCATTAAAACATCCTTTACAATGATGATTACATCCACTTACAAATACGGAAACTCTAACACCTTCTCCATTTGCTACATCTACTTTTTTTATATCTGCATAATTCATAATTTCCTCCTAAAGCCAGTCGACCAATGGGGACGTTGTTTAATTGGTTGAATATTAATTTCTTATAATACTAATTTTCACTTATTTTCAACCAATTAAACAACGTCCCCATTGGTCGATTTTTCAAATTACATATGTAATACTCTTTGTTTTATTTCTTTAGTTTTTCCTGCATTCCAGAAATTTTCTCCTAAGTATCCACAAGTACGTCTTACAACATTCATCTTACTATGGTCTTTGTTTCCACAATTTGGACATTCCCATTCATTGTTATCATTTATTACAATTTCTCCATCAAATCCACATTCATGACAAAAATCTGATTTAGTATTAAATTCAGCATATGTAATATTGTCATAAATAAATTTAACTGCTGTTTCTAATGCTGGTAGATTTTTTTGCATGTTTGGTATTTCTACATATGATATTGCTCCACCTGTTGATAATTTTTGGAATTCGCTTTCAAATTCAAGCTTATCAAATGCATCTATTTTCTCTCTAACATCAACATGATATGAATTTGTATAATATCCTTTATCAGTAACATCTTTTATTGTTCCAAATTTTTCTTTATCTAGTCTTGCAAATTTATAACATAAACTTTCTGCTGGTGTTCCATATAATGCAAATCCTATATTTGTTTCTTTTTTCCATTGTGCTGTTTTATCTTTTAGATAATTCATTACTTTTAATGCAAATTCACGACCTTCTGGTTCTGTATGTGATACACCTTTCATTACTTTTGTCATTTCATATATTCCTATATATCCTAATGAAATTGTTGAATACCCACCAAATAATAGCTTATCTATTTTTTCACCTTTTTTTAGTCTTGCTATTGCTCCATATTGCCAATGTATTGGGCTTATATCAGATGTTGTTCCTAATAATGCATAATGTCTGCACATTAATGCTTCTTTACATATTTCTAGTCTTTCATCTAATAATTTCCAGAATTTTTCTTCATCACCATCTGCTATTATTGCTACTTGTGGTAAGTTGATACTAACAACACCTTGATTAAATCTTCCTTCAAATTTATAATTTCCATCTTCATCTTTCCAAGGTGATAATAAACTTCTACATCCCATTGGACTAAATACATTTCCTTCATATATTTCTTTCATCTTTTTAGCTGATATATAATCAGGATACATTCTTTTTGATGAACATTTAACAGCTAATTTTGTTAAATAATCATATTCTCCACCTTTTAGGCAATTGTGTTCATCTAAAACATATACTAACTTAGGAAATGCTGGTGTTACATATACACCTTCTTCGTTCTTAATACCTTTATATCTTTGTTTTAATACTTCTTCAATTATCATTGCATTTTCTTTTTTGTATGGATCATCTTCTTCTAAATGTAAGAATAATGTTACAAAAGGAGCTTGACCATTTGTTGTCATTAAAGTATTTATTTGATATTGTATTGTTTGGACACCTTGTCTTAATTCTGTTCTTAATCTTGTTTGTGTAATTTCTTCTATCATTTCTTCTGATAGTTTATCTTTATATTCATTTGTTAATTCTTTTTTAAATTTGTCATAACTTCTTCTTAAATATTTTCCTAAATGTTTTAAATCAACTGATTGTCCACCATATTGATTACTTGCAACAGCAGCAATTATTTGTGTTGTAATTGTACATGCAACTTGGAAACTCTTTGGACTTTCCATTAGTTTTCCATTCATTACTGTACCATTATCTAACATATCAGCAATATTTATTAAACAGCAATTAAATATAGGTTGTACAAAATAATCTGCGTCATGGAAATGCAAAATTCCTTCTTGATGTGCTTTTACTATTTTTTCTGGCAACAATAATCTATTTGTTAAGTCTCTTGAAACTTCTCCTGCTATATAATCTCTTTGAGTTGAAGCAAGCATTGTATTTTTATTTGAATTTTCTTCTGCTAATTCTTTATTTTCATTTCTTATTAATCCTAGTATTGACTCATCTGTTGTATTGGATTTTCTTATTAATGCTCTATTATAACGATAAACAATATATCTTTTAGCTAATTCATATTTTCCTATTTCCATTAATTTTTGTTCTATTAAATCTTGTATATCTTCTACTAACATTCTTTTTTTATTTAACTCTTCAATATCTTGAATTATTCCTTTTATTTCTTCCTTAGTAGCTTTTTCTCTTCCTTTTACTTCTTCATTTGCTTTTTGAATTGCTATTGAGATTTTTTGTCTATCATAATCTACAACTCTTCCATCTCTCTTAATAATTTTCATTTTTGCATTTCCTCCTTCATTTTCCACAATATTACTTTAATTAGCTTTTGTGTTTGCTCATTTTTTATGTGTTTATTATATATCAAGAAAATACTTTTTCTGTTGCAAAAGCAACAAAAACCAAAAAACTTTTTTTTTATTTTTTTTCTCGGCTTATCTCTAAGGTTACATGTTTTATTACAATTATATTACAAACTTTCTGTTGCAAATGCAACTTTTTTATTATATAATTATAACAATTTCCAGGAGGAAACATCCCTATTGAACATGGAGGTATAACATGAATTCAAATTTAAATATAGAAAACTTTTTAAATGACTTTTCTCATACTTGTAAAAACGTTCAAAAAAAATCATTTAGAAAAAATCAAACAATAACTACATACATACAAAAAAGAAATCAAATATGTATATTATTAAATGGTGAAGCTGATTTAGTTAGATATGACTTAAATGGAGATAAATCAATAATAGAACATTTTACTAAAAATGATATTTTTGGTGAAGCTTTTTATATTGTTACTATTAATAATGAGCTTTCTGTAGAAGCTAAAAAAAATTGTGATGTACTATTTTTTATATATGATAATATACATCAAAAATGTACAAACAATTGTAAATTCCATCAGATATTATCAGAAAACTTTTCTAATTTGATTTTAAATAAAGTTATGGATTTAAATACAAGAGTTGAAATATTAACAAAACGTTCTATCCGTGAAAAATTATGTGGATATTTCAATATCTTATCCACAAGAAATCTAAGTCAAACGTTTTCTCTTCCTTTTTCATTAACAGATTTAGCTGATTATTTAAGTGTTGATAGAAGTGCTATGATGAGAGAATTAAAATCTTTAAAAGATGATGGTTTTATAAGAAAAAATGGTAATAAAATTACTTTACTATACAAATAATAGTAATAGAAAACCAGGTCTTTAATCTTCACTTTTTTATGTAAAAAGTGAAAATTAAAGACCTAGTTTTAAAAAATAATTAAATATATTTTAAAATTTTATATCATCAATTAAACATTCCTTTTCATTTCCTGTTATCATATCTTTAACCTTAACAATCCCTTTATTAATCTCATCCTCACCAATAACAATAACATAAGGAATTTCAAGTTTATCAGCATACTTCATTTTAGCTTTTAATTTCTTATCATTTAAGAAAATTTCTGTATTAATACCTTTATTTCTCAAATCATTTGCGATTTTTATTGGAACACTCAAATCATCCACCATTGGAACAATTAACACTTCTGCTATTGATTTTTTATCAGCTCTCACTAAGTTTAACTCATTCAATTTATAAAACAATCTTGTTAAACCAATTGATATTCCTACTCCTGGCAATTTCTTATCTGTATAAAATTCTGCTAAGCTTTCATATCTGCCACCAGAACATACACTTCCTAACTCTCTATATTGATTTAAAAATGTCTCATATACAGTTCCAGTATAATAATCTAATCCTCTAGCAATTGTTAAATCAACTTTAAAATTCTCCTCAGGAATTCCAAAACATCTTACATTTTTTATAACTTGTGTTAATTCTTCAATACCTAATTTAAATATTTCACTTTCTATATTTAAATCTTCTAATTTTTGAAGTTTCTCATCTGTTGTTCCATCTATTTCTATAAAATTTATTATTTTATCTATAGAATGTCTTGAAACATTAATTTTCTCTAATTCCTCAATTACAGCTTCTTTTCCTATTTTTTCTATTTTATCAATTATTCTTAAAATCTCTGTTGAATTTTCTTTTTGATTTAAGCTCTCAAATAATCCATTTAAAATCTTTCTATTATTAATGCAAATTGTAAAATCATCAAATCCTAATTCTTTAAATACATTATAAATAACGCTAGGAAGTTCTGCATCATTTACTACACTTAATTCTCCATCTCCTATAATATCTATATCACATTGATAAAATTCACGAAATCTCCCCTTTTGGGCTCTTTCTCCACGATACACTTTTCCTATTTGATATCTTCTAAAAGGAAAACTTAAATTACCATAATTTTTTGCTACATATTTAGCAAGTGGTACTGTTAAATCAAATCTCATTGAAATATCTGTATCACCTTTTTCAAATCTATATATTTGTTTTTCAGTTTCTCCACCAGCTTTTGCAAGTAATACTTCTGATAATTCCAATATTGGTGTATCTAGTGGTAAAAAACCAAATCTTTGATATATCTTTTCTATTTTTTCTTTAATTTGCTCAAATAATATTTGTTCATTTGGCATTAACTCCATAAATCCAGCTAATGTTCGTGGTTCTGTTTTATTACTCATCTCATTCATCTCCTACTTTTATAAAATTGGGAGAATAGAAAACTACTCTCCCAACTGCACTTTCTAAACACTTGGCTCATTATTCTACATCTATCTCATATAAATCACCAACAAACGCAAAGCCATACCTATTCATAATCAAAACATAATCTTCTAAAAAAAAGATTTCATATTCTTTCTTTCCTTCAGGATTAATAATGTCAATCCGCATACCTTCTCCATCAAGTTTGTAACCTTGATTATAAAATTCTTCTGATACTTTGGTCATACATGTCCTCCTTATGCACACTCAACTTTCAGCTACGATATAAAGTATAGCATCATTTTGCTACTTTTTCAAGCACTTACATAAAAATAATTTCTCTTATAACAGCCAAAAAAGAGAACACAGAAAATCTATGTTCCCTTTCGCTTTGTAATTCAACTTAATGTAAATACATCAGTTCCAATGCGGACTTACAGCCACCTGTTCCTTATCCTCAGTAATCATACATGTACACCTCTTACATTTCTGTTCAGGTATCTCCATATCAATCCGCATCATCTTCTTTTCAAAAGAATCCAGACTAAAAAATCTAATATCTACTTTTGAAGCATACAATAAATCCCCTCTTTCAAGATGGACTTTAACCATTCCTTCATCCAGTCCAGTTATTGTTACAAGCTTACGACAAAACGGTGAATATATAATTACACTATCAGTTGTTATATCTTCTGAAATAGCATAACCATTTTCCTGAGCCTCTTGAAAAGAAATATTAGTATTCAGCATAGTTGTACCTCCTTACAAAAGCATTTTTACATCGGTTACTATATCATTATAACATGTATACATAAAAAATTCAACATTAATTACCACATTTTAGGCTTTAAATCCAAATAAATAGTTTTTTCATCTTTTAACATAGTAGCTTTTCCATGTCCAGGATATATAAAAGTATCATCTGGTAACACTAATATCTTATTCATAATAGCGTTCATAATATCTTCTCTACTAGATGTTGGCAAATCTGTTCTTCCCCAAGTTCCAGCAAAAATTGTATCACCAGAAAATAAGCATTTTTCTTTTTCACAATAAAGAGATGTAGAACCAGCAGTATGACCAGGTGTATGAATTACTCTAAATTGTAATTCCCCTAAATGAATTAAATCATCATCATCTATTCTAGAATCTGCTTCAAGTTCTATTTCAGGTAAGCCTATATATTGAGACAAATTAATATTAACATCATTTAATCCTGGAGCATCTATTCTATGAATTAAAACTTTTCCACCACAACGCTTCTTTAGTTCGGTTACTCCTGCAATATGGTCTCCATGACAATGTGTCAAATATATATATTTCAATTTTCCCTTAAATACATTTTTAATTAAATCTTCAACTTTCTCAACATCACCAGCTGGATCTATACACATAATTTCTTTACTATTTTCATCAAATATAACATAACAATTTGTTTTATCACCTATCCAAGTTTGTATCTTTAGTTCTTTTAATACCATTTTTTTGCTCCTTCTATTTAAAAATATATCATAAAAAGCTAGTTTACTTTTGCACATATGTCCCCAACGGGACAAAAATGTCCCAAAAGAAACGTCCCTTTGGGACATTCCTATCTTCTAACTTCATAAACACTATCAACTTTTTTAATAACTTTTATAACCTTATTCAATTCCTCAATATTCTCAACTTCAATATTTAAATCAATTATTGCAATTCTCTCTTTAGTTGTCTTAGTATTAACTCCCATAAGTTTAGCTTTAGTCTCTTTTATAGAATTTAATATTTCTACTAATAAACCATTTCTGTCATTCGCTAAGACCTCAATATTTACATTATAAGATTCTTTAGTTTCTTCATACCATCTAACATCTATAATTCTATTTTCTTCTGAAAGTAATTCATTTACATTTACACAATCTTTTCTATGAACAGATACTCCTCTTCCTTTTGTAATATATCCTATTATTTCATCTCCTGGTAGTGGATTACAACATTTTGATAATTTTACTAAACAATTGTCTATTCCTTTTACAACTATTCCAGAACTTGATGGTTTTTGCTTTTTTTCTCTTTGTTTGTTTAATTGTTCTATTTTTTCTTCTATGTTTTCTTCTTCATGTTCTTTTCTGTATTCTTGTAACATCCTAGCAACTACTTTTCCTGCTGAATTTGCTCCAAATCCTACTGCTGCATACATTTCTTCTATATCTTTGTATTTATATCTATCTAACATTGGCTCTATATATTCTGTTTTAAATAAATCTGCATGTGTAAATCCAATTCTCTTCAATTCTTTTTCTACTAAATCTTTTCCTTTTTCTATATTTTCTGTTTTTTGTTCTTTTTTAAACCAACTTTGAATTTTATTTTTGGCTTTTGTACTTTTTACAAATTTTAACCAATCTCTGCTTGGCCCTTTTGAATTATCTGATGTTATTATTTCAATAATGTCTCCACTTTTTAGAGGTGTTATTATTGGCATCATTTTACTATTTATTTTACATCCAGTCATATGATGTCCTATTTGTTCATGTATTGAATATGCAAAATCTATTGGTGTAGCTCCTCTTGGCAATACTTTTATTGCTCCCTTAGGAGTAAATACATATGCTTCATCCTCAAATAATTCTGTTTTTAATGTATCTAAAAACTCTTGTGGGTCTTGCATTTCTCTTTGCCATTCTAAAGATTCTCTAAGCCATGCTAATTTATCTTCTTGTACTTTTACAACTTGCTTTCCTCTTCCCATAAAATTAGCTTCTTTATATGCCCAATGTGCTGCAATTCCATATTCCGCAATTCTATGCATATCCCATGTACGTATTTGAACTTCAAATGGTGTTCCTTTTTCTCCTAAAAGTGTTGTGTGTATTGATTGATACATATTAGGCTTTGGTACTGATATATAATCTTTAAATCTCCCTGGCATTGGACTATATAATTCATGTACAATTCCTAATGCTGTATAACAGTCTTTTACTGAGTTTACTAATATACGCAATGCAAATAAATCATATATCTCATCTAATCCTTTATCATCTCTTTGCATTTTTCTATATATACTATATAAATGTTTTGCTCTTCCAGTTACTTCTGCTTCTATATGTTGCTTTTTCAATTGAACTCGTATATCATCCATTATCTTTTCAATAAATTTAAGTCTTTCTTCTCTTTTCTTATTTATTCCTTCAACTAATTCATGATATTCTTCAGGATGTAAATATTTGAATGATAAATCTTCAAGTTCCCATTTCATAGAATATAATCCTAAACGATTTGCAAGAGGAGCATATATTTCCATTGTTTCTTTTGCATTTGCTATTTGTCTTTCTCTCTTCAAAAACTTTAATGTTCTCATGTTATGAAGTCTATCTGCAAGTTTTATTATTATTACTCTTATATCTTTTCCCATTGCCAAAAACATTTTTCTATAATCTTCTACTTGTTGTTCTTCAACTGATGAAAACATCATACTTCCTAATTTAGTAACCCCTGCAACCATATCTGCAACTTCATCGCCAAAATCTCTTCTTAAATCACTATCAGTTGCATCTGTATCTTCTACAACATCATGTAAAAGAGCTGCACATATTGTTGCTTCATCTAGCCCTACTCCTGCTAAAATATATGCTACATTTATTGGGTGTATTATATATGGTTCTCCTGAACGTCTCTTTTGGTCTCCATGATGCTCTACTGCATAATTATATGCTTTCATTATTGTTTTTGTATCTACTCTTTTTGTTACTTGCTTCTTTTTTGCAATTATATCCTGTATCGTTATTTCTTTATTAAATTCTTGCATTATATATCACCTCTTATTTTCGATTAAAATTATTTTACCAATTATATTTTTCTAATTTTAAATTAATATTTATCATTTGACTTTTTATGTAAATCATAGTATAATTCTGTATGTAACAAAATTGTTCAGTATTTACAAACAACTAAAGTTTATTTAGTTCACATTATGAAAGGAGAATCTTATGAGCGATTCTGTAAAATTGCGGTTTGAACATGGTATTTGGTGTTTATTATTTTCTTATCTTTTCTTAATTTTAACAGTAGTTTTTATATTTCTTACTGTGCTTATTAATATAGGTTTTTCCCTTTTAGGAATACTTTCTTTGATAATGTTTATTATTTTAGCAACCAATTCAATATCTTATTTTATTGCAGCAATTAGCATTTCAAAAGAAGAAAGTAATTACTAAAAGATAGATTTATATTAAATATCCAAAATACAATTAAGATATTCTTTATTCAATTAATGGCTATATTATATAGCCATTTCTCTTTTATCAAAATGTGCCAAAAAGGGACGCCCCCTTTGTCACACTTAAATTGACTTCATAACATCTTTAATATTAATCTGTAAATTATCAACACCATTAAAAGTATTTATTTCTAAAGTTCCTACAACATCAATTTTATCACCAATTCTATACTCCTCAGCTAAATATCCTAAATTAAATCCTATACTATTTACAATAGTATTTCCATCTTTTAAAGTCATCTTAATATGTTTTCCTTCTGTTAATGCTCTTATAGAATCAATCTTTAAATTTTTAAATACAAATATTGGCGTTTTATTTCCCTCACCAAATGGTTCTAATTGTTTTAAACTTTCTACCATTTCTTTATTAATCTCATTTAAATTAATTTTTGCATCTATATTTATAATAGGAATAATTTCATCTATTTTAGCATCTTTTGCAATTTCTTCAACTTTTTCTGAAAATTCTTTAAATTTGTCTCTTTTTATTGTAATTCCTATTGCCATAGCATGTCCACCAAATCTATCTATTGTATCTTGACATTTCATTAATGCTTCATGTAAGTCAAATCCTGGTATACTTCTTCCAGAACCTTTTGCTAAATCATCTTCATAACATAATAAGATGCTTGGTTTAAAGTACAAATCTGTAATCTTTGAAGATACTATACCAATTACTCCATGATGCCAATTTTCTCCACCAATTACTATTGCATTTTTTTCATATAATCTATTATTTTCAATTTGATTAATTGCATCTTCATAAATTGCTTTTTCCTTTTGCTGTCTTAGTGTATTATATTCATTTAATTTTTTTGTTAATTCATTTACTTCATAAATATCTTTTGATAAAAATAATTTTAATGCTTCATCTGCATGTCCCATTCTTCCACATGCATTTATTCTTGGAGCAACTCCAAATGAAATTGTATTTGAGTCTATATTTTTATACCCTGATGATATTAATAAAGATTTTAATCCCATATTTCTTGTTTGCTTAACTAACATTAAACCTAATTTTGCAATAACTCTATTTTCATCAACTAATGGAACTATATCTGATATTGTTCCTACACATACAATATCCAGATATTTTAAATATTCTTTTTCATCTAATCTTAATTTTATTCCAATTGCTTGTATTAATTTAAATACAACACCAACTCCAGCTAAATCTCTACATGGATATTGGTTATCTTTTCTTTTTGCATCTACAACAGCAAGTGCATTTGGAAGTCTCTCTCCGACTTCATGATGGTCTGTTACTATTGTTTCTATTCCTAAAGAATTTGCATATTCAATCTCTTCTATTCCTGAAATCCCACAATCTACTGTTATCATTAATTGATATTTATTTTTTGCTATTTCTTCTATAGCTGGTTTATTTAGCCCATACCCTTCTTCTAATCTATTTGGAATATATTGTCCTACTTGTATTCCTCTATCTTGTAAAAAACTTTTTAGTACAGTTATACTTGTTATACCATCTACATCATAATCCCCATAAATTATAATTTTTTCTTTTTTCTCTATTGCTTTTATTATTCTTTCTACAGCTACATTCATATCTGGCATCAAAAATGGATTATGAAAGTTTTGTCTTGTTGGATTTAAAAAAACTTCTATATCTTCTTTAATGCCTCTATTTATAAGTATGGAAGATAGAAGTTCATTTACATTATATTTATCTGATATTCTTTTAACTTCTAGTTCATCTATTTCATATATCTGCCATTTTTTATTCATATCTTTCTCCTCATATTTTATTTTTGTATATTGTATAACATTTTTCACTTTTTTAAAAGTATTTTTTAAAATTTAATGTCAAAAAAATAGACAAAAGCCATAAACTTTTAGCTTTTATCTATTTTTTATAAATATCTTATCCTAACATATAAATTAACAAAATTTAAATCTGTTTTGCAAAAATAATTGTTCTTTGATCATTACTAGCATCTGTACATGTAGATAATGTCAACTCAGCTAGCCCATTTGTATCTCTTGAATAAAAAGATGTATCAGTTGAAGAAGCTTCAAACTTATTATAAACTTCATATGTTAAACTTTTTCCTCTGAAATCTGTTACATATATTTTAGCACCATTAGATAACTTCTTTAAATTAGAGAAAAATAAACCATTTCTATAATTATGACCTATTATAACTGTATTTCCTGGCATATTTAAATTATCTCCATTTGGATATAAAACTACTAATGCTGTTTCTAATGCTGTTGTTGTTATTTCTTCAACTACTGGATATTCAAGATTTATTGAAGGTATTTTCATAGTTCCAGCTACTGTATAATTTTTATATTTTTTCTTAGTTACTGTACCTGTGTTTGTATTTGTTCCTGAATTTCCAGAACCTATTATTGGTGTTTCATTTGTTTCATTTAATGTAACATTCTCTTGGACCTCATTTACATTATTTTCAATAACATTTTGATTTCCTGAATTAACTTCTCCTTGATAATTTTCAACAAAATCAGATGCTTGTTTTGTTGTATTAATTTTCTTTACATAATCAAATGCTAAAAATCCTAATAATCCAACTATTGCTATAATCACTATAATCAATATACTTGTTAATACTTTACTATATTTACTCTCAAACATAACTTTTTACCTCCGTACAATTTAACTCTACTTATATTATAGCACATTATATTTTTATTTACAATTTTTTTTAGAAATTTACATTATTTCATATGTTACAAATTTATACAATTTTATCTCCAAATTTTTCACCAGCTAATATATGAAAATGTAAATGCATTACCTCTTGTCCTGCATCTCTACCACAATTCACAATTACTCTATATCCATTTTCCTTAAAACCCTTTTCTTCTGCAATTTTATTTATAACTCCATATATTTTTCCAACTATAATTTCATCCTCTTTTTCCATATGGGCTAATGAAGTTATATGTTTTTTAGGAATAACTAATATATGAATCGGAGCTGCTGGGTTTATATCATTAAAAGCTAAAATCTCATCATCTTCATATACTTTACTTGATGGTATTTGACCTTCTATAATTTTACAAAATAAACAATCTTCCATTTTTTATCCTCTCTTAAAAACTGTTTTTGGGGACGGAGGAAAAAAACAGTTTTTAATATAATATTTTTATTACATTATATTTTATTCCCACGGAAAACTGTTTTTTTCCTCCGTCCCCAAAAACAGTTTTCATTATTTCTCTAATATTGCTTTTATTCTTCTGATTCCTGCTGAACTCGCTTCTTCTTTCTTTATTTTAAACTTTCCTAATTCTGCTGTATTTTTCACATGAGGTCCTCCACATAGTTCTTTTGAAATAGTTCCAATAGAATATACTGTTACAATATCTGGATATTTTTCTATAAACATACATTCTGCTCCTGATTTTATCGCTTCTTCTTTTTTCATTTCTTCTATTGTTACATCTAAGTTTTCTTGTATCCATTGGTTTACTAAATCTTCTGTTTGTTTTTTCTCTTCATCAGTCATCTTATGGTCACAGTTAAAATCAAATCTCATTCTTTCTGCTGTTATATTTGATCCTTTTTGATGTGTATCTGGTCCTAATACTACCTTTAATGCTGCATTTAATAAGTGTGTTGCTGTATGATATGCTACTGTTACTTCATTTTGTTCTGCTAGTCCACCTTTAAATTTTTGTTCTGAGCCTAGTCTTGATTTTTCTTGATGTTCTTTAAATAGTTCTTCAAATTTTTTCATATCTACTGTCATTCCATTTTCTTCTGCAAGTTCTTTTGTTACTTCTGGTGGGAAGCCATATGTGTCATATAATTTAAATACAATTGGTCCTTCTATTATATTTTTATTTTGTTCTTTTGCTCTATTCATTTCTTTTTGAAACTCTTTTTCGCCATGTGTTAGTGTTTTCATAAATTTGTTTTTTTCTTCTATTATTACTGATTTTATCATTTCATGATTATTTTCTAATTCTGGATACATTTGTTTTAAGTTTTCAACATTTATATCTATTAAAGTTGATATTTCATCTAAGTTTATTTGTAATTTATTCATATGTCTTACCATTCTACGTATTAATCTTCTTAAAACATATCCTCTATCAACATTACTTGGTCTTCCACCATCTGATATTATCATCATACTAGAACGTAAATGTTCTGCTATTATTCTTCTACTTTCTATTATATCTACTTTTTCTAATTCTACTAGCTTGTCCATTACTGGTTTAAAAAGTTCAGTGTCAAATGGTGTTTCTTTTCCTTGTAATAACATTGTCATTCTTTCTAGTCCTAAACCTGTATCAACGTTTTTTTGTGATAATTTTGTATATTTTCCATCTTTGTCTTTAAAATATTCCATAAATACATTATTCCATATTTCAACATATTTACCACAATCACATGATGGTTGACATTCTGAAGAACATGCTTGTTTTCCTGTATCATAAAACATTTCTGTATCTGGTCCACATGGCCCTTCTTCTCCTGCTATCCACCAGTTGTCATCTTTTCCATAATAATAAATATGTCCATCTAGTATTCCTGCTTTTTTCCAACATTCTGCTGCTATTTCATCTCTTGGGCAGTCTTCATCCCCTGCAAATACTGTAACTGATAGTTTTTCTACTGGTATTTGTAATTCTTTTGTTAAAAAGTCAAAACTCATTTGAATTGATTCTTCTTTAAAATAATCTCCTAATGACCAGTTTCCTAGCATTTCAAAGTATGTTAAGTGTCTATTATCTCCAACTTCATCTATGTCGTTTGTTCTTACACATTTTTGATAATCTGTTAATCTTGTTCCTAATGGATGTTTTTCTCCTAATAAATATGGTACTAATGGTTGCATTCCTGCTGTATTAAATAATACAGATGGGTCATTTTCTGGAATTAATGGTGCTGATGGTATTACTGTATGTCCATGGTTTTTAAAAAATTCTAAATACTTATTTCTTATTTCAATTGCTTTCATTTTTTCTTCCTTTCCTATGTGTTTAATACACATTTTCTCTTTTATGTCTTTCAAATTATACTCTATTCTTACTTAAAAATCAAGTTTTTATAATATTTCCAAGCAAGAATACGTGTTACTGCATTATTTATCAACTCTTCTTCAATTATTCCATTATTCAAAGCTTTTTTAACTGCATTTATAACTCTTGAATATGTTACTTTTGAACCATCTTTATCTGTTGTATTTTCATCTATTGTAAGAATTATCATATCATTTCCTGCTATAATTGCTTTTTCTATTGCTTGTTCTATAGTTTTTTCATCACGAATAGCTCCCATATTTAATGCATCTGTAATAATTATTCCTTTAAATTCTAATTCATTTCTTAATAATTCATGCACTTTAGGAGAAATTGAAGCTTGATTTTTCTCATCAATACTTGTTACAATATTGTGACTAACCATAACACTTTCAGCACCTTCTTGAATTCCAGCTCTAAATGGTTCTAAATCATTATTATAAATCTCTTCATATGTTCGTATATCTATAGAACTTCCAATATGTGTATCCATATTATTCCCATAGCCAGGGAAATGTTTCAATGTATATGATACTCCTAATCCTTTACTAGCCTTAATGACTGTTTTTGAATAAATTACTGTTTTATCCTTATCTTTTTGTAAAGCTCTGCTATACATATAGTCACTTGGATTATTAGCTATATCAACTACTGGAGCAAAATTAAGATTAATTCCCAAGCTATTTAATAAATTGCTTTTATTAATTGTATCTTGCTTGATATTTTCAAATCCACCATTCTTATATAATTCACTTGGTGATTTAAATGGTGTATTTGAAATATTTTTATTGTTACTAACTCTTATAACACTTCCACCTTCTTCGTCAACAGCAATTAGTAATGGAATTTTAGATGATTCTTGATAACTTTCCATCAAATTTCTTACTTGAATAGATGTCTTCTCTTTAAAAAAATCATTAAAAAATAAATATCCACCAAATTGATATTTTTCTAATTCTGAATAATCAGTATTTATAGAATTCCCTATTATAAATAATTGTGCTATTTTTTCATCAATTGTTAACTCATCTAGCTTTTGATTTGCCTTTTTATAATAGTCTCTAAATATTCCCTTATCTTCTACTATTTCTTCACTCTTTTCTTCTATTTTGTTTTCTATTATTTTATTTTTTCCAATTGACTGATTTTCTATCAATAATTTAATTTTTACTCCAAAAAAAATTAATAAAACTATTAATAAAATTACAAAAGCTACTATTTTCATATATTTTATCTTGTTATCATTTTTTCTCATTTCACTTACACTCCTATTAGAAAAAATTTTATAAAGTTTATAAATTATATTATGTACAAAAATGCTCAATATGAACATCCTCTTTTCACATATTTTCTATTTTTATGTTTCATCTAGCATATCTCTTAAGCTAAAATATATAAAAAAAGCAACATCAAAAAATTCTAATGTTACTTTTCTTAAATCTATTCTATATACTCTATGTATTAGATTTTATTCAATTACTTCTGTATTATCTTTTTTATTTAATTGATATTCAGCATTTCCAAATGCTAAAATCATAATAAAGATTGTATTTAATATAATTAATCCAACAGCAAATCCGCTTCCTTTTCCAAAAGCTTTTGCAAGATTAATCATTAAATAAATAGTAATTCCTAATGCAACTAATGGTCCAATAACAGGTATTATTGCTGCTAAATATCCTAATACAAGCCATCCTGATAAACCAGAAATTTTAAATAAAACTACCATATTATAAACAGGTATTAATGATTTCCAACCTTTTTCTCCTGCTTTTGTGAATAGCTTCCATTGAGCAATAATAGTAAGAATTCCAATTATTGCAGCAAATATTGTAACAAACATTGCAATACCTGCTAAAAATCCCATTACTCCACCTAAAGCTGCATAGTCGGCTTCTGTTACAGTTCTAGCATAATCAGATGTTAAATAAGAATAATCGTACATAATTTAATTCCCCCCTTTATTTATTTTTCTACTTTATTTTACATTATATGACAACAAAATGCAATATATATTTATTTTTTTTTTATATTATAAGTCATCATTTTATAATTCAGAGCTTCAAAAATTATTCTTTATTATTATAAAATGCATATTCTTTCTTTAATATTCCTAATATAAAAAAATAATTGACTTATAAAATATTTTCTTGTGATTATTATGAAAGTTATCATATTTGGAATGATATTCAACTAAAACAATATACAAAGTTTATGAAAAAGAATTCAAAACATATAATAAATATGAATGTTGTAGTCAAAAAAGTATAATCGAATGATTTTTGTATCATTTGTTTCTTCTGAATATAATGGACATATTGTCGGCTCTTGTATGGATAAAGAACACAATAAAAATACAATTAGAATAAAAAAACATTACAGGAACTTATGATATTGAAATAAAAGACTTGAAAAGTAGAATTAATAAAATTGAACAGGAAATACAAAATTTGTTAATTAGCATTAAAAACGGAATTAATATAGAAATTGGTGTAGAAGAAATCAATAAATCAAAAGAAGAACAAAATAAATTAAAAGAAAAGTTAAATATTTTAGAAATTGAGCAAAAAAAGAAGTCCTTATAAAAGAACAAGATATATTAGATTCTTTAACTAATATCAAAAAATCCCTTGAAAATGCAACTTTCCAAGAAAAAAGAGAATTAATAAAAACATTTGTCAGAAAAATAGTTTTAGATAATAAAAATAAGCAAATAGTGTTAGAGTTGTACCCTGATATTTCAGTGGTGCATAATGTTGGAGCGTTTTAGGAGGTTATTGACGAAAAAATCGCCTATTTCTCATAGTGTTCCTCCCACATTTTGCTCAAAAAAATAATTGACTAATCAACTGTTGAAATTATTATAACATATTTACTTCTATTTGTGTCAAATAATAATAAACTTTTAAATAATATGAGAAAAAACGCTCAGAATATTCCAAGCGTTTTTTCATTTTTAATTAAGTATTATATACTCAAAAAGCATAACACCTCTAATCTTAATAGAAATATATGTCTTTTTTTCCTGTTTTGATACTTTGAGTGTAATAAAATTTCCATATACAGTAAGTTTAGTGTCAGTAAGAATTACATTTTTACTTGTTATGGGCTCAAATATAAACTCTTCTGTAAATAGCAGTACAGCCATAAGTAAATCAATTCTTCTTATTGATACAAACCGATTCCACGGACACATATTGAGACTTTTATACTCTTTATTAAGCTCTTTCGTTCTTGTATCAAAATGCAACTTCTTATATAAAGGAACAAAATTTGCTATAGCCTCATACACATACTTAGGTTTTTCAAAAAATATATATTCAGCTTTGTTAAAGTTACTTTCATCAAAGTTTTGATACATTTTTTGAATTGCTACTGAAGCATTTGGAAAGTTCTCTTTGATATGATCATACATTGACATCATATCACTTCCCCACCATTCATATGTGATTTTAATACATTCATACATAGTCCATACATAAAAATCTCTGTTTTTTGCACTCATTTAAATTCCTCCTTAAAATAATTATTTTATAAAAACTGTCTATAATATCAACCTGAAAAACAGGATAATAAGAATTTAACATAAAAATTATAGCATATTTTTTACCAAAAAGCAAGGAACTATGTTTCCATAGCTCCTTTAAATGTTTCCATAGCTCCTTTAAATGTTGGTTATTTGGTAGGAGTCGCCGTTCCTACATCTCTTTTGACCACTAGGGTGTGTGGTTGCAACATTTTACCACCTCAAATAACCTACTTATATTGCAAATTTTTTACCTCTTTTTCTCTAATTTCTTATACAAGATAATAACAAATTTTTGTAGCATTTTCAACAATAATATTTAATTTTTATAATATTTTAAAGAAAATTTATATTCTCTTTTGTTTTGCATTATAAAGGGCTTGGGGATTAGTCCCAAAATTTCGAATTTTGACTAGGGAGAAAAAATTCAGTGCTTGTTAGGAACTCTATGGGGGACAAAAATTGTATTTAGTTTGAATTTTTCCTCTAATTTTCTATTTTTTATTACTGATTACTGCACCAATTTTATAATTTTGTTTCTTTGATTTTGAGAAAGTTTTGTTATCTTTTACAGCAACTAATCGAATCAATTTTTGCTTTTCTTTATTCAATTTTATTTCAATTTCTTCTTCGTTTTCATTCACATTTTTTGAAAATAATTCATAAAATTCTATTTCAAAATCTTTATTTAGTCTTGTAATATAATCTTCTAATTGTCCTTAATTTATATTAACACTTACCCTTATTTCTTTTTTTCTTCGTTTACTTCAATAGATACATAAACATCTGCTATTCCTAACATAAAAAACTTTGTTAGTTGTTCAATATAACTATTTGCAAAGTTGTAATAACTTTTCTTTTTGCTCTAGCAAACTAAATCCGTTCTCTTACTTGATCATCTGTACTTACACGAATATAAATTCCTGCGATTTTCTTTTCTTCGTTCATTTTATAAATGTCTCCTTTAACTATTGAATGGAAAGCTACTTAAATAAATTTTAAGCACAAAAAAACTCTAAAATTAAAGTAGCCTTTCTATGTAGTCTTTTAGTTGAGATAAAGGGTATTTATACCTTAAATCTCCCACATAAAAGTAATCACATTCATTAAAGAATAAAAATAACTTATCCTTAATGATTACTCTATGTGGTTCTACATACGCTAAGTTTGTATATTCTATAATCCTTAAACAACCTTCAAATATCATTTCGTGTTCAAGTTTTATAGCATTCAAACTACAAGCCCATTCAATTTTAGAGAGCAATTCTCTTTTAATCTTGTTTTTCTTCTTTACAATACTAATCATACCACACCATCCTTCCTTTTTCAAGATAAAGGCGACAAAAAAATCAACCTTTTACAGTTGATTTATCAATGTTTTCGTCTGGTGCGACGATTTTACTTAATGGAGCGGGTAGCGTAACTCGTACGATATGCACCCACCTAAAAGGAGAAGTAATTATAATTCCTGCCCCAAAATAAATAAGTATTTTTTGTTTCACTAAGGCTAGAAAGCATTACTCTGCTTTCTAGCCCTGCACAATTATAAAATGCGAACATATTTACAAGGATTTTCTCGGCATAAAGAAGCTAGGCTTCGCAAGTAAATTCATTTTATTCCAATTCCTCCTTGTAAATATTTATCGCGTTACTTCTTTATTTTGATAATATCATTTGGTGTACATTCTAATAAATCACACAGCTTTTCAATAGTTTCAAATCTTATTCCTTTAGTTTTATTGTCCATCATATCACTAATACTTTGATAACTACCTTCCATGTTTTTTACTAGCCAATATTTTGTTTTTCCTTTTTTCTTTAATATTTTTTTAATATCTAAATAAACCATTATTAACACCTCTATACCTATTCTATAGAAAATGTAATTATAATTTAACTATGTTATACCTTAGTTATTTTCGTTTTATTATGTCTTCTGGTTCACATTCTAAAAGTCTGCATAACTTATCTATTGTTTCAAATCTTATAGAAATTGTCTTGTTATCCATCATATCTCCTATTGTTGTATAATCACTTTCCATTTGTTTTACTAGCCAATATTTAGTTTTCTTTCTCTTTTTTAACATTTCTTTTATACTTAAATATACCATTCTTACACCTCTATTTTATTTTAAATAAAATTTATGTATAATTTAACTATGTTATAACTTGACTATGGTATACATTAGTGTTATTATTTTATTGGAGGTGAGCTAAATGAATGATAAATTTCTAAATGATATAATAGAAGAACGTATTGCAAATAGTATTTCAAAATTACATAAGAAAAGAGATTGGAAAAGTAAAAATTTAGAATATAGAAAAATATATGATTACATGTTTAATACACTAACTAACAAAACATGTGAAAAATTAGAAAAATTGATGTGTCTAAAAATGGAGCTTTTATCAGATGAAGTATATATTGCCTATAAAACTGGTTTTATAGATGGTATTAAATTAGATAAACAAATTGGAAATAGCCGTAATTGATAACGGCTATTTATAAAAATCTATTTCTTCTTTTATTAACTTCTTTTTCAAAACTTGTATTAGTTTCACTATTTTTTTCTCTAATATGTCTTGCTACTTCTAAATAAGTATCATTCATTGATGTATTTTTAATAGCTGCTATTGAAACTAATAATCCAGAACATTGATTTAATAATCTTTCTACATCTCCATTTTTTATTACATTTCTAATACTAGGATTAGAATTATATTTATTTCCTCCTTTTTGAACTAATATCCATTTTTTAGATATTGGACATCTAGATACATTACTATTATTTTTATCTTTCAAAATTAGCCATTTTTGAGTGTAATAAGCCCATGTTTCTAGCAATCTATCCTTAATGTCTTCATAACTATCTATTTTTAATTCTCTTAATACTTTTCTTCTTGCTTGGAATTCAATTCTCCATACATCATTATTTGAATTGTAATTATATTGTTCCCAAATAGTAACAAACCATTCCTTTTTATTTTTTATTTCTAGTGACTTATTATATATTCTACAAGATAATGGACTTCCTCTACCAATTACAAAACCAGTAAAAGTATTTCCTATATAATGTTCACTATTTATTACTTGTTTTTCTTCTATGTAATGTACATCAACTTTTCTTGCTCTTGTTACAAATTTATCTTTATCATTAATATTAATTGTAATTTCTTCTGTATCAAAACAAATATCTAACCTACTAACTCTAGTTCCTAATATTTTTACTTTAAATTCTTCAAACCATTTAATAAATAAACTATAACATTCCTCAAATCCATATTTCCATATAAATTCAGACATAAATCTAACATATACAGGTGAGTTATTTTTCATATTATGTTTCATAAAACATATATAAAAATCTTTACATTCTATTTTATAAGCATAAAATCCTTGACCTTTTCTTTTAACACTAAAATTAATTCCATTTATATTTATAATTTCTTCTTTTAGTTTTTCTTGTGATACTGATTTTAATTCTTCCAATTTATTTAAAATATTAAAAAATTCTTTATCATAATCATCAATATCAATTCCAAATTCAATTGTATCTACTCCTAAAATCTTCATTTTTACTCCTTTCCTATGAAATTTAAACCCAACATGTTATAAGGGCGTTGGACTCGAACGTAAAGTTCTAGAGTCCAAACAACCCATTTATAACAGTGTAACGGATAAACAAATTCAAATATTTTCTACTATTGTTCTTTTTACTATACTTGTGATTATTTCCATTCTCTTTTTATATAATTTATATAAAAAATCTTCACTAAAATTTTTATTACTTTCATTTATAATTATTTCATATTCTTTTTCACCTCCTGCCATTAATATTCCACCTTTCAACAGTTTTTGTCACTTTTTTGTTGACCATTTTTATCCATATTATATATCTATATTTCAAAATGTCAATATTTTTTATCATTTTTAAGTTGACTTTATATTCAACAAGTAGTATAATACTGAAAAATAAGGAGGTTTTAAAAATGTCATATTCTGAATTTTTATCAAAAATAATTAAAGAAAGTGGTTACTCATTAAGAAATATTGCCACTTTATGTGAAAAAAAATGTAATGTAACTATTAGTGCTTCATATTTAAGCAAATTACAAAAGGGTGGGCAAACTCCTGCTTCTGAAAAAGTAAATAGAGCAATCGCAAAAGTTTGTAGAATAAATGCAGAAGATTTAATTTTTGAAGCAGATTTAGAAAGAGCACCACAATCAGTAAAAGATGTTATTAATTATCTTATAAAATTTGAAAAAGATTTATTAATAGACACTATAAATAAAATACCATTTAATAATAACGAACAAAGTATAAATGTCAAACAACAATTAAATCATTATTTAAACATGTCAAATCGTGAATTTATAAAGGAAATATTACAAAAAGATAATTTAGATTATAAAGAATTTTCTAATCTAAAAATAAATTCTAATGATACTACAGAAAAAAATACAACAAATGAATTATTTTTAAAACTTAGTGTAGGAATTACTATGATAGATGACTCAATGTTCCCTACAATTAAGCAAGGAGCTAAAATAGAACTTGTAAAATTAGATGAATACAATAATGGTGATATTATTGCAGTTAAATTAAAGGATGGAAATACTATCATTCGTACTTATATAGAGGCTGGAAATAATATTGTTCTATTACCAGAAAATAAAGACTTTGAAACATTAACTATATCAAAAGATGATATTACAATACAAGGAAAAATTAAAACAGTAACAATAGAATTATAGGAGGTGTTATATTGAAAACAGCTTATAAATATAAAAGAGTCAGTTCAAAAGACCAAAAAGACAAAAAAAATTCTATTCCTGAACAAGATAATAGAATAGAAAATTATGCAAAAGAAAATAATATAAAAATTATAAGAGATTTCTGGGATAGTGAGTCAGCCTTTCATGACTCCAAAAGAGAAAATTTTAATAAAATGCTAGAACTAGCAATTATAGAAAAACCTGATTATATTATACTTGATGACTCTAGTCGTTTTGCTAGAACAAGAGAAGTTGCTATTGAAAGTAAAAAGATATTACGTTCTTATGGTGTAGAAATATTATATGCTAGTGAACCATATGTAGACCCTAATACTGTTTCTGGATTTTGGTATGAGTCTATACAAGAAATAAAAAATGAGTCTACAAGTAAAGAAATATCATTTCATACAAAAAAAGGAATGATTGGAAATGTTCAACAAAGAGACGAAGAAACAGGTTGGTGTTATAAAAATGGAGGAAAACCTCCTTTTGGATATAAAAGAACTCAACTTTATAGAGGAATTGACAGAAAAGGAAAACCTATATATAAAACAATATGGGAAATAGATGAAAATAATGCAAAAATTCTTAGAATGATTTTATTAGATTTATATATTAAACAAGATATGTCATATGATAAAATTAGAGATTATCTAAATGAACATAGTATAAAAAATTCAAATGGAAATCTTTGGTCAACCTCTACTATCTCTTCTATGTTAAGAAAAGAACGACTAGAATCTTATAATGGAACTTCTTTTTGGAATATGGAAAACAAACATGTAAAAGGCATAAAATATAATGAACGTGAAAAATGGATTATTTGCAATAATGCACATCCTAAAATAATTTCTGATGATGAGTTACAAATAATATTAGAAAAAAGAAATAGAAATGTAAATAGACCATATAAATATAATAAAGAAAGTCAATATTTATTAAGTAGTATGAATGCAGAAAATGAATTTTTATTTGTTTGTTCAGAATGTAATGGCCATGTTGTGGGTTCTTGTATGGGTAAAGGACATAACAGAAAATATGCTTGTTCTAATAATAGAACTAAAGGTCAACTAGCTTGTAAAAATAATTGGAAAGTTAATCAAGAATGGATTGAAAGTATAATTTTTGAAATAATACAAAATAAATATACAACTAATAAAGGTATTAAAGAATTTGTAAAAAAAATACAATTAGATATAAAAAACATTAGAGGAAATTATGATATTGAAATAAAAGACTTGAAAAGTAGAATTAATAAAATTGAACAGGAAATACAAAATTTGTTAATTAGCATTAAAAACGGAATTAATATAGAAATTGGTGTAGAAGAAATCAATAAATCAAAAGAAGAACAAAATAAATTAAAAGAAAAGTTAAATATTTTAGAAATTGAGCAAAAAAAAGAAGTCCTTATAAAAGAACAAGATATATTAGATTTTTTAACTAATATCAAAAAAGTCCTTGAAAATGCAAATATCCAGGAAAAAAGAGAATTAATAAAAACATTTGTTAGAAAAATAGTTCTAGATGAAAAAAATAGACAAATAGAACTAGAGTTATATCCTGATTTCTCAGTGGTGCATAATGTTGGAGCGGGTAGCGAGAATCGAACTCGCGCAACCAGGTCGGAAGCATGGGATTCTACCACTAAACTATACCCGCACTTATATTAATATTATACAACATAAAAAAGAAATGTTCAACAAAAATAGAAATAAATTTATATAAATCACTTTTGCCTTTGTTGAATATTATGTAAATATATGATATAATAAATGCATTGATATAACTCAAAGCAAAATTTATTATTTACAAGGAGGAAAAAACATGAAACGGAACGCTCAAAGCTTAAGTATTTGTGTACCTGGGAGAAAATGTATTAACAAATGTAAATTCTGTGTATCTTGTATGCATACAGATATTTACAAAAACCAAATGGATGAAAATCTACCTTTTTATGATTTGTATTTTGAAGACTATATAAAAAGAATGATTTTCTCCAAAGAAAATGATGCAAATGTTATGATGATTACAGGAGACATCGAACCTTTACAGAATCGTCACTTTTTGCAAACACTGGCTACTATAAACAAATACGTTTTACCCCAAAGAGGCTGTAGTGCTTTCAATTGGATTGAAATTCAAACCTCAGCAGTTGGATTTGATGAAGGTTATGCAAGGTTTTTGCGTAATACTGTAGGAGTTAGTGTATTTTCTTTCTCTTTATCAAGTTTTGATAGTGAAAAAAATGCCCAAATTGTTACAATGCCCAAAAACAAACAAGTTGACATTGAGCAAACATGTAAAATCGTTAAAAAGTATGACTTCACACTTCGTCTCAGTCTAAATATGAGTAAAGAAATGCTTATAAGTGTAGGCGGAAGCAATTATCGTGAAATAATTGCTAATATATTTGATAAAGCTCTGAAATTAGGAGCTGAGCAAATTACATTTAGAAAATTTTATGCAGATGGTGATAATGAGCAAAGCCACTGGATTGAAAATAACACAGTGGATGAAAACTTTTTTAGAGAATTAAATCGCTATGTACGAATACATGGCAGATTAATTGGAAAGTTACCATATGGTTATGACCAATTTTCATTAAATGGAATTTCTGTAGTTATTGATGAAGATTGCATGAATGAAGAAAAAACAATGAAAGAAGCATCTAAGTATTTTGTATTAAGACCTGATTGCAAACTTTATGATGGTTGGAACAAATCTGACATTATTTTCTAATTGTTCTATACTTCATTATTTCCTCAAAAGAAAATACAAGAAATTTTAAGTATTTTAATATTTTAAAATTAGAGTGCAAGTTTTGCACTCTAATTTTTATAATATAAATTCAAAATTATAAACATATTTTTAATTCAATAACTCTAGAACTAAGATAGTTTAAAATACTACTATCTGTTTTAAAATCAAACTTTAATCTATAGCTACAAAGCATCTGAAACTTTTTATCAAACAACTTATTAATATTATTCTTTCCATATTTCCCATCACCAACAATAGGAAACCCCATATGTGCCAAATGAGCTCTAATTTGATGAGTCTTACCTGTTTCTATTTCAACATCTAATAAAGAAGTATTATCCTTTCTTTTTTCCAAAACAGTAAAAGCAGTAATAATTTTAACATACCCCTTTTTAGGAACATCTGAAATATAAACCATAGATTTTTTATTATCTTTAAATAAATAGCTTTCTACTCTCTTATATTTTACTTCTGGCCACCCATAAACTACTGCTAAATAATGTTTCTCAATTTCATGATTTCTAAATTTATCTAGTAAAATATCTAAAGCTTCTGCATTTTTTGCATACAAAATCAAACCAGTTGTATTTCTATCCAATCTATGGCAAGGCATAGGTTTAAATTCAAGATTATTATAAACCTTGTGTATTAAAGCGGTTAAAGAATTTTCTCCAACAACTTCAATATCAGCAGGTTTATTAATTACTAAAATATTATCATCTTCAAAAACTATATCTAACTTTACTAAAGTTTTACTTTCTAATAATTCATCTGAAATATATACTAAAACTTCATCTCCCTCAAAAACACAAATATCCTTACTTACACGTTTGCCATTAATCTTAATATCCTTTTTTCTAAGAGTATTACAAAAAAGTCCATAAGATAAATTAGATATATTATCTAATAAAAACTTATTTAATTTTTTTCCATCATATTTTTTATCAACAATTAATTTTTTCATTTAATGCTCCCTATACTATAATAAAGAATTCAATAATTCCAAAGTTATTGGATGAATTTTTTCTCCCTTATTTTCTAAATTTTGTTTCTGCTTAATAAGAAATATTTTTAAAGCCTCATCTAAATCTTTATATATAAGATTTCTTATTTCTTCAATATATGGTTTAGACACTTTTCTCCCTATTTTATCAGATAGAAAAATAATTTTATCTAGCAAATTCATTGGAAGATGCCCTATAGTATGATATTTAATAGCATTACATATTTCTTCATCTAATCCATATAACTCTTTAGCAACAACTGCTCCTATATCTGCATGAATTATATTTCTAAATTCTGGCAAAAGCAATTCTTTAGGTAATTTATATTTTTCTACCCACTTTTCATTTTCTTCATCAGTAAATTCTTTAGCAATATCATGAATAAGTCCTGTAATATATGCTTTTTCTTCATCTAATTTATAATATTTCGCTAATTTTTTTGCTTCATCTGCAACTCTAATACTATGGTCAAATCGAAACTCTGATAAATTACTTTCTAAATCTTTTTTTATTTTTTCTATATCATACATATATACTTCCTCCAAAAACAATGTTTATAGCTCATACAATAGCCTATTCTAATCAATTACTTTCTTTAACATTCTATATTCTTTAAATTCTTTATCATCTGTTTCAAAAACTTCTTTCACTTCAAATCCAAAATGTTTACAAATTGGAACATAATCTTCTGATAATGTCTCTAACATAATATTATCATTTCTATCTTTTACATAATCAAATAAAAACTCAAACATTTCTCTTGCAATGCCTTGTCCTCTCTTATCTTTAGCAATTGCAAACTGTGTACAATAATATGGATTTTTACAATATTTTTTAAACCATTTACTATTATGAACTTTATTTAACATTTTCTTATTCTCTTTTATTTTGTTTATTTCTTCTTTTGAAAATCGACTTAATATTTTATTTGTTTTAAAAGCTGATGGTAAAGCCTTTAAAATAGACATCTTTTTATATTCTATTCCTATTATTGCTCCTGTAAGATTGTCATCATATACAAATATATCTCCATTATCAAAGAAGTATTCCATCTCAAGAAAAACCATCTTTACAGCAATATCCTTTGCTTTATCTTGATTAACTCCATAAAATGTTTTTTGAAGTTCTTCTTTCTCAAAATATTGTTCTACCATAAAATTAGACAATTTTTCTAATTCTTCTTTATTTATTTTCCTCATTTAATATATCTCCTATATAATTTTATTTTTCATATCTTCTATAATATTATCATAATTTTGATATACTTTTTTAATATCATCTTCTTTCTCTACATCTCCACTAGATAAATACTTTAAAAAAGAAAAATCAAACTCCATAAATTCTGATAAGCCTATAAAATATTCTTTTATATTATTCACTATTTCTTCATTTTCTTTTTCCTCTAACTGTCCTGTAAGTATTAAATATATCTTTTTTCCATTTAATATTTCATCATGAGAAGAATATGGATTTAACCTATCTATTACATTTTTCAATATACCTGTTATAAAATTCATATAAATAGGACTAGCAATAATTATTTTATCCGCTTCTTTCATACTTAAATAAATATCCATCATATCATCATCAATAACACAATAATCATCTAATTTATTTATACAACAGCTACAACCAATACAATAGCTTATACTCATATTGTCTAATGAAATTAATTTATCTTCTTCGTTTTTCAAATCGCTTAATATCCTATAACAATTTTTTCTTCTATTACTACCATTTATATACAAATTCATAATATCCACCTCATACAATTTATTAGATATTTTATATCCAACCTCAAATCATTTTTATAAAGCATTAATCATTTACAAATTTTAAAATATCTTTATATATTTCTACACTATTTTTTTCATTTAATAATTCATGTCTTAAATTATCATATAACTTATTAGATATACTTGTATAACCAATTTTCTTCAAAAATTCTTGGCTTTCTATCCATTTATTTTTATTAATTATTACAGGATCATCACTTCCAGCAATAAACAATATTGGTATATCTTTATTTTCTAATTTCCATCCTTTTTTTGAATATATATCTCCCATTAATCTAAACAAATTTTCAAAACCATTTGTTGTAAAAATAAATCCACACAACTCATCTTTATCATACTCATTTACTTTTTCACCATTAGAACATACCCAATCATTTTGAGAAGTAACATTTTTTAATCTTCTATTATAACCACCAAAAGTCATTCTCTGTATAAACTTACTTCTATATTTTTCTCCTTTAATTTGTTTAACTATTTTACTAACAATTACACCAATATAACTAAAAGGATTCTTACTTGGAGACCCACAAACAATTAATTTATCTATATCTTTATCATACTTTTTTAGATATTTTCTAACAACCATTGAACCCATACTGTGACCAAATAAAATAATCTTCTTATCTGGATATCTATTTTTTATATATAAAGTAACTTGATGTAAATCTTCTACAATATACTCTGCTTTAGTATCATAAAAATATCCTAAATCTTCTTGGCTTTTTATACTTTTACCATGGCCTCTATGATCATTTATAATTGTAACATATCCATTTTCTGTTAAATATCTCATAAAATTATAATATCTTCCCTTATGTTCTGACATTCCATGTGATATTTGAAATATTCCTTTTATTTCTGTTTCTGGAACAAATATAGTTACACTTATTTGCAAATTATCACATTTTGATTTAATTGTTATATTTTCTTCTCTCATGTATACACCTCTTAACCTTTAATTTATCTAAATATAACATACAAATAATGTGTTATCAATAAAATTTTATAAAAACAAATTTAAATATTATAAAAAATTATTATCATATTTAAAACTTGCTCTCAAAAAACTTTAGCCTAAAATTTAACTATACTAAAACTTCTAATTATTAAAAGACATATCCCACCATTCCTATTCTTGAGGAATTTTAAGTAACACCTCTTTTTCCTTTTTCTTTTCTTAAAGCAAAAATAAACATTGTCAAAAGTTTAATACTTCAAAACAATGTTTATTTTTTAATTATAGCATTTTCTCTTTTTCTTTAACTATATCACATATTAATTCAGCTGATTTTTCTACCCCTAATGTATCACTATTAATACATATATCATAATTAGAATGATTATTCCATTCTTTTTCTGTATAATATTTATAATGATTTGCTCTTAATTTATCAATTCTTTTAATTTCTTTTTCAGCTTTTGCTTTATCAAAGCCATAAATCTCTGTCGCTCTTTTAATTTTATCTTCTATATCACTATAAACAAATACCTTTATTACATTTTTTCTATCCTTTAATATAAAGTCTGAACATCTTCCAATAATAACGCAAGATTCTTTATCAGCAACCTCTTTAATCAATTCAGATTCTTTAATAAATAATTCATCTGCATTATTTAATCCATTATAATATCCATTATTTAAGCTTGCTAATATATCTCTTTTTTGTTCATTACTTTCTATGTATTCTTCGGATAATCCTGTTTCTTCAGCTAATTTTACAATAAAGTCTTTATCATAAAGCTTAATTCCTAATATATCTGCAATCAATCTTCCTACATATCTTCCGCCTGAACCATATTCTCTTGATATAGTAATAACAATATGTTTATCCAATTTATTATCTGTACTTGTATCATCTACTAATGCTTCACTTTTTGCATTTCCTTTTTGTAAGTATCTAATTTCTTTTATTAATAAAATAGTTGCAAGCACAAATGCCAATCCATCTGCAAATGGTCCTGCATATAAAACTCCCATAAGTCCATACATACCACCAAAAGCAATCATAGCAGGTATTAAGAATAAAATTTGTCTTGATAATGATAATATAGCACTTATTAAACTTTTTCCAATCGCTTGAAAGAATATTCCTGATGGTATTTGTATTCCATTACAAATACATAATAATAAATATGTTCTAAATGTTATACAAGCAAATTTCATATACATTGCATCACCACTACCAAAAATTGAAATTAATTTTTCTGGTATTGTTTGGAATAATATAAATGCAATTGTACTAATTACAATACTTGTTCCTAACACAATTTTCAATGTTTGTTTTACTCTATCAAATTTTCTAGCTCCATAGTTATATCCAAATATTGGTTGTGAACCTGCTGCAATACCTATAATAATACTATTTAATATTTGACTTATTTTCATTACTATTCCAAGTACTGTAATTGGTATTTCAGAACCGTATTCAGAGTCCATTCCATATTTTCCAAGTAAATTGTTTTCAATAGCCATTACAAATACAAAGCTCATTTGAGTAATAAAACTACTAATTCCTAACATTACAACTCTTCTAGCTGTATTAAATTTAATTTTTAGTGCTTCTTTATCTAATGTTATAGATTTAAATCTTTTAATATATATTACACCAAAAATAAAAACGAAAAACTGGCTAATTATAGTAGCAATAGCTGCTCCCTCTACTCCCATTTTAAATACAAATATAAATATTGGATCTAAAATAGTATTTAATATTGCACCTGAAACCATCAATATCATTGAAAATCTAGGGCTACCATCTGCCCTAATTATAGAGTTTAATGTTGTTCCAATCATCATAAATGGTAAACCAATTGCAATAATTCTTCCATATCTTAAAGCATATTCTCTTAATGCATCTGTACATCCAAAAATATTTAATAATTGAGGTAAAAATGTTAAAGTTATAGCACAAAAGATAATTGATATTATAACAGACATAATAATGCCATTTCCTACACCTTTAGCTGCTTCTTTATCTTTCTTTTCCCCTAGTTTTAAACTTAAATATGCTGATGCTCCATCTCCTAACATCAACGAAAATGCTAGTGCTATCATAGATAATGGGAATACTATATTTGTTGCACCATTTCCTAAATAACCTACTCCCCTACCAATAAATATTTGGTCTACAATGTTATATAATGAATTTACTAACATTGATATAATACAAGGGATTGAAAATTTTCTAATTAATTTTCCTATTTTTTCTGTTCCTAATATGTTTTCTTCTTTTTCCAATTTTCTCTCCTTCTTTCTTTTTTATATTTTTCCAACTGTACTATTCTATCACTTTTAGGATAAAATTGCAAGCAATTTTATTTAGATTGTAATTAATTTTTGATAATGTCATAGTAAAATTAACAATTGATTATGTCATAA
>CAOMRW010000021.1 GCA_948485625.1 uncultured Clostridia bacterium | reverse complement strand
AATTAAAAGTTAATTTTCAAATTTCTTTATGACATTTTCAAAAGTTATTGACACAGCATAACTATAGAAATTAGAATAAAAGGGTGGCATATGCCACCCTCACCTGTTCATCTAATAAAGAGATTGTTCTACTTCATAAGACAGTTTGTCTCTTTCAATTTGAGAAAGCTCATCAAACAGTCTCATAACCGACATTCCTCTATGGCAAGCTATTATAAAATGTTTTTCATCTTTTATAACAATAATGCTTTTCTCATTCCTTTTTGTAGCTTTCCAAAGTCCATATATAGCTTTTGCCATCTCTGAACTCTTATATTTCGAAAAGCTGTCAATATAGAAAACATATGGTGTTTCTAACGACTGCCAAAAGTGAATCCTTCCTTTTATTTCACCCTCTTTACCATCAGGTTCATAAAAGTATCCACCGCTGTACTTCTCATGAGCGCAAAATACTGTTTTGTCAATTTCTTTAATCATTGTCATTCCTCCATTGAATATATGAACAGTTAACTTGTAATAACTATATTATACTACAATTTTACATAAAATGCAAATTCTATACAAAATTATATTTATAAATACTATTTTTACTCATGTAATTAAAATTTAAAAGGAGACATATGTCCCCTTATTGTTCAGTATTTTTAGTTATTCAAAAAACCTCTTGTTCAGATAGTACATATCTATCCGTGTGAGTTCCATATATATATCCAGTATCGAATTATCTGGATAAAAATCTAATTGCCCAACTTTATTATCCATAAGGATAATTTTCTTTTTACCTCTTTCATGCAACATTGCATAAATTGCTAATGCTACATCTTTCATGTCACATGTTTCTATATCTTTGACATGATAAATATGTTTGGGTTCCCCTTTTTCCTTATAAATCTGAAGAACTCCTCTGGTTGCCTTTGTTGGATAAGTGAACTCTTTCGCAAAATCTGTTTTTTCAATTTTTTTTAGTCCCATGTCATCCTCCTATTTCTGAACTAATATATTTTACATAAATATTTTAGCATAATTCTTTATTTTCTGCAAGACTAAAATTGTATTTTAAACTTTCTCATTAATTTTTATTATACAATAAAAAAAGGAGGCATTTGCCTCCAAGCCCGCTCATAAAATATACTAGTCATTAATCTGTAGCCTTTCAACTCTAACAACAAAATCGAAAACCACTTCAAGTTTCATATCTGCCTCAAGATATATAGGCATATTACCTAACTCTACCGCTAGAGGCTTTTTCTTATACTGCAAAAGACTATACAATGTTTTTGCTATATGCGTACTCCGACAGTTTTCATAGCCCATAATCTTAAAAGCATCTCCGTTTAAATATACTAACAAAGCTCTATTTTCGGCATACATATAGGCATATCCTTCTCTCCAGTCTTCTTTTCCCATCTTGGACAATTGTTCCTTATTTAAAGGAATTAAAATATTCTGCTTTTTACTCATAATGTTTTTCCTCCTTAAATTGAGCGGATATATTTTTACTAACTATATTATATCACTTATTCAAATAAAATGCAAGCATTTTATAAATATTTTCACTATAAAGTTGTAGGATACTGTGTTTGGAATGTTTTGGAGGTATCATATGGGCGAAAACAAACATTTAACTTTAATATTATAGTAATATCTATCTTTATTGTATCAAGTTTTTAGATTTTTGAACATACAAAAAAGAGAAAATATCCTAAAATATGGACTTTTCTCTTATACTATCAAAAAAATTTTCAACTGGATTTTACTTTTTTAAGTAACCTATTTTCACTATAGTTGAATTATTGGACACATATAATAAGTATTTTTAATCTTTATAGATAAAAAATATATAGGCATTTTATTGCCTACATATTTTTTACACAAATTCGCACTATTGCAAATATATAAGTTATTATAATTTTATAACTATGTAATAAAAAATAATATTACTAATTTTTGCCACAACAGTTTTTATATTTCTTACCACTTCCACATGAAGACTTTATTTCTGTATTATCAATACTATAAAATACTATCTATACTAATAATATTGCAGATTATATCGATTTATATTTATTGTATTATTAGTATTTATTTTGTATATGTTTTCTAATTTTTTGCAAACAAAATGCAAACAATGTTTACATTCGATTTTTAAATTATAATAAAAATGCCTAGGTGACAGCGTACTTAACATACGCTTAACTTGTAGTTACCTTGTCTAGGTCTTACTAAAAATATTCTACTATATCAAAACTTGTATGTCAAACAATTTAGTAATATTTCTAAAAAAATTAAGGTAAAGACCTAAATCTCTACCTTTTTTTACCGTTGGTTATTTGGCAGGTGTGCCAAGCCCTGCATCTCTTTTGACCTTTTAAAGGTGTGTGGATGGCACTATTGTCCACTTCAAATAACCTACTTATATTGTACTTTTATTATACAACTTTTATTCACTTTTGTCTAGCATTTTTTAGATTTATTTTTCCATATGATTTTTCCGTCTATTTCTTATAGTTTGATTCCAAGTTCTTTTATTTAACTTCATTAATGTTATTATTGAGTTTTTATTATGCTCATCATCTTGTCCTAATGCTAGTTTTATAACAACTCTACCATTCTTTCCTATATCATCAATTTCTTTTAAATATATCATTGTATCCTCATGTCTGTTATCTTCAACTATATAGTCTGGATTTTCAATTATGCTTTTGATATATGGTCTTAACTGTTTATATTCTTCTTCGTGGAATAATAGTATGTGTTCATATAGTCGTTCATCTGTTAAAATAACTTCTTCAGTTATTAATTTATCTTTATATATGCCTAATTTTTCTTTATCTAAATTTGTTATATATTGCAATTTATTACCTTCTTTTTATTTTTTATCATTTAAAATATCTTCTGCCTTTTTAGCATAATAGTTATTATTTTTTATTGGTAAATTCAGGTCTTCAATTATACTTTTCATATAATCTAATGATTCATATCTCTTTCCAGTATGCTCACATTTTTCTTCAATTTCTATATAGATTTTATCATTAACAAACTGCAACGCAAGTTCATCTCCATTATCTTTTTTATATACACTAATATGGTCGCTAATTTTCATAAGATCCATATACCCTATTAATTTAAGCATATTGTAAGCATCATCTATATTATTAATCTCAACATTAGCATTTATTTGGTTTAAAATATTGCCGTTATCATCTACATGCTTTTGCTTATATGTTATCAATTTTCTAGTATTAGGCTTTTCTGAAATATCTCTTATTAAAATAGAATTATTTAATAATTCGTTGTAATTTTTGCAATTTTCAAATTCTTTTTTGACTAAATAAATATCATTTATATCATATTCTTTTAATAATTTAAAATCATTACCAGAAATTGACTTAATAACATTTTCTTTTGTTTCTAACACTTCAACTGTTATTTCATTTTCTAATTTCATAAATTAATTTTCCTATCTTATACTTATTTTCTTAATTTCAAATATCTTTCAATAAATTTTCTTGATGGGGAATAATAACTTGTAATGTTATATAATGTCTATCTGGCTGAATATCATCTGCTACATTAAATAGTTCTAAATCATCAACATCTAAATTTGTTTCTTCTTTTACTTCACGTTTAGCACCCTCAAAAAATGTTTCATCATATTCTTGTTTTCCACCAGGTACAGTCCAACAATCAACTTCATACTTCCACAAATTGTTATTACCTTAATTTCCATGTATAAATCCTTTCCTATTTTACTAAATCTAATTTCCCATTGATAATTTCTGGTGAGAATCCACTTATCTCATCAAACAAAATTCCCTCTAATACTTCATTCCATAAGTATATTTTCTTCTAGTTTTTCTTTAATTGGTGATATATCCTTATAAAAAGTATAAATATTTTATTCATATCTATATCACTCCATTTTTTATTCTATTTGCCAGACATTATATCATACTTTAAAATGATTGTCTCAATTTCACCAAAATTTATATCTTTTTTTCTAATATTTTAAAGAGCCAGTAATTATACTAGTTCCATATGTTAATAAGCAATTTCATATTTAATAATATCATTAATTGTTTTAGAATTCATTAAGTTGTCAAACACATTACTTACATCTTTCTTATTTTCATCAGTACTTGTTATATAAAAGTTTTCCGTAGTTTCTATATATTTGTGTCCTAAAATATCAGCAACATCTCTGATTTCTATGCCATTTCTTAAATTAATAGTTGCATAACTTCCTCTTAAATCGTAAAATCTACAATTTTCAATACCAAGTTCTTTATGAATTATCTTAAAAGGATAATTTAAAATATTTCTGTCAACATATTTTCCATCTGGTCTTGTAAATACCATATCTGCCTTATTTATTTGCAAAACATTCCCTATATTCTTAACTATTCGTTGTTCTACTACTTTTCCATATTTATTCAGTACATCTTCAAAATGATAAGTGCAGTATTCTTTGCCATATAACTTTTTCATATACTGTTGTTTCTTTTTATAATTCAATTCTTACTAAATGATTTATTAATATAAATCTTATTAATAAATTCTTGAAGTGTGTTTCTTGTAATTTGAGATAGTCGGAAATAGCCTATATTGGGTTTTATATGATTTTTTATAATATTGTTATATTCTTCTATGGTATGGTATTTAAATTGATATAACAATAATTCTTAAGCCAATAATCTAAAAAGTCTGAATAACTCATATCACTTGCTGAAAATAAATTACCTGTGTTTAAATAATCATTGTATGCAATTACTCTTTCTTTCTCTGCTTCTGATTTTGTTTTAAATCCTGATTTGCTTAAAAATTTTCTCTTTCCATCAACTTTTGCAATTTCAAATTTATATTGATAGAAATTTCCGCTCTTTTGAATTGTTACATTTGACATTTTTTATTTCTCCTTTCATTTTTCGAATGTAAACTAAAAAGAAATGCTACCACAAATGATAACATTTCTATATTTTATTTTCACTTTGTTTGCATAGGCAAATATCTTTATTTTTCAAGTATTTCAGAGTTTTAAGTTTATGGTATGAAAACATTTTGCAAACAATTTGGTATGTTTTTATATTTATGTCTACTCGTCTGATTTCTGTAACCCTTGATATTACTGGTTTCTTCCACAACAGTTTTTGTATTTTTTTCCACTTCCACATGGACAAATATCATTTCTCCCAACCTTTGGTCCCTCATTTACAACTGTTTGGCTATATTCAGGAGTACTTATTTTTTTACCACCATCAACACTATTAATTGCCTCTAATGCTGCTCCTGTAATTTTAACTGTTTCTTGTCTTTGTGCATTTTCACTTTGTTTTCTGATATTCATAAGAATTTTAACAACATCTAATTTTATATTTGAAACCATTTCTTCAAACATATCCATACCTTCCATTCTGTATTTTACTACAGGATCTTGTTGTCCATATGCTCTTAAACCAATACCATTTTTTAATTCATCCATACTATCAATATGGTTCATCCATTTTTCATCTACAACTTTAAGCATTACAACTCTTTCAAGTTCTCTTATTTTTTCAGATGTTATTTCATCTTCTTTTTCTTGATATTTTTGTACTGCTCGTTTCTTTAATTCTTCAATAATGCTATCAGAATCATTTTGATATTCTTTTAAATATTCTGACATTTCTAGTCCAAATACACTTGATATTTCTGTACTTAAACTTTCTGCATTTACAGATTTTCCATCTTCTCCCTCTACAAACATTGAAACTGTTTCTTCTGCTATATTGTTTATCATGTTCAATATATTATTATGGATATCTTCACCATCTAAAACTTCTCTTCTTTGTTTATAGATTATCTCTCTTTGAGCATTCATAACATCATCATATTTTAGTACATTTTTACGAATACTAAAGTTTCTTCCTTCAACTTTCTTTTGAGCATTCTCAACAGCTTTTGATATCATCTTAGAAGCTATAGGCATATTCTCATCTGCACCTAATGTATTGTAAACTCTTGTTATAGCATCTCCACCAAAGATTTTCATTAAATCATCATCTAATCCAATATAGAAATTTGATTCTCCTATATCACCTTGACGTCCTGAACGACCTCTTAACTGATTATCAATTCTTCTTGATTCATGTCTTTCTGTACCAATTATTTTTAATCCACCAGCATCTATAACTTTTTGTTTCTCTTCTTTTATTTTTTCATCATATTTTTTAACTAATTCATTAAATTGTTCTCTTGCTCTTAATATATCTTGGTCATCTGTCTCATAATATGTGTTTGATTCTTCTATTAAATTTGCTGGAACTTTATTCTTTCTCATTTCTTCTTTTGCTAGATATTCGCTATTTCCTCCTAGCATAATGTCAGTTCCACGTCCTGCCATATTAGTTGCTATTGTAACTGCCCCAAATTTACCAGCTTGTGCAACTATCATAGCTTCTTTTTCATGTGATTTAGCATTTAATACTTCATGTGGTATTCTAGCTTCATTTAATAATTTACTTAGTTTTTCTGATTTTTCTATTGATACTGTACCTATTAGAACTGGTTGTCCTTTTGCATAGCTTTGTTTTACTTCTTCAACTATAGCTCTAAATTTGGCATTTTCATTTTTGTATATTACATCATTTTGGTCATTTCTTATCATAGGTTTATTTGTTGGTATTTCTACAACATCTAGATTATATATTTCTTCAAATTCAGATTCCTCTGTCATAGCTGTACCAGTCATACCTGACAATTTATCATACATTCTAAAGTAATTTTGGAATGTTATTGTTGCAAGTGTTTTTGATTCATCTGCAATTTTAACTTTTTCTTTTGCTTCAATTGCTTGATGTAATCCATTATTGTATCTTCTTCCATACATAATACGTCCTGTAAACTCATCAACAATCAAAACCTCTCCATCTTTTACTATATAATCTATATCCTTTTTCATTACTCCATGTGCTCTTAATGCTTGATTTACATGGTGTACTAATGTAGAGTTTTCTAAATCATTAAAGTTTTCCAAACTAAAGAATTCTTCTGCTTTTTTAATTCCTTTTTGAGTTAATGATGCAGATTTTGCCTTTAAGTCTACTATATAATCATATTTTTCATTATCTTCTGCTTGTTCAAAATCTTTTACATCTTCTTCTACTATTACTTTTGCCTCTAATTTTCTTACAAAATCATTTGCTTTTTTATATAAATCAGATGATTCATTAGCTCTTCCTGAAATAATAAGTGGTGTTCTTGCTTCATCAACTAATATACTATCAATTTCATCAACTATTGCATAATGTAATCCTCTTTGAACTAATTGATTTTTATAAATTACCATATTATCTCTTAAATAATCAAATCCAAATTCATTATTTGTTCCATATGTTATATCAGCCCCATATGCTTTTTGTTTTGCTTGTGGGTCCATCCCTGCAATTACAAGACCTACTGAAAGTCCTAAGAATTTATATAATTTTCCCATCCATTCACTATCTCTTTTTGCTAAGTAATCATTTACTGTAATTACATGAACTCCTTGTCCTTCTAGAGCATTTAAATATACTGGCAATGTTGCAACTAATGTTTTACCCTCACCAGTTTTCATTTCTGCAATTCTTCCTTGGTGTAATATAATTCCACCTATTAATTGCACATCAAAATGTCTCATTCCTAATGTTCTTTTTGATGCTTCTCTAACTACCGCAAATGCTTCTGGTAATATATCATCTAATGTTTTCCCACTTTCTAATTCTCTTCTAAAATATTCTGTTTTTCCTCTTAATTCATTATCAGATAATTTTGAAATCTCTTCTTCCATAGCATTAATTTTTTCTACTAATGGCATTATTCTTTTTACTTCTTTTTCACTATATGTTTTAAATAATTTCATGTTTGTATATTCCTCCTAAGTTTTCGTTTTATTTTTCTTTGTAACTATATCATTAAAATGTGCTTTTATCAAGTATTTTTATAAAAAAATCCTAGCTTTTATAAAAAACTAGGATTAAAATATTGCATATTAAATTTTGGAATTTAAAACTTCACAATAATGTATAATTTCTGCATACATCCAATCAGGAAACTTAAATCTTTCATTTTGAGCAGTCTCTACATACTTCATAAAATCTGTGCCCTTTTGCATAGAGCGTGCATACCAATCACAGCACATCTCCATTATATTTATTCTTTCCATATCTTCTGGAGTCTTAAAAAACTCTGGATGATGAGGATTGTGTTTCCAATGCAATTTTATTGCATCTTTCTGGATTGGTGAAAGTTGTTTTGTAGCATCATACATTGTTGATTGGTCATTTATAATTCTTGATAATGCATGAAGCTCATCTTCACAACTTATTTTGCTATCATCATGAACTCTACCTTTTTCACGCAACATTCTTGCATGTTCGATTGCACCTTCCTTTTCAAGATACCTTGCTAACTTATCACAACTTTTCACTACATAACTTTTATGAATAATAGTATCTCTGAACATTTTTTCATAATCAGTCATATATGAAGTATCTTCATGGAGTAATAGTTTCCAATTAGACTTCTTACTTCCATCATAAAAGTGTCTGACAGCTGTAAAACCATTACCATTCATATAATATATTTTGAAATTCAAACATATTATTCCTTTAAGTATTAGCTCTGGTTCCACTTTAAATATTCCAGGAATAACTTCACTTGGATTTCTGGAATTAGTTATCAATATCTGAGAATCTTCCAATGGCAGATACTCTTTAAATGATAATCCAATATTTAAATCTGGCACTTCTTGTGAAAAAAGATATCTAATTGTACATTCTGTAAATGCAATTTTAGCCAACTTTGCTCCAGTCTTTTTTTCAGGTTTGCAAATATAGTATGTTTCTTTAGTTCCTTTGTCCTTTTCTATGTTTTCTAATATAAATTCATATGGACAATTTTCTTTTTTTGAAAATGCTAAAACTTTGTCATGCCATTCTTCTGGTAAAACTATCCGCATACCTTCTTTTAATTTGTTATTGTTGATTTTTAGCATATCATATCCTCCTTTTTATATGCATGTTACAAAATATTAAGTTTAATATTTATTCCTACAGTTTCATAGTTCGAATAATAACATAACATATAATATTTTTCAATACATTTCAAGTTTTTTTGTAATATCTTTCTATTTTTTTCATATATTTTATTAACTATTATTCGAAAAGAGGATTATCTATGTTTGTATTTAATGTTAAGGTAAATGGAAGTAAAATATTTAAATATTTTTTTATTGGAGTTATAATACTTTTAATTTGTATATTAGGAACTGTAATGTATAAAGTTTTTAATGGAGCAAATGATAGTACTAGATTAGAAAGCTGTTTGCCTAAAAATAGTATTTCTAAAATAGCACCAAAAAATTATACAAATATTTTAAAAACAGTTCATGAAAACATCGATTCTTATGTAGGAAAAAAAATATGTTTTACTGGATATGTATATAGAGTTCTAGATTTACAAGATAATCAATTTGTTTTAGCTAGAGATATGATTATAAATTCAAATTCTCAAACTGTTATTGTTGGTTTTCTTTGTGAATATGACAATGCTAAAAATTTTAATGATAATACATGGGTTGAAATTACAGGAGAAATTTTAAAAGGTGACTATCACGGCGATATGCCTATTTTAAAGATTACTGATATTAAAAAAGTTGATAAACCAACTCAAGAAGAATATGTGTATCCTCCTGATGATAGCTATATTCCAACTAATGGAATATTATAATAACTTATTAATAATGATAAAAGACCAAGTGTTTAATTTCTACTTTTTTGTAAAAAAGTGAAAATTAAAAACCTGGTCTATTATCATCACAATTATAATATAAAATATGCTACAATTCTATACTTGTTTGTGGTTCAATACTAATTGTTTTCAAATCATGTATATTTCCTGTATATGTTTGTTTATTATCTAATGTTCTCAACTTCAATTTCTTAATATATCCTGAAGTAGACCTATTCTTCATATTTTGTTCATCTCTATCTGTAAATACAATATTTATATCTTTTATGTCTTCAAAATCTTTTTTCAAGTCTGATCCTAAAAATACTGCATCAATATCTTGTTGATATTTTGATTTTATCCAAGTTGATGCAATATGTGGATCTCTTGTAAAATACTGATAAACATTATCAACAAATTTAAAATGTCGTAGTATATCCATTCTTTCATTTGCACTAATTACAGGATTTCTACCTTTATGTTCTCTAACCAATTCATCAGCTTTTACACCAACTACTAGTTTTTCACTTTTATTATGTGCTTCTAGTAAATTTTCTAAATGTCCTAAGTGAAATAAATCATATGTACCTGGAGCATACGCTATCTTATATGGTTTTTTTACATTTTTTCTTTTATTTAACTTTTCCTTATCTTTACAGTATTTTTCTAATCCTTCTTCTGCCTGTTTCCTAATTAATTTTTCATCTAAAGAAGATATCACAAAAGAAAAATCCACACCAGCAAGTTGTTCCACGATTTTTGTTCTTTCTTCTGATGTTTTCAATGGTGTATCTATTCCTAATACTTGGCATAATACATCATCATAAAGAGCAATTGCAAAATACTTATTTCCCTTTTCTCTATTTATTTGTATAGCTGCATCCAATTTTTCTAAATCTTTACTCCTTAAAATATCATAAACTCCACTTATATATCCTAACATATTCGCAACCTCCTTACACTAATTTTTTGTATGTTGACCATTTTTTTGAATTTTGTAATATTTCTTTGCAAACACTATCCAAATCAATCTGTGATATTTCATCAATAACTTTACAAGCCAATTCATAAGTTAATACTTTAACTTCACCATTTTTAAAAAAAATTGACTTTTTTGCTTTCTCTGGTATATATGTTATTTTATAGTTTTCTATAAGTTTTTCATTAATTATGTCATAATCATTATATAAACCTTCTTTTGGAATTATTTCTATATACTGATTGTAAAATAAATAATCAGTTAACAAATGTAGAAAATTCCCCCTATTAAAACTTGTACTCATATCATTGTTTTCTAAAAATAATTTAAGATTAGAATATGCTGGACTTTTTCCATAATGTGACAAGCTTTTAGGACTAATTAAATCTGGATAAATTGTTCCATCTATAAATTCTTTTCTATTTTCTTTTTCATTTTTATGTTTTTTAATATATTCCTCTGCAACTGCTATATGAATTACAAATCCTGGCATAATATTCCTCCTTAAACAATTATGTATTAATTATAACATATAGCTTTACATAATGTCAATTTTAATATTATTGTCTATATATTTTAAAATAAAAAATGTACAAACAATATTTATCGAAAATTCTGTTTGTACATTTTATTATTTAAATTATCTTCTATCAAAAATACTTTTAACAACACCCTCATCAATTAAAGTTGCAAAAACATTTTTTATAATGATTAATATTATTGGTCCAATTAACATTCCCATAATACCAATAAATTTAAAACCTGTATACATAGCAATTAATGTAAAAATCGGATGTGTTCCAATATGTTTACTAACAAGTCTTGGTTCTAAAAATTGTCTTACAGTTGACATTATTACAAGTAATACAATAATAGAAATTCCTAACTTCAAATCACCATTTAAGCCAGAAATAATTGCCCAAGGCACCATTACTGTCCCAGACCCCAATATTGGAAGAGCATCAACAAATCCTATCAATAATGCCATTAATAATGGATATTCTATATTAAATTTCAAAAATTTTAATACATATAATCCAACTAAAGATAATATAAAAGACACTAAAATTAATGTTACTTCTGCTTTTAAATATCCTCCCAAAGTTTTAGTTAACTCTCTAACATGAGTACCTAACTTAAATACCCATTTTTTAGGAAGATGATGTTCTATTTGGTCTAAAATATATACTTTATCAACACATATTAAATATAAAGCCATAATTGTTATTACAAAATAAATTGCTATAGTTGGTATTGATGTAACTACATTTAATAATCCAGTCAAAGCATTTCTAGCCCAATTTGAAACTGTATTTAATAATCCCCCTGTAGAATTCTGTAATATTGTTGATATTTCATTTGGCAAATGTATTTTATCAAAGTCAAATTGATTTGTTATATCTTGGAATAATATGTAAGCTTTCTCTACATATCCATTTAATCCCTGCAATAAATTTGATGCTTCTGAGAATAAAGCTATTATTCCCCAAACAATACTCCCTAGTATCACTATTGAAACTATTATAAAAATAATAATAGAACTTGTTCTTCTTGTCAGTTTTGTTTTTCGCATAATAAATCTAATTAGTGGCTCTATTATTAATGATATAATAAATGCCACTAAAAATGGCATATAAAATACTGACAGTTTAAATGCTAAAAACAATCCAACTAAAATCAAAACAACATATAAAACTCTTCTTAATACTCTTGTCCAATATGACATATCAATAATCATATTAATTTCTCCTTTTTTACTATTATACGTTATTTTTTGTTTTATATTCCAAAAAACGAAACATTTGGGACAGTACAATTTTGTTTCATATTTTTGTAGAATACTGTCGAAAATGAGACAAATTGGACTGTCCCAACTGTCTCATTTCAATTTTTATTTATTGGTCATTTTTATGATTATTACAATCACAAATATTACTTATAGTATCACATACTTCTGTTCTACCTAATCCTATATCATTTTGAGCTAAATCTCCTAAAGTTAAAATTCCTATAACATGATTTTGTTCATCACATACTGGTAATCTTCTTATTTGATTATTTGCCATTTTACTTTCAGCATTTGTCATATCTTCATCTTCTTTACAAGTACATACATTAGTTGACATTATATCACTTGCAGTTGTTGTATTTATATCTTTATTACATGCTACTGTTCTCAATAAAATATCTCTATCTGTTAAAATTCCACATATACAATTGTTATTATCACATACAGGAATACATCCTATATGATTTTCGCTCATTAATTTTGCAATTTCATTTACTTTTGTGTCTGGTTTTACACAACATACATCTTGACACATACAATCTTTAACTTTCATTCTTATATCATCCTTTCATATATTTAAATTTCTTCATCCTCATTCAAAAATTTTTCAAAATATTGGATTTCAAAACACCATCTTATGCTAATTTTCATTTTGCCTCATTTTTATTTTCTACAAATAAAAAATGATTATTCATTTTTTAAAATTTTGAAAATTTTTCAATTTTTTATAGATTACTTAAAATTTATATAAGAAAAATAAAAGTTAATAATAAAATATTCATCATCTTTTTATTTATTTGTAATATGTATATTTTCGACTTTCGCATTCATTTCTCTAGAAATAATATTTTGAATTTGAGCAACTTTTTCTGCACTTAATTGTTCATCTTTAACAATAACATTAATACTCTCTCCATTTGCAAAAACAACTACATCATCAAAACCTTTAATTTTAATTAAGTTCTCACAAATCATAATACTATTTTTAATATTATTAATTTTTGTTATTTCATTAGATGCTGATTGTTTTTGAGTTTCTAAAGAATTATTACTATTTAATACTTTTTCATAAGTCTCTAACATTTGTGAATACATAGTATCTCTTTCTAATCTTGAAGTTGAAAAATAGTCTACATCATTTTTTGAAGAACTAGAACTTGTATATACAGTATTATTCTCCACTTTATTATCTTTTATATTTTCATTATTATTGTCAACTACATCATTTGAACTAACAATATTATTATCCATTATATCACTTGAAGTAACAATATTTTCATCAAAATTATTGTTTTCATTCAAAACATTGCTACTAACTAATTGAGCATCTCCAATATTAGCCATTTTAGCCAGTTCTTCTTCAGTGCTACTTGTTTGAATAGTAGTATTTAAATCATTAGTAGTAGTATAATTCAAATATCCTGCTACAACTAGCATTAAAGCAATTACATAAATCACAACTTGATTTTTTTTAAACATTTTCATAAATAAAATCTCCCTTAACTATATTTTACTATATTCATTATCAACAAAAAATTTCTATGTATAGTAACTATGTATAATATATCTATAATTCTCTTCACTTCAAACAGTTATCACATTTCTAATTAGACATCTCAAAAACTTGAATCTTATGTGTTGCAAGTCCAGTTGCCGCTTCTACAGCTTGAATTATATTAGTCTTTATATTAACATTTGAAGCACCCTTTGCAGTAACTATAGCCCCCTCAATTTTAGGCTCAACCATTTTTTGAATAATCGGAACTTTATTTCCACTATCTTCCTGATATACAATCTCTTTCTGAGAATCAGTCTCTTCTACCTTTCTTATTCCACCAGAAGTATCTGTTTCTTCAGTCACACTTGTCTTAGAATTTTCATTATACATCGCTACAGTCTCACTAGACTCAGAATAATTAATAAAAACCCTCACACTCCCTACTCCATCAATATTGCTAAGTATATCTTCAAGTCTCTGCTCTAAAGTATTAGTATTATTAGTTTCTGTCTGTTTCTTATTTTGATTAACTTGTGTTGTGGCTAATTGCTTTCCTGTAGAATTTGTAATTGTTTTATTTGAACTTTTCTTTCCATTCCATATATAATTTATTACTACAATAGTTATTATCAATACAATAACTAAAAAAACCAAATTTTCTATTTTCTTTTTATTATTTCCATTATTGTCATCTTTACCAATTAGAGCATTCAGCTTATTCTTAAACATTGTTCACTCACCCCATATTCCTTTATTAAAAATTCTTTTATAACTTTAATATCTGTTTTAGTTATATTACTATCTTGGACATTATAATTTTCATCATTTTGATTATTATCTGAAATATTAATTTGAACTTTTTGTATTTTCTGAATTTCAGAAACAATTTTACTTTCTAAAGTATCATCATTCTTTTGTTGTGATTTACTTCCCATACTTTCTGTTAATTTATTCTTAATTTTAAGAATAATCTTTTCTATACCACTATCATTCTCAGATATATGAGCATTCACTTTACAACTTTCTACTTCATAACCTTTTTCTTGAATCTTCTGAATAATATCTTTTTCTAGCTCTTCACCATATATTTCATTTAATCGATTATCCATAGAACTTTGATTAACATATGTACTTACACTTGATGTATCCTCTGTATAAAAATCCAAATCTATATCATTAAAATTTAATTTATCACTATTTTCTATAAATGGTGATATTATACTAAACAATATATATAATCCCATAACCATTTTTACATATTTCTTTGTTTTATTATTTGGAAGAATCATTTCCAAAATAGACACAACTATTAAAGCTAAAGCCAAATTTTTTACCCAAGAACTCAAAAAATTAATCATTTCTTCTCCTAACTCAGCTATCTGAACATCATACCAGTATTTGACATTTTAATTAATAAAGTTGTCCCAATAATAACTAAAAAAGAAATTGTTACTAAAATACCAAGTAAAATTTTGAAAACATCTGCTATTTGGTCCAATAACTTAACAATCTTTTCATCTGCAATCACTTCAGACACACTAGAAACCAACTTATAAGAAATTGTCAAAACAGATAATTTAATAATAGGCAATATACATATACCAATAATAATAATTACTCCTAAAAAACCCACTGCATTCTTCAAAATTACTCCACAACCCAAAACACTATCTACAACATCACCTAAAACTTTTCCCACCACAGGAATCGCAGAACTCACAATAGTTTTGGCAGTTTTGGCAGTTATTCCATCAATAGAACTTGCTAAAGTTCCCTCTAAAGAAACTATACTTACAAATACAGTTAAAACTAATCCTAAAAACCATATAGTACTTGACTTTAAAAATTTTGCAATTTTTTCAACCTGAATTTTATCAGACACTTTTGATATTATACTTATTGATGTAATTATCAATATTACAGGTATCAATATATCCTGAACTAAATTTCCTATAAAATTTATCATAAATAATATTATTGGTTCTAATATACTTGTTGTAGTTATACTTCCTGTATATAACATTAACGAAACTAAAATTGGTATTAATGTATTCATAAATCCAACTAAATTAACTGTTGTTTCTTTAACTAGATTTATTATATCTGAAAAATTACCCATTATAATTGTTACTATTGCTATATACTGTACATAATATATTAATTTTGATATATTATCATTTTCCAAGCTTTCACTTATTGATTTTAAAACACTATGTATTATTATAATTGCCAAAATACTAATCAAACTTTTTATTCCATTTTGTACCTCTTTGCCTAACAAATCTATTATCTTTTTATATATACTAGAATTGTCTATTTCTCCTTTTATAGCAGAATTTAAAATTCCACTTATATCCATATCATCAAAAAACTCACCACTATATTGTTTAGACTTCTCCACAAAAGAATTTATTCCAAACGACTCTTGTTGAGTTAAAAGCATATTTTCACTCATATCAGTACAATAAGAAATTGTTGACTTTAATACAATACTTATAATAACTATTAACAACAAAGCAAACTTCTTTTGTATCTTCACATTTTCTTTACCTCCTTATGGCAAAATCTTTAATATAATCTCTAGCAAACTAGATATTATAGGAATTGACATTGATATAATAATAATTTTACTACCCAACTCTATTTTACTTGCAATAGCCGCCTCACCAGAATCCTTACAAATACTGACAGCAAATTCTGAAAGAAATGCTATTCCTGTAATTTTTATTAACAATGCTATAAACTGAGTATTAATAGAAAACTTATCCTTAATAGATTGTATCAAATTTATTATCCCAGTTAATCTATCCATTACAAGAAAAAGAATTAGTACCCCTGTTAATAAACTTATAAATATTGCATATTCAGGCCTATACTGTTTTAACATTATTATTATTATCAAAGCAATTAAAGCGATTCCAATAATTCTTATAATTTCCATTAACTTCCCCCTCAAGAATCAATTTATAACTTAATATCGGAAATTAACAGCTTACAAGTTAAACAAAGTCCTAACTGTATCAAACAATCCACTAATTTCTTTTATCACCATTGTTAAAACAATTACCAATCCTGCAAGAGTAGTCATCATAGCTTGGTCCTCTCTCCCTGCTCTCACTAAAACTTGATACAACACTGCAACCAATATTCCTATTGCAGCTATTTTAAACAATAAATCTATACTCATTTTCATCATCCTTTCAATAGACTTTATCTATTATTTTTTCCCTTAAAGATATATCTCAACTACTACATAAAATCTCCATAACTCACTACACATTTAAACAGCTATCTTAAAAAGAAACATCTCTTGGTACATCACACTAATATAATTACAATCCCTAACCCAATTGTGATTCCTAATTTTTGATATAATTTTTCATTCTTATTTTTTTCTTCTTGTGCTTGTCTTATTTGTTTTTCTAAAAAACTTTCTGTAACTTCAATCTGACTTAATTGCCCCTCTAAATCAGTAGCTCCGCAACAGTTTCGAAAGTGTTTTAATAGCTTGCTTGTCCTCTTTATTTAAATTACCTGAAAACTTTTCTATTGCTTCTTCCCATGCTTCTGATGATGTTTTGTTCTCCATTTTTTCTTTTGCATCTAAAAATAATTCTGATATATTAGGATTTGATTTTTGTGATATTTCTTCAAATATCACAGGTATTGGTTCATATGTAAATTTTATCTTTGATTTAAATATATTTAATGCATTTTTTATTTCTTCTAGTTCTTCTAATCTAAATCTATATTTCTGTGATATGTATTTTCCAATTAATGCTGATATTATAAATACAAAAAAAAGCATACAATATTTAATAAACTGCATTTTTATTCTCCTTGCATTTTATTTTTAATATTATATGCTTGTATTTTCAATTTAGAACCATATTCTAAATTTTATTTTTAATTATTTAAATTTTTATAACCATTTAAATGTATTTACTAATTTGTCTGTCTCTTTTTCAATATCTTGTTCATCATCTAAATTAAAGCTATATGATGTAATACATAATAATTTATCTCCACCTAAAATATAATAATAATATAATATTTCAGTTGGATAATTTTTATAAACTAATCTTACTTTTAATAAATCATAGTTTTCTTTAGTTTTAGAAATTTCCATATCTTGTGAATCTGGTTTATTTTCTGAACTTTCTAGCCCTGCTTGAACATTCGCTTTTACATCTTCTATGCTTTTAAGAGTTTCAGTATTAACTTTATCATAATAAACATTAATTCCAGCTGGATATGATGAATAATCATATTCACTTATAGTATTTTCTGAATTTAATACTGGTACTGTGTTAATATATTTAAAAAAGTTCCACTCAGTTTCATATTCAGAATCTCCTTGATTCCAATCTCCACTTACTTCAAAACTTACTTTTTCATCTTGATATAACTTATTTGCTTTTTCAGAGTTATCTAATAATGATGCTATTAATGTTATTACAAATAATATCATTATAATAACTAAAAATACTTTTTGCCATGGTTGCATCTTTTTAACTTTTGTTTGTTTACTTTCATTTTCTTCTGAATAATAATATTTTCCTTTATATTTTTTAATTATTCCTAAACTTTTTAAATAATTAAATGATTGGTTTGCATCTTGATTTTCAATTTCTGCTAAAACTTCTTCTTTTATCATTGCTTTTTCTTTGCTTATCGCATCATATTTTGTAAATATTGGTTTTAATAATTCTATATTTGCTTTTTTTATCTTCATTGTCTCTTCTGTATTACTAAGATCTAATTTTATTTCATTATTTTCACCATCATTATTTTGTAATTGTTTTTTAATATTTGAAGTTACTATACTTGCTCCTAAAATTGTAAATACAACTGATATTACATAATCTTTCATTATAGCTGCTGCAAACTCTTTATTCTCATACAATCTTTGTAAATTTGAAGAATTGACATTAATTCCCTCTTTATTTATTAATGCTGCTGGTATAATAATTAAAGTTGCTACTGTTACTATTACAAGAGCTAATATCATTAATATTGCTGGTAAAACCTTATTTACTCTACCTTTTAATAATTTATATCCATAAAATTCTCCAGCTGCAATTAATGTTGCTAATATTGATAGCATCATTCCTCCATACACATATGCTAATATCCATGGTATAGTTGCTATTAACCCTCCTATTATTGCTCCTATTATTCCAGATACATAACTGCCTTGCTTCATTTTAATTGCATTTTCTTCTTCCATTTTTTTACCCCCTTATTATTTTGTAATTATAATATAACATATTTTATTTTTGGTTGCAATAAAAAATTAAATTTTTTAAATATATCAAAAAAGTATTTACATAATACATAAAAGATTGTATAATATAATAATAGAAACTATTGTATGTGTATATATAAGGAGGAGCACTTATGTCTAGCAAAAGTAGTATACAAAAACGGAAAAGTTTATATACAATTATAAACTTGAATGAGTATTTTTTAATCCTCTCTAAGCATAGAAACAGCAGAGATTGTTTAAAAATCCATGAAGAAGACTTTTATAGTTTTTGGTACACAGATATAAACAAAATTGTAAAAGAAATCGAAAGACAAACAGCAATAACTTTTGGTAAAGAAGCAACAAATGTAAGTTGTCAACCAGATGCAGATGCTTTAGAAAAATTGCAAAAAATAGCCTGTAAAAATATTGCTGCTTTAGTAGAAAGTGAGAGTGAGTGTAGTTAAAACTCCTAAAAAGCTAAAAATAATTTATTAAAGCTTAAACTAAAATTGATATTGTCTGATTAATTAAAAATTATTCAGACAATATCAATTTTACTTTATATTAATTTTTCTAATTCTTTAATTTTATCTCTAATTTCAGCAGCTTTTTCGAATTCCATAGATGCTGCATATTTAAGCATTTCATCAGTCAATTTAGTAATAGTATTTCTGATATCTTCTGGACTTTCCATTTTAAATTCAATTCCTATATCTTCTTGTTTTGTTATACTAATAGTATCTCTAACAGATTTTTTAATTGTTTTAGGTATAATATTATTTTTTATGTTATATTCTTCTTGGATTTTTCTTCTTCTATTAGTTTCTGATATAGCTTTCTCCATAGAATCAGTAAGTTCATCTGCATACATTATAACAGTACCATCAGTATTTCTAGCAGCACGTCCTATAGTTTGTATCAAAGAACGTTCTGAACGTAAAAATCCTTCTTTATCTGCATCTAATATTGCAACTAATGAAACCTCTGGGATATCTAGTCCTTCCCTTAAAAGATTTATACCAACTAAAACATCAAATTCCCCAAGTCTTAAGTTTCTTATTATTTCCATTCTTTCCAATGCCTTAATGTCAGAATGCATATAATTTACTTTTATATCTAAACTTTTCAAATATGAAGTTAAATCTTCTGCCATTTTCTTAGTTAAAGTAGTAACTAAAACTCTTTCATTCTTCTCAACTCTTATTCTAATCTGCTCAATTAAATCATCAATTTGATTAGTTACAGGTTTTACTTGAATTTTTGGGTCTAAAAGTCCTGTAGGTCTAATAATTTGTTCAACAACATTTTCTTTAGAATGTTCCTTTTCATAATCAGCAGGTGTTGCACTTACAAATATTACTTGGTTTATTCTTTGTTCAAATTCTTCGAATTTTAGAGGTCTATTATCAAATGCAGATGGTAATCTAAATCCATAATTAATTAAAGATTCTTTTCTTGCTCTATCACCATTATACATAGCTCTAACTTGAGGAATTGTAGCATGTGACTCATCTATTAGCAATAAGAAATCATCTGGTAAATAATCAAAAAGTGTAAATGGTGGAGAACCAGCAGGTCTTCCACTTATATGTCTAGAATAATTTTCTATACCTTGGCAAAATCCAGTCTCTCTCATCATTTCCATATCAAAGTTTGTTCTTTCATCAATTCTTTGAGCTTCTATCAATTTATTATTATCTTTAAAATATTTGATTTGTTCTTGTAGTTCTTTTTCAATTGTTCCTAGTGCATGTCCCATTTTATCTGATGTTGTTACATAATGAGAATTAGGAAAAACCATTATATGTTTCCTTTCTGCAATTGCTTTTCCTGTTAAAGGATTAATTTCTTGTATTTTTTCAATTTCATCACCCCAAAACTCCACACGAATAGCTGATTCGTTTTGGTCAGATGGGTAAATCTCTACAATATCTCCCTTTGCTCTAAAAGTCCCTCTTTTAAAATCAATTTCATTTCTAGAATATTGCATATCAACTAATTTCTTTAATACTTCATCTCTAGTTTTCTGCATACCTGGTCTTAATGAAATTATCATATGCTCATAATCAATAGGGTCTCCTAGTCCATATATACATGAAACTGATGCTACAATTATTACATCTTTTGTTTCAAATAGTGATGCTGTTGCTGAATGACGAAGTTTATCAATTTCATCATTTATTGATGCATCTTTCTCTATATATGTGTCAGATGATGGAATATAACTTTCTGGTTGATAATAGTCATAATATGACACAAAATATTCAACATTATTCTCAGGAAAAAACTCCTTGAATTCGCTATATAGTTGTCCAGCTAATGTCTTATTGTGTGCTAAAACGAGTGTTGGTTTTTGTACTTTTTGTATAATATTTGCCATTGTGAAAGTTTTTCCGAGAACCTGTAACGCCTAGAAGTGTCTGAAATCTCTTACCTTCCATTATTCCTTTACTTAAATATTCTATTGCCTGTGGCTGGTCGCCTGTTGGCTTATATTCTGAGTGTAATTTAAACATTTTTCCCTCCATTGTGACCAGTAAAAATGACATCTATTAAGCAAAATTTCGTGTAATTTGTTCGCTTTTTTAGTTTTTTATATACATAAAAATAGCAATTACACATATGTGGTCACAAACTTTATATTTTTAATAATCTTTTAACATCTATCTATAACAATTAATGGTACATATATTTCATCGTCTGAATATCCTGCATGTTGTGATTTTAATACTTCATCTCCATCTGTTATTATACATTTATTTGAATCTTCTGCTATAGCTATAAAGTCTCCTATAGCATCTCTAAACAATTCATTTTCATCTCCATATCCAAATAAATGTGATCTTACTATTTCTTGACTGCAATATAATTTAAAGTCTTTATCAAAGTTCTTGTTAAATTCCTTAACAAATTGTTTTTTATATTCTTTCTTTATTTTAAAAGACACTGCTCTCTGTTCCAGTGAAGTAGTTCTATCTAACATCTCCATTATTTTAGGATAATTTTTCAAATAAATATGTTCTACTTCTTTATGTCCATGGTCTGCAATAATGATTATTATACTATCATTTAATTTCTCACATAATTGCTTTACTTTATTATTTCTTATTTTAATCAATTTTCTTACTTCATCATCATCTGGACCAAAATCATGCATTGTATGGTCTGGTTCAGTATCATATGCATAAATATATCTTTTCCCTTCTTTATTACATTCTTCTTCTATAATTTCTAGCATTTCTTCTAAATTATTATATTTATTTTCACCAAAAGGAAATAATTCGATTGCATTATGTTGTGTATTACGAATTGACATAGTTGCAACTGTGGTAGTTGCTGGAAATACTGTTGAAATTTCTTTAACTTTATTCCTTATAAAAAATGAATCTTTGTCTAAGGTTCTATCTAATATTCTTGAACCCATTCCATCAAAAAGCAAAACTATAATATTTTTAGGTTGTTTTTCATTTAACAAATTGTCTATATACTCTATAGAATTATGTTTTATGCTCAATCCAAAATATTTCTGAATTGAACAAGCCAAATTAGTTAAACATTCATTATAATTATTCTTTACTTGCATTTACTATTTCCCTCCTATTCATTTCGAATTATTTTCCAGTATCCTAATTTATATAAATTTATAATTTTCTTTTCTATTATATCAATATTCCTCTTTATTTAAAATATATTTTAATATATTTATTAAAAAAATTACTTAAAAAACTAAAATGGTCTAAAAGTAGCTAAACAAAGCCAGTCTTGGTATTAATCACAATAAGAAACAATAAATGCGGAACTTTTAAATCATATTAAAATAACCTATAATAACCACTATAAGGTTATTATAGGCTTTCTATTATCTCATTTTTGTCTTTTTAATGCTTCTTTTTTACTACTATTTGCATTATATATTAATATTATTCAGCATTTATCAATATCTATATTTACTTTAATCCAAATGTGATAAATCTAACAACTCTATTATCTACATTTTGACTATCTAAGTTTGTTATATCTACTTCTTGTATATTGTCTAAATCCCAAATATTTTCATCTAAATGTAATACATTTGTATAAAAATCTTTTGTTAGTAATTCAGAATTTGTTACAGTTTGAATACCTTCTTTATCATTATTTGTTATACCAAACGAATCAGCATTCTCATAACAATTTTCAAATGTAACATTTGCTCCTTCATTAATTGTTGAAACAACTTTATTAATTGGATTATTGGTTTGTTTTTGTTTTGTAATTACTGCTGAATTTCTAACCATTAAATTTCCATTTTCTACTTTGTAAACAAGTCCTGCCCAAGCTTCAGCATTATTAGCACTTGAACTACATGCCATATAAACATTAGATATTACATTTTCGATTGTAATGTCTCCTTTACTTAATGATATAATACCTCCATTTTGTGATCCTGTTGCATATATTCCTGCCTGTACATAACAATTTTTTATACTTCCACCTGTTTTTATAGCAGCTATTGTAGCAATTTGGCTTCCACTTGTTCTTCCATTTATATAAGCATTCTTAATATTAATATTTTCATATGTACTGTTTTCATCTTCTGAAACCACTATAGCATATGTATATTTTCCTAACATAGTAATATTATTGAAATTCATATTTGTAAATGTTGCATTGATTGCTTTTTTAGCAAAAGCAGCCATTTGAAATCTAAGAGGATTACTTAAACTCCAATCAATAAATCCATTCTTCCATTTTGCTCCATAATTGTAATTTTCTATATTTAAACCATCTACTTTACCTTCAAACTGCTCAAATAACATTGCATTTGTTAGATTTCTTATAGCATGGTTATTACCTTTAATTTCTCCCGCAAATGCTCCTGATATTACTGTACTTCCAATCTTAAAAGTCTTTCCTGAAAAGTCTATATCATTTTCAATTGTAAAGATTGCATCTCTATGTGTTGAAATTAATTGTATAAATTCATCTGCTGAACTAATAGAATAGCTTTCTACTGTATGAATTGATATTTTATCATTTGGATCAGCATTTTTCAATTTTGGTATATTCTCTTCCTCTATATTGCTAAAGTCCCAAATATCTGCATTCCAGCTTAATGTGTTAGTATAGAAGTCTTCATTCGTTACATTTTCTTTGTTTGCTATACTTATTTTTCCTGTAAAATCAATATTTTCTCTTGTTAAATTAGAAATTCCACTGTTTTCTTCATATTCATAGTTGCCTTCATATCCGTCAAACTGGTCTTGAGCAGTTCTTCCATCAAATTTGTAATGCTTAAGTTGATTTCCAAGAGCGATATTATTTTTAACAATAGAATTATTTGCTGATTGTCCTATAAATCCAGATATTCCTGCATTTCCATATGCTTTTACTACACTAAAGCAATTAATTATTGCAGATTCTCTTAATATTCCTATTAATCCACCTATATCTTGATTTCCGCTAGCATTTCCTACTGAATAACAATTTTCAATAATTGTTTTATTAATTGCTTCTCCAATAAGACCTCCTATAGCATTTCCAGTGGCTATTGCTTCTCCATTACTACTACATCCCCTGATTGTCGAATTACCTATATATCCTGCTAAAACTCCAACTCTACTTGTACCTGAGATATTTGCTTTTATGATGTGTACATTTTCTAAATTAGAATTAGTCATAATTCCAATTAAACCACCAACATCTTGTTTTTTATTTGATACAATAATATTTTTTGCTACTATATTGGTTAATCTGACATCATCAGCTATTTTTGCAAGTGCTCCTACATCTATTTCATTTTTGTTTATATTACTATCTTCTAATTTTAAATTAGACATTAACATATGACATGCTTTATTAAAGATTGGAACAGCATTTCCTCTTATTGTATAACCTTTTCCTTCTATTTCTCCATAAAATGTTTCTTCAATAATTGTAGTTGTTTTATTTAGTGTAGATAAATCAATGTCATTTTCAATTGTAAAGTTATCTTCTGGATATTGATTTAACAATGTTTCAAATTCTTCTGCTGTATGAATAGCATGTACTGGTATTCCTATTCCAATTACTTCATTTGGGTCAGAATTTTTCAATTTTGGTATATTTTCTTCTGCTATATTGCTAAAGTCCCAAATATCTTTATTCCATCCTAATGTATTAGTATAGAAATATTCGCTTGTTATATTTTCCTTTTTGGCTACACTAATTTTTCCTGTAAAGTCAATATCATCTCTAGTTAAAGTAGATATTCCTTTATTTCTTTCATATTCATAGTTATTTTCATATCCTGCTAATTGTTCTTCAATTGTTCTACCATCAAATTTGTATTTTTGTTTTACTTGATTTCCAAGAGCAATATTGTTTTTTACAATAGAACTATTTGCAGACTGTCCTATAAATCCTGCTGTTGCCTCATCTCCATCAACTTTTGCTGTACTTAAACAATTAATAACTGTAGATTTATTTAGACTTCCTATAAATCCTCCAACATTTTGTACTCCAGATACTTCTCCTATTGAATAACAATTTTCAATTGTTGTTACATTAATTACTTCTCCCATAAATCCTCCAGCAGCATTTCCACTAGCTATAACGTTTGCATTACTACTACTTTCTTTTATGTTTGAATATCCTATATATCCTACTAAAGCCCCTACTCTATTTGTACCTGAAATATTTGAACCTATAATATGTACATTTTCTAAGTTTGTATAAGTCATAATACCAACTAATCCACCAGTATCTTGGTTTCTATTTGATACATTAATATTTTTTGCTATTATATTATTTAGTTCTACATAGTTAGAAGATATTTTTGCAAGTGCTCCTATATCTGATTCATTTTTAGATATATTACTATCTTCTAATTTTAAATTAGATATTTTTGCATAGTGAATTGTATGGAATATTGGAACAGTATTTCCTCTTAATGTATGATTATTTCCCTCTATTCTTCCCATAAATACACCATCAATAATTGTAGTTGTACTTTCTAAAGTAGATAAATCAATATCTTGTTCGATTACAAATGTTGCCTCTCTATGTTCTTTTAATAGTCTTTCAAACTCTTCAGCATTTGTAATACTATATATTTCTAATGTATTTGTTATATTATTTGGGTCATCATTTTTTAATTTTGGTAATCCTCCATTCGCAATTCTACTAAAGTCCCAAATATTATTATTCCAAGTTAAAGTTTCTGTATAGAATTTTTCTTTTTTAACATCTTCACTATCAGCTAAACTTATTTTTCCTGTAAAATCAATACCTGTTCTTGTTAGTGTTGATCTTCCTAGATTTGCTTTATTTTCATAATTTCCACTGAAATTTATAAATTTATTATTTGCAGTTCTACCATCAAATTTATATCCAGCTGTTTGGTCTACTAAAGTAATATTATTTTTTATAATAGAATTTCCTGTTGTTTGTCCTGTAAAACTTGCTGTTCCTGCATTTCCTATTGTTTTCACATTACTAAAACAGTTAATTATGTATGAAGTATTTACATATCCAATAAATCCACCAATATCTTGATTTCCTTTTACTTCTCCTACTGAATAACAATTTCTAACTGTTGTCTTATTATAAATTTCTCCTAATAGTCCTCCACATGCATTTCCTGTTGATATTACTTTTCCATTGCTTGAACATTCTTCTATTTGGCTTTGTCCAACATATCCAGAAATCATACCAACTCTTGCTGTTCCTGATACTTGCATTTCTGTTATATGTACATTTTTTACAAAGTTGTTTGCCATACTACCAACTAATCCACCAACTTGTTTATTAGTAGTTTGTATATTAATATTATTTCCTAATACATTTTCCATTTCACTATATTGTAATGTTTTAGCAAGTGCTCCTACATCTGCTAAATTGCTTGTAATATTACTATTTTCTATTTTTAAATTAGAAATATGCGCAAATTTAATATTACCAAAGATTGGAACTGTATTTCCAGTTAATTTATGTCCTTGACCATCTAATTTACCCATAAAGCATCCATCTATTATAGAATTTCCTTCACTTACACCAGATAAATCTATATCATTGTCTAATACATAATAAGCACAAGGATTTTCTGTTAATTTTTGTTTAAATTGTTCTGCACTAGTAATATGAATTTTTTCAATATCTCCATCTAATACTTCTTCTCTGAAGTCATTTGTTACACGTTTTAGATAATGGTAGTTCATTCTTCTAACATTTGTACTATTTGTAATATTTCTATCACTATTTGTAGCATCTAATTTTAATGCCTCTACATATTTATCTACTAAGTCGTCTGCATTTAAGTATGGAATTGTATTCCAACTATCTTCCATTAATTCATAACGACCTGTTTTAAATTTCTTCCATGTCATTGTTGGGTCTTTTGTTACTTTTTGGATAGCATCTAAATCATTTTTACTCTTTCCACTAAAGTAAGTAATATATCCTCCTTCATATCCACCAATTCCTAGCATTTGCCAAGATGTATATGTAAATCCATAACTATGAGTTCTTCCTTTTTCATTATATGGTTGATACCAACGTCTTATATACATATTTTCAGAACCATATAATCCTTGTTCTCCAGTTTGGGTAACTGGCGCAGTTACTCCTGGTTTAATTGTAATTTGGTTATCATAAATGTCCTCTATCGTTTTTAAGTTCATTTCTTCAAATTCTTCTTTTGAAATTGGTTTCCATCCTACATTTGCATAATTTCCTGGTGCATTTGGATAGTAAATTTGTACTGCAACTTTAGACTGTTCTTCTGGTGTTAGTCTTAAAAATGCTTTTGCTTCTGCATAATCTAAAAAGTCTATTGCTTCAAACATTCCTTTATAATAACTTTCTATCTTTTCTGTTGTATTAATTCTCTCTGTTGTTAAATTAGTTGTTATTAATTGGTCACTATTAAAGTTATAACTTAAATTAAAGTTTACTCCCCCATCACCAAATCCTTGAGTTGTATTTCCATCTGTGTAATCTTCTGTTCCTGAACCATCATTATTATTACATCCACCTACTGGTCTAAATCCATTTCTTTTAAAGAATAGGAAATTGCATTGGTTATGTCCAGTTTCATGTGACCATGTACGCCCATAACTTGTTAATGCATTATCAACAACATAATAAATTCTATTTGAACCTGAATAAGCTGCGACTCCTCTTATTGTAAACCATTCATATAATAACTCATTAAAGTTTTTACAGAATGGGTCAGTTGCTTTATCTTTCTTTTGTTCTCCTAATACTGGCAGAACAGTAGTGTCAATCGCTATATCACATATTTGATTGAAGATATGTGGTTCTATAAAACCTGATGCTGTACTATAAAATACACCAATCTGATTAGCAAAATTCTTAACTAATGTTCGTAAATTTTGAACTTGTGCTTCATTTCCTGGTTCTCTTACATAAACTCTTTGAGAACCTATTATAAATGTAGTTGGTGCTGATATCATATAACCTGAATCTTTTGGTAATGTTAATACTGGTAAAATGAATTTTTCTTGTTTCTTAAGTTGAGTCCATGCTCTATAATCAATACTGTCTTCTTTTCCTGCAATTGGTACTTCTTCCAAAATACCATTAAAGTTCTCTGTAAACCAATCATTTGGGTCTTGGTTATTACTGAACATTCTAATATTTTTTTCTATGAATTCTTGTACTGTATTACTATTAACACATGGTCCTAATGTTTCTTTAAAGAACATCTGGGTAACATGAGAAGCTTTCCATTTGCTTTTTAAGAACTCTTTTATTAAGTTTTTAGTATTTGCATTTTTTTGATATAACTCCCCTTTAAAGAATAGCATATCAGCAATATTAATACCATTAACTTCTATACCATAAAAACGTGAATAATAGTTATAAGCATATATTGCTTCTTTTAGCTTTTCACCATAACCTGTTAAATCAGCTTTTATATATTGATTTAAAATATCATTATCAAATGTTATACTATATCCTCTAACATTTGCAAAATAATTTAAAATAAATTGGGTCGCATTTTCTTCACTTCTTGTTATTTCATTAAAGAAATCTGCATAAATACGCTCACCTAAAGCGATACTACCTAATCCTTTTAAGTCTCTGTTATATTCTAAATTTTTAATATAATTAACAAGTTCTTTCACAATTTTTGCATCTTGTCTTACAATATAATTATTAAAATTGTATTCAATTCCTAGTCCTTCTACTTTATATGAAGCTACATGTCCTTTCATGTTTTTAAATCTTACTTTATATGTCTCACTAGAATTATCTGTAAATACAATATTGATATGGTCTATTGTATTATAGTTTTCTTCTGTAAGAGCTAGTATACATTTATTATCTTTATTGTATGGTAAAACAGTTTTAATTGCTTTTTTATTTAAAACATGGTCTTCACTAATTTTGGCTCCATCTACTACTAGATATCTTGAATCAAAGAATGGCATTAAGTAATAAAGGTTAGCATATAATGTTTCTTTATTTTCATTATAAATATCCATTTTTTGGATTCTTTCTAAATCTGGAATATAACTTCCATCAACAGTTACTTCTTTCTTGTTATTTGGATCTGCATTATTAAGTGATGGTAGCACATTATAATTTTTGTCATTTAGATTCCAAGTTGTATCACTAAATCCCGCTTGTTCTTTGCAGAATTCTCCACTAAACTCATCTTTAGATATTTCCTTAATTAATCCATTAGAATTTGGGGCATTAGCACTTAATTTAGACTCTGTCATTTCATAGTTAAATGTATCTGGATCAAGTGAAATTGCATTCCCATGTACTTTAAATCCTTTATTTCCATCTGATAAACTAATATTTTGTACTAGCTTTATTCTTCCACTACCATTTGGATTTCCTGCAATTCCTCCTACACCACTTGTACCAGTAATATTCACTTTTGTAATACAATGTTTTATAGTATTTGGTTGGTATAATCCATCTATCATACCACCAACAATTCCTCCTACTTCTGAAGAACCTGAAATATTTCCTGTTACATAACAGTCTTCTATTATTGAATTATAGCCTATTTGTCCTACAATTCCTCCTACTCTTCCTGCCTCATCTCCTTTTGTTGCTATTATATTAAGGTTAGTACTACTACATTTTTCAATTCTAGTATTGCTACTGATTCTTCCTGCGATAGAACCATATCCAAAATATGATCCATTATTTCCATATGCAGCAATCGTTGCATTTTTGATATGTACATTACTGATAACACTTGAGCTTTCTGCTGAATTAGCAACAACTCCTTTTGCGGCACTTCCTGTTATACTTGATAAATAAGCATTTTCTATGACAAGGTTTCTAACACTTGCTCTTTGCATTTCGTTGAATAATGGTTTTTGTAAGTTGTATATTGTATGTCCATTTCCATTAATTGTTCCTCTAAATACAATATCATCACCCAAATATGTTGTTGTATCTACTTTGTATTCAGAAGCATCATAGTCTTTTGTTAAGGTAATGTTTGCATCTGGATATTCTTTTATTCTTCTGATTAGTGATTCAAAGTTTTCATTATTTACATATGAACCTGCTGTTCCCATTTTACCAAAAGGTACTTCTACTTTAGCTTGTTTTTCATCACCTTTGTAGATAACAGTATTTTCTACATTTAGTTCTAATAGAACAACTCTATTTTCTACTCTACAAGATTTTACAGTAGCATACATATCTGGCATATTTTTCATTTTTACTTTTGCTACATAATTTTCTGGATTTTGGATTATTTTATTACTATCTATATTAGTTGCATCCATTGCAAATCCATAGTATATATGATACAAGTTTACATCCATAATGTCTTTTAGTTGAATTTCACGCTCTGTAAAATCAATTTCATCATTTAATAATATATCGTTTTGATATTCATTTTTACCACTTTCTAATGTATTTGTATCTAGGTCATAGCTTGCTGTAACTTTTATTGGATGATTTTTACCATTTATCTTTTTAAAACTGATTGTATTCATTCCTTCTTTTAATTCTTGTGTTTTAATTGGGTTATTTTGCTCATCTGAAATTACTATATTTCCATTTTTAATTGTTTGTTCTGCATCATTTAATTGGAATACAGCAGTTATGATGTCATCTTCACCTTCACTATAACCAAAGCCTGTAATTGTTGGTTTATCTTTTAATATTTCAATTTGTATCTGATTATTTTCTGTCAAAACAAATTCTTTTCCATTATCTAAAATAACTTTTTCAATAGTAATGTTTTTTACTCCTGATTCTTCATGACCATTTAATTTTGTTTGATATGTTGTTTCATTTTTTGTAAGTTCATATTCTTGTCCATCTATTATTGCTTTTTTGGGTACAAATTTACTAGCATTTGTACTGTCAAATTTTACTATAATATTTTCTTGTTTTTCAAAATATTTTGTTTGGTTTTCATTATTATATGTCACAAAATTGTTAAATGTAAATTCATAATCAGCTAATATTTGTATTTCTTTTGTAATTAAAGTTTCATCTATAAATAAATTATCTTCTTCTGGTTTTTCTTCTAATTCGTTACTATCTCTATCATAATCTACTTTGATTTCAAATGTATATATTTTTCCATTTTCCACATTAAATTCGATACTATTTTGACCTACTTGGATATCTTTTTCTTGTTTTGAATCATCTTCATTATTAGTGAATACTGCTTTTCCATTCTTAAAAGAATTATCACTATCTTTAATATTAAAACTTAATGTTGTTTTATTTTCTTCTATATTATCTTGTTCTATTAAATTTTCAAAGATTGGTCTATCTTTTAAAACATCTATTTTTATTGTATTACTTACATTTGCTACTGTCTCATCACTAAAAATAATTTTTGTTGCTACTAATTCACAAATACCACTATTGTTACTAGCTTCTACTTCGATTTGGTATTGTCCATCAGCAACTACTAAAGGTATATAATCTGTGTTATTAACACGAATTTTACTAATAGTTTCTGTCTTATCTGTTTCTATATAATATGTAATAGAAAGTTTTTCACCTTTTTCTACATATTCTTTGTCATTTTCTGATTGTGTAATAGTTGCTTTTGCAGTAGCTTCTATTTCTTTTTCAGCTAATATACTATTTACTACTTCATTTTCGTCATTTTCTGTTTGATTATATGTTGCAACTACTTTTATTTTATACTGACTTAGAGGTATTGTAGAAAATGTTTTTTCTATTTTCCCACCATTTTGTAAATCTTCTGTAGAAAGTTCTTGTTTTGCTATTTCCTTTCCATCTACATCTGTTAAAACAATATTAGCATTTTTAATTGCTTTGTCTTCATCATTTAATGAAAAGCTTACTTTTATATTATTTTGTTCTGCATCTTCTTCCATTATTAAATCTGTTACAGTTGGTTTCTTTTTAATAATGTTTATTATTACTTTATTGTTATTTTGTAGTGAGAATATTTTGCCATTTGATAATGCAATTTCTTCAATTACAATTTCATGTGTTCCAAATTCTGTTACTCCATCTATAGTTGCTATGTATATATTATCTTGTTTTGTTACTTCATATTCTTTTCCCATTACTTTAATTGTATCTGGTTCAAATTTAGTTGAATTATTGCTTTCAAATGAAATCTGAATTGGTTCAGATTTTTCAAACTCAGTTGATTGTGTACCATTTTTATTTGTAGTGATATTACTTATGCTAAATTGATAGTCAGCTGTTAATTGTAATACTTTTGAAAACTGTATCATTCCTTCGTAATTACCTTCTACTGTTAATTCTTTACTAGATAAATTATAATCTATGATAAATGTAGCATTATATTTTTTATCTTCTTCAACTGGTACTTCTATTTGGTTTTCTCCACTTGTTAAAGTAACTTCTTTTATAACTTCATTTGCTTCATTTACAATTTCTACATTTCCTGTTGTAACACTATTTTCTCTATCTACTACATTAAAAGATATTTTTAGTTTTGATTCATTTAAATCTTCTTCTACTTTGTAATTTTCAATTACTGGTATTTCTTTTAAAACATCTATTTTTAATGTATAATCTATTTTTGCTCTTCTTTCATTTTCTAAGATTACTTCTGTAAAATTATATTCTTTAATTCCTGCTATATCTCCTACATTAATTTTTAATTCATATTGTTGATTAGCTAATTGTTTTACTTCATATTCTTTTCTATTTATAATTACTGTTTTTATATTAGCATCATAACTTACTATTGCATTAATATTTAATGTAATTTCTTCATTTTTATTTGGATAATAATTTTCTAATTCTATATTAAATGATTCTACTTCATAGTCTAATGTCTTTTCTATTTTTTGTATTAGAAGTGTTAAATCTGTTACTGTTATTTTTCCATCACCATTCATATCTGCATTTTCTAATTTTTCTTCTGGTAATTCTTGTTTATGAATTAAATGCATTTCTAATAAGTATACATCTGCATAATCGATTTCCCCATCATCATTTAACTCACCTTTTGAAGCCCAAACATTTACTGCATAAATGGAACTTATTGATATCAATAAAAATACAACTATACAAATACTAACTTTAAAATAAAATTTACTATTTACTATTCTATTCTTATCAATTCTTTTCATAATACTAATTTTATCCCCCTTTCCTCTTCTATTTTAGTTTTAATAAATCTATTAGTATTAATTTCATTTGTGCAATATCATTTATTGTTACTTCACCATCATCATCTACATCTGCTGCTTTTAATTTAATACCTGTTAATACTTTATAATCAATTAAATGCAATTTTGCTTCTGCTATGTCATTGATTGTAAGTTGTGCATCTTTATCTATATCGCCTATTACAATTAATACATAATTCAAAGCACTTCCTACTTTTAATTTGACTCCCGTTTCTATCATATCATCATCTTTTAAATTATTACCACTTGCATCTATAAATATCATTTCTTGCTCTGTTGTTACATTTTGTTTAAATTCTGCAACAGTAGTTTCTGGTAATATTCTTTCAATATATCCTTCTTTTATTTTATATTTTTTTGATGTAATTTTATCTTGTTCTTCTGGTGGCATTTGTTCTTTTATAATATCTATATCTATTGTTGCATCTTCCATTAATAAATCTTCTTTTCCTTCTGATGTAACAATTTGACCAATTTTTACATTTGTTTTTTCTGGTTCTATTTCATTTTTCACTTTTAATTTAAGTTGTAAAATATCTTCTTCCTTTTTACTTCCTGCTTTTTTAATAGCTACTAATTCTTTTGTTTCTACATTATATTTTAGTTCTTCCCAGTCATTTTTTGTTGTAAAGCTAGATTGGGTCACTTCTTCAAATATTTCTTCATCATATTGTAGTGTTGCTTGAAAAGCATTAATACCCTTAATAATTTGATTATATTTATCAAACCTAAGGGTAAGTATAACTTCTTGTCCAGCTTTTAATTCTTCTGTTGAGCTTGTTAATTTAGCTCCTATATTATCTGTTTTTGCTATTGCTAATACTGTAGTTGCTATTGAACTAAAAATAATTAATCCCATTATATACATTATTGTTTTTTTCATATTTTCCTCCCCTTTTAACTATATACAATTTTTGTTTTTAAGACTTTTTATTCATAATTCTACATAATAATTATAACACTTATTTCTTAATTTCTCAAGCTTTTTATCATATTTATCTTCATATTTAGCATTAATTAATAAAGCAAATACCATAATAAGAAAAAAGTACTAACATTTTTCTTTAAAAATTGTTCTTTAATAATAGGAATTATTATTATATATTTACAAAAAAATATTCTATTTTAGCACATAGCCAAAATAAAATATTTTCTTTCATTAATTACTTTTATCTCTATATATTTTAATAACATCTGCAATACTCATTTTTGTGCCATAGTTTAAAATTGCATTTGAATAAATCTTTATAGCAACTTGAGCAATCACCAAAATTGTTACTATCAATATAGCAATTGAAATTACTACATCAGTCACACTTGCAACTCCCATCATAATTCTAAAAGGCATACAGAATGGTGATGAAATTGGAAACATTGATGCAAATACATTTAATTCACTTGTAGGATTCATCATAGTAAAATATGATAAGTAAAATCCTACAACTGCTAAAATTGCAACAGGTGTATTAGCTGATTGTATATCTTCTGGCTTACTTACAGTAGAGCCTGTTAATGCATATAATAAAGCATATGCTAAATATCCTAATATAAAATATGCTATTGTAACTATAGCTAAATATGGTGTTATATTAGACATATCCAATATAGAATTTATCATTTCTGGTTCTAAAAATAATTTAGCACTTATTATTGCGGTTCCAACAATAACAATCATTTGTAATAATCCAACTATTCCAATTCCTATAGTCTTACCTAAAACAATAATTCTTGGACTTGTTGATGTTACTAATGTTTCCATTATTTTTGATGTTTTCTCTGTTGTTATTGAACTTGAAACTTGATATGCACAGAAATATATAGCATAAAATAATACTAGTGACAATAACATTATTGCTACCACATTTCCACTTACCTTTTCCTCTTCTGTTTGCTCTAAAGAAAATTCAAAATTAGGAGTAATTGATTGTAATTGTTCTTGTGTTAATCCTAATTTACTAATTTGTAAATTTGTATACATTGTATTCATTACATTCATTAGTTCTTCAGGTACACCTTTCATCATAGTAGCACTTTTTACAATATAACGAATTTTTACATTCAGTGCTTGTGGCTCTATTACAATTGCTGATTCAATTTCTTCATTTTCTATTTTTTCTTTTATCTGTTCATAACTAGCATTTTCTATTTGTATATCATATCCTAAATTCATATCTTTTAAACTGTCTAAAGTACCATCAAAAATTTGTTGACTATCAACTATTAATAATCTTTCTTGAGTACTATCTCCATTAAAAGACTTCAAAACTTTAGGTATATTAAATCCTACAACTATTAATACCAATATTATAAGAGTAGATATAATAAAAGATTTCCTTTTTACCATATCTTTCATTGTAAAACTAATTACTGTCATTAAATCTTTCATCTTACTCACCCACCTTTTCAATAAAAATATCATTTAATGTTGGTTTCTTAATTTCGAATTTATTAATAATCTTTCCATCTTTCACCAATTCACTTAAAAGTTTATGAGCAATCTCTTCATCACTAATTTTTATTATATAATCATTATTTTTTTCGATTTCCTTTTCTAAGTTAAATTTTTCAATATAACTATCTATATTTTCATTAACATCTATTTCTAATCTATTTGCAGGATATGATTCTTTTATTTCTTTTAAATTCCCTTGTAATACTGTTTTCCCTCTATTTAAAATCAATATATCACTACAAAACTCTTCTATAGTAGCCATTTGATGTGCAGACATTATTACATATTTTCCTCTTGATACCAAATCAATAATAATATTTTTCAATATTTCAGTATTAACAGGGTCCAATCCGCTAAATGGCTCATCCAAAACCACTAATTCTGGATTATGTATTATAGCAGTCATAAACTGAATTTTCTGTTGATTTCCTTTTGACAATTTTTCTGCTGGTAATTCTAAATATTCTTCTACTTTTAGTTCTTTAGCCCACTTATTAATAGCATTAGTTGCCTCTTGTTTATTCATACCCTTTAATTTAGCAAAATACATTAATTGGTCAAATATCTTTGTTTTAGGATATACACCTCTTTCTTCTGGCAAATACCCAAAATTAACATTTTTTCTTTCTACACTTTTGCCATTCCAAGTAATCTCTCCTCCATCTTTTTTTATTATTCCAAGTAGCATTCTTATTGTTGTAGTTTTACCAGCTCCATTTGTTCCAAGTAATCCAAAAACCCCTGGTTTATCTAATGTCAACGATATATTGTCTACTGCTCTTTTTCCTACAAAGTTTTTGGAAACATTTTTTAATATTAAGCCCATTTTCTTTTCCTTCTTTCAAACCAAAATTTCTAAAAAAGTTATACCACAAAAAATAGTACTGTTCAATACTTATTCAAGAATTTTGTAAACTAATTGTCAAATAATAAATCGAATTTATCTTTTTATGTAATTCTAATTTTAGGTTTTCATTTATTTCTATTAATACTTGTTTTGCTTAATAATAATATAAAAAAAGCATTTATAAAGTTTTAACTGAAATATGTAAAACTGTGAAGATATTGGATATAATCCTATACATCTTCACAGTTTTATCAAAAGTTAATAAAACCACAATTTTAAAAACTTAAATATTTATTATTTTATCTTTTCTATTTCTTCTCTCGTCAACTCTGTCAATTCCATTATTTCATCTACATTTTTGCCTTTATTTAACATTTTTTTAGCAATTTTCTTCCTTTGTTCATATTGACCTAACTCCATTCCTTGCTTTTTGCCTAATTCCATTCCTTGCTTTTTGCCCAATTTCATTCCTTGTTTTCTACCTAATTCCATTCCCTCTTTTTTTCCTAATTCCAGCCCTTTTTTAGTCCCATTATCTCTGGCTGTTGCTAATGCTGATT
>CAOMRW010000020.1 GCA_948485625.1 uncultured Clostridia bacterium | reverse complement strand
TATGACATAATCAATTGTTAATTTTACTATGACATTATCAAAAATTAATTACATAATATTCCAAAAAACATTGAAAATACCCATTATTTGTGATATAATTACCCATATTTATAAAATACTGTAACATAAAAATTATCTTATTAAAACTTTAGGAGGTAATCAATTTGAAACAGCCAAGTAACTTTTTAGAACGGATAGCCTACAAATTAACTTTTTGGAAATCATTTTTTCTATGGCTAACACCTTGTACAATTTTTATATCAATCTTAGCTTGCTGTTGTAAAGCATTACAATTTAATCCTTTATTAATTTTTGTTTTAGTATTTCTGTTCATATTAACTTGTTTTTTAATATATATATGTATGCTAACAACTACATACAGTATTTTAAAACAAGCAGAAGAAAAAATACAAAAATTAATGAATAAAATTGAAAATGACAAATTAACAATTTAATAATATAAAAATGCTGATTATTAAAACTAATCAGCATTTTTATATTTATTAATTGTATTAACAACAGTCCCATACACATAGAAACTTCCTACCACAAAATTAACACTATTTTCACTTTCATACATAGCAAACTTAATTGCATCTTCTAAAGACTTAACCATAACTTGCTGTCTTTCAGATTTATATCTTAACACAACATCTCTCATATCTTCTCCTGAAACAAATCTTTCTTCATCATCTCCACTAGTCAAAATAAAGGTAGCATCCTTATCTTCTAACAAAAACTTTAATATATTTTCATAATCTTTAGTCTTTAAAATAGAAACAATAAAAACTTTCTTCCTATTCTTATAATACATATTAACAGTATTCTTCAAATTTTCAATAGCAGGCTCATTATGAGCTCCATCATATATAATCAATGGATTATCATTTAAAACTTCCATTCTTGCTTTATGAATTACTGTTGATAATCCCTTTCTTATACTATCTTCAGAAATTTTATACCCTAAATCATTTAAAACATGCATACTTTCAATACAAATAGAAGCATTATGAATTTGCTTTTGTCCTTTTAAATTTATTTTAATATCACTTAAATTCTTATAATCAAAATATTGAAATTCGTGTTCAAATCTATAATTACTTATATCTGATTCCCTTACTAAATGTAATTCATTTTTATTTTCATTACAAACATCTATAAAAACTTGATTCACATCCTGTGTCTGCTCAAAAAATATTGTATGTGACCCTTGTTTTACTATACCAGCCTTTTGATATGCAATTTCAGTCAATGTATTTCCTAAAATATGCATATGATCATAACCTATAGAAGAAATTAACGAAACAAGTGGTTTACTTATAATATTTGTACAATCATAAAGTCCACCCAAACCTGTCTCCAAAACCACAAAATCCACACCATTTCTATAAAAATATAATAAAGCCATTGTTGTTTCTAACTCAAATAATGTTATATTAACACTATTAGCTTCATTATATCTTTCTATCTTAGGCTCTAACTCTTCAATTATATTCCACATCTCTTCATCTGAAATAAATTCACCATTAATACTTATTCTTTCATTATACTTTATTAAATGTGGAGACATAAACTTACCAACTCTATATCCCTCATTCACAAGAATATTACTAATCATCTCTGTACAACTACCTTTTCCATTTGTTCCAGCTATATGAATAAATTTCATCTTACTTTGAAAATCACCATACTCACTCATAAAATACTTCATTGCATCCAAAGATGGCTCCTTAGTCCCTTTATAAAAATTACTCAAATATTGCTCTAAATCTTTCACTAAAACTCACTCCTAATATCAAATAATTAAAATTACATTTTTCTACACGCTACCAATTCTACCACAAAACGCCAAAAAAAGGAAGTACCAAAACTTCCACATCTTACTCCAATTATTTTTTTTGGCCAGGTCTTAAATCTCTATTTTTGTATAAAAATGGGGATTTAAGACCTGGCCCCAAATCACCACAATTTTTATGGCCTCCTATCAACCTCTTTCTTATTAGCATAAACTTTATCCATATACTCATCAGAATAATATTTATCCAAAAAGAAATCCAACCTACTATCAGGAGAAATATTATTTCTTCTTTCTGTCTGTCTATTAGCAGCAACACAAGAAATGCATATATCAAAAACCATAAAAACAGAAACTAGAACTGTAACAATCTTTCTATTATTCATATTAATCTTCTGTCTAAAACTATCAATCATCGGACCTATATATGTAACATATAAAACACCAGCAGTTCCCCAATAAGTACAATGTAACAAACTTGTTCTACCATTTATATTAAACCAAAGATGAGAATAATCCCAAGATATAGTACCAAACACTTTCTCTTGAACCAAAGAACATATATACTCAACTATCCCTCCAAATATCATAGTTATAAAAAATACTTTTGACTTACTCTTCACTTTTACATTACTTAAAAACAAATAATATACAACAATCCCAATTCCATAAACAGGTGTAAAAGGTCCATATATTAAACCTTGTCTAGACTCAAAATGTCCTTTCTGAAATAATACAACTATCATTTCAAAAATATAACCTAATACACTCCCTAACACAAACAACCAAAATATTATTACTAATTCTTCCAATACTTTTCTCTTTTTCATCTTCTGCTCCATTTACTACTATATTTTTCTACTTATCATTAATACTATTTACTATATTATTAGACTCTTCTTCAGTTAGATAATTATATTCTACCATTTTATTTAAAACCTGCTTTTGCCTTTGTTTTGCAAGGTTTAAATTTTTAGTTGGTGCATAAACTGAAGGAGCATTTGGAATACCAGCAAGCATTACACATTCATAATCAGTCATATTTAAAGGAATCTTATTAAAATAATGCCAACTGGCTTCTTTTACAGTATAACAATTATCCCCAAAAAAACTTGTATTTATATACAATTCTAAAATTTCACTTTTTGAACATTTCTTTTCAATTTCTAAAGCCATAAAAACCTCAGCAAATTTTCTTTCTATCTTCTTTTCTTGTGTAAAATATGTATTCTTAGCTAATTGTTGCGTTATAGTACTTCCACCCTCTACAAAGCTCATTTGTTTTATATCATTAAAAGCTGCTCTTGCTATGGCAATAAAATCTATTCCATTATGATTTTTAAATCTATGATCCTCTACACTTATAACAGCATCAACATATATTTGAGGCACCTCTTCCAACTTAGTATAATTAGGATTTCTTTTAATCTCAGCAATTTTACTATCCAAAGTGGTTATCTTTATTGCTTCTTTATACATAATATAACCTCTTATTCCAAAATATCCTACAACTAGCATACATATTAATATTACAATTATTACTATTTTTTTTACTACTTTCATTTCTATCACCTATTTTTATTATACTACCAAAAAGTGACTAAAAAATGACTTTTATAATATATTATTTTCTTCTATATCTTCATAATATTCGCAATAATTTGTATCAAAATAATGATTAAATACTCTTCCTCTTATTTCATCATCATATAAAACCTTATTAACACAATAATTTCCAAAACTAAAAACTGCTGTAAAAAATAATACTACTCCCATTAAAATAATACTTATAAAATCAATCTTCACTCTGATATTTGATTTACTATTTAAATATAAAATTTCAATACCTAATCCTATTAATATAATTGGCCATACCATTAACAAATACCTAAAAAAATCAAATTTTGTAAAAGTCATAATCAAAACTGAAATTCCTACTATTATTAACATTACTCCAAAAGTATATGTTCCTACTCTTTTTTCATTCTTTTCTTCCATAATTCCATCCCTTTCTATGATTTCATATTTAATTAAAAACTACAAATAACAATTATTACTTATTATTAGAAAGCATTTTAATTCCAATTCCAATTGTAATAGCTGAAACTATTAAAGATGGGAAATACATTCTTATTATCCTTATAAAATTTATCAATACTTTTATATCTGACTGTATTGCAATACCATACAAAACATTATTTAAAAGTAAATATACACCAACTAAAATAACTCCAATTCCTAATAATTTATTTCCTTTTATTTTATCAAAATCAACATTTTTTAAAATATATGCATCTTTTATTTCTTCATCAGTACCAATTGAATTTCTAATATTGTAAGTATCAAAAAAACTATATGCCATCATTATTAAAAATGGTATTACAAATATTACAGTTTCAAGCATAACTGCAAAAACAAGTAATATTCCTGCAATACACATCATTGATACTCCTCTTTTCATATAATTTTGGTACATTTGACCTGCACCTGGTATAAAACTAAAACAAAATGTAAAAAATAAATTTTTCTTCATTACTTTTCCTCCTTTTCAATTTCTAATGGTGTTGAAATCCATTTACAAAACTCACTTAATTTTTCATTTATTGATATACTTGTCTTTGGTTTATCATTTTTATGTTCTGACATTTTATCATTCATTATAAAGTCTGTTTTACATATAACTAACGAAAATATTAAACAAGCAGCAATTTTACAAATATCAGCATAATATTTTTTCTTTTTTCTATTAACTTTTGACATAATCTTTTGATTTAAGTCTAATGGAATTTCAACTTGCTTTCGATTAATTTCACTTATATATTTTTCTAAATAAATATCATCATTTAACAATTCGTCAATTCTATTTATCTTCTTCATAAAATCCGCTCCTTTCTTAATATTTCTTTTAACAATTTTTTTCCTCTTGTTAACTGCACCTTTATAGTTCCTTTTGTTGTATTTTGTTTTCGTGCAATTTCATCTAATGAATGTTCTTCTATGTAATATTGTGTCAAAATTTTATCATATGGATATTTCAATTCTAGAATCTTACTTTTAATAAAATCATTTTTTTCATCTCTTATTAAATCATCTACAAAATCATCTTGTAAATTAAACTCTTCTATATTTGAAATATCCTCTAATACTGCAATTTCTTTTCTTTTATTTGATTTCAAATAATCTTTGCATTTATTTAAAACAATCTTACATAATACATTTCGAAGCTCATTTTCTTGTAACTTTTTATATTCTTTAAAATGTGAATATAAACTTAAATATGCTTCCTGTACTAAATCTTGAGAATCTTCTGGGGAAGATGTCATATCTATTGCAATTTTATATGCTAAATTTGTATATTTATTTACTACTTCTTCAAATTTCATCTTTCCCCCCTTCACTATGCTTCGTTCATCATCAGCAAAACATTTCTTATATCTTATATAACGATTTAAATTTTTATTAGTTAACAAATTTTTTATATTTTTTAAAGGAGCAGTATATACTGCTCCACTCTATTCTTCTACTTTTTCTTCTTTTTTAGGCAAAAAGCTTATTTTATACTTATCTAAAATGATACCTAAACTATTTGAAAATTCTCTAAGCATAACAATTTTTATTGATTGGTCTTTTCCTTTTAAATAATCATCAATAACCTGTTTCAATAATTTAATATTTTTCATTTCAGGCTCAATTTGTTTTGGATATTTTTCTGCCCTATTCAATAATTTCTCTTTAATTAAAACTATATCTTCATTACTTGCACAAGAAATTCTTTGGAATAATTGATATACATCATAATATTTAAATATTGGAATATTCATACATTCTTTATCGAATTTCTCATAGAATTCCTCCATTTTCATAGGAATACACTTAAATATTAAATCTGCTTTTTCTTTATACATCTTATCTAATAATTGGCTATTTAGCATATGGAAATGTTTTATTATTTCATCCATATCTTCTTCAAATTGTTCAATAGCAATCTTAGCAAGTTCTTCCTCAACATTTGGACAATACTGTGATTTTAAAGAAGACAAATTCATTCCATTAAAGAATATACTTTTCAATGTTTTTATATCATAATCTATAAGAGCTTTTCTTGAAAAATAACTAAAATATCCATATATTTTTACAATATCAATAAGTTCTATATTTCCCTCTTTTACATCTTCTAAAACTTCTTTTATAACTTTTCCAAACTCATCATCAGATATTTTCCAATATTCTTCTGTAAGTAATCTTTTATATCCTGGTAAATTCTCTGTATCAACAGTATTTCTTATAGTCTCCATATTTTCTTTAAACAATCTCATGTCAAATATTCTAGTTCTTACATAATATTCAATAAATTTAAAGAATCTATATTCAGCTTTAAAATTATAATAATAATTATTATCAAATTCCTTTATATAAAATTGTCTATTATCCATTAATGTTCTTGAAGATACCAATAAAGCTCTATATTCTTCATTATCTTTAACATTAATAAACTTATCCTTTGTAATTTTACCTGCCTTAATTTCAAAAGAAATAGCTATTGTAAAAATAAGCATTGTTTGCATTACTCTATTATTTGTATTTGGATAATTTTTCTCAACCATTTCATATACTTTTTGAAAATCATTTAAAGCATGTTTCAATATTCTTAAGTTTCTTGTTCCGCTTCTCTCAAATGTTGCTATAATTAATCTTGTATTTTCTCTTAAAAATCTTATTAAATCTGGATTATTTTCATATCTCATTAAAATTCCATTTATAATATAGTCAAACTTTGGAGCATAATCAAAAGTCTCACCTATCAGTTTTTCTTTAATTCTTTCATAATCATTTGCTTTATCAAAAACATGCTCAATTTTATTTTGTATTTTTTCCACCATTGGCTTATCTGTAGTATTAAGTTCACCTTGTTTATCTAAAAGATAAGTTGCTATAAACGTTTTCATCTCTAAATTTGAACTTTTTAATTTAGTAGACAACTCTTTCTCATTACATATAATAATTGTTTTTATATGGTCATGCTCAACAAAATTATTTATATATCCCAAAATATCAATAACATCAACATTTGCTCTCTCCAAATCATCAAAACATAACACTTTATCATCAGTAGAAAAGAAATCAGAATAATCTATTTTATCTCCATTTTGAGTAACACCAAAAAAATTAGCCATATCTAATCCAGTTTTTGCATACTCTGGAATAGTTGTCTGCTCATTAGCATCCATAAACTTTCTTAAATTCTTATCCATTAATTGCGTTGTTTCTATAAATATTTTCTTACTAATTTCTTCCAAATTAGATATACCATACAAAGACATATAAATAGTAGTATATCTCTTTCCATTCAATTGCATTGACTCAATTTTTTTTCTTATTTTATTATTCCAAAAGTGAGTTTTTCCAATTCCCCACTCTCCATTTATCATAACTGCATAATCTGTATAATCTGACCTTACATAATCTAAAATGCTCTCAACTAAATCTTCCATATTTACCTCCATACCCAAAAGGGATATTTCTTTTTAATCTTTTGCTAATACCAAAACACCTATTTCCGTAGGACTTCCTTGCCTTAATATTTTACTACATTCATTTACAGTACTTCCTGTTGTATATATATCATCAATTAATAAAATCTTTTTATTTTTTATCAATTGTTTATTTTTAATATCATACACACCTTTTACATTTTGAATTCTATCATCTCTATTTAATTTGCTTTGTTCTACTATATTCTTTGTTTTTATTAAGCAATTATTCAATAATTCCAAATTTAATTGATTTGCAATTTCTCTTGCTATTAATAGACTTTGATTATATCCTCTCGCCTTTAATCTTTTCTCACTAATTGGAACTGGTACAATTGTATCATAGTTTTGTATTTTTTCAAATATTTTTTCATTTTTTATTAAAAAATTTACAAATGTCAAATATAAATATGACTTTTCATTAAACTTATAATCCAATATTAACTCTCTTACTTTTCCTTCATACTTAAACACATATATTAACTCATTAAAATATTTATCTTCTAATTCATATGCTATATCTATAATATTCATATCTTGTTGTTTTTTTAGTTCTATTTCACATTTGTTACATAATGACTTAGAATTAACTTTTCCACATATTCCGCACGTTTGAGGATAAATTGCAACAAGTGGGACAGTCCAAATTTGTTTCAATTTTTTGTCGATTCCTGTCATTTTTGAAACAAGTGGGACACTCCAAATTTGTTTCATAATTTTGTCGATTTCTGTCATTTCATCATTCCTTACTTTCATTAATATTATTTAATTTCCTATATAAACTAGTTCTACTAATCTTTATAATTTTAGCAATGTCTTGCTTTTTAAATTCATATTCATTTGATATTAAATATGAAATAAACTTTTTAATTAATATACTGTTTCTTCTTATCTGAAACATAGTTACATTATTTTCAGACAAAAATTTTTCCAATATATCCTCTAAATTTATTTTTTCTTTCTCTAAATTTAATGATTCATAATTGATTGAATCCATTATTTTCATATACTCTTCTTCTTGGTTAAAAACGATTTTTAATAATTTTGAATTAATAATTCCATTATGATTTAAATAATCTTTATATGAAGAAAATTCATATTCATCTTCTCTGTTACTTATTCCAGCTTTTACAGGATTCATATGTATATATTTTATACATCGTAATAAATACTCTTTATCATAGATTGGCTTAGAATTAAATCTATTTCTAAAAACATATCCTATTCTGTCATTTGTTTTATTGTAATAAATTGCATATTCTGCATTCACTTCTTTCATAAATAAACTTATATCTTTTATATTTTCTGAATATGTAATTACATGTGAATGGTTATCCATAATACAATAAGCTATCATCAGTATTTTATACTTTTGACTATATTTTTTTAATAAATTTAAATACTTCATTTTTTGCTTATCATTTTGAAAAATATATTCTCTATTTATACCTTGAACCATATTATGATTAAGCACACTCCCTATTAATTCTCTCGATTTTCTTGGCAATAATTATTCCTCCTTTAACATAATATAGAAATATATTATATAACACAATTTATGTTAATTCAACAATATTTCATCGCATATTTTGACATCTTTCGATATAAGAAATGAAACAATTTTAACCTGTCCCAAACGTTTCACTTTCGACAAGTATCGACAAAAAATGAAACATTTTAGGACTGTCCCAAATGTTTCATTTTAAATTCTAATCCTGTATTTCTTTTTTTACTATCAACATTTTGAATCATATAACTAACTACCCTCTCACTACCAATCACAATTAACAATTTCTTAGCTCTTGTAATTCCTGTATATAATAAATTTCTTGTTAATAACATTGGTGCAACTTGTGGTGCTAACATTATTACTACATCAAATTCACTTCCGCTGTGCTTTATGTATTGTTATTGCATAACTGTGTTCTATTTGTTCTAAGTCTGAATATTCATACCATGCTATTTTTCCATCGTCAAATTTTATTCTTACTATTTTTTCTCTTTCGTCTATTTCAACTATTGTTCCAATTTCACCATTAAATACTCCTGTTCCTATTTCAGTTTGTTCTCCTGGTTTTAAAAGTTGTGTAGATAGTGATTTTTTTTCTTTTTCCCATGTTATATCATAATTGTTTTTTATTTGCATTATCCTATCTCCAACTCTATATACCACTCCTCCACTTACTTTTTCTAGTAGTTCTTCTATATTGGGATTTAATACTGCTTGCAATGCTTTATTTAGTTCTCTCGTTCCTAATGGGCCTTTTTTAGTTGGTGTTAATATTTGTATATTTTTAAAGAAATCATAATTGCCAAATTTTTCTAGTCTTCCTGTTGATAAACTTATTACTTCTTGTAGAATTTTTTCAGTTGAATTTTGCTTTATAAAGAAAAAATCTTCATTTGTGTCTTCTTCTAAATCTTCATCTCCTTTTTTTATAAATTCTAATCCACTATTAACTCTATGTGCATTTAATATAATCTTACTTTTTGCAGCTTGTCTGAATATTTTGTCCAATTTAACTGTATTAATAGTTTCCGAATTTATTAAATCTTTTAGAACACTCCCTGGTCCAACTGATGGCAATTGGTCAATATCTCCTACTAATACCAATTTAGTTCCTTGATATATACAATTTAATAAATAATTCATTAAAAACATATCTACCATTGAAAGTTCATCTACTACTATTAAATCTGCATCTATTGGTTCTCCTTGATAATCACTATGTTTTGAATATATTCCCTCATCATCAAGTTTTCCTATGCATAATAATCTATGTAATGTTGATGCTTCTCTATCAGTTGCCTCTGACATTTTTTTCGCAGCTCTTCCTGTTGGTGCTGTTAATACTACTTTTTTCTTTCTTTCTTCATATAAGTCTATTATTGTTTTTATAATTGTTGTTTTACCTGTTCCTGGTCCACCAGTAATTATAGTAACATTATTTTTATTTATGGCTTTTATTGCATCTTTTTGTTTTTCAGATAATTCTATTTCTGATTTTTCTTCAATATGTTTTAATGCTTCTTCTATATTTTCTATTTTTTTCATATTAGGAGAAGATTCTAATCTATGTAATCTTAATGCAATTTCTTGTTCTACCTTATAGAAATTTTCTAAATAAATCCATTCTACATTCTCTCTTTTTTCAATTATAATCTCTTCTTTAGCTTTTAGATTAATTAAGTTATCTTCAACATTTTCTGTTGTCACATCTAATAATGATATTACATATTCTATCAAATTTTCTTTAATTACACATGAATGTCCATTATATGTTGATTTTATTAGTGAATATTTTATACCACTTTCAACTCTTTTTTGATTATCATAATTTATTCCTAAGTTCAATGCCATTTGGTCTATCTGTTTAAAGTCTACTCCTCTTGTTATATCTATTAAAATATATGGATTTGATTCAATTTGCTCAATAGCATTTATTCCTAATAAATCATAGACCTTTTTTGCATTTTCTGCTCCTATTCCAAATCTTTCTAAAAATCCTACTATTTGCCATACTTCCCAATTTTCTATAAAACTTTCTGACATCTCTATTGCTTTAGTTTCTGATATTCCTTTTATTTCAGCTAATCTATGTGGATCAAATTTAAATACATTTATTGTATCTTCTCCAAATTTCTTTATTATCCTTTTAGCAATAGCTTCTCCTATTCCTTTTACATTTCCATTTGCTAGATATCTTTCTAAAGCTCCTAATGTTTCTGGCATTAATTTTTCAAATGTTTCTACTTTAAATTGTTCTCCATATTCTTTATGTTCTACAAATCTTCCAATAACCTTTAGAGTATCCCCACTTTTGACAAATGGCAAATATCCTACTATCGTTGTTTCTTCTTCTTCTGTCTCAAATACTGCTATTGTATAGCTATTTACTTCATTTTGATATATGATATCTGCTACTTCTCCTTTTAATTCCAATGTATTTCTCCTTTTTAGTTCTTTTACTGTTTTTTAGTTTATCATATACTAATAAAAAATACAATAAAATTTTTTCTTGTAATAGTCTATTTAGCTCTCATCTACATTATCCATAATTTCTTTACATTCTCTCCATGTAGTAACTTTTAATACATCATAGTCTTTTGAAAGCTTCCTTGCTATCTCTCTTGTATTATCTAATGAATCCATATCAGCTACTATAATATTTTTTAAATATTCTTCTCTTCCATACAAAATTTTAAATATTATTGAACGTAAAAATCCTTCTATTTTTTCTTCTTGATTTTTAACAGCAATTATCACATATATACCATCAGATTTAAATTTTGTATATGTAAATATATATATAATATTTTTTACAATTTCAAATAAACCATAGATTGCTAACGTCCAGAATATTGTGCTTAATACAAAATCTAACATTTTATTGCCTCCTATGGTTTATTATATGTTTATTTAATACTTTGGTGCTTATTATTATTTTATTACTTTAATTCTTCAATCTCTTTTATTGTTAATTGTGTAATTTCAGAAATTTCCTCTATCCTCATTTTCATACTCAAAAGCTTTTTCGCTATATTGATTTTACTTTCTTTTATTCCTTCTTTTCTCCCTTCTACCTTTCCTTCTCTTTTTCCTTGTTCTATTCCTTCTTCTTTTGCATAATTTAGTTCAGTTGTTCTATCTGACTCCCATATATCTCTTGATATCTCAAGATATATTGCCTGCTCACTTTCTGAAAATCTACTAATGTTTAGTTCTGCTTCTTCTATAATTTCATTTTTCTCTTTTGCCATTTCTATTTTCCCCCTATCCTCTCCATCTATTACAGCTAACCATTGATTTAGCTTATTATTCATATCTGGATTTGATTTTCTGAATTTTGGCAATTGTATATAATATTCTTTACTTATACTATTTATTTGATAGTCTCTATGATTATTTAGTACTTTTACAGTATCTAATATGTATTCATCAAATCCAAATAAATTATAATTTAATATATATATTGATATAACTTCTTTTGCTTCTTTATAATCTTTTCCTTTTTGGAAATATCTTGATATTGTTTTTGCTTCATAAATGTCATTTCTTTGTTCTATATTTTTTAAATTTTTCATCTGCATTTCAATGTTTACTATCATTCCATCATTTAAAAATGCTTGTATATCTAATCTTCCGCCTTTTTCTTTTGGGCTTAGCTGTTCTAAATTAACTTCTTCTAATACTTTTATATCTGTTATCTCTATTCTTAGTATAGAACTCAAAAAATCTTTTAGATATTTTTCATTTCCTGCTTTACTAAAAAATGCTTTAAATATTATATCATTTTTTAGACTTGGCCTTTTGTTAATTTTTTTATTTTGTATTTTTTCTGTCATCTATTCCTCCTTTAGTATAACAATTACTTTTATAAATATCAAGTATTTATTATAACTTTTTGATAAATATTTTCCATCAAGTTTAAAAGTAGCTTTATTTTTCTATATTTAATAAACTACAGCCTCCTTTTCTTTTATTTGTTCTTTTTACTTTTTTAATTTTATAAATTTTTTTGATTTTTTCCGATTTAAATTTTTGAATTAAAATCACTGAATTAAAATTTTGATTATATATAGTAAACTTAAATTCTAAAATATTTTTTAATTTTAAAGCTACTAAATATACTAAATAGAATGTTCTATTTATATCATATTTAGTAGCTTATGTAAACATTTTTTCATATTTTTTCATCGCAAGATTCGACATTTCATTTTATAATACCTCAGTATAAAGAAATTTGTACTAAGGTACTATAATTTAAATTCCTTTTTTACTTCTTTATAATTAGGCATATATTTTCCAACTAAGTTCCAGAATTCTTTGGAATGATTCATATACATCAAATGGATCAATTCATGCAAAATTACATATCTAATTACATTTTCACTATATTTAATAAGGTTATAATTAATTGTTATATTTCTATTAATTGAACATGTTCCCCATGCATATTTTATATTTCTTATTCTTACTTTATTAGGCACTAATCCTGTCAGTTCAATTAACTCATGTACATTTTTATCTACAATCTCTTTAAACTCTTCATCTGTATATTGAACTTTTCTCTGTTCCATTTGTTTACATTTTTGTAGAGCATTTTCTATCCATTTTTCTTTAGATTCTAGTATTTCTTGTAATTCTTTTTTTGTAATCCTTTTTGGTACTTTTATTATTACTTTGCCATCTTTAATTTGTATATAAACATTTTTTATTTTCAAATATTTTATTTCATATATATTATCATCTAATTTCATTCTATTTTTCCTCACATACTTTATAATTTTACACATTTTCTTAAAAAAAATCAATAAATTAATCTTTCTTTAAAAATCATTTATTTATTTTTAAATATTTTTATAATAATTATTATCCACCAACATGACTCAATCTCAACAATTTTAAAAACTTTGTACTGAAATTTCTTCTTTTTTCTTAAATTGTTGACATTGAACATAGCTGGAGATTTATTATTAAAGTAAAAAATAGAAATATTACATTTATATGTATGTAATATTTCCTACTTTATTGCTAGATCTATTTTTCATTTCTAACAACTATTTACTATCATTTTAGTGCAAAATATAAAAAATAACCTTTAATTCCTCCATTTAACTGCCCTTAATCCATATGGCCATCCCCATGGAGCTTCTGATATTTCATTTTCTTTTTTGTCTATAATTATTTCCCTTAAACTATTACATTCTAGAAATGCATTTATTTCTATACTTTCTATATTTGATGATATTTCTACTTTATTTAATTTGCTTGCCCTCAAAAAAGCCTTACGCTCAATTGTTTTTACATTTTCTGGTATTATTATTTCTTTTAACTTTTCTTTATAATAAAAAGCAATTTCTCCTATAGTTTCAACTGTAGGAGGTATATCATATGTTTCTATATCTTTTGATATTGCCACTAATTTTTTTCCATCTTTACTTAATATACTCGTTCCATCTTCACATTTAAAATTTGGATTATCAGCTGATATGGTCACATCTATTGTGTCATTAGCAAATATATTACAATCTATAACTTCAACTTTAGAAGGTATTTCTATATTAATTATTTTTGTCTTACTAAAAATAGTCCATCCTGTCATCTTTTCTAAATCTTCTGATAATATCAACTCAGATAAATTAGTCGCTGCTCTAAAAGCAGACTCTTTAATTTCTTTTACTGTATCTGGCATTTTATATGATGTTTCGTTTTGCAAATAAGCATATAATACTGTCTTATTTTTACTATATAAATTTCCATACTCACTTATAAAGTTTTCATTATTCTCATCTACATTTATTTCTATTACATTAGTAGAAATTTCAGTATTTATTTTTCTTACATTTCTTGATATATTTATTACTACTTTATTAGTAAAATCTTTCAAAGAACCATTCTCGATATTTTCTACTGTATCTGGTATATTTATTTCTTTTAAACTATTAATACAAAAGTATAGACTCTTTTTATCTTTTGACATTAAATATCCATTTTCGAAACAATAATTATTGTTATTTTCTGATATTTCTATTTTACTTAATGATCTAGTTCCATTAAAAGGTGCTCCGTAAAATCTTTGTTACTGTTGATGGAATTATTATTGTTTTAATATTTATAGAACTTTCAAATGCTAAATCTTGAATTTCAGTTATTCCCTCTGGTATATTAATTTCAGTTAAAGAAGTACAAGTTGATAGCATTCTTAATGGTATTACTTTTAATGATACTGGAATATTTATTTCTACTAATTTTTTACAATTCTGAAAACAATATTGACCTACAACTGATATAGAATCTGCCATATGTATTCTTTCTAAATTACTACAATCCTGAAATGCATATGCTCCTATCTTTTCTACACCCTCTTCAATTGTTACATTCTCTAAAGTTGGATTTCCTGAAAAAGCATTGTCTCCTATTTCCTTTACTGTTTTTGGTATTACTATTGTTCGTAATCCTATTACATCTCTAAATGCTCCAGCTCCTATTTTCGTTACATTTTCTGGTATTACTATTGTTCCTGTATTTTCATCCATTAACATTAAATTTGTATCTGATGACATTAATTCTCCATCTATTATTATATATGGATTTATCTTCATCCCCATTTCTAATGCCCATTCTAATTCATCTTTATCTTGACTTGAAAATATTAATTCTCCTTTTATTATTTCAAAACTATTTTCATATTCTTTATTTAAATTTCTTAATATACTATATATATTTCCCTCCTGCACTTTTCCATTATATGAAAGATTCTCTTTTCCTGCATTTAACGTGCCTGATTCAAAATTTATGTCCTCAGCAAATTTGCTCATTTTATATAATTCAAACTCTTCTTTTACTCCAGAAAATATTGATTTTACTTTTGCTTCATTCGCTTTTCCAAATAATCCACTTCCTGTCAAACTTGATATTGATATTCCTGCTAATATTAATAATATTATGATAGTTATTACTAATACTATTAATGTTATTCCTCTATCTCTAATATTTCTCACATTAAAAACTCCTTTTCTTTTGTTCTATTATAGAACAATTTTAACACATTAATATTATAAAATCAATAAAAATGTTCTCTTTTAGAACATTTTGTTGGAGGTTTTTATGAAAAATACTAATATACTTTTAAATTGTTTTAATATTACTGGAAAAAACATAAAAAAAATACGTGAAGAAAGCAAAATAACACAAGAAGATTTATGTGCTAGAATGCAAACTATGGGATATCAAATTAATCGCTCTGACATTTCAAAATTGGAAAATGGAAAAAGATTTATATCTGACTTTGAAGTAAAAGGATTCGCAACAGCACTTAAAGTTAATATTTTAGATTTATTTAATTAACTTTTTATTTTATAAAGCAGTCCACATAAGTCTTTCTATAATTGTTAATCTAATTAAAAAACTTAAAACTCCAATATATCCAAACTATTAAAAATTTAATAATTAGATTACATTTTCTTAAAAGAGAAAAATGTATTAAAATAAAAAGTTTTACCAAAGGTAGCTTTATGATTTACTTCAAACAAATAAACCATAAATAAAAACAATCTAAAAAAATGTCCCTTATTGGGACACTTTTTATACTAATTGTAAAATTGCAACTTCTGCTGCATCTCCTCTTCTAGGTCCAGCTTTTACTATTCTTGTATATCCACCTATATTTTTTCCTGCATATTTAGGTGCTATTTCATTAAATAATTTTGCTGGTACATCTATGTTGTTACCTTCAGAGTCTTTTACTTTATTTATTTTTCTCATTATTTTTCTTCTAGCATTTAATCTTGATGGCATATCTTTTTGTCTTTTTTCAGTTGTTTCTTCTTTTACAACTTTTAGATATTCTTTACCATTTTTACTTTTTACTAGTTCTGTTACTTTATTACCTTTTGAGTCTAATTTAGCTTTAACAACTTTTACTTCTACTTCTTCAAAATTGTCTTTTTCTTTTATTGCAAGTGATATAATACTATCAACTATTGATTTTACTTCTTTTGCTCTTGGTAATGTTGTTTCAACTTTTCCATATACTAATAAATCTGTTGTTAAATTTCTTAACATTGCCATTCTTATATCTGTAGTTCTACCTAATTTTCTATTTGTAGCCAATTTTTTCACCTTTCCTTTCTCTACGCTTCGCTCTATTCATCGTCGTTCAAATTTATTTATTTGATTATTCGTCTTCTTGTGCAAAGTCCAAGCCTAATGAATGTAATTTTGCTGTTACTTCATCAAAAGATTTCTTTCCTAAGTTTCTAACTTTCATCATTTCTGTTTCAGATTTGCTTATTAAGTCTTCAACTGTTGATATATTTGCTCTCTTTAAGCAATTATATGATCTAACTGATAATTCTAACTCTTCTATTGACATTTCTAATACTTTTTCTTTTTTAGATTCTTCTTTTTCAACCATAACTTGTGTATTTTTAGTTGTCTCAGATAAATCTATAAATAATTCTAAATGTCCTGTCATTACTTTTGCAGCTAAACTTAAAGCTTCATGAGCTTTTAAACTTCCATCTGTCCATACTTCTATACTTAATTTATCATAATCAACCATTTGACCCACTCTAGTATTTTCAACTTGATAATTCACCTTTTTAACTGGTGTATAAATTGAATCAATTGGAAGTACAGATATATCTTGATTTGGTTTTTTATTTTTTTCAGATGAATTGTATCCTCTTCCTCTATCAGCAGTCATTTCAATTACAAGGCTTCCACCTTCTGAAACTGTTGCTATATGTAAGTCAGGGTTTAGTATTTCTACTGTACCATCTGTTTCAATATCTGCTGCTGTTACTTCACCTTCACCTTTGAATTTTATTCTTAATATTTTTTCTTCATTTCCATCGAATTTTAGTCTTACATTTTTTAAATTTACAATTAATTCTGGTACATCTTCAACTACATTTGGTATGCATGAGAATTCATGTAATACTCCATCTATTTTTGCACTAGTTATAGCACAACCTGGAAGTGAAGAAAGTAAGATTCTTCTTAGTGAATTTCCTATTGTTACACCATATCCTCTTTCTAATGGTTCACACACAAATTTTGCATAATTATTTGCTTCATCAATTTCTAGACATTCAATATTTGGCTTTTCAAATTCTATCATTTTTACCTCCTAAATTGAGATTCTTCTCAAACACTTTAAAAACTTCATAAGCTTTTCTAAGTAAAATTTCAAAGTTTTGACTAAACCTTTACACTTACTTTTAAAAACTATTATTTTGAGTAAAGCTCTACTATTAAATGTTCTTCTATTGGAAGATCTATATCTTCTCTAGCTGATAATCTAATTACTTTACCACTTAGTTTCTCATTATCTCTTTCTAACCAAGCTGGAACTGGTCTAACTGAACTTTCTTCTACATTTACTTTTAATGTAGAGTTATCTTTTTTGCTTTCTCTAACTGTTATTATATCTCCAGCTTTTACTAAGTAAGATGGTATATCTACTTTTTTACCATTTACTTCAAATTGTCCATGGTTTACAAATTGTCTTGCTTGTGCTCTTGATGTTCCAAATCCTAATCTGTATACAACATTATCTAATCTACTTTCTAATATTTGTAATAGATTTTCACCTGTTACACCTTTTTTATTTGAAGCCATCTCGAAATATTTTCTGAATTGTTTTTCTCCAACTCCATAATATGCTTTTGTTTTTTGTTTTTCTCTTAATTGAGTACCGTATTCAGAAAGTTTTGCTCTTTTTTGTCCATGTTGTCCTGGTGCATAGTTTCTTCTTGATATACTACATTTATCTGTATAACATCTAGAACCTTTTAAGAACAATTTTTGTCCTTCTCTACGGCATCTACGACATTGTTCGTCTTTATATCTTGCCATTACTTTTTTCTCTCCCTTCACTATGTTAATCGTGATACGAAAATTTTTCTAACTTTTCGTTCATTAAATCTTTTTATTTTATTTCTATACTCTTCTTCTTTTTGGTGGTCTACAACCATTGTGTGGTATTGGTGTTACATCTTTTATTGCACTTATTTCTAGACCTGCTGTTTGAAGTGATCTTATTGCAGCTTCTCTTCCAGCTCCTGGTCCTTTAACATATACTTCTACTGATTTTAATCCATGTTCCATAGCTGCTTTAGCTGCTGTTTCAGCTACTTGTCCTGCAGCAAATGGTGTGCTTTTTCTTGACCCTTTAAATCCTAATTCTCCAGCACTTCCCCATGAAATTGTATTTCCTTGTGTATCTGTTATTGTAACGATTGTATTGTTAAAGCTAGAATGAATATGTGCTTCACCTTTTTCAATGTTTTTTCTATTTCTTCTAGCTACTGGTTTTCTTGTTGTTTTATTAGCCATTTTCTTAAATTCCCTCCTTATAAGTGAACTATTTTATTCCTACTTTATTTTAATCTATTTCGATTTATTTTTTACTTTTGCTTACTAATTTTCTAGGACCTTTTCTTGTTCTAGCATTTGTTTTTGTTCTTTGTCCTCTTACAGGTAAACCTTTTCTATGTCTTAATCCTCTGTAACATCCTATTTCTGTAAGTCTTTTTATGTTTAGAGCAACTTCTCTTCTTAAATCACCTTCAACTACATATGATTCATCAATAACTTTTCTTATGTTATTAACTTCATCATCAGTTAAATCTTTTACTCTAGTATCTGGATTAATGCCAGCTTTTGCTAGAATTTTTTGAGAGCTTGTTAATCCTATTCCATAAATATATGTAAGTCCTATTTCTACTCTTTTTTCTTTAGGTAGATCTACTCCTGCTATACGAGCCATATTATTTTGCACCTCCAAAATTTTTTATAATTATTTATTAAATCACAACTTTATATTAGTTGTTTTCCTTGTCTCTATTTTTTCTAAAGGTGAAATGCACCCATGCTTTTGGGTCTTTAGATATCTTCAAGACATATATATAAACACAAATCGATATGTTTAATATATATCAAATATATATTTTACAGCCGCTACCTATTTGTGTTATAAACTTATTTAGATTATCCTTGTCTTTGTTTATGTTTAGGGTTTTCACAGATAACTCTAATTTTTCCTTTTCTTTTTATTACTTTGCATTTTTCGCATATTGGTTTTACTGATGGTCTTACTTTCATTTTTGCACCTCCTATTATATAAGTTTTTGCTTATTTATATATAATTCTTACAACTTTCTAAAGTTGTATAAGTTCTAAGTATCTTTTTTTATATACTTATAACTTAATTTGGGTTAATTTTTATCAATTATTTTGCTCTCCAGATTATACGACCTCTTGTTAAGTCATATGGTGAAAGTTCAACTTTTACTTTATCACCTGGTAGAATTTTTATATAATTCATTCTAAGCTTTCCTGAAATATGAGCTAATATTTGATGTCCATTTTCAAGTTCTACTTTAAAATTAGTATTTGGTAATGTCTCTACTACCGTTCCTTCTACTTCTATAACATCTTCTTTTGCCAAGATATCCCCCTCCTATAAGAGCAATTTATTATTATTTTTGGTATTCTAATTACAAAATACATTAGAAATTTTACATATTTTTCCCAATTTAATAATAACTACTATATTATACAATAGTTCTAAAGTATTGTCAATATTTCTGGCTCTTTTTCTGTAATTAAAATTGTATTTTCATAATGTGCTGACATACTTCCATCTTCTGTTACTATAGTCCAACCATCTTCAAGCTCTAAAATATTAGATTTACCTTGTATTACCATAGGTTCAATAGCTAAAGTCATACCTGGTTCTAATCTTATACCTCTACCAGCTTTACCATAATTTGGTATTCCAGGATCCTCATGCATTTCTCTGCCTATTCCATGTCCTTGAAATTCTCTAACTACTGAGAAACCGTGTGATTGTACATACTCTCCTATAGCATGACATATATCTCCAATTCTATTTCCAGGTATAGCATATTTTATTCCTTCAAAAAAAGCCTGTTTTGTAACATCTACAAGTCTTTTATTTTCTTTTGATGTTTCACCAACTATAAACGTTCTTGCTGCATCACCATTAAATCCATTCTTTAATGCTACTGTATCAATACTTACAATATCTCCTTCTTTTAGTACTCTATACTTTGAAGGAATTCCATGTATAATTTCATCATTTATTGATACACATATAGATGACGGAAATTTAGGAACTCCTCTTATTCCTGAGTCATATCCCTTTTGTGCTGGAATTGCTCCTAAACTTCTCATTTTCTTTTCAGCAATTTGATCTAATTCTAATGTTGTTATTCCTGGCTTTATATGTTTCTCCAATTCTTCATATACACTAGCAACAACTTTACAAGCTTGTTTCATCAATTCTATTTCTTTTTTTGATTTTATTGTTACCATCTTACTTCAAACCCCTATTTTAATATTTCTACAATTTCTTCTGCAACATCTTTTCCCAATTTATTTATTGATTTACTTACTACTTCTGTTAACAAGTTACCTTGTTTTTCATAATAATCAACTAATGGGGCTGTTTGCTCAAAATAATTTGAAAGTCTTGCTCTTACAGTTTCTTCTGTATCATCCTTTCTTACTATTAATTCTGCTCCACATTTGTCACAAATTCCGTCTTTTTTTGGTGGATTTAAAACTATATTATATACTGCTTTACAATCTTGATTTGAACATACTCTTCTATTAACTATTCTCTCTATTATTTCTTCATCTGGAGTTGTCAAACTTATTACTTTATCAACTTTTTTACCTTTCAATTGCAATATTTTATCTAATTCCTCTGCTTGCTTTACTGTTCTAGGGAATCCATCTAAAATAACTCCCTTTTCTAAATCTGGTTCATTTAATCTATCTTCAATTATTTTTATTGTAACTTCGTCTGGTACTAAATTTCCCTTTGATATATACTTTTCTGCTAAAGTTCCTAGCTCTGTTCCCTCTTTTATATTTTTTCTAAAAATATCTCCTGTAGATACTTGTTTAATTCCAAGTCTTTCTTGTAATAATCCTGCAACTGTTCCTTTACCTGTTCCAGGTGCTCCTAACATAATAATTACCATTATGTATCTCTCCTTTCTCTTCATTTTGCTTCATTAATCATCATCCGAATAATTTTAGACTATTAATTATAATAATCTTTATAATATCTATTAATATTATTCATCATTTAATCTGTAATATCAATAAACATTATAAAAATCATTATAGGGGACATGAAAATAAACTCATATCTCCCCACAATGTTCTATATCTTATTCCAAGAATCCCTTATAGTGTCTCATTACTAATTGTGATTCTAGTTGTTGTACTGTTTCTAATGCCACACCTACAACAATCAATATTGATGTACCACCAAATGCTATATTTAGTCCTGTGAATCTTAATAACATTGGTAATATTGCTATTACTGCTAAGAAAAATCCACCAAACCAAGTTAATTTTGATATTATTGATGATAAATATTCTGTTGTTGGTTTTCCAGCTCTTATTCCTGGTATAAATCCACCATTTTTCTTAATATTATTTGAAACTTCTGCTGGATTAAATGTTGCATAAGTATAGAAAAATGTAAATGCCATTATTAATACTAAATATACTAAAGCATTAGCAATTGCATATCCAATTCCTACACTTGATGAAGATGTAGCTATTGAAAACTTATATAATGCTGCTAAAAATCCTGTTTTTGTAGCAATATCACTTACAAATATTTGTATTATCATTGCTGGAAATGTTAAAAATGATGATGCAAATATTATTGGCATAACTCCTGCCATAGCAAGTTTCAATGGTATATGTGTATTTTGTGCTCCTACCATTTTTCTTCCAACTACTTTTTTAGAATATTGTACTGGTACTCTTCTTTCAGCTTGTTGTATAAATACAACACCTGCTATTAATATTATAGCACCAATTATCATTCCTATAGCCATTAATAATCCTGTTGTACTAAATCCTGTACTTGTAATTATTAAATTCCATAATGTTGTTACAAAACTTGGTAATCCTGAAATGATACCTATAAAGATTATCATTGAAATTCCATTTCCAATTCCTTTATTAGTTATTTCATCTCCAAGCCACATTAATATTGATGTTCCTGCAACTAATGATATTACTACTAAAGATGCACCAAAGAAATCTGTATTTACAAATATTCCAGAAGATTTGTAAGATACAAATACACCAATTGCTTCAACTAAAGCTAATACTAATGTTAAAACTTTTGTATATGCATTAATCTTCTTTCTTCCTTCTTCTCCACCTTCTTTTGTCAATCTTTCTAAAGATGGTATTATCATTGCTAACAATTGTATAACAATTGAAGCTGTAATATAAGGACTTATTGACATTGCAAAAACTGAAAATCTTGAAAATGCTCCTCCTGAAATCATATCTATTAATCCTGCTACTCCATTACTTGAACCCATAGCTTCATTTAATACTATACTATTTACTCCAGGTACTGTAATATAGCATCCTAATCTAAAAATTACTATTAATAATAATGTATAAAATATTCTTTTTCTAACATCAGGTGTCTTAAATGCATTTTTTATTGTTTTAAACAATTAAATCACCTCAGCCTTTCCGCCTAAAGCCTCAATTTTTTCTTTTGCTTTTGCAGTAAATCTTGTAGCTTTAACATTTAATTTTTTATCTAAATTACCTGTTGCTAATACAACTATTCCATCATTTACTTTGCTGATTATTCTATCAGATATTAAAGTTTCTGCTGTAACATCAGTAACTGTTGATTTATTTAACATTGTTAATGTTACTTCTGTATAATTTTTAGCGTGGATATTGTTAAATCCTCTTTTTGGTAATCTTCTATATAATGGTGTTTGACCACCTTCAAATCCTCTTCTTACTCCACCACCAGATCTTGCTTTTTGTCCTTTATGTCCTCTTCCTGATGTTTTTCCAAGTCCAGAACCAATTCCACGACCAACTCTTCTTCTTGAAACTCTTTCTTCAGCTGGTTTTAATTCTCCTAATTTCATTTCGCGCTTGCACCTCCTTAAAATTTAATTCTTAAATTTTAGATGTCAGATGTTGAATTACTGACTTCTATTATAATATTTCTTCTACTTTTTTACCTCTTTTTTTAGCTACTTGTTCAGCTGTTTGCATAGATTTTAATCCTTCAATTGTAGCATAAACAACGTTTCTTGGATTGTTTGTTCCAATAACTTTTGTTCTTATATTTTGGTATCCTGCAAGCTCTAATACTGGTCTAACACTTCCTCCTGCTATTAATCCAGTACCAACTGCAGCTGGTTTTAATAATACTCTTGCACTACCAAATTTTCCAACATATTCATGTGGTACTGTTGTATTAACTATTGGAACTTCTACTAAATTCTTTTTAGCTTCTTGAATAGCTTTTTTGATTGCATCTGGAACTTCAGATGCTTTACCATTACCTACACCAATATGACCTTTTTCATCACCAACAACAACTACTGCACTAAATCTAAAAGTTCTACCACCTTTAACAACTTTTGCTACTCTATTTATGGCAACTACTTTTTCTCTTAATTCGCTCTTTTCTTCCATCGGTTTTTCCTTTCCTCCTTTTTAAGTTAGTTATTGAGACCTCAATGTTTACAAATACTTTATGCAAATACATATAATAATTTGTATTCCTTATTCCTCACTAACCTTTTATATGTTTACAATTTCACTTTATTCAATTGTATATTAGAATTTTAATCCGCCTTCTCTAGCAGCTTCTGCTAATTCTTTTACAACTCCATGATATATGTATCCACCACGGTCAAAAACTACAGTTGTTATATTTTTTTCTAATGCTTTTTTAGCAATCATTGCTCCAACTTCTTTAGCAGCTTCTTTATTAGCATATTTTGTTTTTATATTTTTATCTAATGTAGAACAACTTACTAAAGTATTTCCTGCAACGTCATCTATTATTTGTACATATAAGTTTGTATTACTTCTATATATACATAATCTTGGTCTTTCACTTGTTCCAGATATTTTTCTTCTTACTCTTAAATGTCTTCTTGTTCTTTCCATTTTTCTATCTGTTTTCTTAACCATTTCTTTCTCCTTTCTCCGTTTTTATTTATTACGGTATACAACTCCACTTTCGTTTAGTTGTATAAGCTTCTGTAATTATCATAACATTAACAAGTAAACTTTATAATGTTTATAAATTCGATTCTCTCAAACAGCTAATTTAACTTTATTTACCTGTTTTTCCTTCTTTACGTCTAATAACTTCATCAGCATATTTAATACCTTTACCTCTATATACTTCTGGTGGTCTCTTAGATCTTACAACAGCTGCTGTTTGACCTACTAATTCTTTATCAATTCCTCTAACTATAATTGTATTTGGATTTGGTACATCAAAAGTAATTCCTTCTGGTGCTTCAAATATTACTGGATGTGAATATCCTAAAGTCATATTTAAACCAGTTCCTTGTTTTGCAACTCTGTATCCAACTCCATTTATTTGTAACTCTTTAGTGTATTCACTTGTTACACCAATTATCATATTATTAATTAAAGTTCTTGTCAAACCATGTAAACTTCTATTTTGTGGTTCGTCATTTTTTCTAATTACTTTAATTTCATTTTCATTCATTTCTAAAGAAATATTTCTATGTATTTCTCTTTCTAATGTTCCTTTTGGTCCTGTTACAGTAATTTTTTGTCCATCTAATGTTATTTTTACTTCTGATGGTACTGTAATAGGTTTATTTCCTATTCTTGACATTCTAAGTTTTCCCTCCTTCTTCTACCAAATATAAGCTAATACTTCTCCACCTACACCTAATTGTCTTGCTTCTTTATCAGTTTTTAAACCTTGTGATGTAGAAATTATTGCTATTCCTAATCCGTTTAATACTTTTGGTAATTCTTCTTTAGAAGCATAAACTCTTAGTCCTGGTTTACTTATTCTTCTTAATCCATCAATTACTCTATTTCCTTTTTCATCGTATTTTAGAGTAACTCTGATTGTTCCTTGATTTTCATCTTTTATTTCTTCAAAAGCTTTTATATATCCTTCTCTGAATAATATATCAGCTATTCCTAATTTCATTTTTGATGCAGGTATATCTACTGTTTTATGTTTTGATGTATTTGCATTTCTTATTCTTGTTAACATATCTGCGATTGGATCTGTAGTATTCAACTCTTATTCCTCCTTTTCTTCTTTTTTAAGTTTACAACTTAACTTACATTAAGTTGCATAAGTTCTCTGTAATTCGCTCTGCTCAAACAGCTAACTTAATTTTACCAGCTTGCCTTTTTAACACCTGGTATCTCACCTTTATGTGCTAATTCTCTAAAACATACACGGCAAATACCATATTTTCTGATATATGCATGTGGTCTTCCACATAATTTACATCTGTTATATTCTCTTGTGCTATATTTCTGTGGTCTAGCTTGTTTTACTTTCATTGATTTTTTAGCCATAGTTTTTTAATTCCTCCTTTTGACTAGTTTTTGAAAGGCATTCCCATTAATTTTAATAATTCTTTTGCTTCTTCATCAGAATTAGCTGTTGTAACAAATATAATATCCATACCTCTTAATTTATCTACTTTATCATATTCGATTTCTGGGAATATTAATTGTTCTTTTATACCCATTGAGTAGTTTCCTCTTCCATCAAATGAATTTCCTGAAACTCCTCTAAAATCTCTAACTCTTGGAAGTGCTACATTAAATAGTTTATATGCAAAATCATACATTTTATCTGCTCTTAATGTTACTTTGCATCCTACATTTACACCTTCTCTTAATTTGAATGCAGCTATTGATTTTCTAGCTTTTGTTATTACTGGTTTTTGACCTGTAATTTGCATTATATCATTCATTGCATTTTCTAATGATTTAGGATTTTCTTTTACATCTCCTAATCCTATATTTATAACTATTTTTTCAAGTTTTGGAACTTGCATAACTGATTTATAATTAAATTTTTTCATTAATGCTGGGATTACTTCTTTTTCATATTGTTCTCTTAATTTTTCCATTATATATTAATCCTCCTTTCTATTATAATAATTATTTTATTTTTGCACCGCATTTTTTACAAACACGAATTTTTTCGCCTTTTTCTTCACTATATCCTATTCTTGTAGCTTTACCACATTTAGCACAAACTACATTTACTTTTGAACTTGGTATAGCTGATTCTATTGATATTATTCCGCCTTCTTCTCCTTGTTTTCTTGGCTTAACATGTTTTTTTCTAATGTTAATTCCTTTAACAATGATTTTATCGGCTTTTGGTATTACTTCTAATACTTCTCCTGTTTTCCCTTTATCATTTCCAGATAAAACTTCAACAGTATCTCCTTTTTTAATTCTCATTAGAGATTTCCTCCCTTTCTTCGATATTTTAAGCATATTTTATATTTTAATGTTCACAAATTCGCTATTGCTCATTTGCATCTTTAATCCGTAACACTCGTTCCTTGCTAACGGCTTAAAGAACTTCTGGAGCTAGAGATAAAATTTTCATATAATCTTTTTCTCTTAACTCTCTTGCAACTGGTCCAAAGATACGTGTTCCTTTTGGAGTTCCATCTTCTTTTATTATTACAGCTGCATTTTCATCAAATTTTATATATGAACCATCTTGTCTTCTTAATCCTTTTTTAGATCTAACTATAACAGCTTTTACAACATCACCTTTTTTAACAACGCCACCTGGTGTTGCTGATTTAACTGAAGCAACTATTATATCACCTATGTTAGATGTTTTTCTATATGAACCACCTAAACATCTGATACACATAATTTCTTTTGCACCTGTGTTGTCTGCTACTTTTAAAATTGTTTGTTGTTGTATCATTTTCGGTTTCTCCCTTCCTATAATTTATATTTATTTTACAATTGCTTTTTCTACAACTTTAACTACTCTCCATCTTTTATCTTTAGAAAGTGGTCTTGTTTCCATAACTTCAACTTTGTCACCTTCATGGCATTCATTGTTTTCGTCATGTGCTTTTAATTTATATGTTCTTTTTACTGTTTTTCCATATACATCATGTCTTACACTTGTCTCAACTGCTACAACTACTGTTTTATCCATTTTGTCAGATACTACAGTTCCTATCATAGTTTTACGAAGATTTCTTTCTTCCATGTATGAATCCTCCTTCTTTTTTTGTCAGGGGACACATCTTTTACTTGGGTATTTATATATGGACAAAATCTGCCATTTACCATTGTAAATAAATGATTCCCTCTATTTTAAATATAATCAACTATTATATTAAGCTTTAGCTTCAGCTATTTTTCTTTCTGTTAATACAGTATTTATTTTAGCTATATCTCTTCTAACTTCTTTTATTTTACTAGTATTTTCTAGTCCATTTGTAGCTAAACTAAATTTTAATTTGAATAATTCTGTTTTTAGTTCACCTAATTCTTTCTCTAAATCTGGTGAAGACATTTCTCTTATTTTACTAATCTTCATCATTTCCACCTACCTTTTCAGTTTCTCTAGCAACGAATTTTGTTTTGTTAGGTAGTTTATTCATTGCAAGTCTTAAGGCTTCTCTAGCTGTTTCTTCTGGTACCCCAGCAATTTCAAACATTACTCTTCCTGGTTTTACAACAGCTACCCAATATTCTGGAGCACCTTTACCTTTACCCATACGAGTACCGATTGGTTTAGAAGTTATTGGTTTGTCTGGGAATATTTTTATCCAAACTTTTCCACCTCTTTTTATATAACGAGTCATAGCAATTCTGGCTGCTTCGATTTGATTGCTTGTAATCAATCCAGCTGTTACAGCTTGTATTCCATATTCTCCATCTGTAACTTTATTTCCTCTTGTTGCTTTTCCTCTCATTCTACCTTTTTGTACTTTTCTATGTTTTACTCTTTTTGGTATTAATGGCATTATTGGTCTCCTCCTTCCATTTTCTTACTTGGAAGAACTTCACCTTTATATATCCAAACTTTTACACCGATTTTTCCATATGTTGTATCTGCTTCTGCAAATCCATAATCTATATCAGCTCTTAAAGTTTGTAATGGAATATTTCCTTCTTTATAGAATTCTGTTCTAGCCATGTCAGCTCCACCTAATCTTCCTGATACAGCTGTTTTTATACCTAAAGCTCCTGCCTTAGTAGCTTTTTGCATACATTGTTTCATAGCTCTTCTAAATGAAATTCTTCTTTCTAGTTGTCCTGCAATATTTTCAGCAACTAATTGTGCATCAGTATCCATATTTTTAACTTCAACTATGTTTAAGTTAACTTCTTTTCCTATTAATTTTGTTACTTCTGCTTTTATTGTTTCTACACCTGCTCCACCTTTACCAATTACGATTCCTGGTTTAGCTGTGTATAAATTAATTTTTACCATTTTTGCTGTTCTTTCAATTTCTATTTTAGAAATTCCAGCAACATATAATTTTTTCTTTAAAAATTTACGTATTTTTTGGTCTTCTACTAAATAATCTGCAAAGTTCTTTGAATCTGCATACCATTTAGAGTTCCAATCTCTTATTATACCAACTCTCGCACCTGTTGGATGTACTTTTTGACCCATGGTTAAATTAAGCCTCCTTTTCTTTTAATACTATAGTTATATGACTTGTTCTTTTTCTTATTCTTACTGCTGAACCTTTTGCAGCTGGTCTTATTCTTTTTAATGTTGGACCTTGGTTTGCAAATATTTCAGCAACATATAAATTTTCATGTTTCATTTCATGATTATTTTCAGCATTTGCAATTGCTGATTTTAATAATTTTTCTAATACTTCTGAAGATGCTTTTGGTGTGAATTTCATTATTGCTAATGCTTCATCAACATCTTTTCCTCTTACTAAATCTGCTACAATTTTAACTTTTCTAGCTGATATTCTTGCAAATTTAAGTGTTGCTCTAGCTTCTCTTACTAGTGTTTCTTCCACTTTACTTACCTCCTTTTTATTGGATGTTAGTGATTTTGATTTATAATCCTAACTTCTATTCTCTATTTTTTAGTTGTTTTCTTATCTCCAGCATGACCTTTAAATGTTCTTGTTGGAGCAAATTCACCTAATTTGTGACCAATCATTTCTTCTGCTATATATACTGGAACATGTTTTCTTCCATCATGCACAGCTATTGTATGACCAACCATTTGTGGATATATTGTTGAAGCTCTTGACCATGTCTTTAAAACTTCTTTATCTCCTGTTTCGTTCATTTTTTCTATTCTTTGTAATAGTTTTTCTTGAACAAATGGTTTTTTCTTACTTGATCTAGACATATTCTAATGTCCTCCTTTCAAAAAAGTATTATTTTTATGCAATTCTCTTATTTTCTTCTCTTAACAATAAATTTATTTGATTGTTTTTTCTTATTTCTTGTTTTATATCCAAGAGCTGGTTTACCCCAAGGTGTCATTGGACCTGCGTGTCCTACTGGAGCTCTACCTTCACCACCACCATGTGGGTGATCTACTGGGTTCATTACAGAACCTCTAACTTCTGGTCTCCATCCCATGTGACGTTTTCTACCAGCTTTACCGATTTTAACGTTCTCATGGTCTGCGTTTCCTATAACTCCTATTGTTGCTCTACATTTAGCTAATACTTTTCTCATTTCTCCTGAAGGCAATCTTAATGTTGCATATTTTCCTTCCTTAGCCATTAATTGAGCACTTTGACCTGCTGTTCTAACTAATTTTCCACCTTGACCTGGATTTAATTCTACATTATGGATTAATGTACCTACTGGAATATTTTCGATTGGCATGCAGTTTCCTGCTTTTATATCAACACTTTCTCCAGATACTACTTTGTTTCCATCTGTTAATCCTTGTGGTGCTAATATATAAGCTTTTTCTCCATCTTCATATTGGATTAATGCTATATTTGCACTTCTGTTTGGATCATATTCTATACCGATAACTGTTGCTTCCATGTTATCTTTTCTTCTTTTAAAATCTATTATTCTATATTTTTGTCTATTTCCACCACCTTGATGTCTTACTGTTATTCTACCATAACTGTTTCTTCCTGCTTTTTCTTTTTTCTTAGCAAGTAATGATTTTTCAGGTGTTTTCTTTGTTATTTCTGAAAAGTCTGAAACTGTCATGTTTCTTCTTGATGGTGTATATGGTTTAAAATGTTTCATTCCCATTTTTTATTCTCTCCCTTTCTTTATGGACTTTTTCCTGTTCCATTTACAGATATTCTTTATTATCCGAGTTATTTCTCGATATTTTAACTATATTTTATAGTGTTTTTAACTATGCTCCCATAAATTCATCAATTGAATCTTTATATTTCTTAGTAGCTTTAGTTTCTTTACCACCTTTTGCTAAGTAAGAAGCTTCTGATGGATTTGTATCTATAGTAACTATAGCTTTTTTCCAATCTGAAGTTTTACCTGTGTGGTATCCAACTCTTTTTTGTTTTCCATTTACTGTCATTGTATTTACTTTTAATACTCTAACTTCAAAAAGTTTTTCAACAGCTTTTGCTATTTCAACTTTTGTAGCTTTTTTATTTACTCTAAAAGTATATTTTCCTTGTTGTAATTCGTCATTACTTTTTTCAGTAACAACTGGTGCAATAATAATTTCTTCTGGTTTCATTATGCATACACCTCCTCAATTTTTTTAACAGTATCTAGAGGTAAAACTAAGTTATTGTATTTTAATAAATCAAATACATTTATATTATTTAATAAAATTGTTTTAACTCCTTCAATGTTTCTTGATGACATTAAAACATTTTCATTTTTATCTGCTAAAACGATTAATGTTTTTCCTTCAACTTTTAAATCTGCTAATGCTTTTACCATTGTTTTTGTTTTGATTTCTGATAATTCTAATTTATCAACAACTGTTAATTCATTTTCTAATACTTTAGAACTTAATAAAGATTTTATTGCTAATCTTCTTTCTTTTTTATTAACAGTATATTTATATGAACGAGGTTTTGGACCTAAAGCTATACCACCTTTTACCCATTGTGGAGCTCTAATACTTCCTTGTCTTGCTCTACCTGTTCCTTTTTGTCTCCATGGTTTTCTACCACCACCACGTACTTCTGCTCTTGTTTTTGTACTTTGTGTACCTTGTCTTTGATTAGCTAAGTAGTTAACTAAAACGCTATGTACTATAGTTTCATTTGGTTCAATTCCAAATACACTTTCAGCTAATTCAACATCACTTACTTTTTTACCTTTTATATCATATACATCTATTTTTGGCATTTTGTATTTCCTCCTTCCTTCTATTTAGTAGCCTTTACAGCTGATTTTATTTTTAAGATAGCTCCTTTTGCTCCTGGAACACTACCTTTTAATAATATTACATTTTTATCCATATCTACTCTTACAACATCTAAGTTTTGTATTGTAATTGTAACTCTTCCCATATGTCCTGGAAGTTTTTTACCTTTAAATACTCTACCTGGTGTTGAAGTAGCACCCATTGAACCTGGTCTTCTATGATACATAGAACCATGTCCCATTGGTCCTCTATGTTGTCCATGTCTTTTAATAACACCTTGGAACCCTTTTCCTTTTGATGTTCCTTGAACATCTACTTTTTCTCCAGCTTCAAATACATCTGCTTTTATTTCGTCTCCAACTTTTACACCTTCGATTGATTCTAATCTGAATTCTCTTAAATGTTTTTTAGCTTCAAGACCTGCTTTTGCAAAATGTCCTTTTTCTGGTCTGTTTATATGTTTATCTTTTACTTCACCAAATCCTAATTGTAGTGCATCATATCCATCAGTCTCTACTGTTTTTACTTGTGCTACTACACATGGACCAGCTTCTATAACTGTTACTGGAATTACATTTCCTTTTTCATCAAAAATTTGTGTCATTCCAACTTTTCTTCCGATTATTCCTTTTTTCATTTTTTAAATTCCTCCTAACTATTGGCTGGCATTTTTATGTCAGCTTGGTTTTGAAGTGTTAGTTAGTTTTTGTTATTTCTAACTTTTTCTGTCTAACTTATACTTCGTAAAATCAAATAATTCCAAACTCACTTCAATTTGTTTGGTAACTTGTATTAAATTAGTAATCAAAATTATAATTTGATTTCTATATCAACACCTGCTGGTAATTCTAATTTCATTAGACTATCAACTGTTTTTTGTGTTGGGTAAAGAATGTCAATAACTCTTTTATGTGTTCTCATTTCAAATTGTTCTCTTGAATCTTTGTATTTGTGTGGAGAACGTAATATTGTTACTACTTCTTTTTGTGTTGGTAATGGAATAGGACCTGAAACTTTTGCTCCTGTTTTTTTAGCTGTTTCTACTATCTTCTCAGCAGACTGATCTAAAACTACATGGTCATAAGCTTTTAATCTTATTCTAATTTTTTCACTTGTTACAACTGTTGTGTTTGCCATTGTAATTTTCCCTCCTTAAAATAAATATAATTATTGTTTACAAATTCGCTATCGCTCATTTGTATAAGTTATCTGTAACGCTCATTCTTCGCGAACATCTAACTTAATTACCTTGGCAAGTTAAAACGCACTCTGGTGTTTTGAAAATATCCTGTATTAAAACCCAAAATATGCATGATAATTCTGGGATAAGTGTGTTTTTCTTACCGCCTGGTCTTTGCCATGACATACTCCACTGAAGTTCCCTCCACCCTTACTTCCGTAAGAATGTAGCCACATTCAGCTTCATCGCTCAATTCATGCTCTTATATTATACAACTCTTTTGTCCGTATGTCAACAGGTTTTTAGGAAATATTTTCATTTTCTAAGTTTTTATCAAACTTTATATAATATTTTTTAATATTCCCTTTACTAATTTGTTCATTGCTTCTTCTAATTTTCTTTCTTTTTGTTCCATCAAAAAAATCTGTAGTGGTGATAAGGGGCCAGGTCTTAAATCCCCATTTTTATATAAAAAATGGGGATTTAAGACCTGGCCCCTTATCACCACTACAGACTTTTTACAGCATCTTTTCATTTTACACAAAATATTCTAATTGCTAGGAGTCAATGCAACACGGAAACTAAATCCATTATTAGGTCCACTGCTTTCAGCATTATGAGCAAACACACCTGCAGTAACAGTGCTACCAGCTGTTCCACCAACTGTAAATATAGGAATAGTCGAGCACACCAAATAAGGACAATCATCAAACCAATTAGTATGTTCTCCCCCTATTTCATCTTTATTATATGCTCCTCCTTTATTTACTTCTTTAGTTCCATCTCCTATTTTTCCTACTCCATATACTATATTATTTCCTGAGTATGCTCCTGTTTCATTTTTATATTTTGTTGCATATTTTGTACTATCTGAATCTCCTGTTAATCCTGTCGCCTCTGTCCAACCATAATATGGAAAATTACCATTACCATCTACACTATTAAATCCAGCAGTATATTCCCATGATCCTCCTGACATATCATATATTCCATACAAATTCCCTGTTGTACTTTGATTTACATTTAATATATATGCTGTATTTTCTCCTCCTCCTGTATAATAGCTTCTATTCGCATTTATTGATATTTCCTGTCCATCTATTCCATATTTACTATGTGTCAAATATGCTACTGCTCCCCATTCACTATTTTTTGTCATATGACTATTCATATAACTTACTTTATTATCAAATAAATCTACTGTTCCAGTATATCCATATGTTGCTGTTCTTGCATTTGTATATTGTATTCCTATTTTTTGGTTTCTTTGGCTTGCTACCCCATATGTACTTTTTAACTCTTCACCTGTTGCACCACTCATTTCAAACTTAGCAAACCAAAATCCTGATAATTTATTACTCCATCCTCCCATTTCTACATTATTATCAAATGCTGGATGTACTATATATTTTTCTCCATTATAATCTACTGTATCTACTCCATCATCTAGTTTTAATCTTATTGAAGCATCTTCTGCTTTCCATTGTCCATATCCATCATAATATCCTGTTGGATCTGTACTTGTTTCATTTTGATAATATGTTATTCTATATGCATATCTAGGTATCCATACAAAGTAACTTTCATTTGCTGTTCTTGCATTTGCCCATTTATTTTCTCCATAATTATACCAATTTGTATCTGTATTTGTTGTTGGCACTACATTATTTGAATCATTCCATTTTACTGGAGTCATTGATTCACCATCAGATGTCAATATTGGTACATTGGGAGTACTTACTACTTCTTTTGTATTATCTTTTAACCATATTACATCTATTTTTCCATAATCTGTCGAAAATGTTACTCCACTTACTTCTTCACTTGTATCTGTTGGTCTTATTATCACTCTTGCTTCACATGTTACTATATGACTTCCAAATTTCACTGTTATTGTTGAGTTTCCTACATTCTCTCCACCTTTTAATGTTATTACACTTCCATTTACACTTTCCACTGTTACTTTTCCATTATTTGATGTCACTGTTAATGTTTCTGGTATTGATGATTTATCTATTTCACTTGGTGTTCTTTCTACTTTTACTACACCTTTTACCAATATCATTTTATAGTATCCTTCTCCTATTTTTGCGTAATAACTTATTGGTTCTGAATTTCCATCATATGTTACTGTTAGTGTTGATGTTTCATTTGGTGATAATGAAACTATTTCTTTATCCAAACTTATTCCTGTAATTGTACTTCCTGTTGCTATTACTTCTTCTATCTCATATCCTTTTCCAATTAATTTACTAACTATATCTGACATTGTTGGATTTTTCATTTTATCCATATATTGAGAAATAGTTAATTCTGAATATATTAAGTTTGCTTCTTCCTCTATATTTGCTATCTCTGTTTTTACCTTTGCTTCTTCAGCTTTTCCAAACAATCCACTACTTGTCAAACTTGCTATTGAAATTCCTGCCAAAATTAATAATATTATTATTGTTATGACTAATGCAATTAATGTTATAGCTCTTTGGTTTTTAATTTTTCTACTCATCTTTTCTTTCTCCTTTGTTTATTACATGAATATTTCACATTTTCAACACAATATAATATAAACTTTTTTCAATCTTCATAATTAATGTTATATATTTGTAAAAAGTATGTCATATTATTGTAATATTAAATTCATTTATTTCTCAGATTTATTATATGTTTTCTTATTTATTAAAACAATAAAAGTAATTATTTTTAGTAATCATTATTTAACATAATGTATTTTTATTATATGATTGAAAAATAAAAAAATAGAAAATATAACGATATACATCTATTATATTCTCTATCTTTAAATAATTATCAGTCCTTTTCAACTTTCAAAACATAATATCCAACAAGACTTAATTCTGTGCAATCTTCTGGAGTCTCTCCAAGTCTCCTAACTGGTCCATTACAATATTTTTTATGTGACCATTCTCCATTTGCATCTTGTCTTGCTAAATGAAAATCATATGAATCAGAATCCTCATCATTATAAAATAAAACAACTTTCCATTCTTCATCACATATTTGTTCTTCTAAAGAACTTTTTCTTGTAAATACCCAAGCACTTTCATATCAGATATAAAATTTCTTTCTGCCTGTTCAATATTCCTTGCTGGCTTAGACCCTGAAATACATCCTAAATTATAAATATACTCCTCATCTTCATTTTTAGGAAAAATCTTATAATAATCTTCATTATATTCTGTTCCAAGAGCATATCCATAACAATTATTATGTGTATAATAAGAACATCGCCAGTCTTTTATTGGATACCGATTTTTCCTTATCGATTTCCTAATCAGTTCTATTTTTTCTGATTTCTTCATTCTTCTTTCCTCCTAAAATATACTTTTAGAATACCATACACTTATTTATTTAGCATAATATCAATATTTCATCTTTTTGTCAACTTTTTACATAAAGTCCTTTAAACATAAATGTCCACTAATTACATATCACTCTAGAATAAAATTCAAAAAGATTAAAATATAAAATATCAACATAAGTTTATTTAATCTCAAAAAGACACTTACCTCAAACAATTTTCTATCCTATAATATCATCAATAGACTCTCTTCTCATCTCCTTAATAATATTACAACTATTATCTAACTTCTTTTGTTCCTCATCAGTCAACTCAAGTTTCACAAGTTCCCTTACACCATTAGAATTAATAATAGCTGGAACTCCTATATAAATATCATCTTGACCATATTCACCATTTTGCAAATAAGTAGAAACTGTTAATATTGTATTTTCATTATCTAAAACAGCTTTCACTAACTTACTTAAAGCCATTCCAATCCCATAATACGTTGCTTTTTTCTTATTAATTATCTCATAAGCAGCATTCACAACATCTTGATGAATCTTTTCCAAATCTTCCATTGGACATTTATTATCTTTCATAACATCTTTTATATGTTTACAACCAACATAAGCATGATTCCAAGGTACAAAAGAAGAATCTCCATGTTCTCCCATTATATAAGCATGAATATTTTTACTAGAAACTTTCAAATAATCTGACATTATATAACGCAATCTAGCTGTATCTAAAACTGTACCTGAGCCTATTACTTGATTTTTAGGAAGCCCAGACACTTTAGAAACTACATAAGTCATTAAATCAACTGGATTACTTGCAACAATAATTACTCCATTAAATCCACTATTCATTATATTTTGTGTAATTTGTTTCATTATTTTAGTATTTGTCTCAGCTAACTCTAAACGAGTTTGACCTGGTTTTTGTGCAATTCCAGCAGTAATAACAATAACTTCAGCATCTTTACACTCATCATACTCTCCTGCTTTTATCACCATTTTTTGTGGTGCAAAAGGCAAACCATGAGATAGATCCATCTCTTCTCCTATAGTTTTATCCTTATCTATATCTATTAATACTAATTCATTTACACCACCTCTATTTAACATAGAATAAGCCATACTCATTCCAACAAATCCTGTTCCAATAAGAACTACTTTACCTTTTTTCATAATTTTATACCTCCCTTAATTGTTAGTATATATAATTATATACCTATTTTGCTAATTTTCAAACATTTATTTAGAAAATATTTTACTTTTTACAATTTTTATGATATAATCCATAAAAATTGAAGAAGTTTTGTAAATTTGAAATTTTATAAAAAATTAAAATTCATTATATGCAAAGCGAAAGGAGTGTTATGAAAATGTCTAGTTCAGATAATTCTACTGCTTTGGCTGAAAATAAAGTCTTAATTTTATATATATTAAATCAAATACCAAATGGTTTTTCAGAAAGTGGATTATATAAAATTATATCTTCAATAAATAATGTTAATTACTTTTATTTTAAAGAAGTATTAACAGACTTATTAGATTCAAAGTTAGTAGGAATATTCACAAAAGATGAAGAGGAAGAATCTGTACTAAGAATAACAAGTGAAGGAACAAATGCACTAAACCTTACTATTGATGTTTTACCAGGAATATTAAAACTAAAAGCTGATAATGTTTTTAAAAAGGAATTTTCTTCTATTGCAAATGAAACTTCTATTATAGCTGAATTTATTCCTAGAAGTGAAAACGATTATATTATTAAATGTAAAATTATCGAAAAAAATGAAACAATATTTGAAGTTAGAACTTTTGCAGGTTCTCGTGATAGAGCAAAAAGAATTGTGGATAATTGGAACAATAATGCTTCAAAAATATATCCTAAAATTCTTAATATTTTACTAGAAGATAGTAATTTGAATCAAAATTAAAAACAAGTTATAAAAAAGTCTGTGGTAATTAAAAACCACAGACTTTTTGTGCACAAATAAAAATATTAAATATTAAGATATATAAATTTAATTATTGCTTTAGATTTCATCTAAAATTTTTATCATTATTAATTACTTCTTTCTTCTCAATATCCATCCATCTTCGCATTTAATAGGTAATTTCATAAATACTCTTTGTCCTTTTACTCCTGGGCTTATACTGTCAATCTCTTCTTCTGTTTCATAATCCCACAATTTCTCAATTGTAAATGCTTCTGGCTCCAATCTATTTGGAATTATTATTTCTATTGTATCTCCTACAATCAATTTATTTTTTATTTCTATAACTGACTTTTCCTCATTATATTCAATTACTTTTCCACCAAATTCATATTTATCATTATATTGTCTTCCACTTAAATCTTGTATATCTTTATTATTTCTATCATTAAAATAAAAAGTTGTAAACTCTCTTGTCTTAGCCTTTTCAATTTCTTTCAAATATTTTTCAAAATCATAATTATCAGGATTATTCATATACTCATCAATTGCATTTCTATATACATTTATTACACTGGCAATATAATATTCAGTTTTTAATCTACCTTCAATTTTTAAACTATCAATTCCCATATTAACTATTTCAGGAATCTCTTTTAACAAACATAAATCTTTTGAAGAAAATATACTTGTTCCATATTCACTTTCCTCTATCGGTAAAAGCTCTCCTGGATTATTTTTTTCTTCTGCATACAAATTATATGACCATCTACAACTTTGCGCACAATCACCAAGATTTGCACTCCTTCCACATGAGAAATCACTTAAAAAACATCTTCCTGAAAAAGCAAAACATATTGAACCATGTCCAAACATTTCAACTTCTAAATCTTTGGGCTTGTTTTCCATTATATATTTTAATTGTTCCTTATTTATTTCTCTTGCCATTATCACTCTTGAAGCCCCATTTTTATACCAAAACTGACAATCTCTTAAACTTACTATATTAGCTTGTGTACTTACATGTATTGGTACATTTGGTGCATATTGTCTTAATGTATCAATAACACCTCCATCTGCTGCAATAATAGCATCAGGTCTAACTTCATTTAATATCTTTGCCATTTCTATTATTTCTTCATACTTTTCATCCCAAGCAAAAATATTCAATGTTACATGAACTTTTTTTCCTATACTATGTGCATATTCTATAGTTTTTATTAAATCATTATTATCCATATCAGCTCTTGTTCTTAATGATAATGATGATGTTCCACAATATACTGCATCTGCCCCATACTTAAAAGCAGTTTTTGCTTTTTCAAAAGAACCCGCAGGTGCTAATAATTCTATTTTATTCATTTTATTCCACTCTTTTCTATTTAAACTATCTACATATTTTTTATTATATAAGCCTTTTTTACAGTTGTCAATTGATTTTTTAACATTTTTATAGGTTTACAATAGATATGTCACAGTAAAAATAAAAAAGAGAGAAAT
>CAOMRW010000019.1 GCA_948485625.1 uncultured Clostridia bacterium | reverse complement strand
TTATGACATAATCAAATGTTAATTTTACTATGACATTATCAAAAATTAATTACAGTAGGGGAGATAATCAGTTGAAATTATCTACCTTTTATTATATAATGCTAACAAAAGATAGTAATTTATTTTAGTCTTTGAAGAGGAGTTTTGAAAATGAAAAAAACAGATATTTTTTGGCAAACATATTTAAATCTTGAAAAAGAAGCAATAGAATTGTCTAAATATATTTTCTTTACTGATGAAGTACAAATAAATTCTAATGGTAGTATAGTTGTTCAATCATCTAATTCAAAGCTTGAAACTTTTTCTCCTTACATTGCGGATTTACTGGTGCGTTGTTGTGTTCAAATTGAGGCTATATCGAAAGAATTGTATTTTGACAATGGTGGTACAAAATCAAGAGGAGATAAGAATCTTTATTTTGATGAAGATTGCTTGAAATTAATTGATATGAAATGGCAAACTCATAACAAAATCGTAATGGTTGTAGCTCCATTTTTTAATTTAACAAAAGATGAAAATCGTATTTTAAAACCTTTAAAGAACGCTCATAAAAGGCAGGGTACTTATTGGGAAAAAGCTTATCAGGCAGTAAAGCATGATAGATATTTATCGTTACAAAAGGGAAATGTCAAAGCATTTCTTCATGCTTTAGCTGCACTATATTTACTAAATCTTTACCATCGTAATGATTCATGGCTTACTAATTATCAAGATATATCGAAACTTGACTATAGCTTGGGGTCATCAATTTTTACAGTAAAACCTCCTATAGCGGAGCAACTATGGTATGAAAATAGACCAATAACTAGTGAAAGTCCATACGTTGTTAATTATCAGGATACTGACTATCAACGCATAGAAGAAATACAACATAATGAAGAAATGGCAATAAAGAACTACTTGAATAGTCAACCAGAATTACATGAAATGGCATTTCAAAGTCAATTACAGGAAGCAATTGAAAGAGAAAAAAACAATCCACATAAAAAAGTAATACTTATTTGGGAATTGGAGAAATATCGATTAAATAAGAAAATTCCCAATAATTTAACTTTTAAGGATAGAAAAAGCCTTCTAATTAATAGCGAAGAATGGAATGGTTCGATACATAAAAATAACAAGCACCTTACAGAAAAAGAACTTACAGAAGAAAATATTCAACAAGAGATAGATAAGGTTGCTATCTGCTGGGGCATGGAAATAATGAAAAAGTATCAAAAAATGGAATGGCTTCCAATTGCTTTAAATAGTGAAATATGCAAAATTTATATTCCGTAATTGACATCATTAAGATTAGATGCTTAACTGGCGATTTCTTAAATTGTGTATATCGTTTGACAAAGTGGTTTTAATATGAGTAATATTGTAGCATTATAAGAATTAGATTTGTGAGTTGACGAAAGAAAAGTACTAAAAAAGATTTGTCGACTTAACAAATTACAATATATATGGCTGATGATTAGTTGATAATATCAGTCTTTTATTATATAATGGCAACATCAATTAGTAATTGATAAGTAAAAGGACAAAGTTAGATAATTTTAACTTTGTCCTTTTCAATATTATTTTTAATCAATATGTATAATTCTATTTTTAAAATCTAAGTTACTTTCAGAATTATTTTTAAAACCCAAGGTATAAACATTAGTAGCAAATATATCTTTATCAAGCAACCCTTTTAAATTAATATCAGAATTATTATCAACAAACCTTTTAACAGATGTTATAATTTGAACATTAGGATTCTTTTTAGAAATTTCAGAAATAAGATTTTTGCCATTCTCATTAAAACCTAAAACTCTAACATAAGGCAAAACATTTTTAGAAAGTTCCATATCTTTTTTTGTAATACCAAGTAAAGCATATAAAAAAATTCTTTGAAGCCTAGTAAGAGTATATCGTTTTGACTTTACAATATTCAATAATTCATTTAAAGTATTACAAGAATTCACAGCATTTTTAATAGAAAATTCTAAACCCTCAGACACATCGGGAATATTAGCAATCTCATCAATACTCATCTTCCTCAAAACATATATAATTTCTTTTTCAAAAACACTTAAATCAGAAACAATATGACCATTGTTAACATTATCCATTAAAATAGAATAAGTTTCAAAAGGTACTAAATCTTTAATAATATCAAAATTACCATCTTTAACTAAAGACCTAATAGCTGTACTACTAGCAATATTATCTGAAAAATTATTACTATTATATTCAGAATTAAACCTATGAACACAAACAGGATTTATTTTGCTATTATACTTTTTAAGAGCTTTCAAATATTCAATACCTAAAATATTATTAGGAGAAGACAAAATATTTGAGAATGTTTTATCTTCATTAATATACTTTAATAAAGCATTTTCACGAGCCTTTGGAAAAGATAAACCTTTCTTTAATTCAATTGAAAGAAAATCTTTAAAATCTTTAGGCTCACTATATAAAATATCAGCAATTTTATTCAAAATATTTATATCATCACACTCAGAACCAAAAGAAATATAATCAACAACTCCAAGAGAATTCAATATTTTAACATTACCATCAGCAAAATTCTCACTACTAGAAATTGAATATAAAACAGGAAGCTCAATAACCAAATCAACACCATTTAAAAGAGCGATTTTAGCTTTTTCCCATTTATCAATTAAAGAAGTAGAACCACGTTGAGTAAAATTTCCACTAATAATAGCAATAGTATAATCACAACCAGTTAACTCTTTTGATTTTTCTAAATGATATAAATGACCATTATGAAATGGATTATATTCTGCAATAATACCCAAAACTTTACTCATACAAATACCCTTCTTTCAAAAACTATTGTTAAATTTTAATTATATTGATATAATATCACAAAATATAGAAAACTACAAGAAAAGCATAGATTTAAAATATTATAAACAATTTAAGAATGATGAAAGGAAGAAAATTAATGGAAAAAGTAATTATATATACTGATGGAGCATGTTCAGGAAACCCAGGACCAGGAGGGTGGGGAGCAATTTTAATGTATAAAAATAACAAAAAAGAAATTTCAGGAGGAAAAAAAGATACAACTAATAATGTAATGGAATTAACAGCAGCATTAGAAGGATTAAGATTATTGAAATTTCCATGTGAAGTAGATTTATACAGTGATAGCGCATATTTAGTAAATGGATTTTCACAAGGATGGATTTATAATTGGCAAAAAAATAATTGGAAGACATCCAATAAAGAACCAGTTAAAAATAAAGAAATTTGGGAAGAAATTTATAAAATGACAAAAATACATAAAGTCAAATTCATTAAAGTAAAAGGGCATAGTGATAATGAATATAATAATAGATGTGATGAACTTGCAAGAAATGCTATAAAGAATTTGTAATTTGCAAGTATATAATAGAAGTTAATTAGCCGTAAAGGAAATAGTTTAATAACAAGTTAGAATAACTATAATGTAATATAAATGTAATATTTGAATTTCGACAAAATTATTGAAAAAACAATGTGATTAATTTATAATAAAATTGTAAGAATAATGCACTAAAGAAATATGGAAGGATGTATGTTTATGAATACATTTGCAAAATATATATTAGAAGAAAAAAATTTAACAGCCAAAATGGAAATAATGTACTATTTATCAAAAAAAGAAAAAATATACTTTAATAAATCTGTTATTATAAAAACAGAATTAGCAAGATTATTCCTAAAATACAATAAACTAGACTTAGATGAAAATTTAGTATTAACAGCATGTTTATTATGCAATTGTAAAAAAGTAGAAAATGCTAGTAGTCTAGATAAAATTAGAACATATGCAAAAAGAGGAGCAGAATATTTAGAAACATTAGGATTTGATAAAAGATTTTGTAAAATATGTGAAGAAGTAAATAGATATAGTGGAAGTAAACCAAGAGAAAAAGAAAGTGACATATTAGAATTAGTAGAACAATTTGGAGGAATGATTTTAGATAGACCAGAAAGAATTGGATTTAACCCAGATGAAGCAATGGTTTTACTAATACACAGAAACTTAAGAAATGAATATAACAGATATATAGAAATATTTTCTCAGTTTATAGACATGTTAGAAGAAATAAATATGGGAGAATTTGTAGAAATAAAAGCAATAAGAAAACTAGTAAAAACATACAATGAAACAGATGAATTAATAGACTTTATAAAAAAAATAGCTAATCAATATGAACCACAAATTGATTCATTAATAAGTAAAAGATATAAAGAAATAAAAAAAGAAATGTTTCAAGAAGTTCCTAAAAATAATAGACCACTATTTACAGAAGAAACAACTAGAAATATTCTTAAAAATATAGAAGATAAAAAAACAATTACAAATTAAAAAAATAAAGGAAGAGGAACAAAAATGTACGAAGTATTTGCAGACTTACATATACACATAGGAAGGTCAGAAAGTGGAAAACCAATAAAAATAACAGCAGCTAGAAGCCTAAACTTTGCTAATATTGCAAAAGAATGTGCAGAAAGAAAAGGAATAAACATTTGTCGGAATAATAGATTGCGCATCACCATATGTAATAGAAGACATAGAAAACTTTTTAAAAACAGGAGAAGCATATGAATTAAAAGATGGAGGAATTATATATAAAGACAAAGTATGCATTCTTTTAGGAAGTGAAGTAGAAACATCAGAAAAAGGAAGAAATGGAAAATCAGGAGCAGCACACAATGTATGTTTCTTTCCATATTTAAAAGACATAAAAGCATTTTCAAATGAAATGAGTAAACACATAAAGAACATAACATTAAGTACACAAAGGTCAAATATATCAGGATATGAATTAATAGACATAGTAGAAAAGCACAATGGAATACTAATACCAGCACACATATTCACACCATTCAAAAGCTACTATGGAAATTGTTCAGACAGATTAAAAGACATATTTAAAGAAAAATACGAAAAAATATTTGCTGTAGAACTAGGATTAAGCTCAGATACATTTCTAGCAGATGAAATAACAGAACTAGAAAATAAAACATTTGTAACAAATTCAGATGCACACTCACTTCCAAAAATAGCAAGAGAATACAACAAAATGCAAGTAGAAGACATATCATTTAAAGAAGTAGTAAAAGCACTAAAAAACGAAGAAGGAAGAAAAATAATCGCAAACTATGGACTAGACCCAAAACTTGGAAAATATCATAGAACATATTGTGATAATTGTAATTCAAGTATAGAAACAAAAGAACCAATTTTAAAATGTCCAAAATGTGGAAGCGAAAAAGTAACATTTGGAGTTTTTGACAGAATTGAATTAATAAAAGATAAAAAAGAAACTAAAAGTCCAGAAAATAGACCACCATATATATACCAAATCCCACTAGGATTTATTCCAGGAGTAGGAGGAAAAACAATAGAAAAACTATTAGAATCATTTGAGACAGAAATGAATATATTACATAAATTATCAAAAGATGATATAGAAGCAGTTGTAGGAGAAAAAGTAGCGAACTCTATAGAAAAAGCAAGAAAAGGACAAGCAAAAGTTCAATCTGGTGGAGGAGGAAACTATGGAAAAATAATATAATGTAAAAAATGAAACATTTGGGACAGTCCAAACTTGTTTCATTTTTTTGTCGAATTTTGTGGGAAGTGAAACATTTGGGACAGTCCAAATTTGTTTCACTTTTTTATCGAATTTTGTAGAAAACAAAAAATGAAAATAAGAAAATGAAATAGTTCTAAAAGTATCTTTATTGAATACATATTATGTATAAATAATGTGAAAAGATAAGGAGAATATTAATGAAAAAAAATAAACAATTAGGTATAAGAAATATAATTTATCAGCACATAGTAAATAATAGCAAAGAATATATTTTAGTTACATTAATATTTATAATAGGAATTTTCTTAGGAGTAATGTTCATAAATAACACACAAGAAGCACAAATATCTGAAATAACATCATATTTAAATAATTTTATAGAAAAACTTAAAAATACAGAAGAATTGAGTAATATAAGATTAATAAAAACAGCAATAATTCAAAATATAGTATTGGCAACAACATTATGGTTTTTTGGTACAACAGTAATAGGAATACCAATAGTTTTTGGAATTATATTATATAGAGGATTTTGTTTAGGATATACTATATCAGCAATTATAGCAATTATGGGAATGGGAAAAGGAATTCTATTTATGCTCATAGCATTACTATTACAAAATATAATATTTATACCAGGAATAATTGCAATTGGAGTAAGTGGATTTAAATTATATAAATCAATAGTAAAAGATAGAAATAAAGATAACATTAAAGTAGAAGTACTTAGACATACAATATTTTCTAGCATTATGTTGTTAGTATTATGTATAGCATCTGTTATTGAGATTCTAATTTCTACTAATATGCTAAAAAATTTTATAAAATATTTTTAAAAATCTATTTACTTTTTTGAAATAGTTTGATATAACATATACATAATTTATGTAAATAAAATATTTTGATATAGGGGTAGGGAAAAATGGAGAAACAATTAAAACTTTTTTTTGAATTTTTAGAGAGTGAAAAAAAATTATCAAACAACACATTACAATCATACAAAAGAGATTTAAAACAATTTAGAAGATATATAGAAGGATGTGAAGTTTTTTATAATAAAGTAGATGAAGAAGTAATGCAAAATTACATTGAATATTTAGAAGAACTAGGAAAAAAACCTTCAACTATTTCAAGATGTATAGCATCAATCAGATCTTTTTACCAATTTGTATTAAAAAAAGGAAAAGTAAAAAAAGATCCAACAAGAAATTTACAAGCACCAAAAGTAGAAAAGAGAACACCATGTGTTTTAACATCTAAAGAAGTAGAATTATTATTAGAACAACCAAAAGATATTGATTTAAAAGGTATTAGAGATAAAGCAATGTTAGAATTTGCATATGCTACAGGAATGAGAGTTACTGAAATAATTTCTTTAGATATAGATGATGTTAACTTTAATGATGGATGTGTAAACTGCAGAAAAGCAAATAAACAAAGAACAATACCATTAGGAAAAATGTCTTTAAAAGCATTAAAAGAATATACAGACCATGCAAGAGATATATTGCTTAAAGATGATAATGAAAAAGCACTATTTGTAAATGTAAATGGACAAAGATTAACAAGACAAGGATTCTGGAAAATAATAAAATATTATAAAGAACAAGCACATATAACAAAAGATATTACACCACATGTTTTAAGACATTCATTTGCAACACACTTATTACAAAATGGAGCAGAATTAAAAGCAATACAAACAATGTTAGGACATTCAGATATTTCTTCAACACAAGTTTATATGCAATTTCAAGATGAAGGACTAAAAGATATTTATCAAAAAGCTCATCCAAGAGCATAATAATTATAATAAAATTCAAAAATATCATAAAATTCCTTGACAAAAAGGAATTTTATGGTATAATTATATTTGTTACAAGAAGAAGCAATTAACTTCTCACCTTAGCAAAATGAAGCAAAAGGTCAGAAAAAATAATATAAGTTTTGAGAAGAACTATGTTTATTTAGATTAATTGACTTGTAACAAAAGTCAATTTTTTTATGCAGAAATGCAAATTTATGGAGGTGTTTTAATATAAAACAAGAATTACCTATAAATGGTCAAATTAGAGAAAAAGAAGTTCAATTAATAGGAGTAAATGGAGAAAAATTAGGAGTTATTCCAACAAGAGAAGCTTTAGAAAAAGCAATGGAAGAAAATCTAGACTTAGTATTGGTTGCACCAAATGGAAAACCACCAGTTTGTAAAATAATGAACTATGGAAAATATAAATTTGAACAAGCAAAAAAAGAAAAAGAAGCAAAGAAAAAACAAAAAGTACTAGAAATAAAAGAAATAAGAGTTACTCCAAATATAGAAGAACATGATTTTGAATTTAAATCTAAAAATGCAAGAAAATTTTTAGAAGATGGAAATAAAGTAAAAATAACAGTTAAATTTAGAGGAAGAGAAGTAAATAACTCAAAAGCAGGAGAAATAGTTTTAAATAAATTTATAGAAAGATTAGAAGATATTTCAGTAGTTGAAAAACAACCAAAATTAGAAGGTAGAAATATGTTCACAATTTTAGCTAAAAAAGCGTAATAATACGTTTTATATATATAAAATTTAAGGAGGGAAAACTCATGGCAAAATTAAAAACAAATAAAGCTGCTAAAAAAAGATACTCATTAACAGCAACAGGAAAAGTAAAAAGAACAAAATCAAACAGAAGACACTTATTAGCTAATAAAACAAAAAGACAAAAAAAATCAGGAAAAGTTCAAAATGCTTATGCAAGTAAAACTTGTGAAAATACAATCAAAAAATTATTACCATATGGTGGATAATAAGATTATATAATAAATAAAGAAATTAAAGAAAATTGAGGAAGGTGAAAAAAATGGCAAGAGTAAAAACAGCAAGAACAACAAGAGCAAGACATAAAAAAATATTAAAACAAGCAAAAGGATATTATGGAGCAAAACATTATAGATTTAGAAATGCAAATCAAGCAGTTATGAAATCTTTATCTTATGCATATGTAGGAAGAAAAGATAAAAAAAGTGATTTTAGAAAATTATGGATAACAAGAATAAATGCAGCAGCTAGAATGAATGGAACAACATACAGCAAAATGATAGCAGGACTAAAAAAAGCTAATGTAACAATAAATAGAAAAATGTTAGCTGAAATAGCTGTAAGCGATCCAAAAGCTTTTACAGAAATAGCTGAAATAGCAAAAAAAGCATAATAAAATATAGATAAAAAGTAGCAGGAGAACTTGCTATTTTTTTTTAATTAATATATAATTTTGATATAAAATATTAGGAGGATACAAATGAGAAACATGAAAAGTAATAAAAGCAAAGGAATAACATTAATTGCCTTAGTTATAACTATTATAGTTTTGTTAATATTAGCTGGAATATCTCTGATTGCTCTGAAAGGAAATAATATAATTGATGAAGCGAAAACAGCAAAAAATAAAGCAGAGGAAAGAGATAATAAAGAAGATAAAATATTATCAGATTATCAAAATAAAATGCATGATTTGAGAGGAAATTCGACTAATGAAGGAACATCATCAGGAGATGAAAAAAACGAAACTGATGGAGGAAATGTTGATGATAATCCTAAAGATTCATTATTTGAAAATGTAAATAAAGAAGAGACAAATCCAGAAAATGCAATTCCTAATGGAGAAATAACTGTTATAGAACCAGATGCTGAAAAAGGAATAGTAATAAAAGACCATAATGATAATGAATGGGTATGGATAGAAGTACCAAAAACAATATTTACAACAAATAATATTGAAGATACTGATACAATAAAATCAAATTTGATAACATATACAAGAGATTATAAAAATTCATCAAGTAATCTTTACGATGATATATATTACAGTGAATGTGGGTTAACTTATGATAATTATACAATAGAATATAATAAAATGCTTAAAAGCATATATACAAATGGAGGATTTTGGTTATCAAGATATGAAATAGGAGACAATACAGCAACTTTAAAAAATTCTATAAGAACAAGTATTAGTGGAATTGGAGGAAAAGCAGTAAGCCAAGCTAATCAAATACCTTATACATATGTAACATGTGCACAAGCACAGCAAGTTTCAATGCGTATGACACCAGATGAAAATAAGACAAGTAGTCTGCTATTTGGAATACAATGGGATTTGGTTTGTAAACATTTAGAAAATAAATCAGGACTTACAAAAGGAAATATAAATACATTTAGTACAAGTTGGGGAAATTATTGTAATAAAAGCTTGAAATTGGACAGAGGAAAATATAATGTAAATCCAGGAACTCAATCAAATATTAGTGGAGAAAATGAATGGGTTGATTTTAATGTAGATACAAAAAATTATGTAACTTCAGCACAAACATCAAGTAATGAAAATTATCACCAATTATTAACAACTGGAGCTTCAGAACAAACTAATAAGATGAATATTTATGATTTTGCAGGAAATGTATGGGAATGGACATTAGAGAAAACAAACTATACGACTACAAGTAGTGGAAGTGGATATGCTACAATAAGAGGAGCATATTATGGAGTTAGAGGAGATATCTTCCCTGCTTCATATCGTAGCGAAATAGGACATAATCCTACTAGTAGTATGTGGAGTATTGGATTTCGTACAACACTATATTAATACAATTTTATAATAAGTAAAATTACAAAATAAATAATAGAAAGTAAAAGATGGATTATGAAGAATTATCTTCAAATCCATCTTTATTATTGTTTCTTCATCTTTGGTTTTGAAATAAGAGAAGCTAAATAACCAAAGAAAACAGCAGCAGCAATACCACCAGCAGCAGCCTTAACACCACCAGTGAAAGCACCAACCAAACCAGCTTCCTTAACGCCCTCTATAGCACCTTTTGCTAAATTATAACCAAAGCCTGTAAGCGGAACAGTAGCACCAGCACCAGCAAAATCAACAACATATTTATAAATACCAAGACCACCTAAAATAGCACCAGTAGTAACAAAAATAACTAGAATTCTAGCAGGAGTTAACTTAGTTTTATCAATTAAAATTTGTCCAATAATACAAATTAAACCACCAACAACAAAACACTTTAGAAGAGACATCCAATCAAAAACCATTTGCCAATTTATATCCATAATTTATAATCTCCTTTCATTAACCTCTGTCCAAATGGGACTGTCTATTTTTGGTATTACACTTCAATACTAATAGCATGTGCAATACCAGGAATACTCTCACCCTGTTGAGAACTAGTAGAATTCATCAAAGCACCAGTAGCAACAAGTAATAATTTTTTAATCTTCTTATCTTTAAGTTGCTTAAACAAATACCCAGAAAAAACAGTACCACAACAAGCACAACCACTACCACCTGAATGAGTATCTTGAGCATTTTTATCAAAAATTAAAACACCACAATCATTATAATTAGATTTTATATTATAACCTTGAGATTTAGCAATATCAATTGCAATTTCTTTACCAATATGACCTAAATCACCACTAATAATTGCGTCATAATAACTAGGACTTCTGCCAGTATCTAGAAAATGAGCCAGTAAAGTATCTGCAAAAGCAGGAGCCATAGCAGCCCCCATATTATTAGCATCTTTTATTCCCATATCAACAATTTTGCCTGGTGTAATATGAGTAATATATGGTCCAGGACCATTTTTAGAAATGATTGCAGCACCACTACCAGTAACAGTCCATTGAGCTGATGGAGGCCTTTGATTACCAAGCTCAAGAGGAAATCTAAATTGTTTCTCCGCACTACAAAAATGACTTGAAGTAGCACATAAAACATTTTCTGCAAAACTCTCAACAGCAATAGCTGATAATGACATAGACTCAACAAAAGTTGAACAAGCACCAAAAACACCAAAGAAAGGAATACTTAACTCTCGAAGACCAAAACTAGAAGAAATACACTGATTAAGTAAATCACCAGCAAAACAACAATCAATATTATCAGATGGAATACCAGATTTACTAATAACAGTATTTACAGTTTCTTTTATTATTTTACTTTCAGCCTTTTCCCAAGTCTTTTCACCCCAAAATTCATCATCTAAAGTTTGGTCAAAATATTTAGCAAGAGGCCCTTGAGCTTCTTTAGGACCAACAATAGAAGCACAATCAGTAATAGTAGGGGGATTATTAAATTTAATAGTTTGATTACCTACTTTTTCCAAAAAAATCAACTCCTTTAAGATATTTGTGACAGTACGATTTGTCTAATAAATATAATAGTTTATATAAAAAATAAAAAACAAAATTCGACAAAATTATGAAACAAAATTGGACTGTCCCAAATGTTTCAATTTACACTAAAGTCATACTCTGAGTATTAAAAATTAAATAAACAATACCAACAATAATTGAAGCAGAAATACCAAATACTAATACAGGACCTGCAACAGTAAACATCTTTCCACCAACACCCATAACATAACCTTCAGATTTATATTCCATAGCAGGAGAAACAATAGAATTTGCAAAACCTGTTATAGGAATTAAAGAACCAGCACCAGCAAATTTTCCAATTCTATTAAATAAATTAAGACCTGTTAAAAATGCAGATAAACCAATTAATATAATAGATACAATAGTACCAGACATAGTTTGGTCAAAACCTCTTTGCTTACAAATATTCATAATAATTTGACCAATTGTACAAATTAATCCGACCTACCCAAAATGCATTAAAACAATTTTTAAGAATTGGGGAATTGGGCGATTTTTTATCAACATAATCTTGATATGTTTGTTTTGTTTCTATAGGATTCATTAATTATCATCCTTTCTATTTAAATCTACTAAAAAGCTTAAATCTAAATCTACAAAATACTCTGATATTTTATTTCCATCAATTTTAGCTCTTTGTTCTAAAATTTTAACACTAGATAAATAATCAATAGTTTTAGACGCCTCAGCAATAGTTTTTACTATAGCATCTTTCCATGATACATCAGAAGTACCAGTAATTATTAAATGTTTTTCTATATCCATCTTAAACCTCCTAAAAATCTTTTAAAAATATTTTTACCGTTTTTAGAAAAAATATGCAAAATATAGAAATTTTATAAAAAATAATATATAATAATGAAAAGCTGTGTTTGGGGACGGAGGAAAAAAACAGCTTTTAATATAAGAGAATTAAAATAATATATATAACTATAAAAAAACTGTTTTTTTCCTCCGTCCCCAAACACAGCTTTTACCTGTTATAAAGAAGGAGGCAAATATGATTGATAAAACAAGAGAAACAGCTCTTAAGATACTATATAAAATAGATAAAGAACAAGCATATTCAAACATAGTGTTAAATGAAGAAATAAAGCAAAATAGAAATATTTTAAATGAAAAAGATATTGGATTTATTTCAGAAATTGTATATGGTGTTACAACTTGGAGATTAACATTAGATGAAATAATAAAAAAATATTCAAAAATAAAATTGAAAAAAATATCACCATGGATTTTGAATATTTTAAGAATGGGAGTATATCAAATAATTTTTTTAGATAAAGTACCAAAATCAGCAGCTGTAAATGAAAGTGTTAATTTAGCAAAAAGATATGGACATGCATCAAGTTCGAATTTTGTAAATGCTATTTTAAGAAAAATTGAAAAAAATGATTATGAAGATTTTTTCCAAATAAATGATGATATAGAAAGGATTTCAAAAACTACTTCAATGCCAGAATGGATAATAAAAGAATTATTGAAAAATAATAATATTGAAATAGTTGAAAAAATATGTAGAAATTCTAATATAAAACCGAAAATAACAATAAGAATTAATAATTTGAAAAATAGTAAAAAACAGTTTATAGAAAAATTAAAAGAAAAGAATATACAATATAAAGAAACAAAATATGAAGATTTTTTGATTTTAGAAAAAGTGAAAAATATAGAGAATTTAGAGTTATTTAAAGATGGATTCTGTACAATTCAAGATATATCAGCAGGATTAACAGCAAAAGTATTAGCCCCAAAACCAGGAGAAAATATTTTAGATGCATGTTCTGCACCAGGAGGGAAAACTACATATATTGCAGAATTAATGGATAATGTAGGAAATATAGAAGCATGGGATATTCATGAACATAGAACTAAACTTGTTAAACAAAATGCAAATAGGCTAGGCATAAATATTATAAAAACAAAAGTAAAAGATGCAAGCATATATGATGAAGAATTAGTAGAAAAATTTGATAAAATTTTATTAGATGTTCCATGCCTTGGGATAGGTGTGATTAAAAGAAAACCAGATATAAAATGGAAAAGAAAAAATGAAGATATAAAAGAAATTTCTGAGTTACAAGAAAAAATATTAGAAAATTGTTCTAAATATTTAAAAGAAAGTGGAATTATTACATATTCTACATGTAGTATTTTAAAAGAAGAAAATGAAAGAGTAATAGAAAAATTTTTAAATAAAAATAAAAATTTTGAAATTATAAAAAATAGTATTATAAATATATTACCAGATGAAGAAAAAGATGGATTTTTCATATGTAAAATACAGAAAAAATAGAATGTTACATATATATTACAGTTATATTACAATTCAATTAAAAGTATTGACTTTTGCTGTAGAAACGATAAAATGATAAGGAATTTAATATCATAATATGTAAATAAATGAAGTATTATTAAAAAAAAAACTGTAAATAATAAAATTAATAAAAAAAGAAAAAAGGAGAAATCATGTCAACTTGTCTTGGATTATATATAGAAGAAAATATAATTAAATATGCAAAAGTTTCAAAAGAACGTGAACAAATAAAAGTAGAGTCATTTGGTGTGAAATTTTACGAGAATTTAGAGCAAACAATAAAACAAATTATAGAAGAAACATATAGTTATAAAACACCAATAAGCATAAATTTGTCTGATGAAATGTATAACTATTTCCAAGTATTTGCTTTATTAAATAAAAAAGATTTACCAAAAGCAATACAAACAGAATTTGAAGGATACTGTGCAGATAAAAACTATAATTCTAATGTATTTGAAACAAGATATGCAATTACTCCAAACACACAAGAAAGAGAAAGGCTTAAAGTAATTCATGTAAGTGAAAATAAAATAGAACTTAGCAAAAAAATACAAAAATTTAGCTCATATAAATTACAAAACATAAGCCCAGTATCAATGACAATATCAAATATTGCACATTTTGATGAAAAAGAAAATTCAATAATAGTAAACATTGAAGAAAAAACAATAATAACAACAATATTAAATCAAAATATATATGATATAAAAACTTTAGAAATTGGAAGTCAAGATATACTTGATAAAATAAACATCAAAGAAAATTCATATCAAAAAGCATATGAAATATGTAAAGAAACAACTATATATACTTCAGAAGGAAGAGAATTATCAGACATAGATGAAAATTATCTAGAAGATATAATGCCAACATTATATGATATAGTTGGACAAATAAGAAAAGTATTAAATGAAAGCATAGACAAAATAGATAAAGTATATATTACAGGAACAGGTGCACTAATAAACAACATAGACTTATATTTTGAAGAATATTTAGAAAATGTAAGATGTGAAATTTTAAAACCAAGTTTTATAAAAATAACACCAGATATAAATATAAAAGACTATGTAGAAGTTAACTCAGCTATATCTTTAGCATTAAGTGGACTAGGTGAAGGAATCACTGGAATGAACTTTAAAAAATCTTCAATGATGGACAAATTACCTGATTTCTTAACAATGGAAGTAGGAAGCAAAAAAGGAAAAGTACAAGATAAGAAATTTAAAGGAAACTTATTTACAGTAGATTTTAATGTACCATTAGATAAAATAGAAAAAGGGATGCTAAGGTCAATTTCAGGACTATTAATACTATTTATAGTATATTGTGTATTTGCTAGTTTAATAAAAACTCAAATAGATGAAAAAAATATAGAAGCACAAGAATCAATAAGTAATACAAAAACACAAATATCATTAGTAGATAAAGATATACAAACTTCACAAAATAAAACAAATGAATATACAACAAAAATAAATAATTTACAAGAAATTAATCAAAGATTAGAAGAAACTAACAGACTAAAAAAAGCGATACCAATTTTATTAAATAAACTTATGTATGTTATGCCAAATGGAGTACAATTAACATCTATACAAAATACAACAACAACACATATAGAAATTCAAGCACAATCAAAGAGTTATGCACAATTAGGATATCTAACAGCAAGTATAAAAACATCTGGAATATTAACAAATGTTATTTCTACTTCTGGACAAAAAGATAATGATATAATAACAATAAAGATAGAAGGTGATTTACCATGAAAAAATTATTATTAAGCATAGTAGTTATTTTAGTTATTATATTAACAGGAATAACAATAGTAAAAGGCTTCCAAATAGGTGGATTAGAAATATTAGGAATTACACAAATAAAAGATGAAAACGATAAATTAGAAGAAACAGTAAAACAAGCAACAAAATTAGCAAGTACAGAATATCAAAAAAAGATAGATGACCTAAATGGAGCAATAAAAAAATTAGAAACAGAAAAAAGTAAATATGAAGATATGGTAAATGTTAGTACAGACAGTGAAGTACAAGCAGCAAACCAATCATATGAAAATAAAATAGAATTTTTATATGTTAGAATAGAAAATCATGCTAAAAGTGAGGGTGTAACATTAAAAATGGATGTTACTAGAAGTTCTTCAGGAGCACAAAATGTTTATAACTTAAACTTTACAGCAACAGGAACTTATGTAGGAATTGAAGAATTTATAACAAATATAGAAGATGACTCAAAATTAGGATTCAAAATAGAAGACTTTAAAATGATGGCATCATCAGAAAATGGAAATACAGTTCAAGCAACATTCACATGTAGAGATATTAGTATTAATGGAATATCATCAAATACTGTAACTACTACACCTACAAACCCAGACATAACAAATACAAATGAAAACACAACAGAAACAAACAATAATACAACAAATACAAATAATACCGTAGGAAATAATACTACAAAATAAAAAATGCATGAATAAACATGGAGAAAGGAGTAGAGTATGGCTAAAAATATAATAAAAGAAATTATTATAGTATTATTATTAGCAATAGCAATAATATTGATTTTAGGAGTATTACTATATGAATATGTTCCAGCAAACAAGATTATCCCAGAGAAAGTTTCTTATACTACTCCTGAAAAAGTAAAGCAAGAATTACAAATAGACCCAAGTGTAGATGACACACAAGTAGTAGTAACTTATCAAATAGATTCAACAGACTTGAATAATTATAAAAAAATACAAGAATATGTTCCAGGAAAGAAAAATCCATTTCAATCAGTACAACAAGAAGTAGTTGGAAATGGCAATGGTGAAAACAACCAAACAACACCAAATACACCAAATTCAAATACTAATACAAATAATAATAATAACACAAATACAAATGATAACACAGGATATCTTCCAAATAAAGGAACAAAATAATTAAATAGTTATTAACATTATATTTATTTTTATAAATATAGTATATATATATTATATCTAAAGAAAAAGGGGGGAAAACCATAATGAAATCACAAAAAGGTATTACATTAGTAGCATTAGTTATAACAATAATCATACTATTAATCTTAGCTGGTATATCTATAGCATCATTAACAGGATCTGGATTATTTGACAAAGCTAAAGATGCTAAAAATGCATCAGAAAATGCTCAAAACTTAGAAAACTCAATATTAAATGATTACGAGACAAAAATAAACGAAGAATTAGATAAACTTAAATAATTAAAATCAAATAGGCATATGCATAATAATGTATATGCCTCTTATAAAAAATAGAGGAATAACAAATGGATATATTTTTTTATATAATAATTTTTATTATGGGAATAACATTTGGTAGCTTCTATACTTTAGCAGTATATAGAATACCAAAAAATGAAGATATAACTCATACACATTCATATTGCCCGAACTGTAATCATAAACTAAATATCTTTGATTTAATACCAGTATTTAGTTATATATTTTTAGGCGGTAAATGTAGATATTGCAAACAAAAAATAAGACCAAGATATTTAATATTAGAAACAATTTCAGGATTATTTTTTGTACTGGTAGCATATTTAATGGAATTAAACATTTATAATTTACAATTAATAAAAATAGTAGAATATGCATTTTTAGTTCTATACTTTACATTTATAATATTAATGGCAGGAATAGACAAAGAAAGTAGAACAATTAATAAACCAGTATTAATGTATGGGATAATAATTTCAATTATGTATATAGTATATCTATACATAATAGAGAAAACTAGTATATATAGATATGTTATATATTTAATATTACTTATTTTAAATTTAATAATAGATAGAATTAACTCAAAACAAAAAAATAAAAATAATTATACATATTCATTATTAATGATTATATTAATAATGGCAATATTCACAGGAGAATATATAACAATAAATACAACTATAGCAACATTATTAACAATATCAATATATTTAATTCTTCAGAAATTAATAAATAAAAAAAGAGAAGAACAATACAATAAAAAAATAAAAATAGGACTAATTTTATCTATATTTAATATTACATACTTTATTATTGTTTTAACACTTTTAAAACTTATATAGAAAGGGAGAAAAATGTTTATAAAAGAAGAAAAAGGATTAACAGGAATAGACATAGCAATTTCTATAATAATAATAACAATTTTTATAGCTGTTATTGGTAATTTAATAGTAAATATAAATTTGAATTCAAAGAATGCAGAAAGAAAAACAATAGCAACATCATATGCAATACAAGAAATAGAAAAGGCAAAATCACGAGGATATATTGATGATTATGAAAACAAAGGAATTAGTCAAGAAGACATAATTGAAGAAAAAGATATAATGGATAATACAGGAACTTTTTCAGGATACCATAAAAAAATATTAATAAAAGACTATGTATTAATAAAAAATGACAATACAAAAACATCTAATTTAGTAAAACAAATAACAGTAGAAATCTCATACAAAATAGGAAATAAAGAAAAAAATATAAATCTTTCAACATATATTGAAAAGAAATAAACTAAAAATAAAAGAGAGATTTTGCATACAAAAAATTTAACAAAAATTTAATTATTTATATATCTAGAATAAATATATAAATTTGATAGATAATAAATTAGAAAAATTTTTTGGATAACGATAAACGAAACGAAGTGAAAGGGATAGAAAATGAACAATAAAGGTATAACGGTAACATCCTTAATAATTTATGTTATTGGAATGGTTATAATTATAGGAGTAATATCAACATTAACAACATATTTTTATAAAAATATAGATATGGGAAGTATAAATGACGATAATACTCAATATACTAAGTTTTCTAGTATGTTTGTAGAAGAAATTAATAAACAAAATAATCAAATACTAGACTGCAAAACATCAGAAGAATCAGGAATGAAAATAAGTTATATTGTCTTTGCGAGTGGAAATCAATACACATTTAATCAACAAAATAAATCTATTTACAAAAATAAAATTAGAATTTGTCAAAATGTAGAAGACTGTGAATTTATAAAAAATGAAGAAGAAAACACATTAAAAGTTAATTTTAAAACAAAAAGCTTAGACATGACAAATGATAATGCAATAACATATAATTTAAAAAAATAGTAAATTATAGTAATTTCAAAAAAATCAACAAAAAATAACAGTAATATAGTATAATAAAAAAGAAAGAATAAAATATATTAATAAAACAAAAGAAAGGATGCATTTATTATGGAAATGAGAAGAAGATTACCAATAGGTGTAGAATTAGTAAAAAGAGGAATAGTTACTGAGACCGATATTGAAAAAGCTTTAGAATATCAAAGACAACATCCAAGTGTTAAATTAGGTGATATATTACATATATTAAATGTTTGTGATGCAGAAGTACTAATAGAAAATATAGGAGATATATTAGGTGAAAAAGGTATATTATTAACATCAAGAACTTTAAAGATAAAACCAACAGACTATATATCATTAGAACTATGCAAAAAAAATAAATGTATACCTTTTGAAGTAAATGGTGGAAAAATAAAAGTATGTTTTACTGATAAAATAGTAGGTGGAAAAACAGAATCAATTAAAATGTTATTATTAAACAAAGGACTTGTAATGGAACAATACATAACATTTGAAAAAGACATAGACAAAATTTTAGACACATTAGGAGCAGAAGCATCAGGAGATATAACTAAAACAACATCATCAGGAACAATGATTGAACTAATTGATAGTATAATAAGAACAGGTATGGAAAAAAGAGCAAGTGATATACATATAGAACCACTTACAGATGAAATAAGAGTTAGATATAGAATAGATGGTGAATTATTAACAGAAGCAAAAATACCAAAAGAAAAACAACAACAAGTAATAGGAAGATTAAAAGCCATATCAAACATGCACCAAGAAAAGCAAGACGCACAAGATGGTAGAATATTATTATATGATGATTATAATATACGTGTTTCATCACAACCAAATGTATGTGGAGAAAAATTCGTTTTAAGATTATTAAAGAAAAATGAAAATATTAGAAACATATTTGAATTAGGATATCCAGGAACACAAGAAGACTTAAAGAAAAGCTTTAATAAGAAAAATAGTATAACAATAATTGCAGCTCCAACAGGTGCAGGTAAAACAACAACATTATATAGTATAATAGATTATTTAAACTCACCAGAAATAAATATAACAACAATAGAAGACCCAGTTGAAATAAGAATTGAAGGATTAAACCAAATAGAAATAGGAAATAAATCAACATTCTCAGGAGCATTAAGAACAGTTTTAAGACAAGACCCTGACATGATATTACTTGGAGAGATTCGTGATAAAGAAACAGCAGAAATAGCTGTACAAGCAGGACAAACAGGACATTACGTATTATCAACAATACACACAATAGATGCAATAGAAGTAATAAACAGATTAAGAAAAATGGGACTATCAGACTATGATATAGCAAGTACATTAGCAACAACAGTATCACAAAGACTAGTAAGAAAAATTTGTCCAGAGTGCAGAAAAGAAAGAGAATTCACAAAAGAAGAAAAAGAAATAATAAGCAGACTTGCAGCAAAATATGGAAAAGAAGTAAATCTTGATAATGCAAAAACATATGAAGCAATAGGATGTAGCAAATGTAATAATATTGGATATTATGGAAGAATAGGAGTTTTTGAAATATTAAATGTTTCAGACGAAATAAAAGAACTTATTGTAAGAGGAGCTTCAACAATAGAAATAAGAAATAAAGCATTAGAAGAAGATTATAAACCATTAATAATGGATGGAATAAATAAAGTATTAAAAGGAGACACTACATTAGAAGAGCTAAATAGACAATTAATTATATACTAAAAATACTTATTAAAATTTGAAATTAAATAAAAGAAACAAAAGAGAGGGGAAGTTTGTCATGAACATGGACAAGATTTTAGATATTGCTATAGAAAGAGACGCATCAGATGTACATTTAATTGCAGGAAATAAACCAATGCTTAGAATTTCTAGAGAATTATTACCAATAGAAGAAATGGAAGTTTTAACAGCAGATGATATGAATGAAATGTATGATTATTTAGTAAGAGGTAATATTGATAAAGATGAAGTATTTAATGCAACAAGAAAACTAGACACATCATATGAATATAACGGAATACGTCTAAGAGTAAACATATCATTATCAGATGATATACCATTATGCACATTAAGAATTATAAAAAATACATTACCACCATATGAATCATTAGGACTACCAGATATAATAAGAAGAATGTCATACCAACCTCAAGGACTAATATTAGTAACAGGAAAAACAAACTCAGGTAAAAGTACAACATTAAATGCATTAGTAAATGAAATAAATGAAACACAAAACAAAAAAATATTAACACTAGAAAACCCAGTAGAATATAGACACCACTCAAAAAAATCACTAATAGTACAAAAAGAAATTGGAAGAGGAAGAGATTCATTAACATTTAGTGATGGTGTTAAAAACTCATTAAGAGAAGACTGTGACATTCTAGTAATAGGAGAGATTAGAGATAAAGTAACAATGGAAGCCGCAATAGAAATGGCTGAATCAGGACACTTAGTAATAGGAACATTACATACAAAATCTTGTGCAGAAACAATAGACAGAATGATAAACTTCTATGAAGTAAGAGACCAAGCAAGTATAAAATATCTATTATCATCATTATTAAAATTAGTAGTATCACAAAGACTGTTAAAAGGAAGAGATGGAAAACTAGTATTAATACCAGAAGTAATGGTTGTAGATAATATAGTTTCAGGAGTAATAAGAAAAGAAAAAATAAGTGTATCTGAAATTGAAGATGCAATTCAAAGTTCAGATAAAGGAAGTATAGGATTAATAAACTCAATAGCAACACTATTTGTAAATGACAAAATAACTTTAGAGCAAGCTAAAGCACAAATAGAAGAAAAAAATATTGAAATATTAAATAGAACAATAATGCAAATGAAAATAAGAAGAGATAGTAATAAGCAACAATAATGATATAAAAAGTTTAAAACTTAGAAAAGGAAGTGAAAAAAGTGCCTACATATGTATATAGGGCTGTAACGAATACAGGCTTGATGGTTAGAAATAAGGTTGAATCAGCAAACAAACAAACACTATTAAGAATATTAAAAGACAATGATTTAATGCCTATCACAATAGAACAAGTATCATATTCAGCTAAAAAGAAAAAGACTAAAAAGAAAAATGTAAAAGACATAGAAGAAATAATGAAAAATGTAAATACAACACAAGTAAGTACACAAAAAACAACAACAACAAAAGAAAAAATAAATATGTACTTATCAAAAACAGAAAAAATAACAAGTAGAGACTTAGTTATATTTACACAAAACTTCTATTTATTAAAGAAAGCCAATTTTAACAATATACATGCATTAAAAACAATAATAGATAGTACAGAAAACTACTCATTTAAAGGAATATTAGAAGACATTTTAACAGGAGTTGAAGCTGGAGAAAACATGTATACAACAATGGAATATTATTCAGATGTATTTCCATTTATATATATAAATATGATTAAAGTAGGAGAATTATCAGGTTCACTTACAAACTCACTAGAACAAGCAGTAAGATATCTAGATTCAACAGCAGCATTAAACAAAAAACTAAAAAACATATTAATACCAAATATTGTACAATTCGTATTATTAATAGTAATGTTATTTGTAGGAACATTAGTAGCAATACCAGCAATACAAAATGTATATGATGAAATGGGATCAACAGATGAACTACCAGCAGTAACACTATGGTTCCAAGGTGTTGTAAATGGAATGATAAAATATTGGTATTTACCAACAATACTAATTTTAGGAATAGTAGCAGCAATAATATTTTATATAAACACACCAAAAGGAAAATACAATTTTCACTATTTCAAATATAAAATGCCAATATTTGGACAACTAATATTTGCATTAGACTTTTCAAGATTCTTAAAAGCAATGCTTTTAAACTTAGAAAATGGAATGAGAATACAAGAAGCAATAGAAGTAAGTAAAAATGTTATAGGAAACTATGTGCTATTATCAATAATAGAAACATCTATAAACAATATGCTTATAGGAGATTCATGGATTGAGCCATTTGAAAAATCAGGATTAGCAAAATCCATGATAACAGAAATGCTAAAAATAGGTATGCAAACAGACCTAACAGAAATGATGGCAAAACTAGTAGAATACATGGAAATTGACATTGATAATATTATGCAAAAAATTGTTAAAATATTACCAGAAGTTGTGTATTTATTTGTAGGAGTAGTATTAATATTCTTCGTATTAGTAGTACTTGGACCATGTATCCAAGTTTACATGGGAGGATTCTTATTCTCAGCAGCAGGTTTATAAAAAAGGAAGAGAGGGATGTTCCTTAAAATCCCTTCAAAAAGGGAAAAAGGTACACTCCTTTATTATAAAGTATAGGGATTGGAGCCAAATCTTCAATCCCTATTAACATATTTAGGAGTAAATGTATGAAAATTGGAATAGATTTAGGTGGAAGCCATATTGCAATAGGTGTTGTGGATAATAACGATTTTATTGTAGAAAAGATAGAAAAAAGGTTAATGTCAAAAGAAAAGAAAGATATTAAAAACTTCCTAGAAGATTATATAATTAAAAATGTAAAGGAATTAATTTCAAAATATAAGATAACTGAAATAGGAATGGCAATACCAGGAACTATAAAAGAAAAAGAAATAATAAAAGCAGTAAGATTAGGATTAAAAAATTATAATATAGTAGAAAAAATTGAAAAAGAATTTAATTTACCAGTAAAAATAAGAAATGATGCCAAATGTGCAGCAATTGCAGAATGTAAAAAAGGAGTTCTAAAAGACTATAAAAGAAGTATATTTTTAACATTAGGAACAGGAATTGGAGGAGCAGTAATAATAAATGGGCAGATGTTAGATACAGGAGAGCTTCCTGGATGCGAATATGGACATATGATAATACAAAAAGATGGCATAGAATGTAAATGTGGAAAAAAAGGCTGTTTTGAAAATTATGCTTCTATGAAAGTATTAAAAGCAAATTTAAGAAATGCTTTAGAACTTGACGAAAAAACAAGTGGAAAAGAAATACTAGAAATAATCAGAAAAAACCCAGATGATGAAAGAATAAAAAAGATTATTGATGAATTTATAGAATACTTAAGTATAGGGATATCTAATTTAATAAATATTTTTGAACCAGAAATTATAGGAATTGGAGGAAGTTTTGTCTATTTTTCTGAAGTTTTATTAGAAAAACTAAAAGAAAATATTCAAAAAAAGAATTATTTATTTAATAAAAGAGATGAATTAATAATATTACCAGCAACATTAGGAAATGATGCTGGAATAATAGGAAGTTGCCAATAAGTGTGACAAAGGGGGCGTCCCTTTTTGTCACATAATTAATTAAATTATTTTGTGACAAAAAAGGACGCCCCTTTTGTCACACAAGGAGATAGTATGGATATTAATAATAAAAAAGCTACAAGACAAAGTTATGGAGAAGCTTTATTAGAATTAGGAAAAGAAAATGAAAAGATAGTTGTTTTAGATGCAGATTTATCAACAGCAACAAAAACAGACTTATTTGCGAAAGAATTTTCAAATAGATTTTTTGATATGGGAATTGCAGAACAAAATATGATATCAACAGCAGCAGGTTTATCAACTTGTAACAAAATTCCATATGCAAGCACATTTGCAGTTTTTGCAGCAGGAAGAGCTTATGACCAGATTAGAAATAGTGTATGCTATCCTAAACTAAATGTAAAAATATGTGCAACACATGCAGGAATAACAGTTGGAGAAGATGGTGCAACACATCAAATGATTGAAGATATTTCTTTGATGAGGACTTTACCTAATATGACAGTTATATCAACATCAGATAATATTCAAACAAAATGGGCTGTTAAAGAAATTAGTAAAATAAATGGACCTGTTTATTTAAGATTATCAAGACTTGCAACACCTGTAATATATGATGAAAATCAGAAATTTGAAATAGGAAAAGCAATTCAAATAGGTGATGGAATAGATGGAACAATATTTGCAACAGGAGTAACAGTAGCAGAAGCAATAAAGGCACAAGAAAAATTAAAAGAAAAAGGTATAAATGTTAGAGTTATAGACATGCATACAATAAAACCAATAGATAAAGAAATAATAATAAAATGTGCAAAAGAAACAAAAAAACTAATATCAATAGAAGACCACAATATTATAGGAGGACTAGGTTCAGCAATATCAGAAGTTTTAACAGATGAATGCCCTACAAAGCTAATAAGACTAGGGATAAAAGATACATTTGGAAAATCAGGAAAAGCAGAAGAGTTGATGAAATATTTTGGGATAACTGAAGAGAATATTGTTGACTTATTTTAATCTTTGGGATTGCAGAAAATAAAATTAAATTACAAATAAAAACGTTTTTTCAAAATTGAAATTTATATAATAAATTGCCAAGTTATTTCGCATTTAAGAAATAACTTGGCAATTGTTTTTAGAGATTCCTATTTTAGGATATCCTTTTTTTATCAAAAAATTGCATTTTTAAAATGTAGTGTTAGAAGCACAGTAATACAGATACTGCGACTTAATTGTAGAAAAATCCTCTATCCAAATACTATCTTTCATAAAAATCTCCTTTCTTGCATTTGCCAAGTTGATAAAAGTTTATAAATTTTTTGATTTTGTCTATTATACTATGAATTTTGGTAATAATTGAAAAAATGCATCTTATAAATCTTTGTGTTGGAGAGTTTTTAAGACATTATGTTAAAAAGTAATCAGTAAAACAAGTACTTTTATTGTTTTTATTAATTAAGAAAATGTATAATTAAGATAGCTATTCAAGCAAAGTTTTAAATACAAAGGAGGAAATATAAAAAAATGAAAAGGAGAAACAAAGGAATAACATTAATAGCATTAATAATAACAATAATAATTTTATTAATATTAGCAGGAATTTCAATATCAAATCTAACAGGAAATGAATTATTCGAAAGAACAAAACAAAGCAAAAAAGAAACTATAAAATCAGATTCAAAAGAAAGAATACAATTAGAAATATTTGCTAGTTATGGAGATGATGGAGCTCTAAAATTAGAAAATTTAAAAGAAAATATAAATAAAAATATTCCAGAAGCAATAGTAACAGGAGAAGAATTTCCAATAACTGTAACACTAAATGGATATTCATTTACAATAGACAGTGATGGAAAGGTTGAAATTACAGGACCAAGACCAATAGTAGACAAAAATAGTATAATAATTGAACCAAAAGATGGAAGCACAATACCAGAAGAAGGATTAGATGATGGTACTGAACTTAAAATTACATTTTTAGTAACTATGGAGGGTGGAAGTATAACAAATGTAACACCAGGAATAGTAGAAAATGGAAAAATAACATATATAACAAATGGAACAGAAAAAGAAGTAATATTTGAAATAACAGGAGAAATAGATGGAGAAATATATCCACCAACAAGATTTTCAGTATCATTAAAAGATTATTATAAGAAAACAGAGTTTACAGCAAAAGATATAAAAGAACAAGCATCAACATTTTATGGAGAAGAAGTTACAGGATATACATGTGAAAGTGCTGGTGTAGCAAAATGGAGAATATATTATGCAGATGATATTAATATATATTTAATAGCAGATACATTTATAAAAGGTTCTTATGCACCAAATTCACCAAGTGGTAATAGCTTTGGTTATACAGGTGATACAGTAGATTTCAAAAACGTATACAATGATAAAATATATGAAAAAGGAAGTGAATGGATATTAACACAGACAAATGGAAAAGATAATAGTCTAGCTAAAAAGTGGTTAAATGAATATCTAACTAAAAATCCTAATAATACAAATAACAATATAAAAGCAGTAGCATATTTAATGGATACAAATATATGGAGTAAATATGCGAATAATAATTTAGCTGAATATGCAATAGGTTCACCTACTATAGAGTTGTTTTGTGCATCATATAAAGACACACATCCTAATAAATATATAGAACATAAAGTAGAAAAAGATGCTAATGGATACAAAATTAAATGGAGTGATAAAAAAGATAGTAATTATACAACAAATTTATCTGGACTAAATAGAGAAGAGTTTAATAATATTTATATAAAAATATTTACTGGATATGATGCTTGGATAGCATCTCCGTCAGATACCTCTTCAAATAGTATTATGCAATTATATAGTGATACAATTTATAGTAGAGACTATAAGGTATGGAGCAACCCTGGATGGGGAGCCTTACGACCAGTAGTATGTCTAAATTCAAATGTAAAAATAAAGAAAAATACAACAACAGGAGTATATGAAGTAAGTATAAATTAGAAAAATAATAAAGAATGAATCTGTAAAAAAGTTGCAAATTCATTCTTTATTATTATTAATAAATTATAATAACTTCCAAAAATTTCTAGTGAATTTTTTGTGAAAACTATTGCAAAAAACCTTGATTATTGATATGATTTAAAAGAATAAAAATCGACAATTATAATAAAAAATATATACAAAAATATCGATGGGAGAAATAAAAAATGATAGAATTCAGAAATGTATCAAAAACATATGACACAGGAACAAAAGCAGTAAAAAACGCAAACTTTATAATAGACAAAGGAGAATTTGCATTTTTAGTAGGAACATCAGGAAGCGGAAAATCAACACTAATAAAATTAATATTAAAAGAAGAAGAACCAACATCAGGAAACATAATAATAAATGGAAAAGACACAACATTTTTAAAACAAAGTAGAGTACCATATTTAAGAAGAAGTATGGGAGTTGTATTTCAAGACTTCAGACTATTACCTGATAAAACAGTATATGACAACGTAGCATATGCAATGTACATAGTAAGAGCAACACCAAGACATATAAGAAGACAAGTACCAATGGTATTATCATTAGTAGGACTAAGTGGAAAAGCAAAAATGTATCCAAATGAACTATCAGGAGGAGAACAACAAAGAGTAGCACTAGCAAGAGCATTAGTAAATAATCCATCAATGCTAATAGCAGACGAGCCAACAGGAAACCTAGATCCAGAAACAGCATGGGAAATAATGAATCTATTAAACGAAATAAATATGAGAGGAACAACAGTAGTAGTAGCAACACATGCAAAAGATATAGTAGACAAAATGAAAAAAAGAGTAATACACATAGAAAAAGGCGACATAGTAAGAGATGATAAAAAAGGTGGTTATGATTGTGAAATATAATATATTTGGATATTTAATAGGTGAAGGATTTGGAAATGTATTTAAAAACAAGAAGTCAACAGGAGCATCATTAATGATAATGTGTGCAACAATGATAATATTTGGAATATTTTTAATGCTTAGCCAAAACATAAATCACTTTGTAGATGATGTAAAAGCAGAACAAGGATTTCAAGTATTTTTAAAAACAGATGCTACTGACGAAGAAATACAAGAAGTAGGAGAAAAAATAAGAGCACTAAATGGAGTTAATACAATAGAATTTAAAGATAAAGAATATGCATTAAACTTTATAAAAGAAAAATATGGTGGACCTGAATTTATGGAAGGATATACTTCAGAATTCTTTTCAACATCATATATAGTAACATTAACAGACTTAAGTTTAAGTAAAGATGTACAAAATCAAATTTTAGAATTTGATAATGTAAAAAGAATAACAAGCAGTGACAAAACAGTAACAACATTAATAAACTTAGCAAAAGGAATAAAAATCGTTACAGGTATAATATTATTGCTATTAATAATAATTTCAATATTCATTATATCAAATACAATAAAACTAACAGTTCATGCAAGAAGAAAAGAAATATCAATAATGAAATATGTAGGAGCAACAAATAGTTTTATAAGATGGCCATTTATAGTAGAAGGAATGATCATAGGAATACTTGCAAGTGCAATTTCAATAGTAATTGTAGGAGGAGCATATAGTATTCTAGCAGAACAAACTGTAAATGCACAATTTATGGTAACAATAGGAATGAGCTTAGTAAGTTTTAAAGATATGATTTCATCAATAATATTTGTATATATGCTATTAGGAATTGGAATAGGAGCACTTGGAAGTATAATTTCTATGAGAAAATATCTTAATGTTTAAAACTAAAATTAGGATGACAAAGAACTGAGTAAAACTCAGTGAAAGGAGAAAACATGCGTAAAAATTTATGTATTGTTTTAATCTTACTAATTTGTTTTGTAACAACATTTACATATGCTGAAAATGAAACTGAAAATAATACAACAGATTTACAAACACAAAGAGATGAACTAAAAAATCAGCTAAATGAAGCAAATGGAGAACTAGAAGAAGTACAAAGTAATTTATCAGAAAACTTACAACAAATAGAAAAATTAGATAAAAAAATAGAATCATCTGAAACACAACTGGAAGAACAAGAAAGTAAGATTACAAAATTAAAAGATTCAATCAATAATATTGAAACAGAATTGAATGAAGTAACACAGAAATATGATAAGCAAAAAGAATTATTTCAACAAAGATTAGTAGCTGTTTATGAAGCAGGAGAAACCCAATATTTGGACATCTTGCTAAAATCTAGAACTCTTTCTGATTTCCTATCTAGTTATTATATAATAACTGAATTAGCAGAAGTAGATAATAATTTAATAAGTGAATTAGAGACAAAGAAAAAAACAATAGACTTATCAAAGAAAAAAATAGAAAATGAAAAAGAAGAATTAGCAGTAATAATAGAAAATCAAACAAGAGTAGCAAGAACTTTGCAAAATACAAAAAAGATGAGAGAAAGCTTTATAGAAAAACTTTCCGAAGAAGAAAAACAACTACAAACAAAAATAGATGAGATAAATACACAGTATGATGAATTAAATAAACAAATCTTAGCATTAGCACAGCAAGGAATAGATACTCAATATATAGGAGGAGAACTGGCATGGCCAGTTCCAGGATATACCAGAATAACATCAAAGTATGCTATGAGAGTACATCCAATAACAGGACAATATAAATTACATACAGGAATAGATATAAGTGCACCAATGGGAGCTAATTTCATAGCAGCAAATGATGGTATAGTTATAAAAGCAGGAATGAATACTGCATATGGAAATATGGTTATAATTGACCATGGTGGAGGAATATCAACACTATATGCACATGGTTCAGAAATATTAGTAGAAGTTGGACAAACAGTAAAAAGAGGAGATGCAATACTAAAAGTAGGATCAACAGGATATTCAACAGGACCACATGCACATTTTGAAGTAAGAATAAATGGAGAAACAACAAATCCATTGCCATACATAACAAATGGATTAATACCAGGAGAAGAAAATAATTCAAATGAAAATACAAATTCTATAGAATAAAATTCAATAAATAATGAATGAAAAAGTGGAGAGTGAAGGGAGAAACATATGAAGAATATATGTAAAAAAATGATAGGAATATTAATTATAATGATACTACTCACAAGTAACAATATAGCTTTAGCAGTTTCACAAACAGATATAAATAACCAAAAAAAGCAACAAGAAGAAAATAATGATAAAAAGAAAGAACTAGAACAGAAACAAGATGAAGTACATGAAATAAAAGACCAAACATTAAAAGAAGTAGAAAAGCTAAACACACAAATAAATGATTATGAAAGCCAAATTCATTCATTAGACACTCAAATAGATGAAGCAAATGCAAAAATAAAAGAATCAGAACAAAAATTAATAGAAAATCAAAAAGATTATGAAGACAAACAAGAAAAATTTAAACAAAGATTAGTTGCAATATATGAAGCAGGAGAAACTACATATTTAGACTTTTTATTAAGTTCACAAAGCTTAGCTGACTTTATTTCTAAATATTACTTAGTATCAGAAGTTGCTCAAATGGATATTGAACTAATGGAAAAAATAGAAAAGCAAAAAGAAGAAATAGAACAATCAAAAAAACAAATAGAAGAAAGCAAAGCACAATTAACAACTGCAAAAGCAAGTAAAGAAAACATTGCAACAGATTTAAAAAATGTTAAATCTGAAAAAAATAGTAAAGTATCACAATTATCTGCTGAAGAACAAAAATTGCAACAACAAATTGATGAAATACAAAAAGACAATGCAGCGATTAACAAAAAAATACAAGCTATGCAAGCAGAACTAAAAAGAATAGAAGAAGAGGAAGCCAAGAAGAACCAAAATAAACCAAATGGTGGAAATAACTCATCATCAAGTGGAACAAGCTCAGCAGGATTTATAAGACCTGTAAATAGTTATATAACAACAGGATTATATTATTCATCAGGAGCATATCATGGAGCAGTTGACTTTGGGGCAGGTGATATAAATGGAAAACCTGTATATGCCGTAGCAGATGGAATAGTAGTAACAACACAAGCATTAACAACAAGCTATGGAAATTACATAATAATATATCACCCATCAAGTAATTTATATACATTATATGCACATGGACAAAAAGGCTCAATAAGAGTATCAGAATTGCAAAGAGTAAAACAAGGACAACAAATAATGAATGTAGGAAATACAGGAAACTCATCAGGACCACATTTACACTTTGAAGTAAGAAAATCTCCAGGACTATATAGTAATAGAGTTGACCCAAGAGCATATCTACCATAACTATAAAAATTCAGAATAAAAACAAAAATATATTAATAAGATTAACAAGAGCGGAATAAAATCCGCTCAAATATTTATGAGAGGCAGGAAAAATATGGAAAAAGAGAAAAAATATAGAATTTATAAAATTATAATGATGATTGCAATAGCAATATTTATAACATTTATTATTACATCAATATCTTTATATACATATTTTACAAACAATCCAATAATAATAACTTCAAATAATCCAAACAATAATAAAGAAATATCAAATACATTACAAAAATATAGAGAAGTAATTGACAAATACTATTTAGGAGAAATAGATGAAGAAAAACTAAAAGAAGGAGCAATAAAAGGATATATAGAAGGACTAGGAGACCCATATACAGAATATATATCAAAAGAAGATATGGAAGACTATCTAGATGATACAATGGGAAACTTTGTAGGAATTGGAATATATATGATAAAAAATACACAATATGATAGAATACAAGTATTATCAACAATAAAAGGAAGTCCAGCTGAAAGAGCAGGAATACAATCAGGAGATTTTATATTAACAGTAGATGGAATAGAATATAAAGCAGACGACATGAGTAAAGCATCAAACAATATAAAAGGAGAAGAAGGAACAAAAGTAAAAGTAGAAATATTAAGAGGAACTGAAAATATAAAATATGATATAACAAGAGAAAAAGTAAAAGTAAATCAAGTAGAAGGAAAAGTAATATCAAATAATATTGGATATATAGAATTCACATCATTTGATGAAACAACTGCAGAAGACTTTAAAACAAAATTTGAAGAACTAAACAAACAAGGAATAAAATCATTAATAATAGACTTAAGAAACAATGGAGGAGGAATAGTAGACCAAGCATTAGAGATTGCAGATTATATAGTAGATAAAGACACAGTTTTATTATATGAAGTAGATAAAAATAATAAAGAAACTGTAAAAAAAGCAAAAACAAATCCAATAATAAATATGCCAATAATTATATTAACAAATGAAAACACAGCAAGTGCATCAGAAATATTAGCAGGAGCATTAAAAGATTTAGAAAAAGCAAAAACAGTAGGAACTACTACATATGGAAAAGGAGTAATACAACAAATTTTAAAACTTAGTGATGGTAGTGGGCTAAAAGTTACAATTGAAGAATATCAAACACCTAATAGAAATAAAATACATGAAAAAGGAATTGAGCCAGATGAAAAAGTTGAATTACCAGAAAGTGTAGAAAGTGTATTAAATGTTAAAGAAGATGAAGATACTCAATTACAAAAAGCAATAGAAATGTTAAGATAGGATTTGGGGACGGGTTAAAAATCCCCATTATTTAAATAAGATATAAGAATAAGATTAAAATGGGGATTTTTGCCCCGTCCCCAAATCCTAAATGAATGGAGTGAAAAAAATGAATTTAGCAAATAAACTAACAATTTTTAGAATAATATTAGTACCAATAATGGTAATTATTCCATTTTTAGGAATAAAAGGAGAAATATTTGAAATACCAATAACGTATCTGATTATGGATTTAATATTCATAATTGCATCTATTACAGATAAGTTAGATGGTTATATAGCAAGAAGTAGAAATCAAGTAACAACTTTTGGGAAATTTTTAGACCCACTAGCAGATAAAATTTTAGTATTAACAGCAATGATTTTATTAGTAGAGATTGGAAAATTACCAGCATGGATACCAGTTATTGTATTAACTAGAGAATTTGTTGTTTCTGGTTATAGATTGATATCTGTGGAAAAAGGTGGTAAGGTTATTGCTGCTTCTATGTGGGGAAAATTGAAAACTGTAACACAGATGATTGCAATAATTTTGGCATTTGTTGATATTAATGCATTTGGAGATTGCTTTAGAGGTACATTATCTGGATTTCCTTTTGTGTTGAACTTACTTGTAACAGTGATAATGATAGTACAAACAATCGCAACTGTATTTTCAGGCTATGACTATTTGAAAGATGGGAAAGTATTATTGAAAGATTAATATGCTTAATTATATAAAATCACTTGACAAAAAGAGAAATGTAGCTTAATATATTATAAGTTTTAAAATAAAAGTTATTTACAAAATGGAGGTTATAAATTATGGAAGAAAAGGAAGTAATCCTAACACAAGAAGGATATGATAATTTAGATAAAGAATTAAATTACTTAAAAACAGAGAAAAGAGCTGAAATAGCAGAAAGAATAAAAGTAGCATTAGGATTTGGAGATTTATCAGAAAATTCAGAATATGACGAAGCTAAAACAGCTCAAGCTGAAAATGAAGTGAAAATTGCAGAGCTAGAAAATAAAATAAGACATGCAAAAATAATTGATGAAAAAGAGATTGATACAGATACAGTACAAATAGGAAATACTGTTAAAGTTTTAGATATTGAATTTGATGAAGAAGTAGAATATACAATAGTAGGATCAACAGAAGTTAATATAGCAGAAAGCAAAATTTCTAATGAATCACCATTAGGGGAAGCTCTTTTAGGTGCAAAAAGAAAACAAACAGTAGAAGTAAATGCACCAGCTGGAGTAATGAAATATAAAATATTAGACATAAAAAAATAAAATGGAAAAAAGGGGTAGTCCCTTTTTCCATTTTTAAACTTTTAAAGCAGAATCTAGAGCAAATTTTATCATATTATTAAGACCATTTTGTCTTTCTTCTGCAGTAACAGTATTTGTTACCCTTTGTAAAGGTAAATCAACTACAGTCATTAAACAAGCAGCATTTTTATTTAGCAATTTAGCATTATAAAATAATGAAAATGCTTCCATCTCTGATGCAATTGGATTAAATCCTTCTGGTGCTCTTTTTAAAAATGTATCAACATCAGTCATATATAAATCAAAACAATCACTACAAACAGTATTTCCTTTTATCAAACTACTACCTGTTGAACTTATAATATTATTCAATTTTTCACTTGCAGAAACAACATGACAATCATTATTGTTTAAAGTTAAAGCATAATTTCCTTCTGAAAATACATTTTCACTTAAAATAATATCAAATAATTTTAAATCTGAAGAATATCCACCACAAGAACCAATCCTTATAATATTATCCACATCATAAAATTTGAATAATTCATAAGAATAAATTCCCATACTTGGCATTCCCATACCATGAGCCATAACTGATAATTGTTTTCCTTTATAAGTACCAGTATAAGCATACATTCCTCTTACACTATTAACTAGTTTGTAATCATCAAAAAAATTTTCTACAATATATTTAGCCCTTAAAGGGTCTCCTGGCATAATTACTGTTTTAGCAATATCGCCAATATTTGCTTCATTATGTGGTGTTGACATATAAAATCCTCCTTATTAATTTTAATGTATACAAAATTTACTTTATTATAACATTAATATATAAAAATACAAGCTATAATATTATAAAATATGATAAAAACAGAATAAAAAAGATAGAAGAGTCCTGAAGAGTTTTCCTTAGGGCTCTCAAATTGTTGATAGAGTATACATACAGTAACTTTATCAAGTATTTTTAGTTAAAAAAGCAATATAAATATTGCAAAAAATAATAACTTATGATATAAAGTAAAATGAGAAAATGCAAATAAGCTAAACTCAAAAGAACAGAGGTGAAAAAATGATAAAAGCTTATGCAAAATCTGACAAAGGAAAAGTCAGAGAAATGAATCAAGATTATTATTATATATCAAACTCATTAGATGAAGTACAATTATACATGTTAGCAGATGGAATGGGTGGATATAATGGTGGAGAAATAGCAAGCAATCTTGCAGTTCAAACAGCAAAAAATTACATAGAAAATAATTTTAAAGAAATAGAAAAAGACAAAGAAAGCATAATACAGTTATTAGGAAGCAGTATGGAATATGCTAATATGATAGTATACGAAAAATCAAAAGAGAACCCAGAACTACAAGGAATGGGTACTACATTAGAAATATGTTTAATATATAATAATAAAGTGTATATTGGACATATAGGAGATAGTAGAATATATAGAATAAGAAAAGAATTTATAAGAAAATTAACACAAGACCACAGCTATGTACAAAAACTAGTAAAAGAGGGAACAATAACAAAGGAACAAGCAGCACATCATCCACAAAAAAATATGTTAATGAAAGCATTAGGATGTAATGCTTTTATAGAACCAGATGTAATGGTAAAAGGATTTTTGAAAGATGATATCTTAATTATGTGTTCAGATGGATTAACAAATTTAGTAGGTCAAGAGACAATATATGAAATGGCAAATAAAAACATAGAACAAGCCACAAAGGATTTAGTAGAACTTGCAAATGATAGAGGCGGATATGATAACATAACAGTGGTAGTTATAAAAAATATATAGTATAAATTTTTTGAATGACAATGAACGAAGTGAAGCAAGGAAATGCCCCAGATTTGGCAGGCAAAAAATTAAAAAAATATAATTATTAAGATATTTAGAATAAGCTAATAAATTAGATATATAGAAGATTAAAAAATTTTTTGAATGACGATGAACGAAGCGAAGCGTAGTGAAAGGAAAGATTGATATGAATTTAGAAGGTAGGGTATTAGGAAATAGATATGAAATCATCGAAAAAGTAGGGAATGGTGGAATGGCAACAGTTTACAAAGCTACAGATTTAGTATTAAAAAGATATGTTGCTGTAAAAGTACTTAGAGATGAATTCACAACAGATGAAGAATTTATAAAAAGATTTGAAACAGAAGCACAATCAGCAGCAAGACTTGTACATCCTAACATAGTTTCAATATTTGACGTTGGAGTAGACAACGGAATCTATTATATAGTTATGGAACTAATACAAGGAAAAACATTAAAAGAAATTATAATAGAAGAAAGAGGACCATTACCATGGAAGTGGTCAGTAAATGTAGCCATACAAATAGCATCAGCATTAGAAATGGCACACAAAAACAATATAATACATAGAGACATAAAACCACATAATATAATAATAACAGAAGATGGAATAGCAAAGGTAACAGACTTTGGAATTGCAAAAGCTGTATCTAATTCAACAATAACAGCATTTGGAACAACAATAGGATCAGTACACTATTTCTCACCAGAACATGCAAGAGGTGGATATACAGATGCAAAATCAGATTTATATTCTTTAGGAGTTGTATTATATGAAATGGTAACAGGAAAAGTACCATTTGATGCAGACACACCAGTATCAGTAGCATTAAAACATATGCAAGAAGAGCCAATACCACCAATAGAAGAAAATCCAAATTTACCAGAAGCAATAAATAAAATAATATTAAAAGCAATAAAAAAGGATGCAATACTTAGATATCAAACAAGCACAGAATTCCTAAGAGACCTAAGAGCAGCACTTAAAAATCCAACAGGAGACTTTGTTGAAGAAGTAGATTATGACCTAACAGCAAGAACACAAAAAATTTCAACAGAACAATATAACAATGTGAATAGAAAAAAAGGAAAAAAAGACAATAAATTTGTAGCCTTTATAAAACAACACAAAACTTTAAGTGTGTTTATAGGGTTAATATTATTATTCTTTGTAGCATTTGGTGCAACAATGTTAATATTAAATTTAACAAATCCTAAAGAAGTGGAATTACCAAACTTAGTAGGACTTACAAGAGAAGAAGCAGAAAAGAAATTAACAGATATAAAACTAAAATTTGAAATACAATCAGAAGAATATAATACAGAAGTAGAAGAAAATCACATAATAAGTCAAGACCCAATATATTTAGAAAATTACAACAAAGTAAAAGAAGGAAGTATAGTAAAAGTTGTAATAAGCAAAGGAACAGAAAAAACAACAGTACCAAATGTAAAAGGAAAAGAAAGAGAAGAAGCAATTCAATTACTAGAAGAAGCAAAATTAAAAGCAGAAGTGATAGAAGAAACAAGCAAAACTGTAAAAGAAAACTTTGTAATTAGTCAAGAAACAGAAGCTAATACAGAAGCCAAAGCAGGAGATACAGTAAAAATACATGTAAGTACAGGAACAGGAATAAAACAAGTTACAATGATTGATGTTACTGGTAAAAAAGAAGCAGATGCAAAAGCAGAAATTGAAAAATTAGGATTGGTTGCAAATATTGGATATAATGAAGATACTTCAAAGGATAATGGAATTGTCCTAAAACAAAGTCTTGACGTTGGAAAAGTTGTAGATGAAGGAACAACAGTAACAATTACAGTAAATAGACTAGCAGAAATGAAATCAGTGCCAATAACAGTAAATGTAAAATCATTATTAGATGGAAATATAAAAGAAGAAATTGAAGATGAAAATGGAGATAAAATAGAGCAAATAAAAGAAGTTCAATTAAAAGTAGTAGTTGGAGACGATACTATATATTCTCAAAAAGTAAAAGCATCAGAAACTTCAATTTCAGCAGGAACAGCTAAAGGAACAGGAACAACAACAGTAAAAGTATATATAGATGGAGTATTAAAGAACCAAAATACTTTAAATTATAGTACTACAACATCTTATGTAGTAGAAAAAAGTAATTAGAATAAACAAAAAGTCTTCCATTTTATGTAAAAATATGATATAATATAAAAACATTCAAGGAATTAGTCATAAAGGAAAAAAGAAATTTGAGTTAGGGGCATCCCTGACTAGGATGGAGGGCTGTAGAGTACAAACTTTACAAAAGGGGAGTTGGAACAAAGTTTCAACAAAGCCTGGAAATATAATAATTATATTTCCAGGCTTTTCCGTGTTTTTAAACACTATGAAAGATAAAAACAATATATTAAAAAATTAAAACTATTATGTAATGAAAATTATGTAAAAAGGTTATTACATAAAGTAAGTATTTTTATTGATTATAAAAATAATAAAATATATACTAAAAAAGTAAAAGACGATTTAAATAAATTTTATTATTACAAAACTATTACAAAGATTTTACAAATAAATAACATTAACTTTTTCTGTTGAAAAAAAGAAAAAAAGAAAAAAAGATGTTATATTTAAAATACAGGGTAATCCTGTAAAAACTAAGGAGGAAAAATAAAAAATGAAAAGAGAAAACAAAGGAATAACACTAATAGCACTTGTAATAACAATAGTACTATTATTAATTTTAGCTGGAATAACGATTGTAGCTTTGATAGGAGAAAATGGGTTATTAAATAGAACACAAGGTAGTAAAGTAGAAAGTGACAAAGCAAATGAAAGAGAACAAGTAAATTTGGCATTAATGACAGCAAAAGTAAATGAAAATGGAATAATAAGTAAGAAGACATTAAAAGAAGAATTAGATAAAATAGAAGGAATGACAGGAGTACCAACAGAAACACAAGAATTTCCATGGACAGTTATAGGGAAAACAGGGGAAGAATATAAAATAAATGAGAATGGGCTAGAAAGTATGGAAGAAGATACAATTTCTTTTAGTATTGATTATGAAAATAATGGTAATCTTGAAAACTATGTTGTACCAGCAGGAACAGTTTGGTCGTTTGATGAAAAATTAGGTATCGATTTAGAAAGAGAATTACTACGAGTATCGGGGATGAGTTATGTAACATCGCGAATGACGGGTGAAAGTCACAGGAACATAGGTTTTCTTTTACCTGGTGTGATAGAAATTTATCTACAATCTAGTGAGGGAAGAGTTGAAATAGGAGACCCGATAAAGGAGGGAGAGGTGTATTTCTTTAATTAAATAGACAGCAAAAATTGTAAGTATTTATCTTATAGTTTTTGCTTTTTATTTTTTCTTTTAGATTTTATAATTTTACTATTCTACGTATTGAAAGAAAATGTAACTACAACTGAAGGAGGATACCCAACATTAACTTTTAATGTATTTGTTATACCAGATGAAGGATTGGCTCAAAGTGCTATTCAGAAAGAAACATTTGACAAAAATGTTGAAACTAAGATGTATGTAAATACTGAAACAAATTCAGGATCTGCTTATTTTAAAATCAATCCTAGTTGCTATGTATACTAATGAAGAGTTATGTTAATATATGTAAACATCTATAGCTTTTAAGATGTTTATTCAAAAATTTTAAATCTAAAAAAATCCCAATAAATATTGTCAATAACTTTTGAAAATGTCATAAAAAAATTTCAAAATTAACTTTTAATTAT
>CAOMRW010000018.1 GCA_948485625.1 uncultured Clostridia bacterium | reverse complement strand
TATAAAAGAAGATATAGGTGTAGTTTTAGATAATATGTTTTTTCCAGAGTTATTAAATGCTAAAGATATAAATAATTCTATGAAAGGTATATATAAGAACTGGGATAGTGAATTATATTTTTCTTATTTAAAGGAATTTAATTTACCAGATAATAAACCTTTGAAATCTATGTCGAAAGGAATGAGAAAAAAACTAGAAATAGTATCAGCACTATCACATAAGCCAAAACTATTGATATTAGATGAGCCAACAAGTGGATTAGATCCAGTTGTAAGAAATGAAGTTCTAGATATATTTCTAAAATTTATAGAAGATGAGGAACATTCTATATTATTGTCAACACATATAACAAGTGATTTAGAGCATATAGCAGATGAGATTATATTTATTGATAAAGGAAAAAAAGTGTTACAAAAGTCAAGAGATGAAATAATTGATAATTATGGAATTTTAAAATGTGATATTGATTATTTTTCAAATATTGATAAAAAAGATATTATAGCATATAAGAAAACAAAATATGCTTATGAAATATTAGTTAATAATAGACAACAAGTGAGTAAAAAATATCAGAGTTGTGTAATAGATAAGATTACACTAGAAGATTTAATGGTATTAATAATTAAGGGGGAAAAGATATGTTAGGGTTAATAAAAAAGGATTTCTTACTTATAAAATCAAATTTAAAATCAATGGCTATTATATTTATAATTTATTTAATGTTGTCATTTCAAGGTATATTTGATATTACTTTTATAGTTCCATTAATTGGAATAATGTTATTTATATCGACATTTAGTTATGATGATTTTAACAACTGGAATTCTTATGCAGTAACTTTGCCAGATGGAAGAAAAAATGTAGTTAGAGCAAAATATATAGCATCAATAATTTTAACAGTAATTTTAGCAATGGTATCTTTTGTTATATCAATAGGAATTAATTATACAAAAACAAATAGTATAAATTTAGATGAAACTATATCATTATTAATGGGGACCATACTATCAAATGTTATTACAATTTCTTTATTTTATCCAATAGTGTTTAAATTTGGAGCTACAAATGGAAGAATAATATTATTCACAGTAGTATTTTGTATTGCTGGAATTGGAGCTTTAATTACAAAATTTGTAGATATGACTTCTGTTATAAATATGATAAATGGATTAGAGAATTATTCATTTATAGCAATTCCAATAATTTCTTTAATGTTATTAGGAATCTCATATCTAATATCAGATAAAATATATCAAAGTAAAGAGTTTTAAAAGTTATTTATAGTTCTAAAATGATATATTGAAGTTTTATAATACTAAAAAAGTAACAATTGAAAAAATATAAATTGTTAAGGAGAAATTAGATATGAAAAGTAAGATATTTATTTGTGTAGTAATAGTTTTTATAGTAATAATTATTACAGGAATTATTACAAATTATGTAGATAGTGGTAGAGTAACAACAGGACATGAACCACAATATTGTATTAAAATAGTAAACAATGATAAAAGTAAAATAACATATTTAGGATTAGGTTATAAAGTTGTTAGATATGTAAAAGATTCTGTAGAAGAGCCTTATGAGGATAATATAGGTGTAAAAATGGGGAATTGGTTTATGGAATATAATTTACCAAAAGAAAAGAATATTGTAATAGAGTATGATGATAAAATAGTAAAAATAAGTAATCATAATGATATCAATAAAATTTATAATATTCTAATGAATTTAAAATATGAAGCTCCAATATGTGATGGTATAAATAGTCATAAAATATCAGTAGATGATGAAATATATTATCTAAAAGAAAGCTGTAAGGAAATACAAAAAGGTGAAAATCAAGCAACAATTTCGCAAGAAGATTTAAATATAATTTTTGAAATAATAGATAATAATCAATAATTAAAAAATAAGCTAGAAGAAAATCAAAAATGTATGGTGCCATATTATAATATGGCACCTAAAATTAGAATTCCTAAATTGTCTTGGTAGATTTCATCAAATTGAGATATTGGTAAAGGGTTTTCTCCAATACCAGCTTCAATTGTATATCCAGGACGATTATAAGTCTGGATAAACCAATCTTTAAAACCAGCAAAGCTAGAATTGTAAGGTACATCTGCTAGTAAATATCCACTTGATGATGCAAAATGTTGACCTATTTCATAACCTCGTGGAGGATTGATGTTTTGAAAATTCCAATAGATTTCTTGGCCTTGTGTATGATAAGAAATAGTTAATTGAAAGTCATGTGAAAGTGTAAAATTATAAATTGCTAAAGATTCTGGTTCTGTTAAAGGTCCAAATCCTACAAAATCTCGAGGAGCAGGTTTATTAAATCCTTGAGCATATTTTATTTCTTTTGCATTTTCCCAGCCTGCAGGAAATTGTAGGTTTAAATCCACACCATTTATATTTGCTTTCCATCCGATTAGGAAAAGGAATATTTGGAAATTCATTAGAAATATTTAAAGTTTTTTGATATGAAGGATAAGATGAATTTATAACACCAGTAACTAAATCAACTCCGTCTGGATTTACCATTGGCATAATGTAAATAGATACAGAATTGAATAATTTTCTAATAGAATATCCATATAATGTAGAATTATTATTATAGGCAATACAATAATCTTCAATAAACTTCATAAGTAAAACACTTGTAATCCATTCATTCTGATGGATATATTAGTTTCATAAAGAAAAATATAAAAAGGAGTGAATAAATTTATAAAAGAATATAGAAAATTTTATAGAAATGTGGTAATATAGTATGGAATAAAAAGGAAAGGTGTGAATATAAATAATGAATTTACAAGAAGCATGTGAAAAAATAAATGTAAATTATAAAGATACATTAGAAAGATTCTGTGGAAATGAAGTTATATACAAAAAGTTTTTAAAAAGATTTCTAGAGGATGGTACATATTCAAACTTAGAACAAGCATGGGAAGAACGTGATTATGAAGAAATTGAAAAGAATGCACATACATTAAAAGGTTTAGCTGGAAATCTTGGATTGGAGAGTTTATTTAATAATAGTAACAATTTATTTCAAACAATTAAAAAAAAGGAATATAAAGATATAGAACGGATTATATCAGAAAATAGAAAAAGAATATAAAGAAATAAAAGAAATAATTATAGAAATAGATTAGAAATAGAAAGAGAGATGATAAAAATGATGATACGAGATAATAGAAAATTTTCAATAACAGTTGTGTTTTTACTAGTATGTTTTATAGCAAGCAGTATAATGCTAGTTATTGCAAATAAACAATTCACGGCAAGTCTTAGAGATGTGGGAGGGGAAATACCACAAAAAATAAAAGCAACACAAGAAAATTATATAAGAAGAAATGATGGATTACTAAGAGCAATAGCAAGGGAATTATATAAAATAGAGAAAGCACATAATTCTATTAGTGTTGAACAAATGAATGAATCAATTAATAATTATGGAGAAATATTAGAAATAGAAAATATAAAAATGTATGCAATAATAAATGATACATTCTATAGATTTAATAATGCAGATGATGTACAAGATTATACTAAAGCAGAATGGTATGAAAAAGCTAAAAATGCTAAACAAGGTGAAATAATATATACAAATTCTCGTCAACATAGTAAAACAGGAGAAACTTTAATAACAGCAGCTATGAAGATAGAAGATACAGAAAATATATTGGCTATTAATATATTTCCAGAAAGAATAACTACATGGTCAGATATAGAAATTTTTCCAAATGGAGCTGCTTATTATATAGCAGATAGTAGTGGTAAAATAATACACCAAGGCAATAGTAACTTAGAACAGCAAAAATATAACAATAAAGAAACCCTTAATGAAGTATGTCATGAAATGGGGATTAGTCAAGAGAAACTAGATTCGTTAGAAGTGGTTGAGAATGGAGAAAAGAGTACAGGGATTTATAGCACAGAAACATATAATGGTTGGAAAATTGTTGTAACAATCCCATATGCACATATGTTAGCAAGTACAAGAAATATATTAATAGCATATTATACAACTACAGTTATCTTTTCAATAATATCAATTTACTTAATTACAGCAGAAAGGAGAGCATTAAAAGGAAAATCATTATATAATAGAATAACAAAAGTGCTAGGAGATTCTTATTATGCAATTTATTTAGTAGATTTTGAAAAATGTAAATATACTATTTTAAAATGTGCAGGAGACATGGGAAAAAGCTTACCTAAAAAAGGAGATTATAACGACTTTTTAAAATTTACAGAGATGACAATGGAAAAAGAGGCGTATAAAGAATTTAAAGAGACATTTTCAATTAAAAATATACAAAAACTCGTAAAAAATAATGTGAGAAATTTTGGAGGAGACTTTAAAAGAACATTTAATAGTGAATTTAAATGGGTAAATGTTCAAATGCTATATAGTGAAGAAAGTGTTATGAAAAACAAACCAGAAGTAATATTTGCTTTCCAAGATGTTGATAGAAGAAAAGAAAAAGAAATAGAAGAGAAAGAAGTTTTGAAAGAATCAATTCAAACAATGAGACTAGCAACTCAAACTAAAAATAGATTTTTTGCAAATATGTCTCATGATATGAGAACACCATTAAATGCTATTATAAACTTTTCTAATATGGCAAAAAATCAAATTGATAATAAAGATAGGATATTAGATTATTTAAATAAAATAAATATATCAAGTAAACAATTACTGGAATTAATAAATAATATTTTAGATGTTTCAAAAATAGAAGAAAATATGCCATTAATAGATAAGACAGAATTTAATATTACTAAAGCATTAGAAGATACTCTATTAGTTTTTAAAGAACAAGCAAAATTACAAAAAAAGGAACTAAAAATAGTATTTAATGTGAAGAATGATTATGTTCTAAGTGATTGGGGAAAAATCAGACAAATTGTTAGTAATATTATGTCTAATGCTTTAAAATATACGAAAACTAACGGAAAAATATATGTAGAGGTAAATGAAATAGAAGGAAAATTTATTTCTAAATATGAATTTAGAATAATTGATGATGGAATTGGAATGAGCAAAGAATTTCTTATGAAAATATATACACCATTTGAAAGAGAAACAAGATTTCATTCAGAGGAAATGACAGGAACAGGATTAGGTATGGCAATAGTGCAAAACAATGTACAAAAATTAAATGGTCAGATTAAAATAGATAGCAAGCCAGGAGAAGGAAGTGAATTTTATATCGTATTGCCATTAGAGATAGGGCAAGGAATGCAAAACGAAAATGAAACGCAAAAACAAGAAATATTGAAAGATTTAACTGGAAAAAGAATATTAGTAGTAGAAGACAATGAACTAAATATGGAAATTTCAACAGAAATTCTTCAAATGCAAGGTGTGAAAATTACACAAGCACGAGATGGATTGCAAGCGGTAGACATATTTAGAAATAGTGTAGAAGGAAGTTTTGATGCGATATTGATGGATATTCAAATGCCTATTATGGATGGATATGAAGCAACAAGAACAATTAGAAAATTACCAAGAAAAGATGCAAAGAATGTAATTATTTTAGCAGTAACTGCAAATGCTTTTGCAGAAGACATAATAGAAGCAGAAAAGGCAGGAATGAATGACTATGTATCTAAACCAATAGATTTTAAAGAACTTCAAAAAGTATTAAATAAGTTTATATAGAAATATGTTCTATTATGATTAAACGAAAGGAATAAGATTGAATATGGACACAAATCGTGAATTGAAAAGATATGATATAAAGCCAATACGAGAACTTACTCAAGATGAAAAAGAATATATAGCAACAGAAACTATAAAAAAAATAGAATCAATGATTGTTGAATTTGATGGCAATAATATGTATGAACATATTATTAATTCAAAAATGTTTTTAGCAAAAATACCAGACAAATATACTGATGTAAACTATATTATTTCAATGAATGCAATTTATATAAAAAATGAAATGGCAATGAGGAATATAGATGAAATTATGTTACATGAAATTTTTCATTATATTCAATGTAATGAAAAAAACAGTTTTGAGGAAAGAATGCCAGAACAAATGGGATTATGTAAATTTGATTATTATAAAATAAAAGGTCTTGCGATAAATGAAGTAGCTATACAATTAATAATTTCAATAGTATTTCAAAATAGGAAAGAAAATACAAATTATTTTGGGATAAGTGTAAAAGCTATTTATAATAAATCTTTTCCAATTTTGTGTGCATTATTTCAGCAAATAACATATATTTTGGGATATAATGATTTACTAAAAAGTATATTAGAAAATACAGATGATTTTGAGGAAGCATTTGAAGAATTTGCAGGAGAAAAATCATACATATTTTTAAGAAATTCTTTTGATAAAATGATGCAAGCAAGGGATTTTATAGCACAAGAAAGAATGATTTTGAAAAAAAGTCCAAATCATAAAAAGAAAAGATTAATAGAGAAAAAAATAGAAATATATACGAAAGAAATTCAAAATCATTTTTTGGCAGTGCAAAGATTATGCTATAAAGAATATTTTAAAAAACTGTTTAAAAAAGTTAAAAATGAAGAAGATTTAACAAAATTACAAGAAGAAATTGATAAATATCATGAACATATAGGAAAAGTTAATAATATAGATGAATTTTATATATATATACAAAAGCAAATCAAAAAAATAAATCGTAAACTTAAATAAATATATTTAATACAGTTAAAACTAAACCACTAAATATTGATTTTATACCAATAGATAAGCTTTTATTAAATACTTTATAAGTTGTTTGAATTTGATATTCTTTTCTAATAGTTAAAGCTAAACAATTATTTTGAAAAAGTGTTTGATTAGTTTCATCTTCATATATTATTGGCATATTTAATTCCTCCATTTATAAATTCTTGAATTATTATAACATATTATATATAAGTTTGTAAATATTTTAAATAATAAAAAGCTCTAACAGTACTAACTGAGGGCTTTTTATTATATTAAAAGTAATTATTAGTATAATTAGAACATAAAATTTAATGAGGTGTATTGAATGAAAATTAAAGAGAATCAAATAGGAAATAAAAAAGTAATTCAAATATATTTAACTAAAGAAGAAAAAGAAAATAAAAAAGTTCAAGATAAAATAGAAAAAATTAAAAAAGAAAAAAAATATATTGTATTATTTACTTCAGGAGATAAACAAATAGAAAAAGCTTTGAAAGATATGATTATGATAATGAAGAATCAGTAAAATAGTATTATTTTAATAAATTTGAAAGGATAAGACTATGTATGAAAAAAATATATGGTTATGCGAGAATTAGTAAAGACGAAGATAAAAAAAATTATGGTAGTATAGAAACACAAATAAATTTGATAAATGAGTATTCAGAAAACGAATTTACAAGAAAGCCTGATAAAATTTTTATAGATGATGATATTTCAGGATATATTCCAATAGAGAATAGACCAGAATTTTACGAATTATATCAAATAGTAGAAGAAAGCAAAGAAAAACCAATAGTATTAATGAAAGATTGGTCTAGACTTTCAAGAAATAATGGAATTGCACAAACATTGTTAACAAATTGGAAGCAAGATGAAGTTGAATTAATATTAATTAAAGAAATGGGTGGAGTATTTAATATACTTAAAGATGATGATGATATAGTAGGTATTACAACATGGATAAATGAAAGATATGTGAAAGATACATCAAGGAAAGTGAGAGATGCTTTAAATGATAGAATGAAACAAGGAATATATATTTCAGGTCCACGATATGGATATATTAAAGGAGAAAAAGGGAGTTTAACTGTTAATGAAGAAGTAAGAGAAGCAGTACAAACTATATTCAATTTATATGAAGATGGATTTGGAACAACAGCTATTGCAAATAAATTAAATACAGAATATGATTTTAAAAATCCTTCAATAGTAGAAGCAGAGAGGTTTAAAAAAGAAAGAGGAAGAAATATAAGAAGAAATATTAGGGAATATTGGGAAGTAGATATGATAAGCAAAATTATTAGAGATGAAATATATACAGGAACTCTTATAACACATAAAAAAGAAGTAAAAGGAATTCATGGAAAAGCTAAGCGATTACCTCAAAAAGAAAATTATAGATTTGAAAATCATCATGAACCAATAATAAGCAAAGAACAATTTAATAGAGTACAGAGATTATTGGGAGAAAGAGCTAAAACAATAAGTTACTATAAAAGAGGAAAATATTATTATATATTTGGTGGATTTGTAAAATGTGGAGAATGTGGAGCTTCAGGAACAGGATTCACAGAAAAAGGAAAACAATACTATGAATGTTTAAACTATTCTAAGTATAGAAATTTGAGATGCATATATAATGCTATATCTGAAAAATATATTTTAGAAAATTTAAAAGTATTATTAAAAGATTTGAGAATGCAATATAATGAAGTATTAAAAGAAATGAAATTAGAAACAACAAAAAATAATGTAAAAAATAATAGTGAAAAACTAAAAATAAAATTGGAAAAGGCTAAGCATGAATATAAAACAATACATACACAAAAAATAAAAGAGTTGGCATATTCAAATACAGAAGAAGAAAAACAGTTAATTGAAGAAATTTATTTAGATTTGATAAAACAAAAGGCAAAGGAGATACAAGATATAACAAATATATTAAATAAATTTAATAATCAAGTAGAAAAAGAAAAAATAAAGAACATAAAAAATGCTATTGAATATTTTGATGATATTATAAAATCAGACAAACCACCAAAGCAAGTATTATCACAGATTTTAGACAAAGTTATAATAACTAGAAATAAAAATTTAGAATTTAAGTTAAAAATTAATATAGATGAGTTAATTTAATAGAGCATATTTCTATAAATACATATAGAATATGCTTTTTTATTTTTTTGATGTAATAGCTAGGTAACTAATATATTCATATATTAGCATGAATAGAAGCAGAATAAAATACTTTTTTATTACCATTACCAAGCTTTATAACATAAATTTTTTTCCCCAGTACACTAGTGCCAACAGATTGAATATTTAAAAATGGATATGTACGATTTAGAAGAATTAGATTTTGGAGCATTAAAGAGGAATTATAGTTAACATTTGTTGGAACAATATTCATATAAATCACCTAAAATATAGTATGAATTTGTGGTACAAATGTTGATAAAAATAATATAGTGTAGTATAATATAGAAGTAATATGGGGATGTAATGGTTTCGACATATTACCTGAAAGATAGATAGCAAGTAGTGGATTCTCGTTGGCCACTTAAAAAAACGGGAAATTAAAAATAAACGCTGATAATCAAGAATTAGCATACGCTGCCTAATTGCAGTGTCATCTTTTTTAGATAGCCTACTGGTTTAAAAAGGGTGTCAAATTAAAGTAGGAAACAAAGCTATTTTTGCTTTAGAAATAGTGGGTATTTTATAAAGCTATATTTTAAATTAGCCTGTTTATCGGCGAATTTGAAATGAATATAAAAGATAAAATAAACTTGTAGAAGTCTATTTGGATAGTATTATGGACAGGAGTTCGACTCTCCTCATCTCCACCATTTAGGATACAAAATTAACCTTTTTGTGTCCTTTTCTATTTTTATGTATCACTAAACAAATGCTGATATATAAACAATTTCGACGGTTATTCTATTTTGTGTCACTTTGTAGATTTTTTGAAATTTGAGTGTTATTTTATACTATTTGTCACAGTTCTGTCACAGTTATTTTTTTTGTGACAGATTTGTAACAATAAGTAAAGTTTTTAAAGAAACTTTTCTTGAGTAAGATTTTTAGTATTAGATATATTTTGATTTTTATAGAATACATCTAATTTTTTTAATTCTTCTTCTTTAAATCTATGTAGTACAGAAGTATAAGTATTAAGAGTTACTCTTATATCTTTATGCCCCATAAGTCTTTGAACAACAACAGGAGCTATGCCAGATTCAATACATCTAGTTCCAAAAGTATGTCTTAAACTATGAGTAGTGATATCATTAAGGTGACAATGCTCAACTACAATTCTTTTTAATATTTTATTTACACTTTTGGGGTCGGCATAATAGCCTTTACTAGATACAAATAATTGTCCATTAAAATTATTTTTTGAAATTTGTATTTGTTCACTTACTTCATTTAAAATATAGTTTGGAATAGGTATATCCCTTATTCCAGAAAAAGTTTTTGTAGTACTTCCCATTATAATTTTCTCATTCTCATCTCTAACTAATGTTTTTTTACATGTATTAATTTTTTTTGTAAATCTATGTCATTATCTTGTAAAGCTAAAACTTCATCTATTCTTAAACCAGTATACATTTGCAGTAGGAATACATTTTTATAAGTTTCTTTTTCAACAGTTGTATTTTTTAAATATTCAGTTAGTTGTTGTTGTTCTTCAATTTCTAAAGCTCTAACAGTTTTAGTAGGCTTTGTGCTTTCAGGAACATAAGTATCAGTTAAAGGATTAATACTTATATATCCCTTGTTATGAGCATAATTAAAAGATTGTGAAAATTGTGTTATAAATTTTTGCATATAACTACTACTATAATTAGTTAATGAACAAAAATAATCTTGAATTTCTTCAGAGGAAATTTTAGAAATATCTTTTTTATCAATATCTAATAAAAATTATAGGATTAAAAAAGGTTTAAGTCAAGAGAATATTGAAACAACTCTTGGTAAAAGCAAAGCTTATTGTTAGTAGATATGAAAAAGGAGAAGTTATACCAGATGCTAAAGATGTTAGTATAATTTGTGAAGAACTTGGAATATATGAAGCTGATTTATACGAAAATGATACTATTAGAACAATGCAAAATAACAAATCTAAAAATCCTTTTAGTACTGATAAATTATATGTTTACTTTAATGCTTATAATTTTAGAACTAAAAAGTTTGCACCTGATAAATACATATTAGAATTAGAGCAAAAACAGAATATTTGCAAAGCAAAATTTGTAGATTATCATGATAAACGAATATATTCAGAGGATTACTTGATATGTAATGACGAAATTGTATTTGCTGTAATGGAAAATTACAAGCCTACAAGTAGTAGAGTTGATGTTGCAGTTGTTGAAATAAATATTTACAATGCTACTGATGCTTTAATGCTTGGTGGTTACTTTGGGACAAATGCAAAATGTGAGCCTAGCTTAAGAAAGTGCTATTTTTCAAAGAAAAATGTTGATTTTACAAATGAAATGTTTGAACAATTAAAATTAAACAAAAACGAACAAGAAACATTAAATAGTCAAAATGCTTTATATTTAGTTATTTTTAATATATAATGAGAAAAACGAATAGTAAGGTGTCGCTGATATGATGTTGTTTTAGAATAAAATATTTTATTAATTTATAGATTTTTAAAAGAAAAAATGATATAATAGTATAAAATAAGTTGAAAAAGGAGAAATGATATTATGAAAACTATTTTCGTATTTATTGTTCTTTTAGTTGTACTTTGGATTGCCCTTTTCAAAATTTTAAAGCGGTTGCACTTAAACAAGTGGAAATGGGATTTAAACATCGTAGTATTGATAATAATAGAAGTTTTTGTTTTTGTTTCGATTATTGTCATAATTAATATTTGGGTAAATATGTTTAAAGACATGATAGCGATGATTTTTTAGTACAACACAGGGCCTCCTATAGGAGGCTTTTATAAAAATTTAATAGCTAATATAAATATATTATTTGAAGAAGCGGTTTTTTCCGCTTCTTATATCTTAGTATAGACATAATTTATAGTATATTAGTATAAAAATAAATAATATATTTTTTACAAGTTATTTTGATTATCAATGCTTTTAATAATATCGAGAAAAATATTTTTTATTCCAGAAAAGTATTTCTTCACTATAAAGATTTTCAAGTTTTCTTATAATAATTTTTATTTCATTTAATTTTTTTGTATCTTTATTTATAACTTTAATAAGCATATCATATATTTGTTTTTCTTTTGTAAAAAGCTCATTAGAAGAAAAAGGAATAAAACACAAATTAATAAAACCATATACACAAGTAGAAAGAAGTCATAGAAAAGACCAAGAAAGATTTTACTATAATAAGGTATTTAGTAGTTTTGAAGACTTAGTAAATAGAGGAAAGTATTGGATGAAAGAATATAACAATTTTCCAATGAGACCATTAGGGTGGCTAAGCCCAAAGGAAAAATATTTAGAATATATACAAAGTTGAAGTTCAAAAAACACATATTAGGTATTTCAATACTAGTATTTTCAATTAAGTGTGACATATGTTCTACAAACCTACACTGACTTTGTAAATTTTCTGCAAAATTACTTGTAAATTTAATGTTATTAGTGTAAAATATCGTTAAATCGTAAATAATAATTAGGAGGAAAAAATAAAAAAATGAGATTTGTAACAGACGAAGACTCGAAAAAGGAATATAAAAAATTTTTAGAAGAGCATGAAAGATGTAACTTTCAACAAGCATTAGAATGGGCAGAAATAAAAAAGCCAAACTGGAAACCAGAGGTTATATTAGCAGAAGATGAAGATAAAAATATAATAGGTTCATTATGTGTATGGATAAGAAAAATACCAATATTTGGAAATATAATGTATTCATCAAGAGGACCAGTATGTGATATACATGATATATCAGTAATGAAACAATTAACAGATGGAGCAAAAGAGCTGGCAAAAAAACATAATGTAATAGGGTTAAGAATAGAACCAGATATAGAAACAGATGACCAAGTATTTAGAGATATAGTAACAAATTTAGGGTATAAAATAAAAGATGATGCAAAAGACTTCAAAGATGAAATACAACCAAGATTTGTATTTAGATTGGACATAAAAGATAAAACAGAAGAAGAAGTAATGGCAGGATTTCATCAAAAATGGAGATATAATATACGTTTAGCAGGTAAAAAAGGAGTAACAATAAAAGAAGGAACAAGAGAAGATTTAAAAGATTTCCATAAAATAATGATAGAAACAGGAAATAGAGATGGATTTATAACAAGACCATTAGAATATTTTGAAAAAATGTATGATAATATGCAACCAGAAGGACATATGAAATTGCTAATGGCATATTATGATGGAAAACCAATTTCAGGAGTAATACCAATTTTCTATGGAAATAAAACTTGGTACTTATATGGAGCAAGTAGTAATCAACACAGAAACTTAATGCCAAACTATTTATTACAATGGGAAATGATAAAAATGGCAATAGCAAGAAAAGATGATATATATGACTTTAGAGGTGTATCAGGAGTAGTTGATGAAAATCATCCTCAATATGGATTGTATAGATTTAAAAAAGGATTTGGAGCAAAATTTACAGAATTTATAGGGGAAATATATATACCATTCAAACCAATAAGATATAAATTATATAAATTTTCAGAAAAAGCATTTAGAACACTAAGACAAATAAAAAGAAACATTAATAAAAAATAAAATTAAATTAAGATGTGTCCCATATGGATAAAATCTCCAGAAAGGACAGTTCCTTTTGGATATGAAGTGGAGTGAAATGGAAATTTGAAAGCAGTAGTTATAAATAAACAAGATTTGAGATATAACATAGAGAAGATAAAAGAACATACAAATGTGAATTTACCAGATGATAATGGAAATGCTGTAAAGATAATTGCAGTTGTGAAAACAAATGGATATGGATTAGGAATTGTAGAATATACTAAATTTTTAATTGATAATGGAATTGATTTTTTTGCAGTTTCAACTATAGAAGAAGCTTTGAAAATAAGGGATGCAGGTATTAAAGAAAGATTGTTAATGTTATCTTCAACAAGTATAGAGGAAGATATTAGAACATTAATTGATAATGATGTAATAATAACAATCGGTTCAAAAGAAACTGCTGAAATTGCTGATAAAGTTGGACAAGATTTAAATAAGACGATAAGAGCACATATAAAAATTGATACAGGATTTGGAAGATATGGTTTTATTTATAGTAATAGAGAAGAAATGATTAAAACATTAAAAACATTAAAAAATGTAAAGATAGAGGGGACTTTTACACATTTTTCAAATTCATATTATGATGATAAATATACTAAATTACAATTCAAAAGATTTATAGATTGCATTGAAATTTTGAAAATGAACGAGATTCAAACAGGTATGTTACATGCTTGTAATACATCAGCTTTTATAAAGTTTCCTAATATGCATTTAAATGCTGTAAGAATAGGTTCTGCTTTTACTGGAAGGATTTCTTTTAAAAATTCTGTAGGATTGAAAAAGGTTGGATATTTAAAAGCAAATATTGCAGAAATAAGGGAATTGCCTAAAGGATTTAATATAGGGTATTCAAATGTATATAAAACAAAAAGACTGACTAAAGTAGCAATAGTTCCATGTGGATATTCTGATGGAGTAAATATACAAACAGGAAGAGATATGTTTAGAGCTATCGATAAAATTAGATATATTGTAAGAGATTGTAAAGATGTTTTAAAAAAACAACAGTTATATGTTAAAATAAATGGTCAGAATTGTGCAATATTAGGAAGAATAGGAACATATCATGTTACAGTTGATATAACTGGAAAAGATGTTAAAATAAATGATGAAGTGATTTTTAATACTAGCATAAAACATGTTGATAGTAGTGTTAGAAGGGAGTGGAATTAAATTGAAAAAAGATCCACAAAATAAAGAGAATAATATAAATGAAAAAGACACGATAAAAGAAGAAAATAACAACGAGATAAAAAAAGGTTTTTTTAAGAAAGTATGGTACTCAATAGATAAAATAGAGAAATATTCAGAATTATCTGCTGAAGGATTTGGAAGAGCTATAAAATATTTTGGTATATTAGTTTTAATAGTAACAGTAGTAACAGCACTTATGGCTATATATAAAACAAATTTAAAAATGCAAAGTGTGGCTCAATATATAGATGAAAATTCACCAGAACTTACTTATAGAGATGGAATTTTAACTATAGATTCACAAGAGCCTATAATAGATGATGATTCAACTTTTGGAAAATTGATTATCGATACAAATACTGAAGATGAAGAAAAAGTAAATCAATATTTGAATGAAGTACAAGGTAAATATGCTGTAATTATCTTAAAAGATAAATTAATACTTAAAGAAATTGCAGGACAAGGAACTACTAATTATAATTATAAAGATTTATTTGGAGAAATGGGCATGACTGAATTTGATAAACAAGGTTTAATAGACTATTTGACAAGTTCTAAAATAATGCCAATATATTTAAATTTATTTTTAATATTATTTTTGTATTCATTTATTATTCAACTTGTAAATACAATGTTCTATGTAATTATTATAAGTATAGTTGGATATTTAGCATCAATACTTTTAAAATTAAAAATAAGATTTGTTGCAGTATTTAATATGGCAATATATGCTATGACATTACCAATGATATTATATATTTTATATATAATAATAAATTCTATATTTAATTATATAATAGGTTATTTTGAAGTAATGTATATGTTAGTAGCATCAATTTATATGATAGCAGCAATATTTATATTAAAGATAGAATTTAATAAAAAACAAGGAGAAGTACAAAAAATTGTTGAAATAGAAAGAAAAGTGAGTGAAGAGGAAAGTAAGGAAATAGAAAAAGAAGATAGACAAGAAAATAAAGAAGTTAATAAGAAAAATAAAGATAAGAATAAAGATGAAGATAAAGAAGAAAATGATAATCAAGGCGGAGAGCAACCAGAGGGCTCAAATGCATAAAGTTAAATAGTAAAAATTATGGAAAGGACAAAATGTTTAAATGGATAAAAATGAAAACCGTAAGAATAATAAAAAGAAAAAAAGCTTAATAATATCATCAATTATTTTAGTTTCAATAATTATTGTTTTAGTTGGTGTAGCAATATATTATTTAACTAATAATAAAGAAAAAGATGACAAAACAATTTCATATACTGATTTGATAAAGGAAATATCATATGGAAATGTTGAAAAAATAGAAATGACAGTGGGAAGTACTAGTATAAAGGTGAAATTTAAAGATGTTGAAGAGGAAAAAAGAGCTATAATTCCAAATACAGAAGCTTTTGTAGAGTTAATACACGAAAAAGCTGCTGAAGGTAATGATATAGATTTAAAACAAAATCCTAAAAGTGTTTTAATGCAAATTCCTGCAACTCTTTTTAGTCTATTTCCTACATTAATAATGCTTGCTTTAGTCATAATGATATTTAAAATGCAAGGTTTGGGAGAAAAAGGACAAGTATATGAAGATACTGAAAGAAAAACAAAAATAAGGTTTAAAGATGTTGCAGGTTTAGATGAGGAAAAAGGAGAATTGATAGAAATAGTAGATTTTCTAAAAAAACCAGAGAAATTCACAAAAATGGGAGCAAAAGTTCCTAAAGGTGTTTTATTATATGGAAAACCTGGTACAGGAAAAACATTAATTGCAAAAGCTATAGCAGGTGAAGCAGATGTTCCATTTATATCAATGAGTGGTTCTGAATTTATAGAAATGTTTGCAGGACTTGGTGCTTCAAGAGTAAGAAAATTATTTGATAAGGCTAGAAAAATGGCACCATGTATTGTGTTTATAGATGAAATTGATGCAATAGGAGCAAGAAGAACATCAAATAGTGGAGCAGAAACAGAAAATAATCAAACTTTAAATCAATTGCTTGTAGAAATGGATGGGTTTAGTTCAGAAGAGACAATAATAGTATTAGCAGCAACAAATAGACCAGAAATGTTAGATAAAGCTTTATTAAGACCAGGAAGATTTGATAGGCAAATAACTATTCCAAATCCAGACTTAAAAGGAAGACTAGAGATTTTAAAAATACACAGTGAAGATAAGAGATTATCAGATGATGTTAATTTAGCAAGTATTGCAGAAGACACAGCAGGATTTACAGGAGCAGAACTTGCAAATATTTTGAATGAAGCGGCAATTATTGCAACAATAAATAAACATGAAGATATAGAAAATTCAGATATAGAAGAAGCTGTTAAAAAAGTTACAGTAGGACTTGAAAAACATAGTAGAACATATTCTGAAAAAGATAAAAAATTAACAGCATATCATGAAGCTGGACATGCAGTAGTTAGTAAGTATTTAGAAACTCAAACTGATGTAAAAGAAGTATCAATTATACCAAGAGGAGTTGCAGGTGGATATACAATGTATAAATCTGATGAAGATAAATATTATATTTCTAAAACTGAAATGAAAGAAAAATTGATTGCTTTATTGGGTGGAAGAGCTGCTGAAAAATTAGTATTAGATGATATTTCAACAGGTGCAAGTAATGATATTGAGGTTGCAACAAAAATTGCAAGAGAGATGGTTACTAAATATGGTATGAGTGATAATTTAGGACCAATTGATTTTCAAGGAAAAGAACAAAATGATATGTTTGTTTTTGGTGAAAATATTGGTGATAAAATAGGAGCAGAGGTTAAATTGTTAATTGATGAAGCATATAATGAAGCTCAAAAATTATTGATTGAACATAGAGATAAATTAGATATTATTGCTCAGACTTTACTTGAAAGAGAAAAAATTAATGAACAAGAATTTAAGAAAATATTTGAATAATATTAATGGTTATGGTATAATAGTGATGTAATAATGTAAATAGTAGCAACTTACCTATTGTAATAGGTGAAAGGAGTGACAGTATGGCAAGAGTTTGGACTAGTATTGATGAAAGAGTAGAAGCCTATGATGAAGTTGTCAAGTGTATGAAAGAAAATAATATTACACTTGATGAAGCTTTTGAACGAAAAGGATTTGCACCAGAAGATAGACTGGATGAAAATGCTTTGCTTGTTTTTTCAGTTCAAAGTAGGATGAGAGGTGAATTTTTGCCTGGGTAAATTAATGTGACTGTTATAAATAATATAAAAAAAGTTGTAAGAAAAGGAGATTCTTTCTTACAACTTTTTTCTATGGTGATATGGGGCGGGTGTTTAATAGCTATTTTGAAAATAGTAGTTCATAAATTGCTTTACAATAAATATTACAAGCAAGCATTAAATTATCAATAGATATAAATTCATCTGTTTGATGACACATGTCTTTCTGGCCTGGAAGATTAGCTCCAAAGGATATAAAGTTATTAAATGCTCTTGCATAAGTTGCTCCTCCAATTGCTATAGGCTCTGAGTTTGAATTAGTATATTCATTATAAATTTCGCAAAGAGTTTTTACTAGATATGAATCTTTAGAAACATATAGAGGATTCATTTTTCCAGTAAATTCACAAGTGATATTATTAAATTCTTTACAAATTGATAAAAAATTCTTTTCTATAAGTTCAAAATTCGTATTAATTGGAACCCTTAAATTTAGTCCTATTTTTAAAATATTTTTTTCAAAATTGAATTGCCCTACATTTAATGTTAATTCTCCAGATTCATCAGGAATATTAATATTTAATTTATTACCATTATAATCAAGCCCTACATATTTAGTGAATAAATCAAATATAGGAATTGCAATATTATAGTTTTTAAATAATTTATCTAAAATAATAATTAATCTAGAAATGGCATTTGTTCCTAAATCAGGGTGTGCAGCATGTGCTTGAATACCATGAGAGATTATTTTTATTTCTGAATTATTTATAATTTCAGTTTTGATTTTGAAATTATATTCATTAGCAATAATTTTAATTAAATTATTAATTTCATTTATATTAATTTCATTTTTTATACATATATTACAACTACAATATTTAGGAACAACATTTAATGCATTATTTTTACAGTCAATATTAGTTATTATAATATCTTCATTTTGAAAATTTGAATAATCCATTATTAAAAATGGAGATATTATTCCTTTTTCTGCATATATGCAAGGAAAATCAGCATCTGGACTAAAACCAATAGATGGAATTTCTTCATGTTTTTTATAGTAATCAATGCATTTCCATTCATTTTCTTCATTTAATCCTAAAATAAGTCTAACTCTTTTATTTATAGGTATAGAATTCTTGTTACAGTAGTCCATAATAGCTTTCATTGCATATAGACTTGCAATAACAGGACCTTTATCATCTATAGCTCCTCGACCATAAATTTTGTTGCTAATTATTTTTCCTTCAAATGGAGGATATGTCCAGTTTTCTCCTTGTGGAACTACATCTAAATGACCAACAATTCCAATTAATTCATTTCCAGAACCAAATTCTATGTAGCCACAATAATTATCAATATTTTTTGTTTTGAATCCTAGATTTTGCCCCAGATTTAAAGTGTAATTTAGTGCTTTTACTGTATTTTTTCCAAATGGTTCTTTGGGATTGGAGTTTTTTTCATAAATACTTGGTATTCTGATTAGGTTTTGTAAATTTTCAATAAGTTCATTTTGTTTGATATATTTTTGAAACATTTTATCACTTCCTTATTAGTATTATAGCATAAATGTTGTTAAAATATGTTATTGTTTATGATTGATTTCAATTTTTGGAGAATATTATAGATTTAATTTGGAGTTATTAGTCAACCATAGCAAAAAAATCCTCAAATTGTAACTTGTATGAATCTTTAAAAAAGATTTGAGTTTGACTTTAAATAATAAATTTGCTAAAATAGGAAAGATAATATAGTGTAATCCATCTAGTATATAGAGAGGAGATTGCTAATGGAGAAAAGTAATTATACTGAGGAGCAGATTAATCTTGTAAAACGAGTTTTTCTACTATATAAAGCTGAAAAGAATCTTTCATTAAAAACAATTTATGAAAAGATTGGTACACCAGAAGAAATGAGGTTGACTGGAGAACAGATTGATGAGATTATGATGGAGCTAGTTTGGTGTATTGGAAAATGCAAACCACCAAATTTATCAAAAGAACAAATTAGTAGCTTTATAGAGAAGTATAAAAAATATTAGTATAGGTACAGAAAAAGGCTGGGTGTTTCTCAGCTTTTTCTTTATAAAAAATATTACATTTATTTTATATTTTTGTTACAAGTATTGAATATAATGTATATAAAATATAAAATAAATGTATTATAAATAGGGAGAGAGTGTTATGAAAAATAAAAAAGTAGAAAATATTGATGAATTAAAACAAATTGCAAAGAATATTAGAAAAGGAATTATTGAAGCTGTTTATAGAGGAAAATCAGGACATCCAGGTGGGTCTCTTTCGATTGCTGATATTATGACAGTACTATATTTTTATGAAATGAATATAAATCCAGAATCTTCAAAAGATGAAAATAGGGATAGATTAGTTTTGTCAAAAGGTCATTGTGCTCCTGCATTATATTCATCATTGGCACATAGAGGTTTTTTTGATGTTGAGGAATTAAAAAATCTAAGAAATATTGATAGTAGATTACAAGGGCATCCAGATATGAATAAAGTTCCAGGTGTTGAAATGACTACTGGGTCTTTAGGTCAAGGTTTATCTTCTGCAAATGGTATGGCAATTGCAGGAAAATTAGATAATAAGGATTATAGAGTTTATTGTATTTTGGGTGATGGAGAGATTGAAGAAGGACAAATATGGGAAGCTGCAATGGCTTCTAATAAATATAAATTAGATAATCTATGTGTCATTGTTGATAATAATAATTTGCAAATAGATGGAAAAATAGAAGATGTTATGAGTTCTTATCCAATTGATGAGAAATTTAAAAGTTTTGGCTTTCAAATTATAAATATTGATGGACATGATATTGAAGAAATTATGAAAGCTTTTGATGTTGCTAGAAATGTCAAGGGGAAACCTACTTGTATTATTGCAAAGACTGTAAAGGGTAAAGGAGTATCTTTTATGGAGGATAAAGCTGAGTGGCATGGTAAAGCTCCAAATGATGAACAATATGAGTGTGCTATTAGAGAATTAGAATAACATTAGTTAGTGAAAAATATGTAGGCAAAAAAAATGTCTACATATTTTTTATTATAGGATTAAAAATGATTATTAAAGCTGTTTAATAATTTAACTATAACATAAAGTCTGCGAAATTTTAACTTGACAAAGATTAACATAACTGATATACTACAGTCATTAATTAAATGATTTTTAAAGTGGTCTTAGTTAGATAATCTTTTTAGAAATTAAATAAGATATAGAATAAACGATAAACATTGGAAAGAGTGCCACTTGGTACTCTTTTAATTATATAAAATATTAGGAGGTTATAATTTTGGAAAATATGAGTGATAATACCAAATTAGAAGTTGCATTAGAAATATTAGCAGCAAAAATTGCAGATGAATCTAAAAAAGGAAAATCTGCTAGTGATGATGAAATGAAACTATTGATAAAAGAAAGAGAAGAAATGTATTCAGGAAATAAGGAAATCTTGGAGAAAATAATAAATGTATATGGACCAGAAATAAAAAATAATTATGAAAGGATAGTAAAATGAAGTCATTAGAAGAAGTAAAACAAATATATAAATTATCAGAAGAAGAACATGAAAGAATTGGTGAAGAAATAAAAAAAATAATGTTATTTGATAAATATCCTGTAGAAAGACCAAAAGCAATTATAGATATTGCGCCACCTGCATCAGGAAAGACTGGATTAAATAGTTATGGACATGAACAATTTATAGAAAATAATGTGGTTATAATAAATAGTGATGAATTAAAACCATTTCATCCTAAAATAGATGAGATAGCCAAATTATATCCACAGTATTATACAAAGGTTACAGACCAAGAAAGTAATACATGGACAAGTTCCTTATTTGATACAGCGTTAGAGCAAGGATATAATGTTATTTTTGAGGGTACAGGAAGAAATGCGAAAATATTGGAAACTATAAAAAGTAAAATGAAAAATTACGATGTTATTGTAAGGGGAATGGCTGTAAATGAGATAAATTGTTTAATGTCTATATTGGAAAGATATGAATATCAAGTTGCTATGAAAGGTTGGGGAAGATTAGTTACTTTAGAACATTTTTATGAGACATATAAAGAGATGCCAAATACAATAGATGCTATAGAAAAGTCAGATGTTGTTAAAAATATAGAAATATATTCAAGAGGTACATCTCCATCAAAACCTATAAAAATATATGATAATGCAGATATGAAAAATAGCAGGTTTCCTAATGGAAAGTATGCAATATTAGGAGGAAGAGAAGAAGATAAAGAAAAAGCATTGCAATATTTTAAAAGTGATTTTAAGTCTGTAAAAAAATTATTAGAAAGTAAACAAATGAAACAAGAAGAAAAAGATATAATGAATAAGATACAACAATTATGTTGTGAATATAGAAATGATAAATCATCTAAAGAAAGATAATATATTATTTTATGAGGTATAATAGTAGAAAAATACTAATATATAAAGATTTTGAACTATATGTAGAAAAATTTGAAAAATTATTGACAGAAAAAGAAAAAAATGTTAAAATTAATAACTGTAATCCGCTTAGTCAAGGTACATAAAAACTAATTGAATTTAGTTACCTTAGTTTTATATAAAATAAATACATTATTTTATGATAAGTGAAGCAATGGATTAGCGAGTATACAAATAAGGGAGGTGCATTTTAAATGTACGCAGTAATTGAAAGTTGTGGAAAACAATACAAAGTAGCACAAGGAGATGTAGTATTTTTTGAAAAAATGGATACTGAAGAAGGTAAAAAAGTTACTTTTGATAAAGTAGTTTTAGTATCTGAAGAAGGAAAAGTACAAGTTGGAAATCCTTATGTTAAAGGTGTAAAAGTTGAAGGAAAAGTAGTTGCACATGGTAAAGGTAAAAAGATAATTGTTTTCAAAATGAAAGCTAAAAAGAATTACAGAAGAAAACAAGGTCATAGACAACCATATACTAAAATAGAAATAACAGCTATAAAAACAACTGCAAAAAAGACAGCTGAAAAAGCTGAAGAAAAAGTAGAAGCTTAATTAATAAGTTCTACATATATTAATTAAAAAGATTTTAATTAAGAGAAATATATATGACTATAAAGAAAGGAGTGAGATGAATGGCTCATAAAAAAGGTCAAGGTAGTTCACACAATGGTCGTGAGAGTGAATCAAAACGTCTTGGAGTAAAAAGAGCTGATGGACAATTTGTTTTAGCAGGAAATATCCTAGTAAGACAAAGAGGTACAAGAGTGTATCCAGGTGTTAATGTAAAAAAAGGTAGTGATGATACTCTATATGCAGTAGTAGATGGTACTGTAAAATTTGAAAGAAAAGGTAGAGATAAAAAACAAGTAAGTGTTTATCCAGTAGAAGCATAAAGTAAAATCAGTTAACTTAATAGAAGTTAGCTGATTTTTGTGTTTTAATATAATGTATTCTATTTAATTCATATAATAGTTGTAAGTATTTAAGTAGAATTTTTTAATCTATAATATTAGTAAAATAACTATTATAGATTTTTTGGTATTTACTGTGAAGAAATGTAAAAAATTAACATTAGAAAAAAAATTTTCAAAAAATTGCGAAAAATGTTTACATTTTTATTTTTTTTGTATAAAATATATTAAATTGAAGAGAAATGTCAAAAAATAAAACAGAAGAAAATAGCAAAGCACATGTAAAATTTGGCAGATAAAAAATTTAAAAGCTTCTTAAATGACAATGAATTGAATTAATAATATAAAATTCAACAAATAGAAAATTTGGAAAATTTTTTAGATGACAATGAACAGAGCGAAGCGTAGTGAAAGGAAGAAATGTTAATGAAAATTTTAATGTTAACATGGGAATACCCACCAAGAGTTGTAGGAGGTATAGCAAGAGTTGTATATGATTTATCAAGAACTCTAATAAAAGATGGTCATGAAGTGACAGTTGTTACATATAAAGATGGAGATGTGCCAGAATTTGAAGATGATAAAGGGGTAAAAGTATATAGAGTTGGAAATTATATGATAAATCCAAATAACTTTATAGATTGGATATTACAACTAAATTTTAATTTGGTAGCGAAAGCAAATGAAATAATTTTAAAAGAGGGGAATTTTGATGTTATACATGCACATGATTGGTTAGTAGCAAATGCAGCAAAAACATTAAAAAATTCATATAATATTCCAATTGTATCAACAATACATGCAACAGAAGCTGGAAGAAACAGTGGGATTCATGATGAAACACAGAGATATATAAATGATACAGAATGGATGTTAACATATGAATCTTCAGAAGTAATAGTAAATAGTAATTATATGAAGAATGAATTGCAAAGACTGTTTGGTTTACCTTATGAGAAAATAAATGTAATACCAAATGGGGTAAATATGAGTTTATTTAATGGAGTAGAAAGAGATTATAATTTTAGAAGAAAATTTGCTATGGATAATGAGAAAATAATATTATTTATGGGGCGATTAGTATATGAAAAAGGAATTCAACATTTAATATCAGCAATGCCTAAAATATTAAATGGTTATCATGATACAAAACTTGTTATTTGTGGAAAAGGCGGAATGATTGATGAACTGAAAGCACAAGTAAATTCACTAGGAATATCTGAAAAAGTATATTTTGCAGGATATATGAATGGAAAAGATGTACAAAAAATGTATAAAGCAGCAGATATATCAGTATTTCCAAGTACATATGAACCATTTGGAATAGTGGCATTAGAAGCAATGTTATCAGAAAATCCGATAGTAGTATCAGATATAGGTGGACTAAATGAGATAGTACAACATAAAGAAAATGGAATGAAGACATATTGTGGAAATTCAAATTCAATAGCAGATGCAATATTAGAGTTATTATATGACCATAAATTATGTTCAGAAATAACTAAAAAAGCAAAAAATAAAGTTAGAAATGAATATAATTGGAATAAAATATCACAAGATACACATTTTGCATATCAGAAAGCTATTTGTCAATCAATGGCAGAAAAACAAAAAAGAGAACTTGAACAAGAAAGAGCAAATAAAACAAAGAAAGCAAAAAATACAGAAAAAGAAATTTCAAATTTACTATCATTTAAAAAACGTCAAGCATATGCATAATAAAAGGGGCTGTAAAAAGTCTGTGGTGGTGATAAGGGGCCAGGTCTTAAATCCCCATTTTTTATACAAAAATGGGGATTTAAGACCTGGCCCCTTATCACCACCACAGACTTTTTAAATTTTTTTAAGAATTTTTAAAAATTCTACAAATTTAGCACAAAAAAGGTGTATAATTAAGATAGCCGTTCGAACGAATGTGAGTTACGGATATCTTATGCAACCGAAGAATGAGGTTGTAGATATTAAAATATAAATAATATGTAATAAAAAGTAAAGAAAATAGGTCAAAGAAATTGACCTAATGGAGGAGAAATGGAAGAATTTAAATCAGGATTTGTAACAATAATTGGAAGAACAAATGTAGGAAAATCTACATTAATTAATTTATTAGTTGGAGAAAAGATAGCTGCAATAGCAAATAAAGTTCAAACAACTCGAACAGCAATAAGAGGAATTGTAAATAGAGAAAATTCACAAATTATATTTACAGATACACCAGGAATTCATAAACCAAAACATAAATTAAATGAAACAATGATCGAAACATCTTTTTCTTCAATACCTGACTGTGATATGATACTATTTTTAATTGAAGCAACAAGTGAAGATATTGGTAGAGGAGATAGAATTATTTTAGATAAAATAAAAGAATCAAAAAGAAAAACAATTTTAATAATAAATAAAATTGATTTAATTAAAAGGGAGAAACTTTTAAATTTAATAGATATATATAGTAAAGAATATAATTTTGAAACAGTAATTCCGATATCTGCATATGAAGAAAAATATAGAGAAATTATTTTGAATGAAATAGAGAAGAACTTAAAACCAGGTCCTGCATATTATGATATTGAGGAATATACAGACCAAACTTTAAGACAATTAGCAGAAGAAACAATTCGTGAAAAAGCATTAAAATTACTACAAGATGAAGTACCACATGGAATTTATGTAGAAGTAGAGAAAATGAATTTAAGACAAAATAAACAAAAAGAAGATATATATGATATAGAAGCAACAATATATTGTTTAAGAGATTCACATAAGGGAATAATAATAGGAAAGAATGGAGAAATGCTTAAGAGAATAGGAAGAGCTGCAAGGATAGATATGGAGCAGAATTTTAGAATTAAAATAAATTTAAAAACATGGGTAAAGGTAAAACAAGATTGGCTAGATAATGACTCTATTGTTAATAGTAAATTTAAATTAAAATAATATGACAAAAAGGTATCTTTTAAATGGTCAAAAAGTGAATAAAAGATTAAAAAAATGCAAAAGATAAAATAAAGGTAAAACTTTAGAAATGGAGATGAGGCATATGATTAAAGAAATAGCATGGGATGTATTTAAGAATACTGGAGATATAAATACTTTTTTAGAGTATAAACAAATACAGAACCTAGAAAATGGAATAAAAGAAATACAAGATATACAAAAAATTACTAATATGAATGTTAAAAATATAAAAGAAAATGATATACAATTATAAAAGGGGGAATTATGTTAGATATATTCTGACATAGACTTACAAAATGGCAAATATAAAAGTAAATGGAATAATAATTGCAGAAAATAATATGGGAGATTATGATAAAATGCTTACAATGCTAACACCAAATTATGGAAAAATATCCTGTGTTGCTAAAGGAGCACGAAGACCACAAAGTGCTCTTTTAGCTGGAACACAGTTATTTTGCTTTGGTGAATATTTGATGTATAAGGGAACAAATACATATCATATAAATTCCTGTGAAACCATAGAGATATTTTATAATTTGAGGACTGATTTAGATAAACTCAAATATGCTATACATATTAATAAAATAATTCAAGATGTAACAGAAGAGAATGAAAACTGTTATAGAATTTTACAATTATTTTTAAATACATTATATATATTATCTGAGAATGAGAAAAATAAAGATTTTGTTCTTAGTGTATTTAGGCTTAGACTTTTGTGTATTTTAGGATTTACACCTAGAATATTAAAGTGTACAAGTTGTAAAGATGAAAATGATTTGACAAAATTTAGTATAAGAGATAATGGGTTTAAATGTGAAGTATGTAGTAGACAAGATAAATCTGCAATAGATATGAGTGAAAGTACAAAAAATGCGATAAAATATGTTGTTTCCGCACCTCCTAAAAAGATATATTCTTTTAATTTAAAAGATGAAAGTTTAAAAGAATTTAATTTGATAACTAAAATTTATTTTAATGAGAAATTAGAAAAAGATTATAAATTAGAAGAATTATTTTAATACTCTATAAAAAAAATATAAAAAATCACTTGCAAAAAATAATAATAAAATATATAATAGGCTCAATCAAAAGCAAAAAATATTAACATGGAAGGAGCAATTTTTATGAAAATAAGAATTATAGGAAAAGAACTAAAGATAACAGAAGCAATAAACGATTATGTAGAAAAAAAATTAGACAGAATCGATAAGTATTTTGAAGATGCTGAAGCAGATGTTACTTTGAAAACAGAAAAAAATGAACAAACAGCTGAAATTTGTGTGATAGCAAATGGAGAAAAATATAGAGCTGTTACAGAAGATAAGGATATGTATGCTTCTATTGATAGAGACATAGATATATTAGAAGGGCAAATAAGAAAAGCAAAAACTAAAAAAGAAAAAATGATGAAAGATGCAAGTATTAAAACAATGGAAGTTGAAAAAGACCATATTGCAGAAATTTCTGATGAAATAATAAAAACATCTTATTACGAAATAAAACCAATAACACCTGAAGATGCTGTACTTGAATTAAAAGCACATCCAACACATAATTTCTTAGCATTTATAAATGTAGAAACAGGAAAAGTAAATGTTATACATAGATTAAAAGATGGAAAAAATTATGGTTTAGTAGAACCTGAAGCTTAAGTAAAAGGTGATTATAATATGAGATTTAAATCAAATTTTAAGGAACAAAATGGTTCTATAACTTTGTTTGTTCTATTAAGTATAATGTTTTTTGTAATAGTATTAGTAGGATTATATATGAATTCAAGTTATAAAATACAAAAACAACAAAAAGAAATAGAAAAAATTCAAAGAAGTTATAACTCAGAAGATATAAATGATTTGTATGAAAAAACATATGAAAAGCTTACTAATAGTTAAAAATAATATTATATAAAAAAGCAGGTGAGTTGAACTATACTCCAAAAAGTAGAGTTCAAGTATCCTGCTTTTTATATTAGAAGTGGTACTCAACAATTTTTACTTCTGTATGGTCACATATATAATAAAAATTGTTGAGTATTAAAATTAGGAGGGAATATGTCAATAGTATATGTTCTAATATCATTAATAACAATTATTATGTTTTTGGTAATGAAAAAGACAAATAAGAAAGAGAATATAATATTATGGATGGCATTATCTACAATATTATTAATGTGTTTTAATATATTTATAACTTTGATTTTTAGTATGGTGAAGTTGAAGTCGACACTTTTTAATTTGAGCTTAACACAAATTACTTTGATATTATTGTTTGGAATACAAATATTTAGAAAAAAACAAATACAGAAATATTATATAAATAAAAAAGATTTGGTTGTTAGTATAATATTATTGATTGTAGTAATAGTTATAGGAATTGCACAATATGGATTTCCTTTTGATATAAAGTATATAATAACAGATGGGGCAGTTCATTATTTTTCTACAATTAATTTTTATAATGAATCTGATTTGCTGTCAAATGTAAAATATAATTATATTGTGAGTTTTAGTACTTTTATGACAGGTGCATATGTTAATTGTGGTATTTTATTAAAAAGTTTATCAGACTTTATATTAATAAAAGATTTTTATATGGTATTTGTATTGTTTGATTTAATGATTTTCTTTTTATCAGGGCAATTATTTTATTTGTTGATAAGCAAAAAAATACATAAGAAATCAGAATATGTTTTAGCTTTTATTTTTACACTTATTTATATGCTGGGATATCCATTAAATAGTTTATTAAGTGGTTTCTGTTATTTATCCTTAGGATTAGATATTATATTGGCAATAATGTTGATGATGAATTATATGAAAAATGACAATAATGAAATTATATTATTATCAATTTCGTTGTTAACATTAGGATTGTTTTTTAGCTATTATTTTTTTGTTCCAGTAATTTATTTTGCAATTTTAGTATTTTTGATTAGAAAATATATAAGTAAAAAAGAGAAAATATTTAAAATCAAAAATATGATAGAAATTATATACATATTAATTATTCCTACACTTTTAGGTATGTATTATATGTTTTTTAAGGAAATATTTACACAAGATTATAATCTGCCTAATAAGGTATTGACGATTGAAGGAACAATTTATTCTAATTTAATTACTAATTTTATTGTATTTGTACCATTAGTTATATGTTATTTGATTACTAATTTTGTTAATAAAAAGAAAGATTTTAATACTAATATTTTAATATTAGAAATAATTTTTATAATATTTTTAGGGGTTGGAAAAATATTTGGTAAAGTATCAGATTATTATTTTTATAAATCATATTATCTTTTGTGGATAATAGTTTTAGTAGTAAGTTTTTGTGAAATAATATTATTAAAAAGAAACAAGAAAATAAAAAATATAATAATTTATTATACTTTTATTATATATGCTATTGGAATAATACTTTTTCCAGTTATATTCAGAGATTCAGGAATTATATATGATATATATAATTATAATTTTGAAAATATTAAACAAGAATGCATAATTGAATCTGAATATTTGGAGTTAGTACAATATTATTATGAAAATTTAGAAAATGAAAAATTTGATGTGTATATGATAGCTGGTAAAACTGAAGGAAGAAATAGATGGATATATTCTCTTTATCAAAATCCAATTTATTTAATTTCTTCTGAAAAGAATAATTTTGAAGATTGGTTGAATTATGGGAAAGAAAAATATTTCATTTATTATAAAGGTGATTTGAAATATGAACCAGAACAAAATGATGAAAGATATGAGATTATATTTAATAATTCAAGTGGTGCAATATTAAAAAAGTAGAAATAAAAAAATTTCTAAAAATTTCCTGTTTATTATTTTTAAATTTGCAAATGATAGTATTAGAAAAAGCAAATGTTTTTTTCTAGAAATGTATATTTGCAGGAGGTGAATTTAAAAATGGCAAACAATTCAAACAGAAAATTAGTTCCAGAAGCTATGACAGCTTTAGACAAATTCAAATATGAAGTTGCTAGTGAAGTTGGTGTTAACTTAAAAGATGGATACAACGGAGATATATCTGCTAGAGATGCTGGTAGAATAGGTGGTAACATGGTTAAAAAAATGATTCAACAAGTTGAAAACAGCATGAAATAGTTTCATTTTTTGATAGACTGACAGAATTTAAGTTCTTTATGATTGAGGGTAGAAAGTTATATTTTGTTTTTTGTACATACAAAAGGCAGGATATGATTTCCTGCCTTTTATTTAATTTGACTTGAAATTGTTTACTATTAAAATTTTAAATATTAAACTAATGGAGAAGTTAATTATTTATTATTACAAAAATATTACAAAAGTATTAACTTTTGATTACAGTGGTCTATTTTGTTGATTTAACTACTAAATTGATGTAAAATGTAATAGAGAACATTAAATATAAGTAGTTATGTAAGGAGGAATTGGGAATGGCAACAAATCCAATGCAAAGAAAAGCAAGAAATTCATTTTTATTAGGTATTTTAGTTACTTTAATATTAGCAGGAGCTGTAATAGCGTTTTTGTTAATACAATTAAAAAATTATAGAGAAAAAGAGGCAGAAGAACAAGCAAATAGCGTAAAAGTGTGGGTATTATCACAAGATGTAATATCAGGCCAAGTTATAACAACAGATATGTTGAAACAACAAGTTACAAATAAGGCTTTAGTTCCTAGTAATGCTATTGGTGATATGTCTATATTATCAAATTATGCATTAACAGATAAAGAAGGAAATGAAGTAATAACAGAATATAGAAATAATGTGGCAACTTTATATTTGGTGAAAAATGGAAATAAACAAGAGTTGAAATCAGAAGAAGGAACAGACAGCTATTATGTTGAGACAAATGGAAATAAGCAATATGTAGAACTTATAGAATCTCCTATAATTGCTAAAGTTGATATGGATAAGAATACTCTTATAACAATAGATATGATTTCTAAATCAGATGAAAAAGTAACAGATGATTTAAGAAACATGGAGTATAATATGTTAATATTACCAACTCAATTACAAAGTGGACAATACATAGATGTAAGATTATCATTACCATCAGGTCAAGACTATATAGTAGTTTCTAAAAAACAAGTTGAAATACCACAGATTAATGGAATAGATTCAGAAGATACAATATGGATAAAACTAACAGAAGGTGAAATAATAACAATGAATAATGCTATTGTTGATGCATGGAAAATGGCTGGTTCACAATTGAAAGTAGTAACATATACAGAAGCAGGAATGCAAAATGCAGCTATACCAACATATGTACCAACAAGAGAAGTAATGCAATTAATAAATGACAACCCTAATATGGTAGAAAGAGCAAAAAATGATTTGATTAGAAGATATAATGAACATAGTGCAGTAGTAAGAAGTGAAGTTATAAATCCAATAATCAATAATAATGGAACAGAAGGAGAAGATAACTTAAAAACAAAAGTTGATGAAAGTTCAGCAAATTCTAGAGATACTAGAAAAGAATATTTACAATCTTTAGGTGGAGAATATTAAAATAGTAAAAGGAGAGAGTTATATATGAAAACAATAGGATTTATAGGAGCTTATGATAAAACAGATATGCTATTAAATATAGCTAAAATATTAACAACTATGAAAAATAGGGTATTAATTATAGATTCAACTATCAACCAAAAAGCTAGATATGTGGTACCTGCTATAAATCCTACAGTGGCATATATAACTTCTTTTGAAGATATAGATGTAGCAATAGGATTTAATAGTGTAGAGAATATTAAAAACTATGTAGGAATATCAGGAGATTTGCCATACGATGTTTTGCTCGTTGATGCTGATACTTCTCAAAGAGTAGAAGAATTTCGCCTTGAAATGGCTGATAAAAATTATTTTGTAACATCTTTTGATATATATTCTTTAAGAAAAGGTATAGAGATATTGGGAGAATTGAAAGTTCCTATTAATTTAACAAAGATTTTATTTGCTAAAGAAATTTTGAAAGAAGATGATGATTATTTGAATTTTCTTTCATTAGGATGTAAGACTATTTGGGATGAAGAAAGAATATATTTTCCAATTGAAAATGGAGATTTCAGTGTTATAACTGAAAATCAGAGAGTACAAAAAATTAAATTAAAAAAATTAAGTGTACAATATAAAGATAATTTAGAATTTATAGTACAACAAATATTAGGACAAAATAGTGATGCATACATAAGAAAAGCTATAAAATTAATAGAAAGAGGAGTATAACAATGTCAGTAATAACATTTGTTAATAATATAGAAGAAGAAACAGGTAAAACCATGTCTTTGGTTGCAATTGCAACACATATGGCTGTTGATTATAATAATAGAATATTAATAATATCTACTACAAATAAAGAGGATAAAATTAAACCATGCTATTTTGAAGAGAAACAAGTGAAAAAAATGAGATTAGGTATTTTTGGAGAAAACAGAGCAACAATTGATACAGAAAGTGGAATTGAGGGAATCGCTAAAATAGCAAGAAGTAATAAATTAACACCACAAATAATAACAAATTATACAAAAGTTGTATTTAAAGATAGATTAGAAATACTTTTAGGAGCTGAAAAGAAAGAAAAAAAACAAGTAGACTTGACAGATGATGATAAAGAAATACAAGAAGAATATATAGATATAATAAATGTAGCAGGTATGTACTATGATAAAGTTTTTGTTGATTTAGATAATAATTTACCTGAAGAAGTAAAAAAGAGAATTTTAGAAATATCAGATTTAGTAATAGTAAATACTAGTCAAAACTATAGTAGTTTAAAAAAATTGAAAGAAAACAAAGAAAAAAGTGAATTGTTAAAATCAGCTAAAACTCTTATATTAGTTGGAAGATATGATAAATATTCAAAATATAATTCAAAAAATATTACAAGATACTTAGAAGAAAGAAATCAGGTTTTAACATTACCATATAATACATTATATTTTGAAGCAACAAATGAAGCTGGTGTACCAGATTTATTTTTGAGATTAAGAAAAATGACAGATTCAGAAGATAGAAATGCTCTTTTTATACAAGAAATAAAAAGGGCAACAGAAAATATTATCTATAGACTTCAAGAATTACAAGCAGGAATGTAAATCCAGAGTAAAAAACGGAAGGAGAATATCAAATGACTATAACAAATATATTATTGACTTTAGTTGTTCTAGTTGTTGCTGGTGTGCTTATGTACTATTATGTAAAAAGAAAACGTGAAGCACCAACAGAAGAAACTATTAATATAGATGATAAAACGTATACACTAGAAAAAATGCAAGAGTTTGTTAAAAGAAGACTAGATGAAATAACAAAAGTAAATCTATATGATATAGGTCTTTCAGAGGAAGAACTAAAGAGAAGAAAAAATAAAAAATATGAATTGAAGAAAGCTTTAAAAGGCTGTACATATGGAGATGTTAATGATAAAAAATATGTAAAAGAATTGATATTTGATTTACTTTCAAAAGAATATGGAGTAAATGAAGCAAATATATCAAAATCAATCTCATTTGATATACCATCATTATTAACACCACAAGACAAATTTGATATTCTTATTTACATGTATAAAAAAGACTTTGGGTATGAGGCTTTAACTGAATTGATAAAAAAATATAATTTAGCTGTATTAAAATATATTGAAGGAGAAACAAAGCCATCATATGTAATAACAACTCAAGAGATTGAAGACATATTTGAAAAAGAAAATTTACAACTAAATTTCACAGACAAGTTGTCAGTAGTAGTACAAAGAATATATCAACATTATAAGGGATATAGTAGTATTGATGAAGTAAGAGATATGAATATAGATGGTGTATCTGGTGGTGTATCTGGACTTCCAGAAAGTTTTTTGAGTCAAGTTGCACAAACATCAGATTCAGATTATTTAGCACAAGTTTCTGAACATAAAGTTCCAAGAGCATGTGATAGTATTTGGATATTTTTCCAAGGTAAATCTATTCGTTTGGCATTTCTAAGTTTTGGAACAGAGGCAGAATTGAAAAGAGTATGTCAAAATATATACAAATACAATAACCCAGGACAATTATCAGATACAAATGGTTATAAGATTAACGAAATGAAAGATGGTTCTCGTGTAGTTGTTGTAAGACCAAGTTTCTCAGAGACATGGGCATTTTTTGTAAGAAAGTTTGACGTAAAACGTTCAACACTAGAACAATGGTTTAAAGGTGAACCAGGATGTGATGAATCAATAGAATTATTAAAATATTTAGTAAAAGGTGCAAGAATTATATCAATAACTGGTGAGCAAGGTTGTGGTAAAACAACAATGCTTATGGGAATGATAGAAAATATATATGAAACAATGAATATAAGGGTTCAAGAAACAGCATTTGAGTTACACTTAAGAAAAATATACCCAACAAGAAATATATTAACATTCCGTGAAACAGATACAATATCTGGACAAGAAGGTTTGGACGTTCAGAAAAAAACAGATGGTTCTGTTAATATCATAGGTGAGGTTGCAACAGACCCTGTAGCATCTTGGATGATACAAGCAGCACAGGTTGCATCTAAATTTACATTATTTACTCACCATGCTAAAACATTTCCAAACTTAGTAACAGCATTAAGAAACTCAATGCTTAGAACTGGTGTATTTAAAAATGAAAAAACAGCAGAAGAACAAGTTGTACAAGTATTGAATTTTGATATACATTTAACAAAAGATTTTAGAGGAAAAAGATATGTAGAAAGAATAACAGAATGTATTCCGATTGAAGAAAAAAATGAATATACATTTGACCATAGAAATGAAAAAACACTAGAAGGTAAGTTTGATAAATTTTTTGATAATGCAACACATTATTTTGAAAAAATTACAGATAGACAATTATATGCATATAGAAATATTTTAGAATATGTAGATGGAGAATATATAATTACAAATCCAATAACTGATGAAAATTTAAAAGGCATGAGAGAAAATATGGATGAATCAGATTTAGAAAAATTTGATTCATTTGTAGAAAGACATTGGAAAAAAACAAGAGCTAAAGAAGTAGTGCAAGTATCAGCAAATATAGAAGAAAATGTACCAAAAAGAAGAGGTAGAAAACCAAAAAGTCAAGTTTAGATGTTAAAAAATGTTGAGATATTGAAATAGAAGTAGGAGGTGAATATCAAGTGTCAACTGAAATACTAAAAATAATTATGATGGTTGTAGTAGGATTGATAGTATTAATAGGAATAATATATTATATATTATCTAAGAAAATGCAAAAATCAGAATATAAAAATATTCAAAAGCTTCAACAAGGAACAAAATCAGGTAAATTTTCATCAGAAGTATTATATCAAAGATTATATTTGACATATAGAAGTATACCATTCTTAAAAAGATATATATTAAAATTAAGAAGAAAATTAGAGATATTAAATATAGATGATGAATATGCAACAAGAAGAGATTCATCCAAAATAATTACAAGAGCACTTGCTATATTACTTCCATTAGTTATTGTAACTATAATTTTGACAAAAAGTAACTTTTTATTAATGTTTATATTGTTAATGTTTGAATTATTTATGGTAGATATATTAATAGAGGGTTCAGTAGATAAAAAAGATGATAAATTGTTAGTAGAGCAAATAGATTTTTTCTCAGAAATAAGACATGCTTATCATGAATTTAATATGGTTGAAGAAGCCATTTATCAAGTATCTCAAGATGATGAGAAAGAAATTTCTAGACAAGGTGAAAAAATATATGAAATATTAATTTCAGATGATCCTGAAACAGAATTAGAAAAATATTATGATGTTGCACCAAATAATTTCTTGAAGGAATTTGCAGGTTTGTCATATTTAACAAAAGAGTTTGGGGATAGAAAAGTAGATGGGGCATCATTATATTTAAAAAATATAGATAATATAGCACAAGAAATGCAAATTGAAATATTAAAAAGAGATAAATTAAATTATGTATTTAAGAGTTTATCTTTTATATCAATTGCACCAGTAATGTTGTTAGAACCATTAAAAAATTGGGCTGTATCAAATTTCTCATTTGTTAAGAATTGGTATTATGGTAAATCAGGAATGATAGTACAAATATTGATACTAGTTATTACATTTGTATCTTACATATTAGTCAGAAAGTTAAAAGATAATGGTTCAGTAAATATGAGTACAAAAAATACTCAAAATCCATGGCAAGATAAAGTATATAAAAATAAATTTTGCAAAAAAATAATTGATATGGTTTTACCAAAAGATGGAACAAAAGAATATAAAAAATTAAAAGATTTATTAAAAGATGCAGCTTCACCATTAAAAATGGAATGGATATATGTAAATAGAATATGTATTGCAATAGTTACATTTGTAGCATCTTTAACTGTATTTTCATACTTACATAAAATAGCAATTGATTATGAATATACACAACCAACTACAGATTATGACCTTATTGGTGGTATGAATTCAAGGCAAGAAGCAAAAGCTATGGAACTTACAAGGCAAGATAATATCTTCTTAGATATGTTTAGAGGAGACTTGGATACAACTGAAAAAGATATTCAAAAAGCATTGGAAAGATCAAAATATTATAAAGAGTCTAGCGAAGAGGAGATAGAAAAAGCAGCTAAAAGAATATATGAAAAATTACAAGTTGTTAATAGTGAGTATTTGCAATGGTTTGAAATATTGTTGGCATTTGTATTCGCAATGATAGGATATATGTCTCAGATATGGATATTAATGTTCCAAGCTAAGATGAGACAATTAGAAATGGAAGATGAAGTAATGCAATTCCAGACAATAATTCTTATGCTTATGAGAATAGAGAGAGTTAATGTTGAGATAATTTTAGAATGGCTTGAAAGATATTCAAATATATTTAAAAGTCAAATAACAAGATGTGTTAATAATTACGAAGCTGGTGCATGGGAAGCATTAGAAGAGTTAAAAAATGAAATATCTTATATGCCATTAATAAGAATTGTTGAAAGTATGCAAGCTGCTGTTGAAAAAATACCAATAAGAGATGCATTTGACGAATTAGATTCAGAAAGAGAATATTATAGAGATAAGAGAAAAGAGTCAAATGAGAGATTAATTTCTAGAAAAGGTATGATAGGAAAAGTAATTGGATTTGCACCAATGGTTTGCTTATTCGTAGGATATTTGATTGTACCATTAGTATTTATAGGTCTTACATCTATGTCAAGTACAATGGGTTCAATGTCATCATCGACTTTCTAGTAAAAAGGAGGTATACATTATGGAAAATGCATCAAAAGCTTTATTGATGGCTGGTGGAATTCTAATTGCATTATTAGTTATTGGAGCATTGCTTTTAATGGTTAACCAAATAGGAGATTATCAAAGAGCACAAGATTCTAATAAGAAAAATTCACAATTAGTAGAATTCAATCTGGATTTTGAAAGATATGCGGATGATAAAGGTATAAAAGGAGCAGATATTATATCATTAATAAATAAAGTTAATGATTATAATACAAAAGCAAGAAAAGGTGGAACTGCCAATTCGGTAAATTATGATATAAAGATGTCAGTAACAGTTTCTGGCTTAGATAAATTTAATGCAAAATATGCATATGATAAAGCTAATGATACAGATTCATTATTTAAAACTGCTACATATACTTTTGGAGCAAATAATAATAATGCAATAAAACAAGTATTAGAAACATTTAAGAATTCAGCTAGTGCAGAACAAGTTGGAATAGAAAAATTAAAAATTGTGTCTTCTGTCTATGATTCAGGACTAAGTAGAGCTCAAAATGTAGAAAATATTAAAGAAAAGTTTCTTGAATTATCGATTGCTTGGGATGAGAGAAATCCATCTTTAGATACAATAAAAAAATATAGACAATATTCTGAATTTAAGAGTTCAAAATTTAAAGTTGATAAAAGTCAAGAAAGTAATGGAATAGTTTATAACAACGGGCAAATACAAAAAATGTATTTTGAATTTGATGAGTAAGAGGTGAATTATGGAAAATGCATCAAAGGCTTTGATAATGGCAGGTGGAGTGCTGATAGGAGTTCTTCTACTTTCATTAGCAGTATATTTATTTGTAGATTTTGGTTCAACTTCTGCAAAAATTAATGAACAAAATGCTCAAAAGCAATTGGTTGAATTCAATTCTAAATTTACTGCTTATGAGGGTTTTAAAGATATAAATGGAAATTGGAATATTACTATATATGATATAATTTCTCTTGCTAGTTATACAAAAGAATATAATCATTTTAATGAACTTTCTAATGATAAGAAATTACGTGTTTTAATAGGAAATGGAACAGGAAGAGTAATAAGTGATATGTTAGAATCAGAATATGAAAGTTTGATAAATATGTATGTTAATCAAAATAATGGAACAATTACAAAATTTCAGTGTTCAAATATTGGGTATAATGATGATGGGAGAGTTTCTTTGATTAGATTTAATCCAATATAAATGTTTATAGATATTGTATTTTAATATTTAAATTAGTTGAAAAATATTGAAAAAGAAAATCTTAAATGTTATAATGAAAAAGGAATAAGATTATGAAGAAAATTGCTATATTTTTTACAATTATGATAATTATTGTTTGTGGAATTTCATATTTATATTTGAATTATAAAGCTGAATATAATATGTCAAAAAAAGCAAATTTAGAGTTTGAAAGATATTTAAATGAAGAAATTTATGGTGTTGATTTGGCAACAGTTATAAATAGAGCAATGGATAGTAATCAAAAAAATAATGTTCAGAAAAGTAATAAAGGAATTTATTTGAATAATGATACAAATTCAATAAATATAAAAATAAATATGATAGATAATGATTCATCATATAATATGGAGACTATATATAATGGTGGAATTCAAAAATTTATAAATTATTATAGTAAGATAAAATTTGAATGTATTGAAATTGAATATCATAATTCTACCAATAAAGTTAAGTATATGTTATTTGAACAAATAACACAATAAAAAAGTTATTAATTTTACTAATATAAGTTAGTAATAAAATATAAATTTATATAAAACGAAGGAGGAAAAAAAATGGAGAATGCATCAAAAGCATTAATTATAGCAGGAGCTATATTATTATCAATACTATTAATTTCTTTAGGAATAATGATATTTACTCAAGCACAAGACGTTATAAGTGGAAGTGGTATGTCTAAAGCTGAGTTACAAACATTTAACTCAACTTTTACAAAATATGAAAATGATAATGTAAGAGGTTCTGTTGTTAGGTCATTAATGCAAGAAGCTATAGCTAGTAATGCTGATCAAGGAAATATAGATGCTGGAAGATTTGTTACAGTAACTGTAACTGGTACTTCTGCTTACGCAAATTCTACTGGTTCAAATACATCTGGAATTAGTAATACTTCATCATATGATGTAAAAATAACAAAGTATGAAAATGGACGTGTTAGTGAAATAACTGTTACAAAAAAATAATATAGAAAAATATATTTATAGTGAGGTGAATAATAATGGAAAATGCTGCAAATGCTTTAAAGATGGCTGGAGAATTTTTGATATTTGTATTAGCGGTTTCCATTATTATTTTAGCTTTTGGGCAAACTAGAGAAAGTGCTGATATTATCTTAGATTATAGAGATAGAGAAACAGCATATATAAATGGAAACTATTATTATGGTGAAACAGGAAAGACAAGGGTAGTTAATTTAGAAACTATAGTACCAGCAATATTTAGAGCATATTTAGAAAACTATAAAATAGTATTTGACGGATTAAATAGTCCTATATACAAGATAAAAAATAAAAATGGGATTGAAATAGATAAGTTTGTCTTAGATTTAGAAACTAATCAAGACAAAGAATACAATAATGTTGTTTTAGGAACTGATGAGCAAAAAGCTGAATTTATACGTGGAGTTTTATATGGAGACTTTGATGATAATGATGTAAGTGCATTTCAGAGAAAATATCGTATAAGTTTATCTGGATGTGTACCAATATATGAGCAACTAAAAAATGCAGTTGGAAGAGGATATGTTATAGAAGAGTATTTAGGAGTATATTATCAAAATGATAATCCTAATGTACCAGATGTAATGAAAACAGAGAAAAGAATTATAACCTACAAAGTTAGGAATTGAAAAAATAATAAAATAATGTTATAATAAATAAGAAGATATTAATTTAGGAGGAAAAATATATGAGTGATACTTTAATAACAGTAATAGCAATAATAGTAGCAGCAGGTTTAATATTTGTTGTACCATTAATGACAATGGCAGATAGATTTGATAGTACATCACAGGCTCAAGTTGAAGCAATTGTTTCTGATTTTGTAGATGAAATAAGAACAACTGGAAAAATTACAGTGGAGAGATATGATAAGTTTTTAGAAAATTTAACAGCAACAGGATATACATTTGATGTTGCAATGGAAGTTAAAGTTTTAGATGAAAATCCAGGTAAGAAAACATCTCAAACAGCAAAAGATAAAATTGGAGAAAATGTATATTATTCAGAGTATACATCACAAATAGAAGAAATATTAAATACAAAAGGTGTTAAAAATTTAAAAACAGGTGATATTGTTTTAGTAACAGTAAGAGATAAAGATTTAACATTATTACAACAAATGAAACAGTTTGCATATAAGATAGTTGGAAATGATACAGCTACAGTTGTTGCTTCTAAAGCAGGAATGGTGCAATAAGGAGGAAATGTAATGGATGATATACTTACATCAATTATTGGAATAAGTTTAGCTGCAATTTTGATGTTTATCTTTCCATTAATAACAATGTCAGATAGAACAGATGATATTTCTCAGTTAACAGTAAGAATAGCAACTACTGAATTTGTTGATGACATAAGACAAAGTGGAAAAATTACACCAGAAAAATATAGTAGCTTTGTTGGAAATCTTGGTTCAACAGGAAATACATATAATATAGAGATAGAGATTAGAATTTTGGATGAAAATCCAAGTAGAAGAGAAACAAATTCTAATCATACATCAGGAGAAAATGTATATTATTCAGTATATAATTCTCAAGTTGAAGAAATTTTAAATAATAATAAAGATTATTATTTAAAAGAAGGTGATATAGTTACTGTAAATGTAAAAAATACAAATCAGACTATGTCACAGCAATTAAAGAATTTCTTTTATACAGTAGTTGGGAAAGATATTTATATAATTTCTGCTTCTCATGGAGGTATGATAACTGCTACTGGAAAATAAGAACTGGTAGATACTTAATGAAATTTGATATGTATTTATGTAGATGGTGTAAAAATGCCATCTATTTTAAAATAAAAATATAGGATATTAAGAAGAAAATAAGTAAAAGGAAAGAAAGATTATGAGAATACAAAGTTTAGCTATTATATTTATTATATTAATTTTGCCAATATCATTAGTATTAGCCTCATATACAAAAACTAGAGTTGAAACTATTAGTTTGCAATCTCAATATGATTCAAAGCTAAATGATGCAACACATGATGCTTTAAAAGCATACCAAGTAAATAGTTTTACAAGTGATACATCTGATTATACAAATTCAAAAATTAGGGATATAAAAGCATCAGTAAATACTTTTTTTAATTCAATGTCTACTAATTTTAGTTCACTTGGATATACCAAGGAAACTTTACAAAATTATATACCAGCTATTGTGTATACAATGTATGATGGGTATTATATATATTCTCCATATGAAAATATATGGGATAAAGATACTATAAGTGGACATAGAGATGATACATCATATCATGGAACATCTATAGATTCTAATAATAAAGAAAAACTATATGGATTAAAACCTTATGTTTATTATAGTTGTAGATATATAAAGGGTGATATTGATGTAGTAATAACTTATTCTTTAGATAATTATATTCAAATACAGGGAACTATTAATGGGAAAACTGTAAGTAGATATGGATATTTGCTAAGTAAAGCTAGTAGTTCTACTAGTAATAGAGGAGTGTATTATAATGGTAATATAGTTAAATATAATGGAATAGAGATAGGAACTGAAAATGGTGTATTAAGAGAAAATGTATATATAGATGGAAATATAGGAAATTTTGAATATGTAAAAATAAATGGAACTAAATATTATACAGATGGAAATAGTGTATTTTCTGTGTTAAATGGAAAGCCTATACCACAATCAACTCTTACTGTAGAGGATGTAAGAAATAATGAGAATGCTAAAAAATATTATATAGAAGCATATGAATTAATTAATTTTATTGAAGATAATGGGTTAGATGATTTGCGTACATCAGATATTGTTGATATACAAACAGGAAGACATTATAATAATGGAGATAGTTTATATTATTCAATAAATGGAAATATTTTTAATTTTGATAATATAGAGTCAGAGACTTCAAATTTTAATACACATAGAATAGATGTTATAAAAAATTCTATAGAAAGAAATTTAGCTATTGCTATATCAAATTTTAACAATTATTCTTCAGTGATTATGGATTTTCAAATGCCAAAACTTAAAGATTCTGACTGGGATAAAATTATGGATAATATATCAGTTATAAGTTTCTTTCAAGGAGCTCCTATTGGTGGAAAAGTTTATAATGGATATTCAATAATTACAAATACAGAAAATGAAGATGTTGTAATGGAAGATTCAATTTATATAAAAACAGATGATGTTATAAGAAATATATTGGATAAGAATTTGACAGCTCAGAATCTATCATCTTCAATAGGGATTTTTAATATTAACACAGAAAGAAGAGTTGGAAATGATGGAGCAACATATTATTTACCAGTAACAGGAACATTATCATATGATTCTATAATTACTAAAAATGGAATTAGTGATAATTTTAAAGGTAATTTTTCTGAATATATAGAACAACTTCCAGATGCATGGAAAAGGATTTATTATACTGCTCTTGGTAGAGAGAGATATGGTTTATATAGACAGAAGTTAGTAATTTGATAAAATATTCTTATTTATTGTTTTATAAAAGATTTAGGTTAATTGTTAAAATTGATTTAAGTCTTTTTATTTTTTTATTAGATTTTTATATTGAAATGATTTTAAGCTTTTTAGATTTTTGAATTATTTATTTAGTTTTTAAATTTTTAAATTTTAAATTTTAAATTTTCTGTAATATATTATTATATTTAATATATTTGATATACTTGATATTTTTACATGAATTTATATAGGAATAAAAAAATAAAAAAAGTTAATAATAAAATTAGAAAACTTTTATTAAGGAGAAAATAATTGAGAAAAATAGTTTGGAAAATATTGTTAATATTTTTGTTGTTGATTATATATACTTATGTAGTTTTAATTCAATCAATTCCAGATAATATAGTTATTTTTGAGGGGGAATCTATAAGTTTAAAAACGATGTTAGGTTTAAAAGCATATATAACTGATAAGGATGAGGTAATAGAAACTTTATCAAGTAATCAGACAAGTGTAATAAATAGTGCAGGTAAAAGAACAGTAAGTTTAAGTCTTTTTGAAAATATTTTTTTGAAAAATGTAAATGTAGATGTGTTACCTAAAACAACAGTAATACCAGTAGGAAGTATAGCAGGAATTAAATTATATACTAGTGGAGTGTTAGTGGTAGGGATGGCAGAAATTCAAGGAATAGATAATAAAAAATATAAACCATATGAAAATACAGGAATAGAAGAGGGAGATACAATAATATCAATTAATAATAGTAAAATAGAATCAACAGAGGAATTAATAGAAAAGGTTAATTCTTGTAATGGAAATTCAGTTGAAATACAATATTTACATGATGATAAGACTTTAGAGTGCTCTATAAATCCAATACAAACTGCAAATAGAGAATATAAGTTAGGATTATGGGTGAGGGATAGTGCAGCTGGAGTTGGAACAGTGACTTTTTATGAGCCATCTACACAGAGTTTTGGTGCTTTAGGTCATGGAATAACAGATATAGATACAGAGAAACTTATAGATATTGCTTCAGGGGAATTTGTTACAACAAAGATTCTAAATGTTATAAAGGGAGAGAGTGGTACTCCTGGTAGAATTCAGGGGACTGTTGATAATCAAAGAAATATAGGAATAATATATAAAAATACTAGATTTGGTATATATGGAAAAGTAGATAATCTTTCTAGTTTAAATATAGATAAATCTAAAGAAATAGAACTTGCTTTGAGAGATGAAATAAAAGTTGGTAAAGCAAAGATTATGTGTAGTTTGGAAAATGGAAAGATAGAAGAATATGAAATTGAAATAGAAAAAGTGTTTAAAGAAAATAATTATGATAATAAAAGTATGTTAATAAAAGTCACAGATGAAAGATTGATAGAAAAAACAGGTGGAATAATTCAACGGTATGAGTGGTTCACCAATAATTCAAAATGGAAAGTTTGTTGGTGCAGTTACACATGTTCTTGTAAATAATCCTAAAGAGGGTTATGGTGTTTTTGGAGATATAATGCTAAAACAAATGAGAAGTGTTCAATAACCTAAGAAAAATTAATTTACTTATAAGTAATGGTTTATGAAGAAATTTTGTTTTTTTCTTATAAATTATTGCTTTTTTATTTTTTGTGTTATATAATGTTTTTGAAAATGTAAATATTGAATATTTAGTTCAATTTATTTGCTATTAGAAATAGAGAGAGTATTAATTGAGTTTTTATGAAACAGATGATAAAACTAAAGTTATATTGTTAGTAAAAAATAATTTAAAGTATAAGGAGGAAATTAATATGGAAAGTGAAATTTTAAAAGAGATAAGAGAAATTAGAAAAGAAAATGCAGAGACACGAAAAGATATTAAGGAAATTAAGAATGAAATCTCAGAAACAAAAATAGAAGTTTCATCAATTAAAACAGAAATGAATGAAAAATTTGAAAAAATAGATGAAAGATTTAATGAAGTAAATAAAAGAGTTGATGAAGTTAAAGATGAAGTAAATAAAAGAATTGATGAGGTTAAAGATGAAGTAAATAAAA
>CAOMRW010000017.1 GCA_948485625.1 uncultured Clostridia bacterium | reverse complement strand
TAATAACTCTGGAAAAAACATATTATCTAAAACTACACCTATATCTTCTTTTATATATTTCTCTTCTTTTTTATAATCCTTTCCAAATATTTTTATTTCTCCACTATCAATTTTTATAATATTTAGCATTGATTTTATTAGTGTTGTTTTTCCTGCCCCATTTTCTCCAATAAGACCTACTATAACTCCTTTAGGTATCATTATACTTATTTTATCTAGCTCAAATTTATCATCATATTTCTTTCTTAAATCTTTAATTTCTATAATATTTCCCATTATTGTTCCTCCCCATAAAACATTTTAAACATTCCAATCACATCATTCTCATCTATATCAAATCTATTAGAAATATCAACAATCTTTTCTATATATTTTTCAATATCTTTCTGTGCCTGCTCTTTAGCAAGTTCTGTATTTTTAGGAGCCACAAAAGTCCCTTTCCCTTGTATTGACTTTAAATATCCTTCTCTTTCTAATTCATCATAAGCTTTTTTTATAGTCATAGCACTTATTTTTATATCTTGTGCTAATACTCTAATAGAAGGTAATACTTCATCTTCACTTAATTCTCCTTCTAATATTTGATTGATAATAGATTTCTTTATTTGTTCATATATTGGAACAGAACTACTATTACTAATAATCATCTTCATATTATCACCTCTTATGTTATACAGTATATAACACTATATAACACTTGTCAATATCTTATATAAAAATTTTATTTTTTATATAAAAACAAGTTTCGACAGATTTTTCTTAATATATTAATTATAATACTAATTATAAACTTACAGAAAGGAGAAATAAATATGACAGTAGAACAGCTTTTAGAGAAAACATATCAATCATCTTGTGAAGCAATGGAAACATTAGAACAGTTTTTATATGATGTAGATAATTCTTCTTCTGATGAAAGTCGTGGTAATTATCAGCATCTAAAAGTTATTGGAAATCGGATATTTGATTAATTGCTCCTATATAATTAATATTTTATTAAAATTAAAAAAGACAGAAAATTTCTGTCTTTTTTTTAATTTCTGTCTTTTTTTCATTTATGCTGTTTCTCTATTTTTCTTATCTGGAACATGTCTATTCTTTTTATTTTTTTCACTCTGTTCGCTTTTATTTTCATCAATTACTAGTTCTGGTTGTATTTTATTTAAAACTGTTTCCTTATTTATTATGCACTTAGAAATATTAGGAGTTGAAGGAATTTCAAACATAATATCTCTCATTATTTCTTCTATAATTGAACGAAGTCCTCTTGCTCCTGTTTTTCTCTCAATTGCTTTATCAACAATAGCCTCTAATGCTTCTTGATTAAATATAAGTTCTACATTATCCATTTCTAATAATTTCTGATATTGTTTAACTAAAGCATTTTTAGGCTCTGTAGCAATTTTAATTAAAGCTTCTTTATCTAAATCTTTAAGAGTTGCTATTATAGGCAATCTTCCTATAAATTCAGGTATTAATCCATATTTAAGCAAATCTTGTGGTAGCATTTCTTGGAAAATTTCATATTTACTAATTTCATTTTGACTTTCTATTTTAGTTCCAAATCCTATACTTTTTTTACCAGTTCTATCCTTTATAATATTTTCCAGTCCTTCAAAAGCTCCTCCACAAATAAACAAAATATTTTCAGTATTTATTTGTAACATTTCTTGATTTGGATGTTTTCTTCCTCCTTGAGGAGGTACAGATGCTATTGTTCCTTCAACTATTTTTAACAATGCCTGTTGAACACCTTCACCACTTACATCTCTAGTTATTGATAAATTCTCAGATTTTCTTGTTATTTTATCAATTTCATCTATATATACAATACCCTTTTCTGCTTTTTGAATATCACCATCTGCTGCTTGAATAAGTTTTAATAAAATATTTTCAACGTCTTCTCCTACATATCCAGCTTCTGTCAAAGTAGTTGCATCTGCTATTGCAAAAGGTACATTTAATATTTTTGCAAGTGTTCTTGCAAGAAGAGTTTTTCCACAACCTGTTGGGCCTAAAAGCAATATATTACTCTTCTGAATTTCAATATCATCTTTTTTATCATTTTCTTCTTCATGAGCAATTCTTTTATAATGATTATATACAGCTACTGATAAAGACCTCTTTGCTTCTTCCTGTCCAATTACATATTCATCTAAAATTCTTTTTATTTCTTTTGGACTAGGAATTTTATCTAGATCATTTAGAGTATATCCTATTTCTTCCTCTTCATAACATTCAGCAGCAATTATACTTGTACATAAATCTACACATTCATCACAAATATATACACCTGGTCCTGCAACTATTTTTTTTACACTTTCTTGTGATTTCCCACAAAATGAACATCTTACATTTTTAGGTACATCATTTTTAGCCATATTTCTTCTTCCTCTCATCCTTTATATTCTTTTATCCATGATTCCATCAATTAATCCATATTCTAAAGCTTCTTGTGCTGTCATATAATGATCTCTTTCTGTATCTCTTTCAATCACATCAATTGGTTGACCTGTTTTATCACTTAATAATTTATTTAATTTTTCTCTTGTTCTTATCATATGGTCTGCATGAATTTTTATTTCAGTCGCTTGACCTGAAATACCTCCACCTTGACCTCCTATTAATGGTTGATGTATTAATATTTCTGAATTTGGAGTTGCAAATCTTTTTCCTTTTTCTCCATTTGCCAAAAGAACTGCTCCAAAACTTGCAGCTAAGCCAACACATATTGTTGTTACTGGACATTTTATATAATTCATTGTATCAACAATACCCATACCATCTGTTATAGAACCTCCTGGTGAATTTATATATAAAAATATTTCCTTATCTGGATCTTCTGACTCTAAAAATAATAATTGTGCAATTACCAAACTTGCTGATGTTGCATTTACATCTTCTCCTAAAAAGATTATTCTGTCTTTTAACAATCTTGAGAAAATATCATATGATCTTTCTCCTTTACTTGTTTGTTCAACTACATAAGGTACTAAACTATTTTTTTCTAACATATTTTTCCTCCTTTTAATTCAACCAATGGGGACGTTCTTAAATTGGTCGAAAATTTATTATATATTCTATTTTTTATTTTAGTTCAACCAATTTAAGAACGTCCCCATTGGTCGACAAATTTTTTAGCAAAAAAGTGATTGGTTTAATAAAACTAAATATTCAACCCCAATCACTTTTATTTTCCTATTTCATTTTTGCATTTTTTACTAAAAATTCTAAAGCTTTTTCAGATTCTAATCCACTTTTTATGTATTTTCTTACATTTTCATTTTTTAAGAATTCTTCATCATCTGATTTTCCATAGTTCTTAGCCATTTCTTTCATTTTTTCTACTATTTCATCTTCTGTTACTTCTATTTTTTCAGCTTTTATAACTGCTTCTAACATTAATCTTGATTTTATAGCTTCAATTGCTTGAGGTTCATATTCTTTTTTAACTTCTTCAGCTGTTTTTCCCATCATTTGAAGATATTGTTCTAATTTTAATCCTTGATATGCTAATCTATTTTCAACATTTTTTAACATATCTTCTGTTTCTGTTTCTATCATTCCTGATGGAATATCAACTTTTACATTTTCACATACAGCTTTGATTACAGCTTCTTCAGTTTCATATTTTTGTTTTTGCTCGTTTTCTTTCTCAATTTTTCCTTTGATGTCTTTTTTTAATTCTTCTAGTGTATCAAATTCGCTTACATCTTTAGCAAATTCGTCATCTAGTTCTGGTAATTCTTTTTTCTTTATTTCATGTAATTTTACTTTAAATGTTGCATCTTTACCAGCTAAATCTTTTGAGAAATATTCTTCTGGAAATTTAACATTTACATCTTTTTCTTCATCAATTTTCATTCCAATTATTTGGTCTTCAAATCCTGGTATAAATGTGTTACTTCCTATTTCTAATTCATGCCCTTCTGCTTTTCCACCTTCAAATGCAACTCCATCTGCAAAACCTTCAAAATCTATTACTGTAATATCTCCACTTTCAACTGCTCTATCTTCTACAGATATTAATCTTGAATTATGCTCTTGCATATGTGATAATTCATGATTTACATCTTCATCTGATACAGTATACTCTATTTTTGGTATTTCTATACCTTTATATTTTCCAAGTTCTACTTCTGGTTTTGTTTGGAATATTGCTGTAAATATTAAATCTTTTCCTTTTTCAATTTGTTTTACATCTATATCAGCCTTACTTACAACCTCTATATTATTTTCTTTTAATGCTTCTTCTAATTCATTTGGTACTACTTCATTAAAAGCATCTTCATAGAATATTTCTTTTCCATAATATTTTTCTACTATATTTATTGGTGCTTTTCCTTTTCTAAATCCTGGTATATTAAAGTATTTTGCACTTTGGAAATATACTTTTTTTATAGCTTCATCAAATTTTTGAGCTTCTATTGTTAACTCTAATTTTACTTCATTTGCATTTTCTGTTTTTTCAACTTTACATTTCATTGTTTATTCAAATCCTTTCCTTTTGATATCATAAATTAATTTGTCTATCAAGCTTTGCTTATTATAGATAACTCCTATAAAATTTATAAATCATCTTTATAGCTTTTATATTATACCATATTTTTCCTAATTTGCAAGGTTTTTTTGATAATTTTAAAAAAATACTTGTTTTTTTATTTTTTTTATGATAAACTTATTAGCAGTCAATTTATTTTAAAAATTAGGAGGTGCAAAGATAATGGCTAAATGTGCAGTTTGTGGAAAAACACAAAGTAATGGAAATAAGCTTAGCATTACTCGTTCACATATAAGTAAAAGAAGTCCAAGAACTTGGAAACCAAATTTAAGAAGTGTTAAAGCTATAATGGAAAACGGTGAAACTAAAAAAATTCACGTTTGTGCAAAATGTTTAAAAGATGGTAAAGTAAAAAGAGCATAGGCTCTTTTTTGTTTTATATCAACTATTTTATCTTTATTTGTTTACACGTCATTACAATTAATTTTTTTAATATAAAATAGAGATTTGAAGACAATCTCCAAATCTCTATAATTAATCTTTTATTCCAAAAACAAGTTTTACAAATCCCCTCAAAAACTTTGGAACCTTTTTTACAACTATAGTCATATGTAATACCCTCCTTTTTTAGCAAGCAAGCCACATAAGTCCTACACACGCTAAAGCAACTCCAATTATAAATAGCCAGCCTGTGAATGGAAGTAATAATACCAATAATATTCCTAGACCTATTCCTATTAATATAACTCCTATTGTCTTTTTTAATGCACATAACATATTATTACCTCCTTTATTGTTTTATATATTATATTAATTTAAATATTTTATTGTTCCTTTTTTATGTTACTCCATATTTTAGATATTGATTTTTCTTTTTTTACTCTATATAATATATATAGTATATTCAAATAAATTTTATAAGTGAGGATTTTTATATGAAAAAAGAAGATATAATAAATTTTGTAGAAAACTTAAAAAAAGTTTATCCTGATGCAACATGTAGTTTAGATTTCGAAACACCTTTTCAAATGGTAATTGCAGTAATGCTTTCTGCTCAATGTACAGATGAAAGAGTCAATAAAACAACTCCTACTCTTTTTAAAAGATGTAAAACAATTGAAGATTTTGCTAATATTGATATCAAAGAATTAGAAGAAATTATTCATCCTTGCGGATTTTATAAAAACAAAGCTAAAAATATAAAATTATGTGCTAAACAAGTTTTAGAAAACTTTAATGGTCAAGTTCCTAATAATATGGATGATTTACAAACTTTAGCAGGAATAGGAAGAAAATCAGCAAATGTTATTATGCTTGAAGCTTTTGGAGTTGCAAATGGTATTGCAGTTGATACTCATGCAAAAAGAATTTCTAATATGATTGGATTATCAAAAGAAACTGACCCTTCTAAAATTGAACAAGATTTAATAAAAATTTTTCCTAAAGAATATTTAAAAGATATTAATCATTTATTTGTTTGGCATGGTAGAAATACTTGTGTTGCAAGAAAGCCTAAATGCTATATTTGTCCTGTTAATATGTATTGTAAAAATTATAAAAATAAAAATTAAAAAAGTTTTAGATGGTGATAGGGGGCCAGGTCATTAATCCCCACTTATTTTATTAAAAAGTGGGGATTAATGACCTGGCCCCCTATCACCATCTATTCCCATTTCCAAGACCTGACATCATATCCTCAATCCCTTTTTTCATACTTTATAACTTCAATATTACTATTCCTGCTTCTTTCTACCATTTTATCATAAATCTTATTTCTTAAATTTTCCTGTTTTTCTTTAATATTTAAATCATTATCTGGAAAAAATGGACCATCTATGTATGATACTATTTTTACTTTATCTTTATTTTTCCCATAGCTTTGATATGTATTAGTTACACAAAATGATGGTGTTTCTAATTTTATTGGATATTTAAAAGATACTGATTTAAATGGTCTTATTTTTGTATAATATGGCCATATATGTGCTTCTGGAAAAATTGTAATAGAATACCCTTTTTTTATTCTTTTTTCAATTGTTTCTAAAAAAATCTTCATTGCTTCTTTATTACTTGGTATTGGTATTGCACCTAACATTTGAACTGCATTTCCAAGAAATTTCATTGATACATTTTCTGGATTTACAATTAAATAATTTCTTTTAGGGTATACACAATTACTTATTAAAAATGTATCTGCAAAACTTTGAGTATGATTTCCATATATAAAATACCCTTGTTTTTTATATTGTTTTAATTTTTCTTTTCCTACATATTTTACTCTAAATTTTATTTTAGCATATAAATATTTTATTGGTATACTTAATATATTTTGTAAAAGGAATGCACATGCATTCCATATTACATTTTTATGAATATATTTATAATTTTCATCTATTTTTCTAGGTATTATCTTTGCTGTAGAAAATTCATCATTTAATTCATCCTTATAATAAATTATTTTGTCTTCCTTCATATTTTAATTTCCTTTAATAATTTACTTTTTATCATTATTTCTTATTTAATCTAACCAATTTTTATTTTTTCCTGCACCTCTTCTGTTTTCATAGTTGTATATTCTAATGGAATTTTATAGAAATCTTCATATATTTCTTTCCAAACTCTTGAATTTTCTTCTAACATTTTATTTGTATTTTCCTTTTCTGTTAAATTGCTGTCTGGATAAATTGGTTTTCCTATATTTACAGTATATTCTTGTATTGGGAATCCATCTTGTCCTATTATTTCACTATCTTGCATTGTAATAAATATTGGTATAACTGGAACTTTATTTCTTGAAGCAATTTTAAATGCTCCTATTTTTAATGGTTTTGGTTTTCTATAGTTCCACCACATACTTTGCTCTGGATATATTAATATAAAATCTCCTTTTTGTAGAAGTGTATCTGCAGCTTTCATAAATTCTACCATTGTTCTATTACTAGAACTTAGTGGTAATGTATCTGCATTTCTAAATAGAAAACCATAAAAACCTGGAAAATTAGTATAGTTTCCTTCTCGTATCACTTTATGTAATCTCTTGTTTTTTGATTGTCCTGACATTCTAAATACCTTTTCTACTGTAAAACAATCATAAGGATTAAAATGATTACATGTTAAAAGTGCACCTGTTTTTACTTTATTTAGATTCTCTATTCCATTTATTTCTTTTATAATTAACTTATTATTCTTTAATAACTCATCTAAAAACTTTTCTCCAACTTTGTTTGCAAATATTCTTTTTATTTTACTTGTCATTGTAGTTCTTAAGTAGTCTATATTTTCTGGAGTTAACACTATTGTTTCAGGGTCATCTTCTACATCTATATCAAACTTTCCTTCTTTTTCTAGTTGTTCTATTTTTTTCAATACTTCTATTCTATCTTTAGCCTTTGGTATACTTTGTTCTTTCGCTCCCATTATAAACTATCTCCTATATTCTCTATCATCACCTACACATGCATTTTCTTTTGTTGCAAGTTCTACTAATCCCTTTTCTGCTTCTCTGTCTTTAAATTTCTGTTCTTCAGTATAACTTTCTTTTACTTTTATTATTTCTTCATAAAATTCTGTCTCTTTAGCATATTTCCAAAAATATTCATTATATGTAACATCTTCAAAATGCCATGGTTTATATGCAAAATTGTAATGTATTATTTTAATGTCTTCTGGTTTTGTCTCTTCATTTACATATGGCATTACATCCCAATCATGACTTATTAATGTTGTTCTTCCTTTGCATAATCTATTTAGATAGTCTTGGTCTTGTGCCACTGAAAATTTTACTTTTTCTAATAAATATAAGAATTTTTCTTGAAAATTAAATTTTCTTAATTCATCTAAGTTCATCAATAATACACCCGCATTAAAATAGTGTTGATATTTTGCAACCCCAACTACTAATTCTGCATAGTCTTGGAATACTTTATTATATTGAATTATATCATCTGGTGCTGCTGCAACTAAGTTTGTTCCCATATCTATATTATATAATTCTGATATATCTCCTAATACTATAATATCACTATCTAAATATAATACTTTGTCATATTGTGGATATAATTCTGGTAAAAATAATCTAAAATATGTTGTATTTGTATAATAATCACGTGTATATAACTTATCCTTAACTTTTTCTATATAATAACTTAAATTCACAAATTCTATATTTACATTTTCTTTTTCATATTTTTTTATTTGCTCCATATGACCACTTTGTACATTAGTATGTAGAATTTTTATTAAATATTTATAATCTTTACTTGCATTTTCTATTAATGAATGTATCGCAACTGATAAAAATGGTGTATATGCATCATCTATTGCAAAAAATATTGGTATTTCTTTTAAATTTTTGTTCATTTATTTTCCCCTTTTCTACTAAATATTAAAAGTCTAACATCTGATATTATATGTCAGACTTTTAATACCTTATATGATTTCTCATATTCTCTTTTTAGTTCTATATATTCATTTAAATCTTCATCAAATGCGTGGCATCTTAATATTTTATGCACTTCATCAACATTCCATTGCTTATAATTTTCTATACGTGGTGGTATTGGAAATAATAGTAATCTTTTACAAAAATGACATATAACTGTATCTTTTTTATTAAATCTCGCTTGTTCATTATATATTCTTGATAATAATAGTTTTTTGGTTGTTGCTCTATATATTGCATCTTGGTCTGCAAATAACATTTTCTTAGTTTTAATTAGATTTCTTGCTTTTTCTAACAATTTCGTTTCTTTTATTTTTTTCATATTTAATAATAGCATTCCTGCATTTATATAGTCTGGCCATATGAATATGGAACCATATTTTTCTCTTACTGCAGCATATTCATATTCTGATATATCAATATTATATAATTTTGATATATCATCATTTGCCATCATATCAATATCAAGATATAATATTTTGTCTGGAATATCTGGTACCAAATCAGCTAATAATCTCAATAATGTATATGGTGTACAATATGCGTTTTCATTTTTACAATATCCGAATTCTTTTTCATAAATTTCTGTTACATCTATTTTTTGAACACTATTTTCTGGATTTTTTCGTTTTACAACTTCATCTAAAAACTGTACTTGATTATCATTTATTGCTGTATATTCTGGTTTTACTCTACAAAGATCCATTGTAAAAATATAACATCTTACAGCTTCCCTCGTTTTATTTGTTATTGATATTAATTCTGTAAGTGCCCCGTCAAAAACTTTTTCATTTCCACATAAAAGTATATTCATAATTTTCCCCTATTATTTTAAATCAATCCTATTATATATTATTATTCTTCTTTTTTCAACTTTTTCCACTTAAAAATGTTAACTATCGTTATAAGTCCACTAATTATTACTAGCAAATAAAAACTTATTCCTCTATTTAATAGCATAGCACTATTTATAATATCACTTGGTATTACTTTTTTAAATATTTCTATAAATCCACCTTCTGTCACTCCTACAGCTCCTGGTGATGGTATTCCTGAAACTGTTGCATATAAAATTGATTGAATTGTTATTATTTGTATTATATTATATTGTTTTAATCCAAATGAGCAATATACCCAATATGATACACTATAAAATGCTACAAATTGAATATATGTTGTTATAATTATCTTTAGTATTACCATTTTATTATTTTTTATATAATTACTACTATCTTGATATTTAGATAATTCTGCTTCCAACTTCATTTGTTTCTGTTCTATATTTTTAATTTTCAATTTTTTCATTATTTTTATTACAAAATTAATCAATTTATTTAATATTCTCTTTGAAAATATTGCTATTAAAAGTAATGTTAATGCACTTAAATTTAACAGTATTCCTACAATAAAAAATACAATTAATGTTTTATTTAAATATTCATGATTAAATATTACACTTACTAATGCAATTGAAATTGTTACTATTTGCATACTACTTAAATTTATTAAAAGTGCTAGTGTTGAATTTGCTACTGAAATTTTATCTTTATACATATAATATATTTGCATTGGCTGTCCTCCACTTGCTGCTGGTGTTATACTACTAAAGAAAAATCCTATTAGTGCATATTTAATATTTCTAAAAAATGTCGATTTCTCATTTAATGCTTTTAATGTTCTTCCTATATTGATAGCTTCACATATTATATATATACACATACATATCATTGCTATTAAAATATATTGCTTTTTTACATCTCTTAATACATTAAATATTTGTGTTATATCTTGGTCTTTTAATATTATGTAGAATGTTAATATTATTAATAATATAAATATTATTAAGTTTCTTATCATTCTTTTTGTTTTTTTCATCATATTTTTTCACACTCTTTTTATTTTATTCTTGCTATATTATTATTTATTTTTTACTTTTTGTCAATAATTATCAATTTATTATAATGTCAAAAATAAAAATTATTGGCTTCATCAATAATTTTTAAAAACTTTAAGACATTATCATAAATAAATTATACAACTACATTTGCAGGGTTACTTAAAAAAGTAAAATCCATTTGATTTTTTTTGATAGTATAAGAGAAAAGTTCATATTTTAGGATATTTTCTCTTTTTTTCTTGTATTATTTTTCTTCCTAATTCATCATTTCTTTAAAAGTATTTTCTTCTAAACTCTTGAAATTAATCTTTTCATTTGATAATATATTCATAACAAAAGCAGTAAGTATATAATTTGTTTCTCTCAAAACAAATTATATACTTACTGCTTTTGTTTTTTATTACGCTTTAGCATTGTGAAATGAAGTGTAATAAAAACCACGCGCTATGTGCAATGTCAACAACTTAAGAAAAAATAGTGTAATTATAAAACAAAATAATTGCACTATTTTTTCTTAAGTTGTTGACATTGAGCATAGCTGGGAGTTTACTTTAATATTAAAGAGGTAGTTGAGATTAGAAAAATTTCAACTATTTCCTTTTATTTTTTAATGGAGTAAAGCAAAATATTCTATGATAATTTATGATATTTTAAGATAGACAAAAAAATAAATACTACCTTTGAAATATAGTATTTACAACACTTTAAAATAGATTAAGATATTGTATGATAATTTACAATATCTTAAAAAAATATAAAATTTGGTGCAGATGTCAAAAAAGTACCCCTTTTTCAAAGCCTCTATTTCTGCGAAAAAATCGACTTGTAACTCTCGTTGGGTCTCCTAATTGGGTCTCCATGAGATAAAAAAATGCTTAAAAGTACCTATCTCAAAAGGTTTAGACACCTATACCATTGTCCACCAATGTTCTTTAATTTATGTGCCTATAATATCATAGAAAGATATAACTTGTCAAACAGAATTTGACAAGTTATACATTAACTATTATATTTCTTAAAAATCCATTTCTTTTGATAACTCTGTTATGCTATATTCTTTCTTAGTTTTCTTATCTATAAACTTTATATCGAAATCACATACACTTACAAACTTCTTTATTGTTTCAAAGTTAGGGCTACTGTATTCTGTTTCATAATTTGATATAGTATTGTCGGCTAGGTTCAGCTTTGCACCTACTTGCTTTTGAGTTAGTCCTCTAATCTTTCTTATATTCTTTAATATTATACCTATCATTTCTACCACCTTTTACCTTATTATGGCAAAATATGGGGTAAATATCATAAAATCTCGAGATACTCGAACTTTTTAACTGTTTTTATTGCTATTATAGTCTAATGGTGTTATAATTAGTCTAATATTCGAGATACTCGAGGAGGTGTTTACTATGTATATAACTAAAGAAGATGTCCTATGTATTATCTTAATGATATTGAATATTGGTATAGCTTATATGATTACAATACCTTTAGGAATACAAAATCAAGTATTGGTTCAGTCTTTTTCTACTACTTATTATATTACTTATGAGGTTATAATTTGGTTTGTATTATCCCTTATAGGTGTTGGTATAGTTGAAAATAAAGTAGGGCAAGATTATTAAAATCTCGTCCTACTTTATTTTATATCTTAAAAGTTTTTACTTACTGCGTGTATTCCCTCCACCTAGTATTGGGGTTATATCTAATAGAGTTTTATTGTCTAATTGTTTTGTATATTCTATTAGTTTATTTAAGTTCTTTCGTTTAGCCAGTATTCGTTCTAATATCGTTCTTTTACCTGAGCCCTCAGTATATGCAAAATACTCGTCTTTCTTATGATAGAATTTGCTTATATCTAATATTATTTGATATTGACTGTTATAGCATAGTATAAACTTTAAATAGTTTTCCTCGTCTAGTTCTATATATTTTATTAGTTTCTTTTCTTCATACATTAAATAAAAATCTAAGTCTAATTGCCAACCGATTTGAACATTTGGAATTGATTTGTTTTAACTTCTCCTTACTTATCTTAGGCATTAGTATTTCTCCTTTCGTATATATTCTTTTCGTAAATTTCTTTTGCCTCTATAAAACCACATGCAGAGCATACTTTACTTTTGTTGTCTTTTCTACTTAACGCAGGTCTACCTTTTATTATTCGTTTACATCTAGTACATTTGAAATTACCTTTACTTGACATTATACTTACTCTCCTTTCTTTTTCTTCTAATTTAATTGAAATAGGTGTATTCTCACAAGTTCTAAGCTATTCATAATACATAAAAAATTTTTTAATAAACCGCAAATATCAATTCCAATATAAAAGTTTAAATAAGGTCAAAATAAGAGCAATAAATTAAGAATTTTCTTGGGTAGTTCTTAATTTATTGCTCCTGTGGTTACATTGTTAGATACTTTTGATTAGATGTGAAGTAGTAGACTACTTCGCCATTCTGCCATTTATCAGATATAGAGTTTACTATATCTATTTTAATATTCTCAAAGATATATTGCTTACTATCGTTTAGGTCTTCTGCATTTATTCCGTCTGTCTGCCATTTACTATTTGGCTTGATACTGTTAATGTAGTTTTGAAATGCTTGTTTTATTGTTTTTACTAGCTTTTGTTTTAGTTCTTTTCGCTTTGGGTCATTATTTGACATTTCGTCATATTTCATTACATTTTCTTTAAACTCTATACTATCATTTATTGTTTTATGTAGTATTCCTAGAAATGGGCCGTATTCTTCTAGGTGCTTTTCAATTATTTGTGTATAGTCATTGTCCTTAAATGTATATTTGATAATCATAATTGCCACCTCCTCGTTAGTAGATGTTCTTTCTTTTATTTTAATTGAATTGTGCTATTGATACAAGTTTTAAGGTGGTTTATCTATGTTAGTAGTTCAAAGGCATTATGTATAAATTCTCTTGTGTGTAATTCTATATTATCTATTATTGGTCTTCCATAAATAATATTATTATCTATATTAAGGTTCAGTTCTTCATAGGCAATTTTTATAAACTCTAACTCTCGGTCAGTATTCATAATTATTATAGGGTCTTTTCCTATTATGTCTAATACTTTTTGTACTATATTATTTGTCCTTTCAATATTTGTTAATAGTTTTTTACTAGACTTCATTACTATTGTTGGAGACTTAGGTCTTTCAATAAACATTAGATATTTCTCAATAGTGTTATTTTCTCTTACTTTAATAGCTGCTATATATTTTATATACATACATTTGCCCTCGTCTGTTATTTCCGATATAATATCTACCATACAATAATCCTTTGGTATTTCTAGTTTAATTGGTTCTTGTTTATTGTTCATAGTTTATATTCTCCTTTCATATTTGGCTTTCTTAAATATATTAGAGTGATATATAATAGGAATATCCAGTTAGTGGGAAGTTCTAACTGGATAATAGGGGTTAATGTCATTCTTCATATTGAATAATGGCAGATATTTATATTATTACTTAATTTGAGGTAGATGTCTATTGTTTGTAGTATTCTACTTAATTGTTATAAAACAACATAGTCTATTGATATTCTCCATATTTTGAACTACTACTGTTATATATTTATCTATATATGCTCTTTTGAATTGAGCATTTATTCGTTCTTCTTCGTCTATATATTCAATTTTGTATCTTTCTTTAGTTTCTGTATCTAATAGAGTTATATTTGCACATACAAACCCACTAGGCAATTCCTTATTATTCATAATTTGTATATCTTCTATTATACCTCTTTTAATTGAGTAGTCTTTCTTGAAGCAACTACTATTTAACATTTCTGTAATTATAGTCTCATTAGTAGTTATTTCACTTAATATATTCACTAAGTATTCAGTATATCCATTTTGAATAATTAGGCTTTGTATCTTAGTATCTGTTAGTTCTGCTACTGTTCCGTATGCTATGTATCTTTGGAAGATGTCCTCAGATGTATATTGCTCTAGTGGTACATTTTTTAATCGCTCCATAACTTCATTATAGGTTATTACTTCGTGTTTCGCCATATTACCTTATTCACTCCTTTACTTCGTTTTTGCTCTTTTGATATTCATAGTCTATAATTTTCTTTAGAAGTGTTTTAGACTGTTCGTATTCATTTGTAAGAGGTATAACATTGTCCTCTTTACAATAGGGACATTTAGCAGTATAACCATCTGTAATTACTTTCATATTTCCTTTTCCGTCTGATATATATAGGTGTTCTTCTTTTATCCATTCTGTAATTAGTTTAGTTTTGAATAGGCTATGACAACAAGTACAACCTCCATATTGCACATTTTCTAGTTCTTCTTTATTAGAATATCTTTTGTCTACAATTTTCTCAAATTCTTCATTCATATTTAATTGCTCCTTTACTTTACTTCGTATATCTCCATATCTTGTAGAATTACTGCGTTCGGTGTTAATTCCTTTATTGCCTCCGGTACTTCTGTGTGTATTGGTATAACTACCTCTGGCTTGGTTATATCTATTACTTCTTTGATACATTCTCGGTCTCCGATGTCCGACTTACGTGTCCGGTCGATTACTGGTATTCCGTAGTTGTTCCATTTTCTCTAGGAACTTTATTGTCGGCTCGTCTTGGGTTTTATATCCGTTCCCATATAGAATAGACAACGCAGCAATTATCTAATACCTTATTTTTTAGCTTTAATTTTTCAATGTCTCGCCACATACTTACACGGCAATTCATTATAAATCGTCCGTTCGTGTAACTTCCTACCTGTTTGTTTTATCTTGTTTAGGTATGGCTCTATATATTGGTTGTATGGCTCCTTGTTTCTCATTCTATATAGGTATGAGGGGAGATAGCAATACACTTTAGGCGAATTTAGGGCATTTGGTATCTTCTGTGTTACCTTTTGCAGTACCATATTTAATAGAATATCCCATATTATTATTCTACCTTTTGAGGCACGGACTAGGGTTGTAATTCTGTCTATTGTTGTTGTAGATGTTAATACTAGCACTTGGTCGTATTGCTTGGTTTTCTCTGCTATCTCGACTGCCAGTTCTGCCTCTGTTTGTGCTTTTACATTTGGTCTTGATAGGGTTGTGCCGTTCTGTGATTAGTATATCTATCTTGCCGTATCTTCTTTAACATTGGTTTGAATAATTTACCCTTGTAACCGTGTTTTCTGTAATCTCCTGTATATAGTACCCTTTTATTGTCTGCCTCTATTAAGAACATAAAAGAGTTATATGCAGAGTGGTCTACTAATAGTGGTTTGAAAACTAGGTCATCATTTATTTTTATAGGTACTTCGGCTTGAATATCTATCGTTTCACGATTTATCTTACCTTTTCTTGTAAATGTAAATACTGTTTCTTGTATGCTCCTACTTATATTAGAGAAATACACAGGTATTTCAGGTAATACCTCGTTAATTCTTCCGGCAATGGTCCATATGCCCGGTGTGAACAGATTACACAATGATAGGCAGGTTTGCCTGTGGTTAGTCCGTTCTATTTCAGGAAGTTTCTTAGGTTCCTCGTCCGTCAAATCTTCCCCAAAGTCCAAAAGTATTCGAGTTCCTTTAGATGTTGTTATTTCAGTAAAGGCACCGTCCTATTTGGTGGGTGCCTTTGAGTATTCTTATTTGCATAGGGTCGCCCCCTTAGTTGTTGAGTGTAGTGTCTATTTTAGTGATTTTGGCTCCGTCTGTTTCATAGGTCATATAGTGGTACTCTATACTGTCATTATTGGCTTTTAATTCAAATGGTTCAAACTCTTTACATTTAGATTTTAGTTCTTTAGGTACTGCTATACATACCTTAATAGTTAGGTGTTCTGTTACTCTGCCGTGGAACCCTAGCACACGATAGTAACTTTGTCCTATATTTGAGTGTAATAGATTCAATAAAAATATTGCTTTAGATGTTCCATTTGCTAGTACACTTTCAGGGGTTTGTGTTTCTGTTAATGGTTCAATTATTGTTAGCTTTCTTACTTTAGTTCTTGTTAGTATTTCTATATATCCGTGTTCCTCTTGTTTAGGGTCTAGTATTATTGGAATAGGGAAATATAGACTTTTATTGATTTTACAAGGTTGTATTCCTGTTAGTAGCTTGTCATAGGAACTTGTTTTTGCGAACTCACTTAATAGCATTGCTTGGGTGTGGGTCTGCTCGTTAATCTTTCCTTTAGGTTTCATTTCCTTATTGAAGTATGTTAGGAATTGCATTGTTTCTTTAGTGTGTATGTCTTGGTCTTTAAGTTTAAATTCACAACCGTAATTCTTCTTGTTGCTCTCGTCATAGGTAGTTGTTGTTACTGTTGTTTTATCTTCTGCTATCTTTATTGTAGCGATAGGTTGTCCGTCCTTTCTTGCTTGAATTGTGAAGATGTTATCTTGTGTTGCTCCTGCTCCTACTAGATAGAATTGTATTCCCTCGAACTCTTTAATGTCTTTGTGGAATTTATCCAATAGTTCCTTTTTCTCTGTTAGTATCTTTAGTTGTTCGTCATAGGTTATGTTCCAGTCTTTCGACTGTTCCATTATTTTGAGCGACTGCTCGATTTGTTTTTCTAATATTTCTTTGTTCATATATAATTACCTCCTGCTACAATTTTAATTGTAGAGGAGGTGTATGTTCTAGTGCTTATGGTATGTAGAGGAGAGTTCTAGCCTTTTTCTCCTTTGGGGTAGAGTTTATTTATATTAGCTTATTCTAATTAGCTTATAGTTTGGTTCTTTCTCGTTTACGATTTAATATTATGTTATTATATATATGTTTAATAGAAAAGCGACTTAATTTGTTCATTGGGTGGATAGGTTAATTTATACGGTAATGTTGGCACTTTTACTTTGAGTAAAGTAATAAAATCAACCTATATAGTTATGTGGTAAAATCGTCAAAATAAGAGCAATAAACTAGCAATGAAATTCAATTTTAAGAAATAACAATATTAGTAATAGGTATTATTGGAAATAGGCATAATAAAAGCAACTTCATTATGAGTTGCTTTATCTATTCTTATTGCTTAATAATTTACTGCAAATGTTCTTATTGTTGCCGGTTGTTTAGTTGATTTATATTGTGTAGCTTTATCTATTGCCTTTACTAGATATTGGGTTGTTTGGAGATATTGGAAGATGTAATTGTAATCTTCGCTACATTGGTTGGTATCTCTTTTGATGTTTCTAGTTTGGTTCTTAAATTCTGTCATGTTACTTAATAGGGTATAGATTAGCTTTAGTCTCTCTTGGTTGTCTTCTGTTGTATCTTCTATATTTGATACTTTTAGTATGATTTCTTTTATTTGCTCCTCCAGTTTAGGGATATATACCACTCTTAATAGTTCTCGCTTGTAGTATGTAACTTCTTTTTCCTCTAGGGTATGTAATTTTAGGTCTTTTATTATTTTTAGTAGTTCTTCCATATCTGCATTTGCAGTCTCTAGGGTTAGACCTGTGTAGTAGTCTTCTATTTTTTCTACGGTGCTTTCCATAAGGTCAAAGGTTCCATTGGCATATATATCTTGGGAAACAATTACCGAATTATGTCCGTAGGAGGTCTCTTAAAACTGTTGGGTCAGCTTTTACAATAACTGCTATACTTGCAAAAAGATGTCTCAAACTATGTGTTGTTATATCACTTGTTTTTAGGTTTGATACTCGACCGTCTGCTTTTTTCTTTTTGACTGTTATAATGCGTATTCCGGCATGAGTACAAATTCTTTTTACTACTCTCGTTATATTTGATTCATTTATTGGTTTATGATTATATGAGAATAGAAGTGCTTTAGGTTTGTTTTTGTTGTAATACGGTTCTATAATTTCCTGTAATGTATATGTTAAGGGATAACTTCGTTTTCCGACTAGGGGTCTTTGTTGTATCTCCTCTTACTGTTTTATCGTCTTTATCTTTAGTTAAACTTGTTTCTATGTATATTTTTCTTTCCTCTAGGTCAATATTTTCATTGGTTAGGGCTAGTGTTTCTCCAATTCTAAAACCCATTATTTGTATTTTTATTATATCTATATATTGGCTAGGTTCTTCTATACTTAACTGTTTTAAGAACTTGATACATTCTGCCCTAGTAAATGGTTTTACTTCCTTTGTTGCCTTATTTGCTTTAGGTTTCTTAACTCTGCCCTCAACTTCAAAGGGGTCTAGTTCCTTTGTTAATTTTCTTTTTATTACTGCATAATGGAAAGTCTCCTTTATTAGTCCGTGAATTTGGTTCAAATAACTTTGTGAAAATCTGTATTCCTCTCGGTTTTTACTCTGTATAAATTTCTTCATTTGAGGCAATTTTTTTAGGTCTTCGTTTAGATTATCTTCAGTTATTCTTCTGATTATTTTTTTACTGCATGGGATATGCTCTCTTACTATGTTTAGTGTATCTCGTTTCCTATTTATTGAATTTTGTTTTAATTCTTTGTATTCCTCTTGTTCGTCTATCATTTGTGTCATTAGTTTTAATAGTGTGTCAGGCATTTTGGCTAGGTATAAACCTTTTCGTAAATCTTCTTGTATCTTATCATAGTTAGCTTTTACAAGTTCTTTTGTCTTTCCATAAACAGGCTTTTTCTTTCCCTTATTATCGGTGTACCACATTCTGTATCTGTCTCGGTCTTCTTGATAGTAAATTGTTACCCCTCTGTATGTTCCTACATTTGGCATGATTATTACTTCCTTTCAATTTCACTTGCAAAAGGAAGTTATTATATGCTATAATTCAAATAGCACTTCTTTGCAAGTGTGATTATAGAAACTGTTTAGAGTGTGGTTCCGGCAAGAATAGCACTCTATCAGTTTTTTATTCTTTAAATTTCATTTTCTTATAGTAATTTTTATCGTCTATTCGTTCTGTTATAATTTCCTCTAATATGTCTGTCATAACTTCTTTTACTATTCCGTCATTTGTATATTTTATGAATTGGTCTAGTGTTTCTTCAATAGCTTGTATGTTTTCAAATTTAATGTTAATACTTTTATTCATATTATAATCGAGTAGATGTTGACATTCTACTTTAGCTATATCAATTTTTTCTTTGTTGTTTCTTACCATAAAATTTAAACCTGTATAATCTGATATTCCACCTAATTTTAGGGAAAATTCTATAAAATCAATTAGTTTGCGTATCTTCTGCGTTTGATTATGGCTTAAGTCTTTTTGCTCTTTTACTTTCTGCTTTATATTATCTAATGTACTTCCCAAGATGTCCTTTTTTATGTATGTAACATTTGCGAGTGCGTCCATTGAGTATATTGTATTGTATTTCTTTAATTTTAATATAAAAGCATTTAGTATTTCCAGTTTATCGTTAAGTTGCCATTGTTTTACTATTTCGTTTGTTTCGTCTGTTAAACCGTTGTCGTTGTTTGTAGTAGTTTGTATTTCTCCCAATAGGTAAGATGATAAAACATTTAATTTCTCTGCTATCTTTGTCAGTTCTTCAATTTGTATCTTTCTTCCTTTTATGTTCAATTCTGCAAAGTTTATCTTTTCTGTTTTTAGTCCTACTGCTTTTGCTAGTTCGCTTTGTGTCATTCCTCGTTCTTCTCTTGTTTCTTTTAATCTTTTAGAAAATGTTTCTAAACAGTTGATTTCTATGTCCTCTCTTTTTTGTTCTTGCATTATCTTTTTTTCTTTGTTCATATTTTTACCTCTTTTCATTTCCCATTTTTGCCTTTTTCTGTTTACTATATTACACTACTTTTTATTGTTTGTCAATAGTTAATTTGTTTTTAAATTTTTAGGAAAAAATTTTTTATTATATATAATATGTAGATTTTTGTTTTTACTGATTTTGTTCTGAAAAAATTTTGGAAAATGCTTGACATTTTTTCATAACCAATTTATAATGTTTTTATTATTTCCCGAATTTGCCTTTTTTAAAAATAGGAAGTGATACAAAATTTAAGCAACATCTGTAACAATTAAAAAACTCTATATAAGTAACAATATTTGAAGCACTAAACGAAGCATTTTGATTTTATAGTACAGGAGGTAAAATATGAATTTAAAAGACCAATATTACACTCCAAAGGAATTAGCCGAGATGTGGAAAATGAAAATTGGTTTTATCCGTCAGGAAATTTGAGACGGTAAGCTACAATGTAAACATTTCGGCAGAAGTGTAAGAATAACTAAAGAGCAGGTAACTGCATATATAGAAAATTTTGTAGATTAAAGGAGATGTTGAAAATGAAAAATAATGAAAAAATAATTGATACAAAAGATAATTCAAATATTAAAATAGTGCCACTTGAAGTAGACGATATATTAAATTATCAAGTACAGATTATTGAGTGCCATGCTCGTAATGATATTCGCGAAATCATAATTAAAAATGATTATCTTAGCATTGCTGAGTTAATTAAAATGATTTCAGATGGATATGATATTACTGCTTGTAATTTTAATCAACAACTAACACCACTATTTAAGCAACTTCTTTTAATAGATTATTATTATGGAAACAACCCTAACTTTAAACAGGAATTGAAAGATAAGAATATATTTCCAACATTTATAATAGAGCATGACCAAGGTAGCGATTTTACAGAAGAACATACAGCAGTATTAGGATATTGCTTTAATGAACCCATAGACAGCCCTCAATTAGCAACAGATATTTTTAATTCTTTAGGTAGCATATTTCATTCTTTAGTTGAGTGCTATAATGCCTATGACTGGGGGAATATAACAAATTTAACTATTAGTAATAATGTGTATGTTCCTGTTAAAGGAGATGTAAGCTATGGAGACTGATATTCAGAGTAACAAATACACTAAGCAAATTCTTAAACTTGCACAAGTTTTAGACTTGGGCAAACCTAGAGTGTCAGGAAATGACCTCAATATGCTCTGCCCCTTTCATAAGGAGAGTAACCCTAGTTTCGGTTTTAATACCGAAACTGGGTTATATAACTGCTTTTCTTGTGGTGCTAAAGGTCATATCTCAAAATTGTTAGAGAATTTGAGATGTAACATTTTAGCAGAGAGAACTGATAGTATAGAAGATTTTGAGGTTACTACTAAGATAGATACTGTCAGTTACTCTATTAAGCCCTCCGGTGGAGAAGTTGGAGGTATAAGAAATAGGTTAGTTGATGTTCCTTTATCTAAATATACGATTAGAGAATTGCTGGAGAAAATTACAACAGGTCATACTGTTAGCTTGTCCGGTGCTAAAACTAATAGTGAGTGGCAGGGGCAACAGGTAGTAATGATAGATATAGACAACGATTATTCTGTGAATTTTAAAGAACTTATTGATTTTGCTAAAAATGTTGGTTTTGAGCCTAGTTTTGCATATCAAACTTTTAGCAGTACGGATAATATGTGTAGATGTAGGTTTGCCTATGTTTTTAAAGAAGTCATTACAGATAAACAGATATATTCTAGTATTGCAAATAAGCTGATATTTGCTTTTTATGAATACGGTGCTGATAAAAGTTGTGCTGATTTGTGTAGACTGTTTTATGGTACTATGAATAAAGATGTATATACTAGCAATTTGATTTATAGTAGTTGCAGGTTTACAAGTGAACAACTTAATGAAGTTGCTAAGATTTTTGGAAAAGGTTATAGGTCTACTAAAAGTAAAAGAGTTATTGCAGATTCTACAACAGGAGATACTGAAACAGAAGAAGTTGATATATCACTATATATGGTTGGTAAGAAGTTCCAACATGACAAATTCGCAAAAGATTTAATGCAGCAATACCACTTTATTACTTTAAATGCAATACCTCACTTTTATAGAGACGGTTTATATATCAATAATTATAGTAATAGAGACATTGAAAAATTGATTAAAAAATATCTTCCGTCTCTTGGTTCACTTCTTATAAAAGAGGTATTAAATGATTTGGCTCTATTCTCTGAAAGCAAAAAAGAGACAGATTATCATACTTTAGCTTTTAAAAATGGGCTTGTTGATATAGAAAATCCGGAATTGAAACCTTTTACACCTGATGTTGTTTTAACAAGTAAACTTGATGTGAATTTTGTTAATCTTGATATAAATACTTGCAATAATGCTACTGTTGATAAGTTCATGTCAGATATTACAGACCGGAGACAAAGAAACCGAAATATTATTATATGAAATAATACGGTTATTGTTGTGTTCGTACTAGCAAATTACGTAAAGCTTTTATTTTAAGCCGGTTACGGTTCTAATCGGAAAACGGTGTACTCATGCAAATTATTCAAAAAATTGTAGGGGAAGATAATTGCTCTAGTGAAAGTATAAAAGATTTGTCATGTATTAGGTTCACTACCTCTAGCTTGTATCAGAAAACTTGTAATATTTCTTCGGACGAAGATTATAACCAAATTGAAGATACAGGGACTTTAAAAAGGATAATCTCTGGAGATAAAATATCGTCAGAATTTAAAGGGAAAGATAGGTTTGATTTCCACCCTGTTGCTACTATGATAATTTCTATAAATAATGATATAGCTTTTAAAGATAATTCAAAACGGTTTTAAGGATAGATTTTATATAGTAGACTTCCCAAAAGAGTTCTCTAAGAAGAATAAAAATCGTGATGTAAACTTAATAGAAAAATTATCTTTTAAAGAAAACTTGGAATATATCGCTTTCAAAGCTATCAAGTATTTTGCTCGTGTTCTTAGGACACAGGAATTTACTGAACCTAAAAGGGTACTAGAAAGAACTAAACAATATATGTCAAATAATGACCCTGTGGGTATGTTTCTTCAAGATTTCCCGGAATATTTGGAAGTTGAAACTCCTAGAAGTACAATGCGAGAACACTATAATCAATGGGCTGATAGTAACGATATGCCTACTTTGGAAAAAGCACAATTTGGTACTGCTATTCATGCTCATAAGTTTAAAGACGGTAGATTTTCTACTGGGGATAGAGAAAGAACATATAAGGGTCCTAACTATGACAAAAATAAGATGTGGAACCCTAATATTTCAATGTGTGATATGTGCGAATATAAAATCATGTGTACTGACCTTAGTCTTCCACCCGAAGCATTAGAGGAACTATTAAAAGAGGAACATTCCTCTAAAACAGATACTGAAAACAAATAGCTTTTGCTATTCCTAGTATTAGTTATATTATTAGGAATAGCAAATTTATATATATAATATAAAATATCTTGGACACATGGGTAGCTTGGACAAATCAAAAATAAGCCTTTGAAAATAGGCAGGCAACAAATAATAAAGCCTGTTCTCCAAAAATTCAAATAAGAGGCAAATATGAGCAATTAAGAACTAATAAAAAGCCCACTATTACTAGCAGACTTTACTATTGATTATATTTCTTCATTAGTTCTTAGTATCTTTAACTTTTTAGCGTCTTTCAAACATTCTTCCCAACTATCATAATAAAATTGAAGATTACCGTCATAATAGGCTGAACGTAGTTCTTTCTCTGTTACTCCTACTGATATATAATCGTTAATCATTTCGTCATTTATCGCTTGTTCTATTCCAGTAACATTTTCTTCTTTTTCTTTTGAAAACGTAATTTCATTTGATGTTACTAATTGGCTTCCAATTTTTATATTCAGTTCTTCACAGTCTTTCCCAAGTTTGAACATTGTAGTATATCCCCAACCTGCCAATAAATACTTATCCTCTGAGTTATCATATTTATATCTACTTGAATATTCTATACTTATTTTATTGCCTTCTTGCTTATATACTCCTACATATATGTATTCTTCTTCCCAATATTCAACTTTGCCGTCTTGAATAACATACTTCTTTGTTTCTGTATTATCTTTATATATCCCATTTACACCTTGATTATTGTAAACCTCAATAGGTGTATAATACTCTTTATTATCATTATTAGTAGTATCATCATCTTTTTTATTATCGCTATTAGTATTAGTATCATCTTTACGGTCGTACTCTTTCCAATCTTTATATGTATTAGGAGAGTGTAAATAACTATATTCTGCACCTGCCCATGAAATATCTAATAGTAAATCATCTAATGATACATACGCATATCTAGGAGTTGTTTTTTGGTGATTATTATATGGATACATTATTTCATATACATATAATAATTCTGGATACTTCTCTTTGTTTTTTTCGGGACGTATTCTACTTATTGTTATGTATTCAACAACAAACCTACCATAAGCATTACTTGTCTTGTCATAACCCTCTTTTGTTATAACATCTGTAACATAGTCTATATATGTATATCGCCTTACGTCAAATAAACTTATACGTTTTTCTGTATATGTATTGTCAGAACTCTTAGCATTAAGTTCAGTTTGTTTATTACTCTTATTCCCTTTCATATTATTTACACTTATAATCAAAGTAATTATTATAGTTGCTAACATTACCAATATTATAATTGCCTTAGTTCTTGTCAACTTAATTAAATTTTTTATTTTCATATTATCTCCTCTCTAAGGATATATAGATTTAGCATTACTTCCTAATCCTAGTTTTTCAGATTTTCCCCAATTATTCTTAGCCTCAAAATCTTCAAAATCTTTATAAGTTGTTTGCATTAAAAAGTCATTAGGACATACTACATACGTTACAATTCCATTTTTCTTCATAAACATTATTCTTATTGTTTTAGTTATAGTTTGAGATGTTAGAGTAGCACCATACACGTTAATAGGATTTGCTTTATATTCAATTGTACCTATTTCTCTTCCTTTTCCATCCTTAAGAGATTTGTAAGTATCTGATGCTAAACATAAAAAATTACTATCCTCTTGCCTTATCATGTGCATAAGGTCTGTGGTTAAAATATGGTTAGAATTATACTTATTGACAGAAATTTTATTCCACATAAATACTATAATTATAATTGCAACTATTATTATAAATTTGTTTTTTTTAATAAATTCTATATATTTGTCCATTCTATTCCCCCCCTTATCTTATGTGTTATATTACACTATTCGACATTATTCTACTTTAATTTTAACATACTAGCATTGTATTGTAAAGGGTTTAACTATTATTTGTACTTATTATTTATACGTTATTTGTAAATGTTATTTACTGGTAGTGGCACTTACAAATTGATAGAATTTTATTGAAAGAGAGGTTATAGATTATGGCTGATGTTGATAGTTCTAATATTGCTAAAATAATTGGTAGGAATATTAAGCAAGCTCGCTCATTAAAGGACATTTCACAAGAGAAGTTGGCTGAATTGATTAGTAAGTCTTCTCATTTTATTCGGTTTGCTTGAACAGGGAAGAAATGTGCCAAGTATGGGCACTTTAATTGATATATGTAGGGCTTTGAATACTGACCCTAACACTCTATTAGCAGGTGCATTTGATAATTCTAGTATTCATACAGATAGCTTTTTAAATAAGGCTTTAGAGACTTTTAGTGATAGAGATAAGGAACTTGTATCATATATAGTTGACTATGTACTAGGTTCTAAAAGTTAAATAATACACGGAATACCTTTATTAGATATTCCGTGTATTATTTATGTATTTTCTTTGTAAAATACCTCTGTCATTATCTTAACAGCTATTTTGAACCCTTTACTAAAGTAATCTTTACACTCTATGTCTTCCATTACTAATCTACTTTCTATTAAGATGTTTAGTTGTTCTTTTTGTTCCTCATTTAAAGTAGATTCTAATTCATCTCTTAATTCTATGTTCTTTCGTCTCTCTTTGTTATACTCTGTACTAGGTTCGTCCTCTTGTACCATTTTCTTATAAAGTGCCTCTATGATACTTTCATTCGGCATATTTGATACTCCTTTCATATCTTGCCACTTCTTGCACTTATTCAACTATTTTCTGTATTTCTTCAATAGCTCTATTAGTAGCATAAATAGTATTCTTATTATATAATCTTTGCCACGCTTTCTCATATCTTGACCATTTGAACCCTCTATGTTTTAAGATGTTTCTAACTTCTTCGCTAGGTTTATCGTCAAATAATATTTGTATTCTATTGACTTCTTTATTAAGTATTGCTTTTCCTCCTGTAAATACAATATCTTTGAAGTCTAGTTCTTCTAGGTCTTTGATTTGTTCTATTCTTTTCTTTATCCTGCGTATTTCTGCCCCTATGTTTTGTAATTCCCATGTTGAGTGAGGTCTTGCTTTTATATTTTCTCTTTCGTGTTCTAATCTATCTAGTTTATCTTGTAGTTTCTCTATTGCTCTTGGGTCGTCAAGTGAAATACTTTTGTTACTCTCTATGGTATCAACCTTATTTTCGTAGTATTCTGCTTTATTGTCTGCCTCTACTGACTTATCAAATTGACTGTGCATTTTTTCGTAACCTCGTCTTGTAGCATTTGCACTATAATGGTCTGTTAGTATTGGTTGCCCTAGAGGTATTGCATTACTCATTTTTTGGTATCGCTCATAGTGTTGTTGGCTCTTTTCTCTTGACTTTTCTGCTAGTTCTTGGTATCTTTCTTTTTTTCTTTCCTTTCGTTCTTCATAGTCTTTTCTTCCTGCCATACTGAATACACCTCCTTTCTATATAGAATTTACTTGAATTATAAATCTAGTAAGTCGGTGTATGTTAGTTCTTATGATATTAACCTATTTAATATTTTCTCCCTCTGGACTAGCTATTCGTAATAAATACCCCTCTACTGCTAGAAAGTATCCTATTAAGTCTTTTAATGAGTATCTATTGTCTACTGTATAATTAAGAATATTCTGTTTCATTTCCTGTAACTCTTGTATTACTTCGTTAGCGTCCCCATATAATAGGGTTTCAACTAAATCTACAGTATTACAGACTATAAATCCAGTTCCTGCAAATGTTTCATATATCTCTAATCGTAGAATATCTGCATTATTATTTACTAATCGTTGTCTATATTCTTCATATACACCTATTTCTTCGTCTTGTTCCATATATTCGCCCCTTTCTATTATAATTTTATCTAAGTATAATATTAAAATATGCTAAATGTCTTGTTATGACGACATTATAAGCAAATTAGACATAATAATAGACACCTTAATTTGGTGTCTTAATTTATTTGGGTCTACATTTTAAAAGGGTGGGTCTCCTTGTTGGAACCCCTCGTGGGTAATACTGGGTAACACTCTGTAACACATAATTGATTATCTTTGCAAGTTCAAGATTGATGTAAGCGAGAGTATATCTGCGATTGAGTGATATTGTATGATACTCCATGACACTTGATAAAACATAAAAAAATTAGAGGTTTCTATCTCTAAAAACCCCTAAAAATGGTGCAGATGGCCGGAATCGAACCGGCACGGTTTATTCAACCGCAGGATTTTAAGTCCTGTGCGTCTACCAGTTCCGCCACATCTGCATATCATATATTTGAACTGGTTATCCTAACGACAATTGATATTATAATATTAAGTAAAAAATTTGTCAATACATTTTCAAAAAAAAATTTATTTTTAATTACCTTTTTTGAAATATATTTAAAATCCATATAAAATCCAGAAGTAACATATAAAAATTAATGTTCCCTTCTGAATCTTAACTATTATACATTTTTACACACTTGTAGATGTACTATCTCCTTCAAATGGAATAAATTTATTAACAATACTTTGTTGTTCAATTCCTTCTGCTCTAAACGTCATAAAAGATGTATTTATCTTATTCTCAATTTGTTCTTCTATTTCATCTTGATTTGCATGTTCTGCTAAAACTAATTCACTAACTAAAATTTGTTTAGCATTATTAAGCATTTTCTTTTCACCTGTAGAAAGTCCTTTTTCTTTTTGTTTAAAGCTCAAATTTCTAACTACGTCAGCGACTTCATAAATGTCTCCACTTTTCATTTTATCCATATTATCTCTATATCTTTTATTCCAATTTTTCTCCATCTCAGTTTCATCTTCACTAAGTACTTTAAAAACTTTTTCTGCTGATTGTTTATCTATTATATTTCTTACACCTACCTCTTCTGCCTTAGATGTTGGTATCATTACCTTTACATTACTTGGCATCTTTAAGATGTAGTATGATTGTTTCTCACCTAATATATCTTTTTCTTCTATTGAATCTATTGTCCCTGCTCCATGCATTGGGTATACTATTTTGTCTCCTACATTAAACATGTAAGTCAACTCCTTCCATATTGCTCATTATAAATCGAAAATCATAAATATTCAATTTATAAATCTATTATTTCAGCAAAAAAATATTATAAAGTTATGTCTATATGAGATAACTTTATTGGATTTTTTAACCATATTTATTATACAACAAAAAAATAAAAAAGTCAAAGCTTTTATTTTGACTTTTTATGTAATTTTAGCTGAAACCCTTGCAATCTAAGGATAAATTTTTTTATATTTTTTAATATCTTTTATTTTGTTGTTGAACCAAATCCACCAACTCTATCTCCTTCTGCATTATCATCATCTGTTATCAAATATTTTTGGAAAACTGCCTGTCCTATTGCTTCTCCTTTTTTAATTACCATATCTTCTTCTTTTATATTATAAAACGCGAACATTATATGTCCATCATTATCTTCATTACCATAATAGTCTTTATCAATAACTCCAACACTATTTGCTAATATTAATCCTTTTTTCTTTGGATTAGAACTCCTATTATATAGCATTAAAACTTCATCATCTTGCATATAAGATTTTATTCCTGTTTTTACTAATGTTGGTGCCATTCCTTTTTTAAAACTTGGAATTATTACATCCTCTGCTGCTTCTACATCATATCCTGCTGAATATTTTGTTTTTCTAATTGGTAAGTTTATTCCCTTATCTTCAAAACCTTTTGCAATTTCAAATCCTCTTATTTTTTCCATCTCTATTACCTCCTAAATTTCTTCTTCATTTTTACATACTCATTTTAAATTGTCAAGTACTTAATAATCAAAAAAAGATATTCTGTTCTATTACTACAAAATACCTTTATACTCTATATTACACTCTTGATTCAACAATAAGTTTTATACCAGTTCTATCTTCTCCCTCAACTTCAACTTCTGCAAATGCTGGTATACATACTAAATCCACTCCTGCTGGTGCTACAAATCCTCTTGCTATTGCCACAGCCTTTACAGCTTGATTTAATGCTCCTGCTCCAATTGCTTGCATTTCTGCTTTATTTGATTCCTTTACTAATCCAGCGATTGCTCCTGCTACTGAATTAGGATTTGATTTTGATGAAATTTTTAAAATTTCCATTTTCTTTTGCCTCCTATTATTAATTTATTTTTTGTTGCAACTTTTATGTTGTTATTTTACAACGACTGGAAAATTTTGTAAATATATTTCTGGAAATTTTTTCAAGTTTTCATCGCAATAAAATTGTTTTTTCGACATCGAATTATATTTTTTAATCTATATATATTCTTTTAATCTTTTTTACTTTTGATGTTTTATCATCTACATCAAAAATAACACCATTAAAAATACATTCACCCTCTGCAATCTTATATTTTTCTGGTAAAGCTGTTGTCATTCTTTTTATTGCCACATCAATATCCATACCAAGAACAGAATTTTTAGGTCCTGTCATTCCTATATCAGTAATATATGCTGTTCCTTTGGGCAATATTTTTTCATCTGCTGTTTGCACATGTGTATGTGTCCCATAAACTGCTGTTACTTGTCCATCCAAGTAATAACCTAACGGTATTTTCTCTCCAGTAGCCTCTGCATGAAAATCTATAAAAATCATATCCACTTTATCTTTTATTTTTTCAACTATACTTTTAGCTATTAAAAAAGGATTTTCTGTTAAAATATTTATTTCTGCTCTTCCCAATAAATTAATAACTGCTATTTTCTTATCTTTACAAGTATAAATATTATATCCCTTTCCAACTACTCCTTCTGGATAATTAGCAGGTCTTATGATTCTTGGGTCATCTATAAACTTAAATATATCTTTTTTTCCCCATGTATGGTTTCCCATAGTTATAACATCAACATTTTCAGATACTAATTCATCAAAATTTCTCTGATTAATTCCAAATCCATCTGCTGAATTTTCTGCATTTACAATTGTAAAATCAATTGATTCACTTTCTATTAAACCTGGTAACAATCTTTTCAATTCTCTTATTCCTGCTACACCAACAATATCTCCAACTGCTAATATCTTCAAATCTATTCCCTCTTTTCTTTAAACTCTATTTTTTTATAATTAAAGATTACAATTATTTCTCTAGTAATCTATAATCTTCTACTATAATACTATATATTTTAAAAATTATCAAGCTTGCAATATCTTTAAATATATGTTATTTATTAAAATAACACTATAAACTGTACAAATTGCAAAGGAGGATTTTCTATGCAAGATGAAGAAAAATTAGTTTTTGTACAATCAGATATGTTGCTTAATGAAGAACAGTTTGATTCTTTACGAAAAAAAATTGTAAATCTAAAAAAAGAAGATATCCATAATTTTATGTTTTTTAATTATGGTTTCAACAATGAAATTGTATTTAGCTATCCTATGGCTATCACAGACAACTATGATTTTTCTTTACATCCAACAGAGATTCTTAAAGAAATTCGAAAAAATAATTCCATTTTAATGAGTTTTAAATCATTAAAAAATCTTCTTTCTCTGTAATTAAATTTTAATTCAAATAAAAAAGTTGTGGCATAACACCACAACTTTTTTATTTTGCATAATCAACTATTCTAGTTTCTCTAATAACATTAACTTTTATTTGACCTGGATAATCCATTTCATTTTCAACCTTTTTAGCTACATCTCTAGCAAGTATTGTCATTTGGTCATCATTAATTTTATCTGGTTTAACAATAATTCTAACTTCACGACCTGCTTGAATTGCAAATGATTTTTCTACTCCATCAAATGAATCTGCTATTTCTTCAAGATTTTGTAATCTCTTAATATATGCTTCTAATGTTTCTCTTCTAGCTCCTGGTCTTGATGCACTAATTGCATCTGCTGCTTGAATTAATACAGCTTCTAGAGTTTGTGGTTCAACATCTTCATGATGTGCCTCTACTGCATTTATAACTAATGGATTTTCTTTATACTTTTTAAGTATTTCCACACCTATTTCAACATGAGTACCTTCCATATCATGATCTAAAGCTTTTCCTATATCATGTAACAAACCTGCTCTTCTTGCAAGTTTTGCATCTAATCCTAACTCTTCAGCCATAATTCTTGCTAAATTTGAAACTTCTATTGAGTGGTTTAAAACATTTTGTCCATAACTTGTCCTATATTTTAATTTTCCAATTAATTTAACCAAGTCTGGATGTAAACCAATTACTCCAGTTTCTAAAACAGCTCTTTCACCCTCAGATTTAATAGTTTCTTCAATTTCTTGTTTTGCTTTTTCTACTACTTCCTCTATTTTGGCTGGATGTATTCTTCCATCATCAATTAATTTTTCTAATGCTATTTTAGCTACTTCTCTTCTTAATGGGTCAAATCCTGATAGAACTACTGCTTCAGGTGTATCATCGATTATTAAATCAACTCCTGTTAATGTTTCTAAAGCCTTTATATTTCTACCTTCTCTACCTATAATTCTTCCTTTCATTTCATCACTTGGAAGAGCAACTATAGATACTGTAGTTTCTTGAGAATGATCAGCAGCACATTTTTGAACTGCATATGTTAATAATTCTTTAGCAGTTTTATTTGCATCCTCTTTAGCTTTTTGATTAGCTTCTCTTATTATAGATGCCTTTTCTGCTGTAATATCTCTTTCAACTTCTTTTAATAGTATATCTTTTGCCTCATCTCTTGTTAAAGCTGCTATTTTTTGAAGTTCTTGAAGTTCTTGTTCATGTAATTTTTCAATTTCTAATTTTTGGTTTTCAAGTTCTTTTATTCTTAATTCCAAATCTTCTTCTTTCTTCTCAAAATTTTCTGAACGTCTTTCTAAATTTTCTTCTTTTTGAATAAGTCTTGTCTCTTGTCTTTGTATTTCGCCTCTTCTTTCTTTAATCTCTTGATCTAATTCATTTCTACTATTTACAATTTCCTCTTTAGCTTCAATAATCTTTGATTTTTTTAAATTCTCTGCTTCAATTTTAGCTGTGCTTACTATTTTTTTAGCTTCCTCTTCAGCACCATTTATCTTAGATTCTGCAACTTTCTTTCTATATGCTATTCCTACTAGTATTCCTATTGCAAGTGAGATTAAGACAGCGGCGATAATGATTCCTATATTCATGAATCTACACCTCTTTCTTATTAAATTTTCAATGTTCGAATCAAATATATGTATCTTTGTTCTTTCTTTAATATATTTTTTTCTTACCTATTCTATTTTATCTTTATTAAGCCCAACTGTCAAGTGGTTTTTAACAATTTATAAAAAGCAAATTCTATTTTTTCACTATCTAAAAGGCTATTTTGTTACAATAACTTCAATAGTTCCACTCTCATCTGTTCTAAAAATTTTGGCACCAATATTTTCTAATCTTTGCATAATCTTCTTATTTGGGTGATTATAATCATTATTTTCACCAACAGAAATAATTGCATATTGTGGTTTAATTTGATTTAAAAATTTTTGTGATGTACTAGTAGTTGAACCATGATGTCCTACTTTTAATATATCTGTTTGTATCCATTTTATAGTTCTTTCATTTTCAGTTTCAGCATCTCCTGTAAATAAAAAACTGATTCCCTCAAACTCCATTCTTATAATATTCGAAGATAAATTTAAATTACTTTTATTTAAAATAGATTCTGTCATTACCTCAAATTCTGCATCTCCTATTTTAAATTTATCACCTTTTTTCAATGAATTTATTTTCTTATCCTTATTTTTTATTGCTTCTAAAACATCTTGATATGTTTTTGTTGTTGTTTGAATTTGGGGTAAAAATATATTATCTATTTCTATATTATTTATAACATCATCAAGTCCACCAATATGGTCTTCATGAGGATGTGTTCCTATTACATAATTTAATTCTGTTACACCTTTAGATTTAATAAACTCTACTACATTTTTACCATCTTCATTATTACCTGCATCAATTAAAATTGTTTCACCTTTATTTTCTATTAATATACTATCAGCTTGTCCAACATCTATATAGAAAACTCTTAAATTATCTTCACTTTCAATATCTCCAGAACCAACTACTATTGTTTTTAATCTATCTTCTGATTCATCTACACTTGATATAATTTGATTTTTAATATTATTTATTATATATAAATCTTTAATTTGTTCATTTTGACTTAATATTGCAACAATTATCAAAAATATTACTGTAATTATAGTACTAATTAATTTTTTACTATTATTTTTCTTTTTCCTTGCCATCTTTTGTTATCTCCTTATATTACTCCCATAAATTTTTGTATTTATCTTCTATCTCTTTTTCTACTTTTATTGTTTCATCTTTATCTAGAATATATTTTCCATTAATACATTTTAAAATATCCCCCTCATTACAGCCATCTGGTATTTTATATTTTTCTATATTTTCCATTTTTCCTGTTTTTCTATCTTCTAATACAACAAAATTTTCTTCAAATCTATCTATAGTAAATTGTTCTATAGCATCTAATTTTCTTGCTAATTCAATTTCTTCATCTTCTAATTTATCTATATTATTTACTTTTTGTTTTTCTATAGTTTCATTAATTGCTTTTCCTAATTCTTCGAAAAAATTTAGATTCATTTTATCACCACTTTCTTTAATAAAATTTACAAATATAATTTTTTCTTTACACACTCTCTAATATATTATTTATATATTACACCATATATAAGAATTTTTCAAACATTATATAACTATATTTTAAAAAGTGACAAAATATGCCAAATAAACCAAAAAGAAAGGGTTGTAAAAAGTATTTTGTGGTGATTGGGGGCCAGGTCTTGAATCCACATTTTTGTATAAAAATGTGGATTCAAGACCTGGCCCCCAATCACCAAGAAAAACGTTGTTAAAATAATTGAAATCTAATTCAACCAATTTAACAACGTCCCCTTTGGTTTTTGTTTTTTTATTTTAAATATATATTAGGATCAACTTGAACTGAATCCTTTAAAATTTCAAAATGAAGATGAGGTTCATCAGCAATTTCAAATGCAGCAGTATTACCTACAGTTCCAAGAGCTTGTCCTTTTTCTACCTTTTCTCCTTCAACAACAAATTCAGAAGTTAACAAATTTGAGTAAACTGTTTGGAATCCATTTGCGTGTTCAACAATTATAGTTAATCCATATCTTGGATCATTTTTTATTGTTTTTACAGTACCAGCTTCAGCAGATTTTACTACTGTTGTTTTATCCGCTTTTATATCAATACCTGTATGAGTAGTCCACTCTTGTAAAGTTTCTGAATATACTAAACTCTCAATAGCAAAGTCTCTAACACAATCTCCTTCTACTGGTCTCTCAAATTTTAATTCTACTGTTGTTTCACTTTCTGTTTTATTATTTTCAGTCTTATTTACTTCATTATTACCTTTTGATGGTGTACTTGTTGGTGTTATACTATCTGTAGTCAATGCATTGTTTGAAGTATTATTATTAACACTTGAAACAGTATTATTTGATTTATTTTCTACATTATTTGTACTAGTATTTTCTTTTAATTCATTAGAAGCCTCATTTATATTTTTCCCAATTTCCATACTAGCACTTTCTGTATTTTCTGATGAACCAACATTGTTCAAAATACTTGATATTTGTTCACTAGTCAAAGTTCCATCTTTAACTTCGTCATTTAAACTCTTACTATATATTAAAAGTCCAAACACTATTATTGCAAGAATTGCAATTCCTATCCCTGAATATTTTATAATTTTGATATTTAATTCATCATCTTCATTATTTCTTTTTCTTACATTTCTTCTCATAAAATCCTCCTTAAAAATTATTTCTAATACAATTATTTCCGGATTTTATAAAAATATACATTTTATAAAGAATTAACATCTTTAATCTCTACACCTGTATAAAAATGCTTAATAATTTCATCAGCAGAACTACCTTGTTTTGCCATACTATCAGCACCAGTTTGGCTCATTCCAACACCATGTCCATAGCCTTTTACAGAAAATTTTACATTATTTCCCTCTCTTATAATTTCAAAATTTGTAGACTTCAATCCTAATAATGTTCTAACATCAACTCCTGCCAGTTCATGATTACCAAATCTCACTGTTTTTACTCTATTACTTTCTGTATACCCCAATATTTTAATATCATCAGCATTTGAAAAATCAATTGTTATATCATTATATTTTTGTTTTATCTTACTTAATAATTCTTCATTTGAAAAAACAACTTCAGATGCATATTGTGTATATGTATCTTCACCAGATGTTTCTACACTTTGCAAATATGGATATCCAGTCCCTCCCCAAACATTCACAGGAACTTCTGTGGTCCCACCACTATTTGAGTGAAAGAAAGCATTAATTGGCTTATTATCATAAGTTACAATCTTTCCTTTTGTATCATTGACACATTTACATATTTTTTCCCAATTGCTATCTCTTTGATTTTCTTCCCATCTTGAAAATCTATCATCCTTAGAAATCCATGCTTGACAACATGTTGAATCATCACAAATATCTGCATTTTCATGTTTTTTATCTGATATCTTATAAATTGTATATGTTCTAGCAACTATTGCCTGTGCTTTCAAAGCTTCAATTTCATAGGTTGCAGGCATTTCGGCAGATACAACATTATATAAATATTCATCTATATTTACTTGTTCTATCTCTCCTGTTTTTTTGTGTAATAAATTAATAGTTCCATATTTACTATAATTGTAATTTATACTTTCCTTAGAACTTACATTACTATTTTCCTCTTGAATCACATTATTTACCTGAGATACTGTTAAAGTATTTCTTCTAGTTAATAGTGCTGGTATAATAAAACAAACAAAAATAAAAACAACTAAATAAATTAATACTTTCTTCAACTACTCATCCTCTCCTTTAGTATATCTATTTACTATAACTCCTTAAAATATATATTATATATAAAATAAAACATCTTAAAAGAGTGTCCCTAAATCCCTTTAAAAAGGGATTTTAAAGAACATCCCTCATTCCCTTTCTCATATTACTTAATATTTTTCTTTCTATTCTAGATACTTGTACTTGGCTTATTCCAAGTATCTTTGCTACTTCTGTTTGAGTTTTTTCTTTATAAAATCTTAATAGTATTATTTCTTTATCCCTATCTTCTAATTCATTTATTAACTGATTCACCAACATTTTATTTGTAATTACTTCCTCTTCATTTACTCCTGTTGATATTTTTTCAAATATTGTCATAACTTTTCCATCTTTATTTTCTGATGTTGCATTTCCATCAATTGATTCTATAGTGTTAGTAGATTCCATCGCAATTATTACTTCTTCTTTTCCTACTTTTAATTCCTTACATATCTCTTCAATTGTAATCTCTTTACCTTTTTTTATTAAATAATGTTTTTTTAATTCATTTATCTTTACATTTAACTCCTTTATACTTCTACTAACTTTAATTGGACCATCATCTCTTATAAATCGTTTTATTTCTCCTAATATGTATGGTACTGAATATGTAGACAATTTAACTTCAAAATTTGTATCAAATCTTTTTATTGATTTGATGAATCCTATACACCCTATTTGATATAAATCTTCTACCTCATATCCTCTATTCATAAATCTTTTCACTATACTCCAAATAAGTCCATTATTATCTCTAATAAGTCTATCCATTTCAAATTTATCGCCGCTGTTGAGCTCTTTTTATTGAATTAATATTGTTTTCATACATATATACACTACCTCTATTTTATTCTTTTGTAAAACTACTTAAACTTTCTTCATCTTGTTGTATTTGTTCTTCTTGTTTTTTTATTGATTTAACTAAAGTAACTTTTGTCCCAAGTCCAACTATAGATTCTACTTTCATTGTATCCATAAAACTTTCCATTATTGTAAATCCCATTCCTGACCTCTCTAAGTTAGGTTTTGTTGTATATAATGGTTCTTTTGCAATATCTACATTTTCAATTCCTTTTCCATTATCTGATATTTGAATAATTATTTCATTATTCTTTAATTTTGCGTTTATTCTAATTATTCCTTGTCTATTTTCATATGCATGAATTATACAGTTTGTAACAGCTTCTGAAACTGCTGTCTTTATATCAGCTAATTCTTCAATTGTTGGATCTAATTGAGAAGCAAAAGCAGCAACTGTGATTCTTGCAAATGCCTCATTAGTTGCCTTACTTACAAATTCCAATTTCATTTCATTTTCAAATTCTTCTTTCATTATTTACCTCCTAAACCTCTGTAACAGGTATTAATTTTAATATACCACTCATCTCAAATATTTTTTTTACATTTTGTGTTAGATTTGCCACTTCTAATTTTCCACCAAGCATATTTGTAAATTTATATCTTCCAATTATCAATCCTATTCCACTACTATCCATGAAATTAACACTATCAAAATCAAATATAACTTTTTTAGGCATATATCTTTCAATCTCATAATCAGCTCTCCTCCTTATCTTTTGTACACTACAATCATCAATTTCATCTTTGATTTTAAAGACTAATAACTTGTCCTCTTCATAAAATTTCGATTCCATCTCTTGTCCTCCTATTTTTTACTTCTATTAAAACTGTCAAATATTAAGTTTAATTCTAATGTATTATAATTCTTTTTCCATTATTTTCCAATAGCAAAACGATAGAAGTTTTGTCGAATATATAGAAGTTTTCGACAAATTAATGTGCCAGAGGAGGCGTCCCTTTTTGTCACACTTTTGTTATAAAAGTGTGACAAAAAGGGACGCTCCCTCTGGCACATTAATCATCCTCTGGAAAAAAATCTACATTATTTTCTTTAGTTTCATCATATTCATACTCATAATCAATCTCTTCTTGTTTTTGAATTTTGTTTAAATTCCTTTGTGCTTGCTCTTTTTTATAGTTAACTTCATTTCTAGTCTCTTTCATTTCTTTAGGAACTTTTTTACTACTTTCGTTACTGTTTCTTTTTTGCATCTCTTTTAAAATTTTTTCAGTTTCCTCTTTTTTATTACTTACAATTCTATTCATCATATTATTAGTTCTTTCTATTAAATCTGGCATATAATCTAACAATTTATCTATACTAGATGAATGATTCACTGGCATTAACTTTACATTATTTGATTGAATTACTAAAAATGCTATTGGATTTATAGTAACTCCTGCACCAGACCCTCCTCCAAATGGTAATCTATATTGTATTTGTTCTTCTTTTTCTACTTTTTTATATTCGTCTATAGTCTCTCCTTTAAATTCGCTTCCACCTGCTGCAAATCCAAATGATACTTTTGATATTGGAATTATAACTATATTATTTGAGGTTTCAATTGGCTCTCCAATTATAGTATTTACATCTATCATATCTTTTATACTATTCATAGCCGTAGTCATAAGCCCCTCTATTGGATGTTCGCTCATTTTTATCACCTTTCCTTTTTTTATTTAGTATACATATTGTATTTATAATATGTATCATTTTTATTTGAAATATACCTGAAAATTCTATATTTATTAGATTTTGGTTTATATATACTGGTGTTATTGAAAATATTTGTTTTTCATTATGCTTCACTATACATCTACTTAATACCATAGCTAAAATAGTACTTATAACTGGTATAATAAAAGCTGTAAGTGATGCATTTTCAGTACCTATAAAAACATTAAGTTTCATCTCTTCTACTTCTATTTTAATACTTTTTAATCCTTTTACAATTTCTTTATCAAAATCTTTCCTATTTTCCATAATTCTTATCTCTTGTTTTTTTATACTTTGTTTTACTTTATCATTATTTGTAATTTTTTTTATTTTATTATTATTTATCTTTGTTTTTAATATTGGTATCTTATAAAAAACATATAATATAACTTTCATTTCATAATCTCTATTAAAATGATTCTTATTTTCTGAATTAAAAATAAAATTTGTAAGCTCAAATTTGATTCTTATAGTTAATACCATTAAAATAATCATTAAAAAAATAAAAAGAAAAACCAATATATCACCTTCTTTTTAGTAATATTATTAGTTTTTCCTTTTTTCTCCAATCTAAACTCATTTTTATAAATTTTATTAAGACACTTCTTTCGTTTTTTTCTTTTCTACTATTATATCTCCAAATATTTCCTCTTGGCTAGTCTCAATTTTACTTCTTCTTGACATTTCAAGTAGTCCACTAAATGCTGTTACAACTTCCTGTTTTTCATTCTTATTAATTGCAAATATTTTGTTAAACACAAACTTTTTATGTTTTACCAATATCTTATACATCTCTTTAACCTTTTCAGCAACTGTATATTTGTCTATTAATGCTATTTTTTCAATATTTTTTGCATTTTGATTTATTTTTACACTATTTCGTTCTACTAATAATCTATATATTTCTGGTATTTTTTCTGGTTCATAGTCTTTTTCTAACTTTTGCTTTGGAAGTTCTATATTTTCTTGCCCTTTATAAAATCTATTTGAATATATTTTATAATTTTCTTTTAATAGCTTACTTATTTCTTTAAATTTCTTATACTCAATTATTCTTCTTATTAACTCTTCTTCTGTTATTTCTTCTTCTTCCTCTTCTTGCTTTGGTAATAAGTTTTTAGATTTTAAATATAATAATGTTGATGCCATTACTATAAATTCACTGGCAATTTCTAAATTCATTTCTTCCATTGCGTCTAAATATTCTATATACTGCTCTGTTATATTGCTTAAATTCACATCATATATATTCATTTTGTTTTTATCTATTAAATAACATAATAAATCTAATGGTCCTTCAAAATTGTCTATTTTAATTGAATATTTCTTTGTTTCTAATGTTAATATTGACATTTATTACTCCTTACACTTGTATTATTATTTACAATTTAATAATAATTACTAATAATTGTTTTCTTCAATAACTCTATTAATATTTTCAATTTTATATCCTTTTTTTAATAAGTATTGTTTTATTTCTTCTTCTTCCATAGAGTTAGCTTTTTTATATATTATATTTGAAATTGATTTTCTTTCATAATCTTCTAAATCTTCATCATTTTCATATATATAATCTTCTATATCATTTCTATTTAAGCCTTTTGCAAAAAGCTTATATTTTAATTCTTTTATTGATAAATTTTTTAAAGCAATAAAATTATTTACTGTTTTTCTTATATATTCATTATCATCTATATATTTGGCCTGTTTTAAATACTCTATTATATCCTCTAATAAATTTTCATCCAATGTTCCTAAAAATTTAGTTCTTACTTCATTTTCGCTTCTTTTTTTATATAGTATATATTTTAATATTTTTGTTTTTTGTTTATCAAATTCTTCTATTGTATACATCTATTACTTCCTTATTATATTAATAATTTATCTATGCATTCATATTAATTGAAATTCACTTTACATTATGTAATTCTTTTGCAATTCTAATTCTGATATTCTACAATCAAACTTTTTATGTTCTAATTCATCATATCTTATTTTTCCATTTATTTCATTTTGAAATCTCATTTGATTTGTCAATATTTGTGCTATATTTGAATTTGTAACCATATCTAATTTTTCGTTTATTTTTTTGACATTTGTATTTACTTCACCTATTTTATTATCTATTTCTTCAAATTTATTTTCAAAACTATTTTTCATATCTCCAAATCTATTTTCTAAATTATCAAATTTATTTTCTAAACTATCAAATCTATTATCTATATTTTCAAACTTACTTTCTATTTTTTTATACAATTCTTCGTTTGTCATTTTATATCACCTCTTTTAATTTAAGATTTAATTTTTTTGAAATAAAAGCATTATTTATGCATATTGAAATATAAAGAAACAAATTATTTGAATAAAATTATCATTATATTAATCTATACAATCTTTAATTTAAATTTATTAAATATGAAAAGCATAGATAAATTATGTTTGTATTTTAACATAATCTCCTATGCTTTTCAAGTATTTTTATAATTCTTTATAATAAAATTATATTTATTAGTCTAATTCTTCATCTTCATCTATTTCAGGTAACTCTTCGCCTAAGCTATCTTGAAATGCTTTAGCAAAATTTGCTCTTACTTTTTCTTCAACATCTGCTAAAATATCTGGATTATCTTTTAAATATTTTTTAACATTTTCTCTACCTTGTCCAATTCTATCACCATTATAACTAAACCAAGAACCACTCTTTTCAATAATATCCATATTAACTGCCATATCTAAAATATTTCCAGCTTTTGAAATACCTTCACCATATACAATATCAAATTCAGCCTCTCTAAAAGGTGGAGCAACTTTATTTTTTATAACTTTCACTCTTGCTCTATTACCTTTTACTTCACCATCTTGCTTAATATTTTCTATTTTTCTTATATCAAGTCTTACTGAAGCATAAAATTTTAAAGCTCTTCCTCCTGTTGTTGTTTCTGGATTTCCAAACATTACACCAATTTTTTCTCTTAATTGATTTATAAATATTATTACTGTTTTTGTTTTATTTATAGCTCCTGCAAGTTTTCTTAAAGCTTGAGACATTAATCTTGCTTGAAGTCCCATATGAGAATCTCCCATATCACCATCTATTTCTGCTTTTGGTACTAATGCAGCAACTGAATCCACTACTATAACATCTAAAGCTCCACTTCTTACTAAGCTTTCTGTTATTTCTAGTGCTTGCTCTCCTGTATCTGGTTGTGAAACAATTAAATTATCAATATCTACTCCTAATTTTTTTGCATACACTGGGTCTAAAGCATGTTCTGCATCTATAAAAGCAGCCTCTCCTCCCATTTTCTGTGCTTCTGCAACAATATGCAAAGCAAGAGTTGTTTTACCAGAAGATTCTGGTCCAAATACCTCTATTATTCTTCCTCTAGGAACACCACCTATACCTAAAGCCATATCTAAACTTAATGCTCCTGTTGGAATTGCTTCTATTTCCATTGCTTTAAACTCACCAAGTTTCATTACTGAACCTTTACCAAATTGTTTTTCTATTTGACTCATTGCTGCTTCTAAAGCTTTTTTTCTTTCTGTATTTTCTGCCATTATTTTTTCCTCCTTAATTTGAACTTTTGTTTGATATCTATTTTATATCATTAAACATTTGTTTTTGTCAACACTTTTTTTTATTTTTTATTTTTATTTTCTTACTTTTAAGTTTCTTAAATATTCATTTTCCTAATTATACCATGCTCAAATATGATACACAAAATTTTAAAATTGTTAAGATAGTATATTTATTGATAAAATTATTTTTAAGGAATACAATTGAAGAGGTCTAACCCCCCTATTTTACTTATGCCAATCCTTAATATTATAAAATTGATAAAACCAATTAGGCTCTAATGTACCAGCTAAATTCATATTATAAGCAACTGTATACTTACTATTATATAAACTCAAATATGGCATTTCACTTTTATAAATCTCACCTAATCTTTTATAATCATATTTTAACTTATCATCATCTTTCAAATTCTTAACTTCACTCATTATGCTATTAACTTCATCATTTGAAAAATTAGCTAAATTACCAGGACCAAAAAAAGTTGATAAATCTGGACTTATAGATAAATTCATACTACACAAAATCATATCATAATTTTTATTAGCCAAATAAGCTTGGTATTGTACATCTGAAGCCTTAATTAAATTTATCCTAAATCCCTGATTTTCTAGCTGAGCTTTTATATTTTCAGCAACACTAACTCTACTCACATCACTTGCTTTAACAACAAAATTTATATATATTCTTTGTGTTTTATAATTTTCTATCTTTTGCCAATATTTGTTTTTATAATTCCATCCACTGTCTACTAATAATTGTTTTGCCTGTTCTATATTATATCCAGAACTTACATCCTGTTCTTCATATATCCAATTCCCATAATCCAATGGAAAACTTGATATATAATAATTATCTCCATAAACACTTGAAACAATATTAGCTTTATCAATTGAATATCCTATTGCTTTTCTTACATTTACTTGTGATAATATCTGATTTTGCGTATTAAAAGCAATAAAATCATGTTCTCTACCTTTCATTTCTTTTGAAAGATAGCCAATTGTTCCTATATATTCTTTTAAATTACTATTTTGAGTACTTATAAAATCAATATTTCCAATTTTAAATGAATTATATAATTCTCCCACACTAGAATATATTGTTATTATCACTTTATCAAGTTTTAAATTATCTGTTTCTGCATAATATTCATTTTTACTTAAAATCAATGATGACTCTTGTACCTCATTAACTTTATACATTCCAGTCCCTACTGGTACAATATCTGGAACAAATTGTTTATCACTATAATATTTACTTGATAATATAGGAAATGTTAAATTATACTCAAAAAATGGAACTTCCTGATTTAAAACAATTCTTACTGTAGTATCATCAATAGTTTCAACAGTAACTATATGTTGTACATTTGAAGAATATATTGAATCAGACTCCTTCAATCTATCAATTGTAAATCTTACATCTTCTGCAGTAAACATTTCACCATCTGACCATCTTTTATCATCTCTTAACTTAATTAAATATACAGTATCATTTTGTTTAGCCCACTCCTTTGCTAAACAATATTCTAATTTATAATTTGACGATAATGTCATTAATGGTTCAAAAATTATTTTTGTTATATCTTGAACATTTTTATTTTTACTTAATATTGGATTTATGCTATCAAATGAAGCTACACCTAATTTTAATTCAGTTATTTCCTGTACTATTTCTTCTTTTGCTACATATGGTTGTTCATCTTTTTTTTGCTCATCATTTTTCATCTTTATTACTGCAAATATCATTATTCCAATAGCAAATAATATAAAAAAATATTTAAAATAGTTTGATTTCATAATCCACCTCTATCTCTGCTAATTATAATACATTATTTATTTGCTTTTTTCAATGTTTTTTATAAAACTTATTATCTATTTTCAATTTTTATCCAAATTTATTCATTATTTTAAATGTATATTGACAATAATATACGTAATTAATATATTTTGAAAATTTAATAAAAAGCAATATAGTTTTATATTTACTATATTACTTCTATAAAAATTCACACACTATTCTACTTTTCTCAAAGTTAATTCACATAATTTTTTAATCTACTCCAATAATTAATTTAGTACTTTAATTATTGGAACACAATGCTACACGAAAACTTACATTTCTATCAGCCAATCCATAAGTATTACCAGTAAAAAATATGCCAGCCTCATGAGCATCCAAGTAATACCCACCACGTGAAGATAAAGGAATACTAGAAAAAGCAAAAGCAAGATTATCTGAAAACCAATTAGGACAATATTTTCCTGTTCCTTCTTTAATATATATTCCTCCTGTGTTTACTTCCTTTATTGCATCTCCTGTCTTTCCTGCTTCATATACTGTTTTATTTCCTACATTTGTTATTGTTTCATTTTTGTATTTTGTTGCATATTTTGTACTACTTGATTCTATTGTTAATCCTGTTGCTTCTGTCCATCCTACTTTTGAATACACATTAGCACTATCTATACTATTATATACTGCAACATGCTCCCATGAGCCTCCTGACATATCATATACTCCATACACATTTCCTGTTGTACTTTGATTTGTATTTGTCTTATATACTTCTCCAAATGCTCCTCCTGTACCAAATCCTACATTATTTATTGTTACTTCTTGTCCATTTCTACCATATTTACTATGTGTCAAATATGCGACTGCTCCCCATTCACTATTTTTTACCATATGACTATTCATATAGCTTTTTCTATTATCAAATGTATCTATTGTTCCATTATATCCATATGTTGCTGTTCTTGCATTTGTATATTGTGTTCCTATTGTTTGGCCTCTTACGCTCTCTACTCCATAAATACTCTGTAATTTTCCGTCTGATGTTTCACTCATTTCAAATTTTGCAAACCAAAATCCTGATAATTTCTCACTCCATCCTCCCATTTCTACATTATTATCAAATGCAGGATGTACTATATATTTTTCTCCATTATAATCTACTGTATCTACTCCATCATCTAGCTTTAATCTTACTGATGCATCTTCTGCTTTCCATTGTCCATATCCATCATAATACCCTGTTGGTGTTGTACTTGTTTCATTTTCATAATACGTTATTCTATATGCATATCTTGGTATCCATACAAAATAACTTTCATTTGCTGTTCTTGCATTTGCCCATTTATTTTCTCCATAATTATACCAATTTGTATCTGTGTTTGTTGTTGCTACTATATTATTTGAAGCATCCCATTTTACTGGTGTCATTGATTCTCCACCTGATGTTAATATTGGTGCATTTGGATTACTTACTATTTCTTTTGTATTTCCTTTTAGCCATATTACATCTATTTTTCCATAATCTGTTGAGAATGTTACTCCATCTGCCTCTTCACTTACTTCTGTTGGTCTTATTAATATTTTTACTTCACATGTTGCTGTATGGCTTCCATACGTTACTGTTATTGTTGATGTCCCTACTGTTGTTCCACATTTCAATGTTATTGCACTTCCATTTATGCTTTCTACTGTTACATTTGCATTATTTGATTCTGCTTTTAATATTTCTGGTATTGTTGTTTTATCCATCTCACTTGGTGTCCTATCTACTTTTACACCATTTTCTGTTAATGTCATTTTATAATATTCTTCATTTATTACTACATAATAATT